>JAEZUE010000063.1 GCA_023443455.1 Verrucomicrobiota bacterium
CCGTTTCCGGGCGCCGGGACCGTATCCGCCGGAACCCGTTGCAGCGCGAGCAGGAGGGGGCGTTGCGGCAGCAGCGGGGCATGGCCGACCACGACCGGATTCGCGGGGGCGGCGCCCGCCCCGGCCAGCAGCGCGGCGGGGTCGTCCCACTGCTCGGCGTCGCCGAGCGCGAGTTGCGCGCCCTCCGGCATCGTGCCGACGATGGTGGCCTTCGGCGCGCGCAGCCGGAAGCCCGGCGCGGCCAGCTCGATCCGGTTGCCGCGGCAGAACTCCGGGCGCAGCTGGAACCATTCGCCGATCGGCACCTTCTCCGTGCCGATGTCGCCGTCGCGCTTGCCACGCTGGCCGTTGACGCCGCCGAACGCCCAGAGCAGCTCCGGCGCCGGGCCCTCTGTAGTGCCGGTTCCGGACACCAGTTCGGCGCGCAGGATCAAGCCCTCGGTGCGCACCGGAGCGAGCGCGGCGAGGCGGAGGACGTTGCCGGCACCCAGCAGCGGGTCGCGGATCTCGTAGCGCAGCTCGCCGGGCCGGTAGCGGGTCTCGACGTGGGCGGCCGCATGCAGCCATTTCGCGCCGCCGGCGGTGCGCACGCCGAGCCGGAGGTTGCCGCCACGGCCGGGCAGGTAGAGCACGAACTCGGGCCGGTCGCCGCCGTCGACCCGGAACGCGGTGTTCCCGCCGTAGAGCGAGCGGTTGAAGAACTCCGCACCGTCCACGATCACGAAGTCGGATCCTTCGGGCCGGTAGCGCAGCGGCCGCTCGAGGTTGTCGGCGAGGTTGGGCGTGAAGCGTCGGGCGCTCGGTACATCGGCGCCGACGGCCGAGGTGAAGGTTCCGAGGGCAAGGGCGGCGGCGAACAGGCGGGACATGGGGAAAACCGGTTGGGCGAAAGGCGCCGCGGCTTCCGGGGCGGAAGCGGCCGGCGATGCGACGGAAGCCAGCGCGGTTTCATTCGCGACACAAGACCAACCACCCCCGGGCCGGGGCTTCCGTTTCAGACCGTCTGAGAAAGGCCACCTCGCGACGTTTGCCGCGCCGGCTTGCTTTCGGCACCAACGCGCCCGGAACGTCGTCGGCCCGGGCGTTCCCCTCCCTTTGTTCCCCTCCCTTTCCATGAAGCATCCCCTCGTCACCCTGTTGTGCTGCGGCGCCGTCCTCGCGCTGTGTACCCTGAAATCCATGGCGGAGACCGCCGCGCCGCCGATCGACCGCCATGCGCTGGTCGCGCGCCACACCGTGCGGGTCGACCGCGTCGATCCCGAGAGCCCGCTGAGCGTGGGCAACGGCGACTTCGCGTTCACGGTGGACGTCACCGGCCTCCAGTCTCTGGAGACGATCTACCACGAGGACGGCATCCCGCTCGAGACGCTCTCGACGTGGGCGTGGCACTCGTTCCCCAACCCCGACGGGCTCGCGCTCGAGGACGCGACCAAGGAGTACAACTTCCACGGGCGCACGATCCGTTTCGCCGGGCTGCAGAACAGCCCGGCCGGGGCGTACTTCCGGGAGAACCCGCACCCGATCCCGCTCGGGCAGATCGGTTTCGTGCTCGACGGCCAGCCGCTCGAGCCGACCGACCTGGGCGCGATCGTGCAGACGCTCGACCTGTGGACGGGCATCGTGCGCAGCACGTACACGGTCGCCGGCCAGCCCGTGGTCGTGGAGACGGTGGCGCACGCCGAGCGCAGCGCGCTGGCCGCGCGCATCGAGTCGCCGCTGCTGAAGACCGGCGCGCTGCAGGTGCGGATCCGCTTCCCGTATTCGTACCAGCCGGGCACCCGCAACAAGCCCCCGCTGGACTGGTCGAAGCCCGACCGCCACCGCACCGCGGTGGTGCGCGACGAGCCGCACTGCCACCAACTCCTGCGCACGCTCGACGACAGCGCCTACCGCGTGACCCTTGGCAGCGAGGGCGCGAGCACCTTGACGGAGGCGGCCCCGCACGACTTCCGGCTCGGCTCCGCGGGCGTCGACACGCTCGCCTTCGCCTGCGAGTTCACCGCCGAGGGCGGCCCGACCGAGCGGCTCTCGTTTTCGGATACACGCGCCGCCAGCGAGCGCGGCTGGGCCGACTACTGGACGAAGGGGGCGGCGCTCGACCTCTCCGGCAGCACCGATCCGCGCGCGGCGGAGCTCGAGCGCCGGGTGGTGCTCTCGCAGTACCTCGTGAAGATCAACTACGCGGGCGGCATGCCGCCCGCCGAGGACGGGCTGACCAACATCACCTGGTTCGGGAAGCACAACACGGAGATGTACTACTGGCACGCGGCGCAGTTCCACGCGTGGGGCCGCACCGAGCTGATCGAGAAGGGCCTGGCGTGGTACCAGCGCATCCTGCCGCGCGGGCAGGCCGAGGCCGCCGCGCAGGGCTTCGACGGCGTGCGCTGGCCGAAGATGGCGGGCATCGACGGCCGCTCGTCGCCGGGCTCGATCAATGCGTTCATCATCTGGAACCAGCCCAACCCGATCGCCCTGTGCGAACTCGTGTACCGCTCGCGCCCCGAACGCGCGACGCTCGAGCAGTACCGCGAGATCGTGTTCGAGTCCGCCAAGTTCCTCGCCTCGTTCGCCCACCTCGACGAGTCGACCGGCCGCTACGTGCTCGGCCCCCCGATCAAGAACGTGAGCGAGAAGTCCGGCGAGAACCTTACCCAGAACCCGACCTTCGAACTCGCCTACTGGTACTACGGCCTGCAGGTCGCCCAGCAGTGGCGGGCGCGGCTCGGCCTCGAGCCCGAGCCGCTCTGGGCCGACATCCTGCAGCGCCTCTCGCGGCTGCCGGAGCGCGGCGGGCGCTACGTGGAAATCGAGACGTACCCGGAGATTTATGACGGCGAGGGAGGGCTGCCGACCTCGATGCTGATGGTCCTCGGCTTCATGCCGCAGACCGCGATCGTCGATCCGGCGACCGTGCATCGGACGTTCACGGAGGTGACCCGGCGCAACGGCATCGAGCGCTGGGTGAGCTGGGCGATGGGGCAGGGCGCGTTGACCGCGGCTCGTCTTGGAGAAGCGGAGACGGCGGTGGCGATCCTCACCAGCCCCGCCCCGGCCGCGCGTTTCATGAACAACGGCCATGTGCGCCGCCCGAAGGAGCCGGCCGGCTGCCCGGCCTATCTGCCGGTGAACGCGTCGCTGCTGCTCGCCGTCGGCACGATGGCCGGCGGCTGGGAGGGCGCCCCCGAAGGACCCGCCCCGGGCTTCCCGAAGGACGGGCGCTGGACCGTGCGGGCGGAGGGCTTCAACCGCATGCCGTAGGCGCCCGCCCTCATCCGCCCTCGCCACGCCCGGTCCGGCAAGCGCGCCCACACCGACGCGGTCTGAAGACCCGCGCCACGTTGCCGGCACACCAGCCCCGTGGTGCGGTGCTTCAGCCCGCATCCCCCGACTCGGTCCATCGCCGCTCACGCCTCCCCTGCCGGCACGCTCTGCCGGCCGGCAGAGGGCGCCACGCCCGGTCCGGCAAGCGCGCCCACCGACGCGGTCTGAAGACCCGCGCCACGTTGCCGGCACACCAGCCCCGTGGTGCGGTGCTTTAGCCCGCATCCCTTGACTCGGTCCGCCGCCGCTCACACGCCTCCCCTGCCGGCACGCTCTGCCGGCCGGCAGAGGGCGCCACGCCCGGTCCGGCAAGCGCGCCCACCGACGCGGTCTTAAGACCCGCGCCACGTTGCCAATACACCAGCCCCGTGGTGCGGTGCTTCAGCCCGCATCCCTTGACTCGGTCCATCGCCGCTCACGCCTCCCCTGCCGGCACGCTCTGCCGGCCGGCAGAGGGCGCCACGCCCGGTCCGGCAAGCGTGCCCACCGCCGCGGTCTGAAGACCCGCGCCACGTTGCCGATACACCAGCCCCGTGGTGCGGTGCTTCAGCCCGCATCCCTTGACTCGGTCCATCGCCGCTCACGCCTCTCCCGCCGGCATGCTCTGCCGGCCCGCAGAGGGCGCCACGCCCGGTCCGGCAAGCGTGCCCACACCGACGCGGTCTGAAGACCCGCGCCACGTTGCCAATACACCAGCCCCGTGGTGCGGTGCTTCAGCCCGCATCCCCCGACTCGGCCCACCGCCGCTCACGTCTCCCCCGCCGGCATGCTCTGCCGGCCGGCAGAGGGCGCCACGCCCGGTCCGGCAAGCGTGCCCACCGCCGCGGTCTGAAGACCCGCGCCACGTTGCCGATACACCAGCCCCGTGGTGAGGTGCTTTAGCCCGCATCCCCCGACTCGGTCCACCGCCGCTCACGCCTGCCCCGCCGGCACGCCTGCAGCGGGCACCGGTGGCAGGGTCGGTCCGTCGACCCAGTGGGCGGGCACGTTGGTGGTGTGCGGCAGCGCCGGAATGCCGTACTCGTTGCGGTGTAGTTGGCTGATCACGATGTCCATCCCGCACACGCCGATCTGGAACGGCTGGAGATCGAGCCCGGCCGCCGGCGCGTCGTTGAGATGGATGTTCAGGCAGCAGAAGCCGTGGGTGGCGGGCACCCGCGCACCACAGCGCTCCATCCACGAGACGTACTCGGTGCGGTGGCCCAGCACGACGTCGGGTTTGTGGCGCTTGAACCACTTGGCGAACAACGCCTCGTCGGGCTGCGGCATGAGCAGCGGCGGGAGCAGCTCGAAGCCCTTGACCAGAGTGACCTCGGCGAGAAACGCCGCCGCCCAGCGGTTCTGCACCCGCGCGCTGTCGGGCTCCAGCAACGCCAGCCCCGGCCGCCGATACCCGAGCCGGCGCAGGTTCTCCAGCGCCGTGACCATCGCGCGTGGATGATCTGGACACACCGAATGCAACGCCGGCCGGTCGATGAGGTAGTCGACATACACGCCCGCATAGTTCGACCAGTCCAGATGCCGGAAGTCCGGCCGCCCCCACGCGGGCATGATCATCACTCCCCGGATACCGCGCGACTGCAGGATCTTGTCGAGCCGGTGCACGGACACCCCCGGCGACCCGACCAGAAACCGCTCCAGCTTGAAGCCGAGATGGTCCGCCCGGTCCGCCGCCCCCGCGAGCAGGTCGTGCCAGTAGGGACCCGGAAACTGGGGACGCGCCGGTTCGTCGAGACTCACGACCGCCAGCACCCCGTGGAAGGCCGACAGGCGCGTGCGCCGCACCTCGCTCAGGATCGAGCTCGCCAGCGGGTTGAAGCGGTAGCCGACCGAACGCGCATACGCCTGCACCTCCACCCGCGTCTTCGCCTTCACGCGGGGATGGTCCCGCAACGCGTCGGAGACCGTGGTGCGCGAAAGGCCCAGTTCCTGGGCCATGCTCCTCATTGTGGGTCGGGGGTCGTCTTTCACCGGAGCCCATTCCTGCGCCAGCGTGGCCGCGGAGGCCAGCCCGTCGAATTCTGACGGAACGAAACGCGCCGGTTCGATCCGTGGGTCCCGACGCGACAGCTTCCGGCCCGCGACGGCATTTTCGGCCGAGTGCCGGTCGCAACCCCGTATCTCGTCCGCCCCGCTCGGCCGTTCCCAAACCACACAGCTCGCATGAAGACAACCCCGTCACCCGCTCCCCGTTTGGCGCTGTCCGCCTCGCTTCTGACGCTCGCCGCCGCGGTTGCGCCCGCCGTTTTCGCCCAGGAATCGCCGGCCCGCCCGTCGGATTCCCCCGCCGCCATCGACACGGCCGATGAAGACATCGTCGTGCTCTCGCCCTTCGAGGTCAACGCCTCCAACGACCGCGGCTACCAGGCGATCTCGACCCTGTCCGGCACCCGCATCAACTCGAATCTCGAGGACCTCGCGGCGTCGATCTCCGTCGTGACCAAGCAGCAGCTTCAGGATACCGCCGCGACCGACATCAACGACATCTTCAAGTACGAGCTCAACACCGAGGGCACCCACCAGTACACCGACTTCACCCTCGATCGCGGCAACGTCACCGACAACGTCGCCAACAACCCCGGCGGCGCCAACCGCATGCGCGGTCTCACCTCCGCCAACATCGCGCTCGACGGCTTCGGCGCCAGCACCCCGATCGACACCTACAACGTCGACGCCGTCGAGATCTCCCGCGGCCCCAACTCCAACATCTTCGGCATGGGCAACGCCGGCGGCAGCGTGAACTTCATCAAGGCCAAGGCCAACGCCAGCCACCGCAGGGCCTCCGTCACCCTGCGCACCGACAGCTCGGGCAGCTACCGCGGCTCGTTCGACTTCAACCAGCCCCTGATCAAGGACAAACTCGGTATCCGCTTCCTCGGTCTCCACGACCACAAGGGCTTCGAGCAGAAGCCCTCGAGCGACGTGACCCGCCGCTTCGAGACCGACCTCTTCTTCCGCCCCTTCAAGAGCACCACGATCTACGCGAGCTTCGAGTCGTATCGGAACCTCAACAACCGGCCGAACTCGCTCACCCCGCGCGACATGACGAGCGACTGGATCGCCAGCGGTTCGCCCACCTGGGATCCGATCACCCGCATGGTGCACCTCGCCGACGGCACTTCGCTGACCTACGCCCAGGCCTCCGCCTCCGCGGCCCGCCCAATCTACTACGGTATCGACCTGCTCAACTCCGACTTCGCCAACGTGCCGAGCTGGTACATCGACAACGGCGAGATGCAGCTCTACACGATTGGCCGCATGCCCAGCGCCACCGGCACCGGGCCCACCAGCACCAGCGGTTCGACCTACCTGCTGCAGAACAGCAACAACTACACGGAAAACTCCTCCCGCTACCCGCTGTTCACCCCGGTCAGCATCCACGACAAGTCGCTCTACGACTGGAGCTCGGTCAACCTCGCGGCGCCCAACTATGCGACCACGGAGACCGAAACCGCCATGGCCACGCTTGAGCAGTACTTCATCCGCAGCTCGCGGCAGACCCTCGCCTGGCAGGCCGGCTGGGTCCACGCGCATTCCTCCGGCTACAACCGCCGCTTCCTCGGTACCGGCTCCAACTTGCAGGTCTTCATCGACATCAACGAGAAGTTGCTCGACGGCACCGACAACCCCTACTTCCTGCGCACCTACGTCGGCGGCACATCCCCGACTTTCACCCGCCGGACCACCGACAACTCAACCTACCGCAACGTGCTCGCCTACGAGATCGACCTCTCGCGTGAGCAGAACTGGTTGAAGTGGCTCGGCCGCCACCGCTTCACCGGCCTGACCGAGTACCAGGATCTCTACACCCGGAGCCTCGGCTACACGGACACCATCTCGTCCACCAACTCGTGGATGAACGGCACGCCGTCCAGCCGCAACGACCGTCCCTATCGCTCCTATGTGCGGTACTATGTGGGCGACGCCAACGGCCAGAACGTCGACTACGCCCCGGATGCAGTCGGCTCGCCGCCCCCCTACGACTACACTCTGCACTACTACAACGGCGTCACCGGCCAGTGGGTCGACGAGGATGTGACCTTCGACGAGTACTACCGCAGCGGCACCCCGTCCAAGCGCCTCGTCAACACCTACCAGGCCACGTGGCAGGCCTACCTCTTCGGCGACCGCATCATCCCCACCTACGGCGTCACGCAGAACATCAACCGTTCCCGCAGCGCCAATCCCGCCATCAACCCCACCGTCGACACCAACGGCTACTATGACATGTCGCCGATGGACGAGTACGGGCAGTACGAATGGGTGCGCCGCAAGGGGAATACCACCACCGCGGGCGTCGTCGTGAAGCCGCTGAGCTGGCTCAACCTCTCCTACAACCAGTCGAACAGCTTCTCGCCCAGCTCCACCGTGTACGACGTGTACGGCCAGCCCATGCCCGACCCCACCGGCAAGACCAAGGACTACGGCTTCACGCTCAAGCTGCTCAACGACCGCCTCGTCATCTCGGCCAAGCAGTACGAAACCCTCGCGAAGGGCCGCGGCACCAGCGACCTCAACACCATCGTCCAACGCATCATCCGCATGGACTATCGCAATTCCTCCGGCGATCCCGGCCTGTGCACCTTCCTCGAGAACCAGCTGCGGTTGGTGCACCCCGACTGGACTGACGACCAGCTCGACGCCGAGGTCATGAGCCTGAGCGGGGTTGACCCGGTCTTCCTCCGCAGCCACCTCAACCGGACCCACGCCGACAACAGCGACGCGGTCTCGCGCGGCAAGGAGATCGAGGTCGTCTACAACCCGACACCGTACTGGACGATGAAGACCACGCTCACGCAGGCGACGCCCTACAACGGTAGCATGTCGCCGGCGGCCGCGGAGTACATCGCCGAGCGGTGGGAGACGTGGACCACGGTCCAGGACCCGGTGACCGGCGACCTCTGGTGGAACAGCCGGGGCGACAACAACACCGTGCCGTTCGACTGGTTCACCAACAACGTCAACGCCAACCTCGCGCTGGCCAACGCCCTCGCCGGCAAACGCCGCACGCAGACCCGTGAGTTCCGCGCGAACTTCGTCACCAACTACAAGCTCGCCGGTATCACCGATCACCGCTGGTTCAAGAACCTCGAGGTCGGCGGCGCGATCCGCTGGGAATCGAAAGGCTCGATCGGCTACCTCGGCGCCGCGCCCACCATCGTCAACAACGTCGAGGCCATCCGCGACTACGACGCGACGAAGCCGGTCTGGGACAAGGCCCGGTACTACGTCGACTTCATGGCGAGCTACCGGCTGAAGCTCTTCAACGACAAGGTGGGCTGCAAATTGCAGCTCAACCTCAACAACGCCTTCGAGGACGGTCGCCTGCAGCCGATCGCCGTCAATCCCGACGGCACCGCCTGGGCCTTCCGCATCATCGATCCGCGCCAGTTCATCCTCACGGCCACCTTCGAGCTCTGATTTCAGGGGTTATTGTCGGGTTCAACGAAGGCGGGCGGGGGCCCGCCTTCGTTTTTTTACGCCCGCCCACCGACGCGGTCTGAAGACCCGCGCCACGTTGCCAACCCACCAACCCGTGGTGCGGTGCTTCAGCCCGCATTCCTTGACTCGGTCCACCGCCGCTCACGCCTCCCCCGTCGGCATGCTCTGCCGGCCCGCAGAGGGCGCCACGCCCGGTCCGGCAAGCGCCCACACCGACGCGGTCTGAAGACCCGCGCCACGTTGCCAACCCACCAACCCGTGGTGCGGTGCTTCAGCCCGCATCCCCCGACTCCTCAACATCACCACGCCCAACCCGCGCCGCACCCAGCCGGCCGACAGGGCGCCTGCGGTCCCTGGCTCCGCCCGCCGACGCGGTCTGAAGACCCGCGCCACGTTGCCACCCTACCAGCCCGTGGTGCGGTGCTTCAGCCCGCATCCCCCGACTCCTTAACTACCACCATGCCCACCACACCCAACCTCTTCCACCACACCATCGTCGGTCTGCTCGGCGTCGCTTTCGCCACCCTCTCCTTGGCCTCAACCGCCCCGCTCCCGGCCTTCCCGGGCGCCGAAGGCTTCGGCGCCCTCGCCACCGGCGGCCGCGGCGGCGAAGTCTATCGCGTTACCACATTGGCCGACTCCGGCCCGGGCTCCTTCCGCGATGCCGTCAGCCAACCGAACCGCACCGTCGTTTTTACGGTCGGCGGCGTCATCCGCCTCGAAAGCAATGTGCAGTTGAGCGACAACCTTACCGTCGCCGGCGAAACAGCCCCGGGCGAAGGCATCTGCCTCTACGGCCGCAGCCTCTCGCTGAGCGACCGCTCGAACGTGATCCTCCGTTTTCTGCGTATCCGCCAAGGCATCGCCGGCGACCGCGGCAAGAAAGCCCTCGGCATGAGCAACGCCCGCAACATCGTCGTCGACCACTGCACGCTCCAGTGGGGCCGGTGGGACGATCTCGGCATCACCGTGAAGAGCCACGACATCACCGTGCAGCACTGCCTGCTGGCCGAGGCGATCCACCCGCAGAGCTTCGGCGCGCTGGTCGATTCGGTCACGAACGTCTCCCTCGTCGGCAACCTCTGGCTGAGCAACGAGAGCCGGAACCCGAAGGCCAAGGGCACGATCCAGTTCATCAACAACGTCGTCTACAACTGGGGCATCACCGGCCTGTGCGGCGGCCACTCCGCCGCCGACCGCTGGCTGGATGTGGTCGGCAACTACTTCGTTTCGGGGCCCTCCTCGAACGACCGCTTCGCCGGCCAGTTCCTCGCCACCGACCATGTCTTCCAGGCCGACAACTGGGTCGACCTCGACCGCAACGGACGGCTCGACGGCGCCCTCGCCGCACCCGAGGAGTTCCACCGCCCCGACGAGGAGAAGTACACGCTGCCCACCTTCGAACCCGCCCCGGCGTTGCATCCCACGATTCCGGTTACGGTGCTCCCGGCCGCCGAGGCCTTCGCCCGCGTCGTCCGCGAAGCCGGCTGTTCAATCCGCCGCGACGCGATCGACCGCCGGCTCATAGCGGAACTGCAGTCGCTCGGCACCCGGGGCGCCACCCTTCCGCACAAGGACCCGGCCGGCGAAGCGCTGGTCGGCGGCATTGGCGAGGTCCTTGGCGGCGAGCCCCCGGCCGACACCGATCGCGACGCTTTGCCCGACGAATGGGAAGCCGCGCACGGGCTCGACCCGGCGGACCCGGCCGACGGCGCAGCCATCGGCCCGAGCGGCTACAGCAACCTCGAGCGCTACCTGCACGATTGTGCGGCCCAGCTTGCGGTGGTCTCGGGATCGTCCTGAGTCGTAGTCATTCAGTCGAGAGCCGGAGTTTCGGAGGCATATCGAGAGCCCCCTCGGGCAATCGCCTTGTGTACAATTGGATTGGCGCTCGCCCCTCGACGCTCGCGTCTCGTCAGCATCACCACGGCTGAGTCCTGTTGGCCAAGCGGGGCGGCGGCGGGGGAGTCGCCCCGCTTCAGTCGCGCAGGGCGATCTGAATCTCGCCGAGGATGCGTTGCGAGACGGGTTCGTCGCCGAAGCTGCCCACGCGGATGTCGATCCGGGAGGTCGTGGGTGTGAGCGCGGTGAGCGTGATTTCGATCTTTTCCCCGAGGGCGGTTTTGGCGGTGACGACCCCGGCCAACGCGTCGGCCCGCGAGGCGATTTCGGAAAACTGGAGGTTCTTCAGTGCCTTGGTCGTGGCCGCGACCGTGTCTTCGAGGGAGGCGTCGAGAGTGGTCTGCAGTGCGCCGCGCACCCAGGCGACGGCATCGTTGGTGGCTTCGCGCACATGCGTGCAACCGGTGGCGAGGAACAGGCCGGTGGCGGTGAGCAGGGCGATGAGGAGGGGGCGGGTGAAGCGATGTAGTTTCATGGTCGGGTAGGACAGGTGTCTGGTGTGACCACGATCACCGCAGGTTGTTCGCTGCGGTGGGGCACCTCCGGTGGTGGCTGTTGCAGGGGCCAAGAGACAAAAGGGCGGCCCGACGAAGCGGGCCGCCCGAAAATGGGGCCGAAAGCGCGGGCTGGCTCAGCGGCGGCACCGCCGCCAAACGGCGATGGCGAAGGCGCCGAGGCCGGCCAGCAGCGCGTAGGTCGATGGCTCCGGGATGACCGTGGGCTTCATCGAGATCAACTGCATGGCGTCACCCTTGCCGCCGTTGGTCGAGAGAACGAAAGCGCTGGTGCCGTTCGGCGCCACGGCATCGACAGGGTCGGCGAGGCCGATGGCCGGGATCGCGGCGACTCCGCCAAAGTCCGGGCCGAACAGGTTGAAGTCTCCGCCGTTGCTGGCTCCCCAGGTGGAGCTCCCGACGGTCTGCCCAATCAACTCTCGGGTCAGATCGAGTGTGGCGCCGCCCGTGTCCCAAATTAACCCTCCAAAATCGCCGAGCCCGAACGTACCATTGCCGGCGCTGGCTCCGGTGATCGTCAGGCTCAGGTCCACCAACCAGTCGGGCAGGCCGGAGCCGGGGTCGGGGAGCGTGACGGCGAGCAACCTCGGTGGGAGGTCCGGTGGGGTGCTCGGTTTCGTCGGGTATTCCCCGGGGTTCGGCAGACCGGTGTCGTCGAAGGTGATGTACCCGGTGGCTGTGGCGGTGTTCGCGCGGGAGGCTCCCGAGTAGGTGAGTTCAAAGGTGATGAGTGTGGCCTGCGCAGCGATGGCCGACACGAACGCGAGGCCCGACACGGCCAGCAGTCTGTGGAGTTTCATGGGAAGTGTGCTTGGGTTTGCGGCGGGCGCGGTGCGAACGCCGTGGACACGATGTCGGTTGGCCACGCGCCGGCGCAAGCGATTTGTAACAATTTTGCGATACGTGGGGGCGGCCATGAGGAGGTTTCATGCGGATCCGGGTACGGCCGCTCGAGCCGGCGGGTGGGGGCGGGATCGCCTGCAGGTCTTTTCTTTCCTGTGGCCGCGCCGCCGCCTACAAATTTGGGTCCCATGCACCAAGTCCCACTGGCCGAGTTGAACGAACGAATGGCGCGGTTTCGCGTGCGGATGGACCGCGACTGCCCGGACTGGGAGCTGGCGGCGTTTTTCGGGCGGATCAACCAGTACTATTTCACCGGCACGATGCAGGACGGTGTGCTGTTGGTGCCGCGCGACGGCGAGGCGGTGCTGTGGGTCCGGCGGAGTCTGGAACGCGCGCAGGACGAGTCGCTGTTTCCGGCGATCCGGCCGATGCGGAGCTACCGCGATGCGTTGCCGGCGGGTGCGACGTCGTGGCGGAAGATCCACCTCGAGACCGAGCTCGCGCCGCTCGCGATGGTGGAGCGTTTCCGCAAGCACTTCGTCTGCGAGAACGTGGCGGCGCTCGATGGCGTGATCGCGCGGGTGCGGGCGGTGAAGAGCCCGTACGAGCTGGCTATTCTCGAGCGTTGCGGCGCGGTCCACCGGCGGGTGCAGGAGGAGCTGGTGCCGGCGTTGCTGCGCGAGGGGATGAGCGAGGCGGAGTTTGCCGGCGACCTCAACTCGCTGTTGCTGCGCGAGGGGCACCAGGGGCTGGTGCGCTTCGGCATGTTCGGCGTCGAGATGGTCGTCGGGCAGCTCGGCTTCGGCGAGAGTTCGCTGTACCCGACAAACTTCGACGGGCCGGCCGGTTGTCTCGGCATGAGCCCGGCCGCGCCGGTTCTCGGCAGCCCGGAGCGGAAGTTGCGTATTGGCGATCTGGTCTTCGTCGACGTGCCCTACGGCATCGAGGGCTATGCGACGGACAAGACGACGGTCTATGCGTTCGGGCGGGCCTTCCCCGACGAGGTTGCGGCGCTGCACCGGCGCTGTCTCGATCTCGAGCAACGCATCGCGGCGGAGCTGAAACCGGGTGCGATCCCGTCGGAGATCTACCGGCAGATCTTGGCGGCGCAGGATGCGGCGTTTCTGGAGCACTTCATGGGTTTCGGCGCGCGGCGCGTGAGCTTCCTCGGGCACGGCGTCGGTCTGCAGATCGACGAATGGCCGGTGCTGGCGGAGCGTTTCGACGAGCCGCTGGAGGAAGGCATGGTGCTGGCCGTCGAGCCCAAGCGCGGCGTGCCCGGCGTGGGCATGGTCGGCAGCGAGAACACGTATGTCGTCACGCCGGCGGGTGGGCGGAGCCTCACGTGAGGTTTTCGCTGCGCGAAAGCCTTGGGCGGCGCTTCGCGCCGCCGTGGGGTGGGGTGATTTTGGTGGTGCATGGGGAGAGGTGCATTGGCATGCCGGGATCATGACAACGGGGCATGGGCGGGTGCGGATCGTGGCGGACGATCGGGAGAATGCGGGCGGGGTGATCGGGGTGTTGCGGGGTCGCGCGGAGGTCGAGTTGGAGGTGCGTCGGCTGGGGGTGGGGGACTTCGTGGTGGGCGAAAGCTGCCTCGTGGAACGCAAGACGCTGGCCGACTTCGCGCAGTCGGTGATCGATGCGCGGCTGTTTCGACAGGCTGCGGCCATGGCCGCAGCGGGGCGGCGGGCGGTGTTGGTCCTCGAAGGCACGGCGACCGATCTCGCGACGGTGGGCATGAGCCGGGAGTCGCTGCAGGGGGCGTTGATCGCCGTGGGGGTGTTCTACGGTGTCGCCGTGCTGCGCGCCCGCGATGTGGACGAGACGGCCCGGCTGCTCGTCTATCTCGGGCAGCAGGCGCTGACCCGCGCGGAGGGTGCGTACGGGCGTCCCGGGTACCGACCGAAGGGGCGCCGTGCGCGGCAGCTCTACGTGCTGCAAGGTCTGCCCGGCATCGGCCCCGAGCGCGCGGAACGCCTGCTGGAGCGTTTCGGGTCGGTCGAGCGCACGATGGCGGCGAGCGCCGAGGAGCTCGCCGCCATCGAGGGCATCGGCCCGCGAATCGCCGAGCGTATCCGCTGGGTGGTGGAGTAGGATTCCGCGTGCCGCGGAATCCTCACGGCGGCGCGCAGCGCGCCGCCTCAGGTTTTCGCGTCCGCGAAAACCTCGCGGTAGGCCCAGAGGCCGATGGCGGGGTTCGAGATGTAGAAGATGCGCTCACCGTCGGGCAGCACGTTCCAGCCGTCCTTGAGCTTCGCGGGATCGTAGCGCTTCGTCATCTCGCCGAGGTCGGCGTACTGGAAGCCGGCGCCCTCGATCTCCTCGCGGGTGAGCTGGCCGGGGCAATACGTGATGTCGAAGCGACCTTCGCTGGAACCGTGGATGAGGTGGGCGGCCGCGCCGAGGTTGTTCTGCAACTCGGCGTTGGCCTTGGTGGCGGCGAGGGTCTTCGGCGTGCCGTGGTAGCCGTACTTGCGGATGAGGCGGTCGATCTCGTGGTCCTCGCCGAACTCCTTCAGCCCGGGCGCGAGGATGATGAGCTGGCCGCGGTCGGCCATCGCCATGCGGGTGCGGTAGATCGCCTTGTTGCCCAGCCACGTGCTCTTGAATTCGGAGGGATCGAGGTAGACGACAGCCTTGTCGATCTGCTCGTCGAGCATCTGGAAGTTCACCTCGAGCGAGAGCTGGGCCGCCTGGTTGAAGACCTCGTGGTCGTCGCCCACGAAGAGACCGCGGACCTTGAGCTGGCCGTCGGTGGCGTCGCGGCCGACGACGGTGTGCACGTAGACGATCGGCAGGTGCTTGGTGAAGTTCTCGCCGGCGTAGTTGAGAATCCGACGCACGGGCGTGTCGGCCCGGCCCATCATGCGCTCCATGCCGTAGGCGGCGCCGACGAAGTGGCTCTTGTTGATGCCCTCGGAGCCGCCGGTGCCGACAAAGATGTTCTTGTTGTAGTTGGCCATGCCGATGACCTCGTGCGGCACGACCTGGCCGATGGAGAGCACGAGATCGTGGCCGCCGGTGGCGAGCAGATTGGCGACCTGCGCGGGCCACGGGAACTCGACCGCGCCGCCGGAGACTTCCTTCACGAACTCCGCCGGTACGGTGCCGACCGTGGTGATGCCCGTGCGCCAGTTATGGACGCGGAAGAGCGACTCGGGCACGCCGGGGAACATCTCGTGGATCTGCTCGGACGTCATCGGCGAGTGGGTGCCAAGGGCGGGAAGGATGTCGGTGAGCTGCGCGCCGTAGTAGTCGAAGGCGTAGCGCGTGAGGTCGCCGGCGCGGGAGTGGAAGCGCGTGAAGTCGGGCGGGATGGCGAGCACGCGCTTCTTGGCGCCGAGCTTGGCGAGCGCCTCATGGAGACCGGCGCGAAGATCGGCCGGGGTGAAGACGGTGGAGGCGGAGCCGCGGGCGTAGTAAAGCATGGGAAGGGAAGAAGTAGTTGGTAGTTGGAAGTTGGTCGAAGGAGGGCGAGCGCCGGGAGGGGGAAGAAGTTGGAAATTTGAAGTTGGTGTGGCGGCCGGAGTCGGGGTGGTACTGTCGTCGTTTGGCGCTCGACGTCCATTTCGTCCATCGGGTCCATCACGTCCATCCATCCGTTTCAGCCCGGTGCGACCAAGGTCGCGCCCGACAGAAAAGCGGCGCGGCCGAAGAGTGGCCGCGCCGGGATGATTGCTGCGGGTGGTGGCGCAGGCCTCCGTGCCTGCGATCCCGGACAACGCAGGCACGGAGGCCTGCGCCACGGTTTTCGAATCAGCGCTGAATCCGCGCGCTGCCGCCCTTGGCGAAGGCTTGGACCTGCTCGACGGTCGCCATAGTGGTGTCGCCGGGGAAGGTCGTGAGCAGCGCGCCGTGCGCCCAGCCGAGGTTGACGGCCTCCTGCTCGGAGAGCCCGGAGATCAGGCCGTAGATGAAGCCGGCAGCATAGCCGTCGCCACCGCCGACGCGATCGACGACGTCGAGCTCGCACATCGGCGACTGGTAGGTCTGGCCGTTGACCCAGGCGACGGCACCCCAGGTGTGGCGGTTGGTGGAGTGGACTTCGCGCAACGTGGTGGCGACGGCCTTCACGTTGGGGAACTTCTTCACGGCCTTGTCGATCACGGCGTAGAAGGCGGAGGGATCGAGCTTCGAGGCCTTCTCGACGTCCTGACCTTCGATGCCGAGGCCCTTCTGGAGATCCTCCTCGTTGCCGACGAGCACGTCGACGTGTTCGACGATGCGGCCGAGGACGTCGAGCGCCTTGGCCTGGCCGCCCCAGATGTCCCAGAGCTTCTGGCGGTAGTTGAGGTCGAAGGACGTGATGGCGCCGGCGGCCTTGGCGGCCTTCATGGCCTCGACGATGAGTTCGCCGGTGGTCTCGGAGAGCGCGGCGAAGATGCCGCCGCTGTGGAACCAGCGCACGCCGGAGCCGAAGATCGTGGCCCAGTCGAAGTCGCCCTTCTTGAGCTGGCCGGCGGCCTCGTTGGAGCGGTTGTAGAAGACGACGGGGGCGCGCACGCCCTGGCCGCGGTCGGAGTAGACGGTGGCCATGTTGGGGCCGCGCACGCCGTCGTGCTTGAACTTCTTGTAGAAGGGCTGCACGCCCATCGCGCGCACGCGCTCGGCGATGAGGTCGCCGATCGGGTAGTCGACCATCGCGGAGGCCACGCCGGTCTTCAGGCGGAAGCAGTCGGCGAGGTTGGCCGAGACGTTGAACTCGCCGCCGCTGACGTGGATGTCGCAGTGGTGGGCCTTGCGGAACGGGATGATGCCCGGATCGAGGCGGTGGACGAGGGCGCCGAGCGAGAGGAAATCAAGGGCGCCGGTGGCGGGAATGTTCAGGCTGTTGGACACGGGATTTTGGGTTGCGGTTGGAATTGGGAGAAACGGAGGGCCGGGACCGGTGCGCGGCCGGATGGCGGAGGTCGGTTTTTACGGACCCGGCGGGGGGCGAGTCACTCGTCCATTCGTCGTAGGCGTGCGGCGTTTTCGGGACGCGAGGTCGCGGCGATGGGCGGGCACCGAAGCGGGCGGGAGAAAGAGCGGAGACCGAGGATGAGGCGGGAGAGCGAGCGGTTGAGTCTGGGCTTGCGGGACGGCGTTGTCGCGGCCCGGGTCGTTCTCTTTGTTGCGCAGGAAGGGCGGGGACGGGCCGTCGGCGGTTGTCGGACACCGGCGCACGGGCGCGCGGGTCAGCGGCCGGTGGTGTGCCCGATCAATGAGGACAGTTCGGCGGCGGCGCGGGTGATTTTCTCGGCCATCTCGGGCACGCGCTCCGGGGTGAAGCGCACGACGGAGGCGGTGATCCCCACCGCGGCGACGACGGTGCCGTCGGGGCCGAAGACGGGGGCGGCGGTGCAGCGCACGCCGGAGTGGTATTCCTCGTCGTCGAGGCTGTAGCCGCGGCGGCGGGTGAGGTCGGCCTCCTTCTTGAGCTTGGCGAGGGAGGTGATCGTGTGCGGGGTGCGGGCGATCAGGGATGCTTCGGGCACGACCTCGGGAATCCGCTGGGCGTGCAGGTAGGCGAGGAAGATCTTTCCGGTGGAGGAGCAGTGGAGCTCGGCGAGGTAACCCGGGCGCGAGGAGGCGCGCAGGGGGTGCGAGCTGTCCTGGACCGCGACGATGAGCGAGCGGTTGTCGCAGGGGATGGCGAGGTGCGAGGTCTCGGCGGTGATTTCGGTGAGGCGTTGGAGGACGGGGAAGGCGAGTTCCCGGATCTCGGTGCCGGCGAGGGCGGCGGTGCCGAGCTGGATGAGCATCGGACCGAGTTCGTAGCGCCCCGCGTACTTGCGCGCGAAACCTTCGAGATGAAGGGTCGTCATGATGCGCAGCGTCGTGGTGACGGGGATATCCAGCGCGCGGGCGAGATCGGCGGCCTTGAGCCCGTCCTCGTGTTCACCGAGCAGTTTCAGGATACGGCAGGCGTTGCGCAGGTTGGGGATGACGTAGCGCTCGTCGGGCAGGTCGTCGGCGGCGGCCTTGGCCTTGGCTTGGTGGGCGCGGGCGGTGGGTGAGGGCATGGTGTGCGGGGGCGGCCGGCGGCGCGAATTTTGGGGTTGCCCAGTTCAAATGAAGTTCACATTTGAAAGGCAAGTTCATTAGTGAAACACACTGTTTCGTGCTTTCACCGGTGATGGCCCGAACTCCCCACTCGGGTCGCACACTGCCGACTGAACACAACCAACCCCCAAACTGCTAAACCCGATGACCACCCCCCGTACTGGAAGGCGTGCAGCTTCGTCTGCGCCAGTCCCGTCCCGCGGCGGCTCCAGCCGCTTTGCCCTGCCCTCGGCCGTATTGTTGTCCACCCTGGCCGTAGTGGCCGCGCCCACCCCGGCGGCGGCCCAATCCGAAGCCCCGTCCGCCTCCGCCGCCACGGCGGAAGGCACCGGTTCCGTCGCCGGTCGCGTCGTCGACGCGGCCACCGGCAAGTATCTCGAAGGTGCGGAGGTCTTCGTTCTGGGGACCGGCATCAAGACCACGGCCAACCGTGATGGCACCTTCAACCTGCGCGGCGTACCGGCCGGCGATCAGGTGGTGTCCGTCAACTACATGGGCATGGAGGCGAGCAAATCCAGCGTCGTCGTGCTTCCGGGCGAGAGCTCGGTGATCATGGTGAAGCTCAATCCTGAGGTGATCACGCTCGAGGACTTCACCGTCACGGGCACCCGCGAAGGCATGGCCCAGGCCGTCGTGCTCCAGAAGGTCTCCGTGCAGACCAAGCTCGTGGCCGCGGCCGACCAGTTCGGCCCGATCAGCGAAGGCAACGTCGGCGAGTACCTGAAATTCCTCCCCGGTGTCTCGATCGACTACAACGTGAACGACGCCCGCGGCGTGTCGCTGCGCGGTCTCTCGACGACCTTCACCATCGTGGCCGTCGACGGCACACCGATGGCCGCTTCCTCCTCGGTGGATGCGACCCGCCGTTTCGAGTTCGAGCAGATCGCGATGAACAACGTCGAGACGACCGAGCTGTTCAAGACGGTCACGCCCGACATCCCGGCCAGCGCCACGGGCGGCTTCGTCAACTTCGTCACGAAGAGTGCGTTCGACCACGACGAGCAGCAGCGCATCTCCTACGACCTCTCCTTCATCGGGCCGAGCACCAACTACAAGCTGTTCTCCAAGACCGGCGGAGTCTGGGGCCACAAGAAGGAGTTCACGGTTCGTCCGAACCTCGAGCTGAATCTCGCCCGCAAGATCAACGACAAGGTCGGCATCAACATCAACTACCGGTATTCCGACAAGTACGACGATGCCCCGCGCCTGATCAACAACTGGACGCTCTCGGGCACCACTCCGACGCTCACGTATGTGGACATCGCGGACGAGCAGAAGCTCACCCACCGCGAGTCGCTCGCCGGCAAGCTCGACTTCCGGCTCTCGGACAAGACGAAGTTCTTCGTCGCCGGTTCCTGGAACAACTACGACCTGCTGTTCACCCAGCGCTATCTGCGCGTCAACATGGGCAGCAACTCGACGCTCGACGGCGACACGGTGACCTCCGGCACCTCCGGCACCCGCAATGTGCAGAACAACATCCTGCAACGGCGCAAGCACGGCGACACCTACCACTACAACGCCACGCTCGAGCACACCTTCGGCGACGACTCCGTGCTCCGGATCACCCCGTATTGGTCCCGTGCCGACGGGTATTACGACGACACCGCCGGCGGCTACATCTCGGGCACGGCGACGTACACGTACAGCGCGAGTTCGGCGGCCTTCAACCGGATCAAGCTGTCCGGCATCCATGACCTGACCGCCGCTCCCGTGGTCGAGCTGCTGAGCGGCACCACCGCGGTGCCGACGAGCTTCATCCGCGAACTCGGCAACTACACCTACAGCAACTCGGCCACTGGCTCGAACTTCCAGTCCCGTCCGTGGCATGCCCGCGACATCAAGAGCGGCATCAACGGCAACTACATCAAGGAGCTCTTCCAGGATTCCAAGATGCCGGTGAAGCTCGACATCGGCGCGGCCTACGACGACAGCTACCGCAGCATCTACACGCCGGCCCTGCGCGGCGCGATCTCGGCAATCACCGGCAGCGCGCTCGAGTCATTGGCCGACGATTACTACGACAGCGATGTCGCGCTCGGCTTCGGCTCGATCGAGGCGATCGATCCCTACAAGCTGTGGGAGACCTACTCGGGCACGACGATGGTCGTGAACAACTTCAACAAGTACAAGTTCCACGAGGAGAACACCGCCGCGTACGTCCGGGCCGATGTGAAGGTGACGCCGGACCTGCTCCTGGTCGGTGGCGTGCGCTGGGAGGAGCGTTCGATCGAGGCGCAGACCACGCGCTTCGCCTCGAACCGGACCTCGGCGGGCGAGACGAACTTGAAGTACGACAGCTTCTTCCCGTCGCTCACCGTCAAGTACACCCCGGCCAAGCAGTTCGTGATCCGTGGCGGTGCCTCCCGCACGGTCGGTCACCCGGACTACGGAACTTTGACCACGTTCTGGAGTGAAGAGTCCACGGATGGGGCGGGGGATGCCACGATCACCGCCTCCGACCCCGCTCTGAAGCCGTATTATGCGACCAACTTCGACATCGGTGCCGACTACTACATCGGCAGCACCGGTGTGTTCGGTGTCGCGCTGTTCCACAAGAAGCTCGAGAACTTCATCTCCAGCCGTGGCATGTCCAGTGCCGAGCTGGTGGCGATCACGACGGAGCTCGGTCTCGATTCGGACGACTTCACCTCCGGCAGCGTGTTCGCCAATGGCGACTCCGCGACCTCCAAGGGGTTTGAGATCAGCTATGTGCAGAACCTCTCGTTCCTGCCCAAGCCGTTCAACGGTTTCGATATCCAGGCCAACTATAGCTACACGGACGTGAGTTCCTCGGATCTCGCCACCCAGTACTCGGCGCGGAGCGCGGTTTCGCCCCAGACCTTCAATCTCATTGTCGGTTACCGGGTCGGAAAGTGGAAGTTCGCGGTCACGAACAACTGGGTCGACGAGAGCCAGTATGGTGGGTTCGTGAACACGCCGTCGGTGGTCGGCTCCGGTGACAACCGCATGGTTCGCTGGAAGGACGACCGCTGGCAGACCGACGTGAAGGTCGAGTACAGCTTCAACAAGTACCTCTCGGCCTACGCCATGGTCCGGAACATCTTCGACACCGGCCGCGACGAGTTCCTCCAGGGATACATCGAGGAGAAGCAGAACATCCGGCTCCCGATGCGCTACGGCTCCTTCGGCGACCCGTACTTCACCTTCGGTATCCGCGGCACCTTCTGATCAAAGCAAAACAGCAAGCGACGGCCCGGGGCGCCAAACCCCGGGCCGTTTTCCTGTCCGAGTTCTTTGCCTTTCTTGTCGGAGCCTGATCGCAGGCGATCTTCCTGTAGCTGGACGGCACAGCCGTTCAGCCGCCCTCCCGAAGGTGTAGCGGAACTCGCCAGAGTTTCGGTCGCCCGCCGGTTTCGTCGGCCTTGGCGGCGAGCCGAAAGCCTCACGGCTTCCGCTACCATGGGAATCCCTCCCCCCGGGTCGCCTCCGAACAGCCTCCAGCAAACCAATTTCCACCATGATTATTCCCAAGAATCCGCTCGCCCGCATCGCGGCGGCGCTCCCGCCCGAGGAGCTGCGTCGTGAATACCTTGTTTCCGGCCTCTTTGTCCCCGGCCAGGCCAACCTGCGCTGGTGGGAGACCGACCGCACGATCGTGGGCGGCATCGTGCCGACCGACCAGGTGCTGGGGCTGGAGAATGATCCCGAGCTGCGCGCCGCGTTCTTCCTCGAGCGCCGCGAGGCGGGCGTGCTCAACGTCGGCGGGGCCGGCGTGATCGTGGTCGACGGCACCGAGTACGCGCTGGGCAAATGCGACGCGCTCTATCTGGGTCGCGGCGCGAAGGAGGTCTCCTTCCGCTCGGCCAAAGCCGACGAGCCGGCGTACTTCTACCTGCTCTCCTATCCGGCGCATCACGCGTATCCGACCAAGCATGTGCCGTTCGCCTCGATGGCGCCGACCAAGCTCGGCACGCGCGAGAACGCCAACGAGCGCACGATCTACAAGGCGATCCACGCCGCGGCGGTCGACACCTGCCAGGTGGTCATGGGCTTCACCAGGCTCGAGACCGGCAGCGTGTGGAACACGATGCCGCCGCACACGCACTCCCGCCGTTCCGAGGTCTACATGTACTTCGACGTGCCGGCCGACCAGGCGGTGTTCCACTTCATGGGTGCGCCGGATTCGACCCGCCACCTCGTGATGCGCAACCACGACATCGTGCTCTCGCCGGTCTGGTCGGTGCACTGCGGCGCGGGCACCAGCGCGTACACGTTCGTCTGGGGCATGGGCGGCGAGAACCGCGACTACGCCGACATGGATCCGGCCCCGCTCGCCAAGCTCGTCTGAGCGATCGTTCTTATCTTCCGGTGCGACCAAGGTCGCACCCTACCGCAAGCGAGCTGCCTCATCGTCCCCCCAAAATCTGCGCAACGAAGAGAACAATCCCGACCGCGACAATCCCCCTTGCAACCTGCAGCCTCGCCGCTTCCCGGCGTCGCTTACCCCGAACTCCGTACTCCCCGTAACATGAGCATTCTCGATTCCTTCAAACTCGACGGCAAAGTCGCCATCGTCACCGGAGCCGCCCGCGGCCTCGGTCAGGGCATGGCCCTCGCGCTCGCGGAAGCCGGCGCCGATGTCGTGGCCGTCGAC
>JAEZUE010000052.1 GCA_023443455.1 Verrucomicrobiota bacterium
GCAGCGCGAATCTCCATCTCTCGACTACGCCCGGAAATCAGGAAAGCCCTTCCTCTCTCGTCAGCCCTCCGCACGCTGAACACCAGCGCCTTGCGTCAGCCGTGCCCGCCCTATGGGATGCTTGTGAGAAAGGAACCTTCCACTGAATCCCACTTTCATTGCCATACATTAACCTTATATCCCGCTGATATTGACCACTATGGTCAGCCCGTCCCTTCCCGAATCCATACATTCCTTTCATATCGTAACATTCTTCGAAGCACGGAGGGCAGGCGGGATCACCGTTCGCAGGATTTCCGAGAGCGCGTGTTTGCGGTCGCGAGATGAACGACATGATTTCATGCCCATCCGCAACTGATCGCAAAAAATAACGTGTCTCAAAACCAGCCGGATTGTTTGCCGGAACCACCCATGTAAGCGATAAACTTGGAGTGCTATTTTCGTAAGTATACTCACCGGCTCCAATTCGGTCATCCGGTTTAGCATGTTTCGCATTGAAGATCCAGTTTACAGGAATCGCAAGAGGCACACGCGGCCACAAATCAAATGGCAGGCTCTGTAAGGGCACTGGGGGTATTGGCACTATTCCATAGGTCGTTCCTTTCGTTAACCAAAAGTCATCCTCATTCTGGTACGCAAAACATTTTGCGCCGCTTCGGGTGTTGATGTCGGAGAAGTACCCGCCCCACCCTCCATCTATTGCAAACTCGGGAGTCGGACATGCCAAGTCGGCATCAACAAGGTCTACTTCGGGCGCTGGCCGTACTTGGGGATTATATAACGGATCGCTCGGCTGAGGAAAATACGCACTCATCGATACCGCAGCCTCCATTGCAATGTACGTTTTTGCGATCATACCTTGCTTGAGGGCCTCGCTGGCGCAGGCATTTCCAAGGCTATGCGCAACAACGCTGATATCGGGTTTGCCCCCGAACATCGTTCGCACTTCTGAATCGACAAATTTCCTCAACGATGCTCCGGCCTTAAATGAGCGATACTCGCCGGAATTGAATATTGAGAGATTCTCCCGCCCGGGCATGAGAAAGCCACCACTGTCATCTAGAACGGTATTCCATCGAAATGCCACAAAGCGTCCGCGATACCCTTCCCACCACAACCGTTTGTAAAACGATTCGCCGTACCCAAGTTGGGTTGGAATTGTAAGATCGATGCCATGAACAAAAACAATGCATTTGGGCTCTTCGTCGATTGCCGGTTCGAAATTATGGGAATTCGGCGCAGAAAAACTCTCTCCGGGGTACCCGAGGCCGAACGTCAGATTTGCGGGATCAATATCTAATGCACCGTTCGAATTCATGACATGATACGGGAACAGAGGATTCGAAGTCGCAACACTGATCTCCCATGGAAGAGTGAAATCCGGTGCCGGTAGACTATGACCACGCAGGTACATACGTCTGATATTCTTGATCTCAAGATCAACCGGTAGCCCCGTACCGACCTCGCGATACCCGCCCCCCTTTTGTTTCACGAGAAACAGGAGCGGAATAAGGGGTCATTACGTTAACTTTGACATCCCACCCTCGTCTGATTTCCTCCCTCCATGGAGGGGAAATTAAGGAGTCATTACGATATGTTTGCAATTAAGCCTATCTTAACGGGTCAAACCCTAATGTCTGTGGTTTGATCATGGCTCCCCTCGAAACGCCGAAATCCTTGGCGGATTCCGCTACCTCGGAGCGGTCCTACCGCAGACGCATCGGCGGTGACCGGTCGACGGCTGGCTGAACAGTTTGTCGCACAACCCCGGTTCACCGGGACAGTTCGCCCTACCGTGGAAATAGATAATCGCTGCCCGGGCGAGCGGATTGCCACCTCGGCGCGGTGGCCTACAGCGCATCGCCGCTCTGGGCAAGCCACGGGCCAGATCGGCGCCCTGGCCTACAGTGCCGAGCGCCTTCCGGGTTAGTGCCCGTCAGTGTGCGTTAGTGGTTTCAATATTCCGGGGCCGAAGGATCGCTGCTCTGGCGAGCAGCGCCACGCGCCGGTCCGGATCAGTGGCCATTAGTATGTATAAGTGGTTCCACTTCTCCGAGGTTCGATGCTCTGACGAGTTCCGCTACCGGGCACGAAACGCTCACGCGTTCCGCCACGGTACGCTGGTCTCACGACCATCGCCACGGGGCAGGTCGGGGTTCATCGGCAGATGGCTGAACGGCTTCGCCGTTCAGCTACGGTGGCGAGCCCGATAAACTCGCGCCCGCATCGCTCAAGACGCCAAGTCGCCAAGATTCGGAAAGAGGGTCGGATTGGCCGGTGCCTGAACCTCTGCGCCTCTGCGTCTCTGCGCGAGAAGACTGTCCTGGAATCGCTGCTCTCACGAGCAGCGACACGGGCCGGATCAGTGCTCATAAGTGTGTATGAGACTAGAAACGCCAGTTCGGGCAGGTCACAGAGGCCAAGAAGAGCCGGAACGAGAACACGGAGAGGAACTTGGGTATTCGCAATGTGGTCCGGCCTACTCCCCCCAAATGGTGAGTCTCTCCGGCTTCTAGTTTTCTCCGAACTCCCTGTGTACTCCTGCCTTACCTCTGAGACCTCAGTGTCCAACTGCTTTGTTTAGGATGACACACCGTTGGTGCGGTCCTGGCACGGTTCCAACACTCCCGAGGTCAAATTCCGCACCCGCGATGGAGCGGGGATGGCGTTTTTGGGTGTCACCGCCTCGCCGCGAGTCGCGTTCTCGGAGGCTGGAACCATCAGCGCCCAAGGATGGCCCCTCCCCCACCGCCGCCCGGTCTCCACCGCCTGACGACGCAGGGACCAGGCGGTTGCGGGGCTGGTCCTGAAGCATCGCAAATCCCGGCCCACCCCCGGTGTACCGAGGCTACTATCCAGTTTCGAAACAGGAAACGGCGTGCCCTCCGCGCCGTTCTCCCCTTTCTTCGCTCCCGACACTGCTCGCCGGTGACCGACCACCGGCCACCTGCTACCGCCCACCGACAACTGTCCACCGACCACCGACAACCGGCCCCCGTGCTCCTCCTCTCGCATCCAACCGGCAATGCCAATGTCCGCCACGCCGCCCTCGGCCTGGCGCGGGCCGGTTTGTTGGCGGAGTTCCGCACCTGCCTCGCGGTCGATCCGGCCGCGGCGTGGCTGCGCCTGCTGCCCGGCGGAGTCGCCGCGCAGATCCGTCGGCGTGCGGTACCGGAGGAGCTGCGCGCTCTCGCGCGGGGACGACCGCTGCGGGAAATCGCCCGCCTGGCACTGGGCCGCAGCGGACTCGGTTCGGCGCTCACTCGACACGAAACGGGGCTGTTCAGCGTCGACGCGATCTACCGCGATCTCGACCGGGCCTGCGCGCGCCGGCTGCGGCGCGGCGGGATCGACGGCATCTATGCCTACGAGGACGGCGCGCTCGCCTCGTTTCGGGCGGCCAAGCAGGGCGGGCTCGCCACCTTCTACGACCAGCCGATCGGTTACTGGCGCGCGGCGCGCCGCATCCTCGCAGAGGAGGCCGAGCGCGAGCCGGAATGGGCCGGCACCATCGTGGGCAACCGCGACAGCGCGGAGAAGACCGACCGCAAGGACGAGGAGCTGCGCTTGGCCGAGGTGGTCTTCGCCGCAACCTCCTTCACCAAGACCACGCTGGCCGACCATCCCGGCTTCACCGCCCCGGTGCACGTGATCCCCTACGGCGCCCCCGTCACCCGGAGCGACACCGTGCGCTCGCCGTACGCCTCGCGGGAAAAACCGTTGCGCGTGCTCTACGTGGGGTCGCTCGGCCAGCGCAAGGGCCTCTCGTATCTTTTCGCGGCGGCCAAGCTCGCCGGTCGGTCGATCGCGCTGACGGTCGTCGGCACCAAACCGGCCGAGCCGTGCACCGCGCTCGAGGTCGCGCTGGGGAGCCACCATTGGATCGCCTCGCTCCCGCACGGCGAAGTGCTCGAGCGGATGCGGAACAGCGATGTGCTCGTTTTCCCCTCCCTCTTCGAGGGCTTCGGACTGGTGATTCTCGAGGCCATGGCCCAGGGCGTGCCGGTGATCACGACCCCGCACACCGCGGGGCCCGACATCATCACCGACGGGGTCGACGGCTTCATCGTGCCGATCCGCGATGCCACCGCGATCGCGGCGCGGCTCGACCTTCTCCACCACGACCGCGAGCGGCTGGCCACGATGGGCGAGGCTGCCCGCCGCCGGGCGGCCACGTTCACTTGGTCCGCCTACGAAGCCACCGTGGCCCGCGTGGTTGGCGGGCATCTCGCTTCGCCCCGCCCCCCGATCTCGCCGTGAAACCCGAAACGCTCATCAAATCGCTGATCTGGCTCTACGTCGCGCTGCTCATCTTCGAGGGAGCCCTGCGCAAATGGGTGCTGCCGGGGCTGTCGGACGCGCTCCTGGTCGTGCGCGACCCGGTGGTGATCCTGATCTACCTGCTCGCGCTCGGGCAGGCCCGGTTTCCCTTCAATGGCTGGCTGACCATGGCGCTGGCCCTCGCCTGCGCCTCGCTCTGCGGTTCGTTCCTGGCCGGCCAGGACAATGTGTACGTCACACTCTACGGATTGCGGACCAACTACATGCACCTTCCCCTGATCTGGGTAATGGCGAACGTGCTCACCCGCCGCGACGTCGAGCGGATCTGCCAGGCGCTGCTGCTGCTCGCCATCCCGATGACCGGCCTGATGGTCCTGCAATACAACGCGTCGCCGACCGACTACATCAACCGCGGCGTCGGCACCGACGAGGGCATGGGGCAGATCTACGGTGCGCTCGGGCACATCCGTCCCCCGGGTTTCTTCTCCTTCATCACCGGCCCCAACCTCTTCTATCCTCTGGTCACCGGTCTGCTCTTCGCCCAACTGCACGCCCGGCGGCGCCTGTGGTGGCCCCTGCTCGCGCTTTGTGGAATGGCCATCGCCATCGCGATTCCCGTTTCGATCAGCCGTGCGCTCTTCGTCGCCAGTGCCATGGTCGGCGCCGTGTATCTGGTCAGCCTGCTGCGCACCGGATTCCTCAACAAAGGCGTGCTCCGGCTCGCCCTGATCGGCGCCGTCGTACTCGTCGGCCTCGGCTACCTCCCCATCTTCGACAGCGCACGCGAGGCATTCCTCTCCCGCTGGGTAACTGCGGCCAGTGGCAACGCGGTCGGGATCGACTCGGTCACCGATCGCGTGTTCGGCGGTGGCGACTACCTCGCGGACGTGCTCTCGCAAACCACACTTTTCGGCCACGGCATCGGCATGGGCTCGAGCGTCGCCGCCAAACTGACCACCGGACAGGTCGGTTTTCTTCTCGCCGAAAACGAATGGGCCAAAGTCCTGCTCGAACTCGGTCTCGTGCTCGGCCTCGCGTTCCTCGCCTACCGCTTCGTCCTCGCGCTCGCCATCTCGTGGCGCAGCGTGCAATGGTGGTGGGCCGAGCGCGACGCGCTGCCCCTGCTCCTGACCAGCGCCTCCGTCATCCCCATCCTCTCGGGACAATGGGCCCAACCCACCATCCTCGGCTTCACGGTCGTCGGCAGCGGCCTCGCCCTCGGAGCCATGCAGCATGAGGAAGACGACGAGGATCTCGGGGAGGACGACCATCTCGAGGAGGACGACCACGACGTTGCGGAGGATTCCACGTGAGCACGCCGCCCATCGTCCTCGTCGGCAACTTCGCCCCCGACGCGCAGCAAAGCATGCTGCGCTTCGTGCAGTTGATGGAACGCGAGCTGACCGCCCGCGGGGTGGACGTGCACACCGCCGCCCCCCGGCCGCACCTGGCGAAGCTCGCGCGCCCCTACCGCTACTCCGGCTGGCCGAAGCTGCTCGGCTACGTCGACAAGTTCATCCTCTTCCCCCGCACCCTGCGGCGCCTCGCAAGAGACAACCCCGCCGCCGTCTTCCATATCGTCGACCACGCCAACGCCGTCTACCTGCCCCATCTGCCCGCACGCACGGTCGTCACCTGCCACGACCTGTTGCAGATCCGCGCGGCCCGTGGCGAGCTTCCCCGGCAAAGCGTGGGCCGCTCCGGCCGGCGCTACCAGGAATGGATCCGGCGCAACCTCGCCCGGGCACCGCTCACCGCCTGCGTATCCTGGGCGACCCGACGCGACCTGATCCGCATCGCCGGCATCGCCCCGGCCCGGGTCGCCGTGGTGCCGAACGGCCTCAATCACGATTTCCGGCGGGTCGAGTCCGGCGTGGCCTGGAGCCGCCTGGCCGGCCTCGGCGCCGAGGCCGCCCCGCTCGCCCCCGACGAATCGTTCCTGCTCAATGTCGGCGGCGGCCAATGGTACAAGAACCGCCCCGGCCTGCTCCGCCTCTTCCACCAGCTGCGTTCGCGCCACCACTACGCCGGCCGCCTGGTCATGGTCGGCAAAGCGCTCTCCCCCACCGACCGCGCGCTCGCCGACTCGCTCGGGTTCGGCCACGCCCTCGTGTCGCTGCAGAATGTCTCCGCCCCGGTGCTGGAGGGTCTCTACTCCGTCGCCGACGGCCTGCTGTTCCCCTCGTGGGAGGAGGGTTTCGGTTGGCCCGTGCTCGAGGCCCAGGTCTGCGGCTGCCGGGTCTTCACCTCCAACCGCCCGCCGATGACCGAGGTCGGCGGCGAGGCCGCCGTCTATTTCGACCCGGCCGATCCCGAACAGGCCGCAACCATCGTCGCCGAGGCCCTGCGCGACACGCCACCGTTCAACCAGGCGGGCCAACGCAACGCCGGCAACTTCACCACCGCCGCGATGATCGACGGCTACCTCGAACTCTACGCCCGCGCGGCCCACGCATGAGCACGTCCCCCATCCGCCTTCTTCGCGTGCTCCACTCGCTCGACCCCGCCGGCGGCGGGCCCGGAGCGGGCGTGCGCTCGGTCACGCCGGTGTTGGCCACGCGCGCCGTGGCCACCGAGATCGTCACCGTCGATGCGCCCGAGGCGGGCCACACCTGCCCCGGGGCGGTCTGCCACCGCATCGGCCCGAGCCCGCACGCCAACGGCTATTGCCCGGCGCTGCGGCCCTGGCTGCGCCGCGAACTCCCGCGCTTCGACGCCGCCGTGCTCCACGGCCTGTGGCAGTATCATGGGTACGCCCTCTGGCGCGAGGCGCGCCGCACCCGCACGCCCTACTTCGTCTACCCGCACGGCATGCTCGATCCGTGGTTCAACCGGTCGTATCCGTTGAAACATCTCAAGAAGGCCGCGTACTGGTGGTTCGTCGAGTCGCACGTGCTGCGCCACGCCGCGGGAGTGCTCTTCACCTGCGAGGAGGAGCGCCGGCTCGCCCGCACCGCGTTCAAACCGTGGTCCTGCCGCGAGGTCGTGGTCAACTACGGCTGCGCCGCGCCTCCGCCCCCGACCTCCGCCCAGCACGAGGCATTTCGCGCGCTCTGCCCGGAGCTCGGCGATCGCCCCTATCTGCTTTTCCTCAGCCGCATCCACGAGAAGAAGGGCGTCGACCTGCTGCTCGGAGCCTACGCGGCCTTGGTGCGGGCCGCCACGGCCGGCACCGCACCGCCCGCGCTCGTCGTCGCCGGCCCTTCGGCCGACCCGAACTACCTCGCCACCCTCCAACAACAGGCCAGCACCATCCCCGCCCCCGGCCTCGTGCTTTGGCCGGGAATGCTCGGCGGGGCCGCGAAATGGGGCGCGTTCCGCGGCGCCGAGGCCTTCGTCCTGCCCTCCCATCAGGAGAACTTCGGCATCGCCGTCGCCGAGGCCCTCGCCTGCGGCACGCCGGTCCTCATCTCCAACCAGGTCAATATCTGGCGCGAGGTGCTCGCCGATCGCGCCGCACTCGTCGAACCCGACACCGCCGCCGGCGCGAACAACCTGCTCGCTGCCTGGCTGGGCCGCACCGTCGCCGAACGCGCGCAGATGCGGGCTGCCGCCGCGGCCTGTTTCGAACGCCGCTTCGAGATCTCCCGCGCCGCCGACTCGTTGGTGGTGGAACTCCACGACGTACTCGCCCGCCACCCGCGCCCGGCCTAGCTTCATCCTCCATGCGCATCACCATCGTCCAAGGGGCGTTCTTCCCGGTCCCGCCGATCCTGGGCGGAGCGGTCGAAAAGGTCTGGCACGGGCTCGGCCGCGAGTTCGCCCTGCGCGGCCACGACGTACTGCACATTTCCCGACGCCATCCCCGGCTCCCCCCGACGGAGCAGATCGGCGGCGTGCGCCATGTGCGGGTGTCGGGCTTCGGCCAGCCCAGGTCGCTGGCCATGCTCAAGCTGTGCGATCTGCTCTACACCCTCGCCGTGCGCCGCTGCCTGCCGCCGGCCGACATCCTCGTATCCAACACCTTTTGGCTGCCGCTGTTGGTGCGCGCACCGCAGTTCGGCCGGATGGTCGTGCATGTCGCCCGTTTCCCGCGCGGCCAGATGCGCCACTACCGGCACGCGGCCTGCCTGCAGGGCGTGTCGGGCCCCGTCGCCCGGGCGATCCGCGAGGAGCTCGGGCCGGCCGCGGCGCCCCGCGTCTGCGTGGTGCCCAACCCGATCGCCCGGCGCGCCACCGAACTTCCGTCGCCACTGGCCCGCCACCCAGTCGTGCTCTACACGGGCCGGATCCACCCCGAGAAGGGCCTCGATCTGCTCATCGGCTCCTGGCAGCGCGCCAGCCCCCTCCTGCCGGGCTGGCGCCTGCGCATCGTCGGCCCGTGGAAGACCGCCCAGGGCGGTGGCGGCGCCGATTACCTCGCGCGACTCGCGCAGGAGGCCGGCGCGCTGCCCGTCGATTTCGTCGAACCGATCTACGACCAGGAGTCACTTGATCGCGAATACAGATCGGCCTCGTTGTTCGTCTATCCCTCGCTGGCGTTGAAGGGCGAGTCCTTTGGCCTCGCGCCGCTCGAGGCGATGGCCTTCGGCACCCCGGCGATCGTCTCCGGCCTCGCCTGCTTCCGCGACTTCATCGTGCCCGAGGAGAACGGACTGGTCTTCGAACAGGGCGACGGCAACGCCGGGGGCCTGCTCGCCGAGCGCATCGTCCGGCTCGCCAACGAGCACGAGTTCCGCGCCCGGCTCTCCGCCGCCGCGTGGGAAACCTCGGCCCGCTTCACCGAGTCCGCCGTGGCCGACGCCTACCTCGACGAGTTCTCCGCCCTGCTCGGCCCCGCCGCCCTTCCCCACCGATGAAGACCCACGACCAAAGCACTCCCTACGACTCCCCTTGGACCTTCGGCCAACGACTGCGCGCGCTGCTGTGGTCCGGGTGCTGGGGCCTGTTCTGCGCGTGGACACCGAAGCCGCTCAACCCTTGGCGGCTGCTCTGGCTGCGGCTCTTCGGCGCCGAGGTGCACGGCCGGCCTTTCGTCCACCAGCGGGCGCGTATCCAGCTACCGTGGAACCTCACGCTCCACGACCGCGCCTGCCTGGGCGACCGCGCCAACGCCTACACCCTCGGCCCGATCGTGGTGCACGAGGGCGCCACCATCGCCCAGGAGGCCTACCTCTGCACCGGCACCCACAAGCTCGACGACCCCGCCCTGCCGCTCCAAACGGCCCCGATCGAGATCGGGGCGCGGGCCTTTGTCGGTGCCCGCGCCTTCGTGCTGCCCGGAGTGCGGATCGGCGAACGGGCCGTCGTGGGCGCCTGCGCCGTCGTCACCCGCGACGTGCCCGCCCACACCGCCGTGGCCGGCAACCCGGCGCGCCCCCTGGCCCGCAAATCCTGAAGACCATGTCCGGTGCGAAGACGGTCCTTCTGGTCGGAACCTACGGCCTGCATCGGCGCAAAAGCGTGGCGCTTTTCGCCGAGGCGCTCGCCGCGCGCTTGCCCGCGCTGGGCTGGCGGGTCCGCAACGCCGTGCTCGCCAGCCCGCTGTCGGGGCTCGCCCGGCGGCACCATTCGCGGATGCTCGGCACGCTCGACCGCCTGCTGTTCCTCCGCAACCGCATCCAGCTCGCCGGCCTGTCCGCCGACCTCGTCCATTTCACCGATACATCCGACGCCGTCTTCCTCAACGGCTGGTTCGGGGCGCGCGCCACGGTCACCTGCCACGATCTCTTCTTCCTCGAACGTGCCTTGAAGGACCCCGCCACCTCCTCCGGGCAACGCCGGTGGCAGCGCGCGGTGCGCCGCGGCCTCGACCTGGCCGACGGAGTGGCGTTCGTCTCGCACGCCACCGAGCAGGCCTTCCGCCGCGTGAGCCGGCGCCCCGCCGGGGCCGCCCACGAGCGGGTGATCCACAATGGCGCGTATCAGGTCCTCCAGACGCTGGCCGAGCCCGAGCTGGCCCGCCGGTTGCGGGCGGACCTGCCGGAGGTCGCGGCGGGATGCTATGTCCTCAACGTCGGCAGCAACTTCGAGCGCAAGAACCGCGACGGGGTGTTGCGCGCCTTCGCCGCCGCCGCGCTGCCGCCGACGATCCGCCTCGTCATGGTGGGCGAACGCATGCTGCCCGCCCACGACCGCCTCGCCGCCCAGCTCGGCATCGCCGCAAGGATCGTCCCCGTGCCCGAAGTCGACACCCGGCTGCTCGAGGCGCTCTACAACGGCGCCATGGCGCTGCTCTTCCCCTCGTTCGAGGAGGGCTTCGGCGTACCCATAATCGAGGCACAGCAGTGCGGCTGCCCCGTGGTGTGCAGCGGCATCCCGGTCTTCCGCGAGATCGCCGCGGACTCGGCCCTGATGGCCCCGCCCTCCGAGCCGGACCTGCTCGGCCGGCACCTGCGCACCCTCGCCGAAGCCGCGCCCCGCGGGCCCCTCGTATCCGCGGGGCGGATCAACGCCGCCCGTTTCACCATGGAGGCGATGGCCTCCGGCTACGCCCGCTTCTTCGACGCCGTGCTCGCCACGCCCCGCTGAGCGCGCCTCGCCTGTGACAACCCCGTCAAAACAGCCCCGATTTCACCCGGGGCTATTTTGTTTTCTGGCGTGTTTCTCGCCATGCAACTGAGGTTGCGACCCCATGCCCCCACTCGGGTTTTCCCGATAGGCTCGGTCCGCAAACCTGCCCAGCCATGCAGACTGCCATCCAGTCCACCCAACGCACCCTTGCGGTCGTTTGCCTCCTCCTTCCTGCGCTCGCCCTCGCCGGCTACCGCGCCGAGGTCGGCTACGATCGCCTCCAACAGGAATTCGGCTCCAAGTTGCCCGACGGCGGCAATCTCGTGCTGATGCAGGTCGAGGCGCCGGACGCTTCCGGCTGCTGGGCCACCTCGACCGGTGGCGAACTCGCCGGGAAACGAATTTCCTTCCCGTTTTCCACGACCACCCCGACGAAGTTCTCCGGCCACGCCGACGTCGTCGGCACCACCTTGCTCGGTGCCTCGTCCAGCCTGCTGCCCGGAGCACCGGCCCTGTTCAGCGCCAGCTCCGGCGCCTACCGGAACACCTCGCTGCGCCTGGGCCAGTTCTCCTCCCCGGGCACCGCCACCTGGGATCTCGAAAACCACTCGTATGCAGGCAATGTCGGCACCTACAACGCCAACGCCCTGCAACTGCTCGATCACCGCGCCAACCGCGACGGCACCACCGTGGTCGCCGCCCTCGAGAACGGCACCGGCCCCCTCCCGGCCCTGTTCGCCAACTGCTACAACATCATCGCGGTCGGCGTGAGCTCCGGCAACCACTCCCAGGGGGGCTCGAACCTCGAGATCGCCGGCCGCCAGAAACCAGACCTAGTGGCCCCTTCCTCGTTCACGAGCTACGCGACTCCGATGGTGTCCTCGGCCGCCGGCCTGCTCATCGCCGAAGCCAAACGCACCCCCCGGCTCGCCGCCGCCCGGAATCCCCGCGTGATCAAGGCGCTCCTCCTCGCCGGTGCCACCAAGGACGAATTCCCCACCTGGTCCGGCACGCCCACCCGTCCGCTCGACCCCATCTACGGCGCCGGCGAACTCAACATCGCCAACGCCTACCACACCTTGCTGGCCGGTCCCCACGCCCCCGGAAAAGCCCTCCGCCCCACCGCCGGCTGGGACACCCGCCCAACCGCCTCGGCCGCCAACGTGTACCACTTCGAGGTTCCGACCGGCCGCACTCTCGACCTCTCCGTCGCCCTCACCTGGCACCGCGAGCAGACGACCGCCAACTTCTTCACCTTCACCGGCGACCTGCCCAACCTCTCGCTTCGCCTCCGCCGCTCGGATACATCGTTCGCCTCCGGCCACGTGCTCGCCGAAAGCAACTCCCCCATCGACAACGTCGAGCACGTCTTCCGGCGCGCCCTGCCCGCCGGAATCTATGCGCTCGAGATCGGCGGCCCCGCCGCCACCACCTACGGCCTCGCCTGGTTCGGCACATTGAGCACACCCACCGCGCCCCTCGCACCCACGCTCGCCCCCCTCCCCGAGATCGTCACCGCCACTTCGATCCAGTCCGATACCCTCGCTCCCGTCCCGACCGAACCCAAACAGCCCGCCCTGCTCGCCCGCACCACCAGCCCCATCCGGCACGGCGGCGACGGCCTCGGGATCACGTTCACCATCACCGGCTACGGGCGCCGCATGCTTCTTCTCCGCGGACTCGGACCCGCCCTGGGGACGAACGGCATCGCCCGCCCAGTTCTCGCCCTCTCCCGATCATCCCGCCTCATCGCCTCGAACGCCGGCTGGAAGGCGGCCAACGCGAACCGTATCCGCCTCGCCACCGCCGCCGTCGGCGCCACCCCGCTCGGCGAGTCCGGCCGCGATGCCACACTGCTCGTCGCCCTCCCCGCCGGCACCTACTCGCTGAAGCTCGGGAGCCGGCAACGGACCGGCGGGCAGGCCCGTATCGAAATTTTCGACCTCGCGCCGAACTCCCGCACCACCGTGCGACTCACCGGCCTCGCAGGAGCCGCCCCCCTCGAGGCGACCCTCGGCCCGAAGGCGCTGCCATCGATCGGCTACCTCGTCGGCGCCGAGGGCGACACGCTCGCGGCGCCCGCTCTGGGTGCCTCGGCCGCCGGCGTGGCACTGGGCGAAAACACCGGTTGGAGCACCGACGCCGATGCCGCAGAAATCGCCGAGATCTGGCCTCTGGCCGACACCGATACGCTCCCGCCGGAGACGTTGAGCGCGCTCCTCCTGCCCGCACAGGCCGATTTCCTCGATCTGACGATTGGCACCGCGGAAGAAATCCCCACCCGCCTCCGGTGTTCGATTCGGGATGCCGAGCTATAAGCTTCGACCTCCCAACAACTAACACCGCCTCCTAATCCCGGTCGGGAGTCTGCGACACTCGCGACCGGGTAGTTGCCCCCACCCAGTTGAGGGGATGCCACGCCGAGCGGCGGGCATTCGCCCCAATGCAACCGTCGCACGTGGAAAACATGGATGGGGCACAACCTTCCCAGCCATGAAGTATAGCGCGATCCTCCCTTCCCTTCTCTCAATTGCGTTCGCAGGTAGCCTGCACGCCACGCTGCAGAGCGACATCGGGTTCACCGAGCTCAAGCAGCAATTCGGGTCCACCCTGCCGACCGGAGACAACCTTGCGGTTCTCATGGTCGAGGCCCCCGACAGCTCCGGCAACTGGGCCGTCGCCAAGAGCGGCGAACTGAGCACCCGCAACATCACGTTTCCGTTGGCGACCACCCGCCCGACCACGTATTCGGCCCACGCCAACACGGTCGCCAAGAACCTCACCGGCGTGACCACGAGCATCCTCCCGGGCCTCGCCGACCTCCAGGTCGCCAGCGTCGGCACCTACCGCTCGAAGTCGATCCACATGGGCACCTTCGCCACCCCCGAGATCGCCACCTGGGATGTCGAAAACCACTCGCTGATCAGCAACGTCACCACCTACAACCTCAACGCCATCTGGTTGCTCGATTACCGCATCGCCCGCGACAACGTGACGGTCGTCATCGCCCTCGAGAACGGCACCAACGCGATGCAGCCGCTCTGGGGCAACAACTACAACACCATCGCGGTCGGCAGCGCCACCGGTCAGCACAGCCGCGGCGGCACCAACCTCGACGGCTCCGGCCGCCAGAAGCCCGACCTCGTCGGCACCGCCACCTACACCAGCTACGCCACCCCGGTCGTCGCGTCCGCCGCCGGTCTGCTCATCGCCGAGACCAAGCGCACCCCCTCCCTCGCGGTGGCGAAGGACCCCCGTACGGTCAAGGCCCTGCTGATGGCCGGCGCCACGAAGGAGGAATTCCCCAGCTGGAGCCACACCACCACGCAGCCGCTCGACCCGATCTATGGCGCCGGGCAGGTCAACATCTACAACTCCTACGTCGCCCTCGTTTCCGGCCGCATCGCCGCCGGCGCCACGATGGACACCACCGCCGGCTGGGATCTGGGCACCTCCGCCAAGACCGGGACCAGCTACTATTTCTCCGTCCCCTCCGGCCAGACCCTCAAGCTCTCCACCGCGCTTTGCTGGCACCGTGAGCTCACCACCACCAACTTCTGGGTGTTCAACAGCTCCCTCAACAACCTCAACCTCCGGCTGCGCAACGTCTCCACCGGATCCATCGTCGCCGAGAGCGCCTCGACCATCGACAACGTCGAACACCTCTACCTCACCGCCATCCCGGCCGGCAACTACGCCCTCGAAGTCGTCGGCGACGCGGGCTCCACCTACGGCCTCGCCTGGTACGGCTCCCTCTCGGGCGGGTCCTCCGAGCCCGTCGTGACCGAACCCGCCGTGGCCTCACCCGCGATCACCGCCCAACCCGCCTCCCTCTCCGTGACCGAGGGCGCCTCCGCCTCCTTCAGCGTGACCGCCACCGGCGACGCGCTCACGTACCAATGGTGCAAGGACGGCACGAACATCTCCGGCGCCACCGCCCGCAGCTACTCGATCGCCGCCGCCAACGCGTCCTATGTCGGCAAATACTGCGTGGTCGTCGCCAACTCCGCCGGTTCCGTGACCAGCTCCGAGGTTTCCCTCGCCGTGGCGGCAGCCACCACGCCCGAGCAGCCCTCGATCGACCTCGGCACCCTCACCAAGCTCACCCCAAGCGCCACCACCGCCCGCGGCGACAACGCCCCCACCGAGCGTATCGCCAACCTCGTCGACGGCAGCGCCGGCACCAAGTGGCTCGACTTCGCCGGCACCACCTGGGTTCGACTCGAACTCGCCGCCCCCACCTCCCTCGCCTCCTACAGCTTCACCGCCGCCAACGACCACTATGAACGCGATCCCTACAACTGGACCGTCAGCGGCTCCAACGACGGCGTGAACTGGACGATCGTCGACACCCGCTCGGCCGAAGTCTTCGCCACCCGCTACCTCCAACGCGACTTCGTGCTCACCAACGCCTCCGCCGCCTACCGCTTCTTCCGTTTCGACATCACCTGCCGGGGTGGCTCCATCACCCAGGTCGCCGAACTCGAAATCTGGGGCGGCTCCGCCTCCTCCACCGAAGTGCCGAGCATCCCGCAAGTCGTCGCTCCCGCCATCTCCGGCCAGCCCGCCGCCCTCTCCGTCACCGAAGGCGCCTCCGCCTCCTTCAGCGTGACCGCCACCGGCGACTCCCTCTCCTACCAGTGGCGCAAGGACGGCACGGCCATCTCCGGCGCCACATCCGCCTCCTACTCCATCGCCGCCACTACCCTCGCCTCCGCCGGTTCCTACTCGGTCGTCGTCTCCAACTCGACCGGCTCCGTGACCAGCTCCGCCGCCACCCTCAGCGTCACCGCCGCCCCGGTGGTCGAACAACCCGTCAGCAACGACCTCCCGCTCGTCGAACTCGTTCCCACGGCCAAGTCGGCCCGCGGGGAGAACGCCCCCACCGAGACCCTCGCCAAGCTCTTCGACGGCAACACCGGCACCAAGTGGCTCGACTTTGCGCCCACCACCTGGGTGCAGGTCGAGCTCGCCGAAGCCCACCAGCTCGAGTCGTACAGCCTCACGTCCGCGAACGACCACTACGAACGCGATCCCTACAACTGGAGCGTCTACGGCTCCAACGACGGCGCCACCTGGACCCTGATCGAAACCCGCACCGCCGAAACCTTCGCGACCCGCTACCTCCAACGCGACTTCGTGCTCGCCAGCACCTCGGCCGCCTATCGCTTCTTCCGCTTCGAGATCACCTGCCGCGGCGGTTCCATCACCCAGCTCGCCGAGCTCGAGATCTGGGGCCGCTGAGCTCCCGCGCACCAGCGATTCGATCGACAAAAAACCCCCGACCGTTCTGGTCGGGGGTTTTGGTTTGGAAACCCGATTGGCCCGAAGGATCAGGCCTGTTTCTTGAAGCGGCGATAACCGACCAGACCGAGCAGCGCGGCCGCGCCGAGCAGACCGTAGGTCGACGGCTCCGGCACACCACCCTGCGGGATGTCCTCACCCGCGCGGAAGGCGAAGAGGAAATCGTTGAAGTCCAAGTCGGAACTCGGGATCTGGTCCTCGAAGCTCACCACGGTGAACGGAAGCGCCCCATCCTCGTTGCCGATGTATTCGTCGCCGCGGACGCTGGTCAGAGGAGTCAGCGTGCCGAAGTACGAATTCGCGGAATCCGCGATCGGCGTGTTGAGGCTCTTGTCGAAGACATAGTACTTGCCGCCGTCGGGTCCGACCGTGATCGCACCGTCCTGCGAAGTGATGCCGCTTCCCGTCACGAAGAAGTCGAGCGTATCACCGGCGTAGAGGGTGAAGTACAGGTAGTCGCCGAACTCGCGGTTCGGGGTCCAGCCGATGGTCTGCACTCCGTCGGAGAGCAGATAATCGACCCCGTTGAGCCGATAGCCCCAGTCATCCCACCAGCCGGCGGTCTCGCCGAGGAAGACCGTTTCGACCACCAGCCCGTCGACGGTGCCCATCAAGGGACCGGTCAGGCCCGGGGTCCAGTTCTGGGTCCAGCCGCTCCAGTCGCGGTTCACCGTGTCGATGGCGGTGGAATCCGGAGTATTTGTGCTCGGATACGGCACGCCGATATAGTTCTGGTCCGAGGCCACACCAAACGGTTCAAACCAGTTGGTATAGTCCGTGAGCCGACCGCCGGTTGCAGTGGACAAAGCACCGTAGGAGGATGCCGCCGCCAGCAACAGCGCAGGAATCAGCAGTTTTTTCATATTATTCCGTTGTTCAGGTTGGAAAGGACGGTGGTTGGGAAACCTCCACCGGTTGTCTCGGCCACCACAGTAGCACACCCGCCGCCGCCGTTGAATCGGTCCGGGCCTGTTTGAAGACTGCACCGGAACCCGATCCTCCCCATCGGGGTTTCCCTCAAACCACGGGCGCAGAGCGGCTTCCGTCCCTCCCCGCGCAAAAGAAAGCATGACGCCTAACGCCGCCGCTGCTAGCGACAAAGCCATGGCGCCAGTCCCGGTCTCCATCCTGATCCCGATCAAGAACGAAGCGGCCAACCTGCCGCGTTGCCTCGCAGCGGTCGCCTGGGCCGACGAGATTCTGGTCGTCGACTCGGCCAGCACCGACGACAGCCCGGCGATCGCCCAACGCCATGGTGCGAAGGTCGTGCAGTTCGAGTTCAACGGTACCTGGCCGAAAAAGAAGAACTGGGCGCTCGAGCACCTCCCCTTCCGCCACGAATGGGTCTTCATCCTCGACGCCGACGAGGTGCTGCCGCCGGAGGCCGAGGCGGAGTTCCGGGCGATCGTCACCGATCCGGCGCATCCATTGAACGGCTACTGGATCAACCGGCGCTTCATGTTCATGGGGCAATGGCTGCGGCACGCCTACTACCCGAACTGGAACCTGCGCCTCTTCCGCCACCGGCTCGGCCGCTACGAACGCCTCGTCCAGGGCCCCACCGGCAGCGGCGACAACGAGGTCCACGAGCACATCGTCGTGCAGGGCGCCACCGGCCGCCTGCGTTCGGAGATGGACCACCATGCCTTCCCCTCGGTCGACGTGTTCGTCGAGAAGCACAACCGCTACTCGAACTGGGAGGCCCGCCTCGCGCTCGAGAACGCGCTCGGCCGCGACGGCGCCGCCGCCCTGCAGTCGGGCGCCGTATCCTGGCGTCGGCGACTGAAGGCCGCGGCCCGGCACTTGCCCGGCCGCCCCGCCCTGCGCTTCCTCTACGTCTACCTCTTCCAGCTCGGCATCCTCGACGGCTGGGCCGGGTACTATTTCGCGCGCTTGCACGGCTTCTACGAATTTCTCGCCGTGGCCAAAACCCATGAACTCCACCGCACCGCGCGCCAAACCGCCGCCGAAACGCCGGCCGTCAAGCCCCTTGTCAACCGGCGTCTGCCGTAGGCCTCGATCAGTTCAACCCCGATGGTTTTCCCGCCGGGCAGGGCGTACACTGCGGTCCATGAAACGGTGCATTCCACAACTGCTCCTGATCTTGGCCGCATTTCTGCCCAGCGCAGCTAGCGCCCAACTCTGGGTCGAAAGCCTCACCAACACCAACCTGACCTTCGCCTTCCGCGGCGTCGACTCGCTCGGCGTGATGGCCCAGGAAGATCAGGGCGCCGGCGCCCGCTTGAGCTTCAACTTCGACGCGCTCGCCAAAACCATCCGGATCGATGTGACCAATCTCTCCGGAGGCTGGCGCACCGTCGGCGGCGCCGGTGGCGAGGAGAACGTCTTCTTCGGCGCCGGCACGCTCAACGGTTTCGGCTTCGACACTGCACCGAGCAACCTCACCGCGAATGCGTTCGGCGCCTGGGGTAACAGCGCCTTCAACGCCGCTGGAGTCGGCGGCACCGACTGGGTGAACTTCTCGCTCAATCAGAATTTCAACCTCAACGGCGGCGGCCGCAGCCAACCCTACTACATGGACATCGGCACCCACAGCTCCGGCAGCGTCCACGCCGGCCTCGCCGCAGGCCGGGGAGCCTCGTTCCTCTTCAAATTCGACACCTCCGAGTTCGACTCCGACCTGTTCAACCCGATCGATTTCTTCTTCAACGACCTCGACTCCAGCATGTGGGACATGTCGTTCCGCTTCCAGCAGACCAGCGGCCTGTACAACACCCACCGGTGCACCTATCACTGCAACTGCGGAGACAACGGCAGCGACAAGGTCGCCATCGCCTTCCACCTCGAGGAAGACCTGCAGGTCCCTGAACCCTCGACCTACGGCCTGATCGGCGCCGGAGCGTTGCTGGTCCTGGTTCTACGCCGCCGGCTTCGACGCTGATCGAAGGTACCCGCGATCCCCCCGGGCCCGAACGCCCAAAAAACCCACCGCGAGCCTCGCTCCGGTGGGTTTTCGCTTTTCCCCGCGCCCGACAAACCTACGCTCCGCCCCTTTCCCATGCACACACCCGTCGACATTCAGCTCATCGGCAACGAGATCGCCATCCGGTGGAGCGATGGCGTGGAAAGCTACTTCGGCGGCGAGTTCCTCCGTGCGGCGTCTCCAAGCGCCGAAAACATGGGCGAGCGCGACGTGCTCGGCCGCCAGATCGGCGGCGACCCGCGCACCTCGTTTCCCGGCGTCACCGTGCTGCGCTGGACCCGCATCGGCAACTATGCCCTCTGCTTCGAGTTCAGCGACGGCCATCGCACCGGCCTCTACTCCTACGAATACCTGCGCCGCCTCCACGACAACCCAGACCAGTCACCCAAGAATCTCTGATACCATGAGCACGTTCGTCCCGTTCCCCGCCCGCACCAACACCGCCGAGATCGAACTCGGCCAAACCCTCCAGCCGAAGTTCGACGCCGACGGCCTCATCCCCTGCATCGCGCAGGATGTGCACTCCGGCGAGGTCGTGATGTTCGCGTTCATGAACGCCGAGTCGCTCGCCCACACCCTCGCCACCGGCAAGGCCACCTACTGGAGCCGCTCCCGCAAGAAGCTGTGGCTGAAGGGCGAGGAGTCCGGCAACGTGCAGCTCGTCAAGGAACTGCGCACCGACTGCGACCAGGACGTGCTCCTCATCAAGGTCGAGCAGGCCGGCGTGGGCGCCGCCTGCCACAACGGCTACGAGTCCTGCTTCTACCGCCGCCTCGCCGACAAGCAGACCTTCGCCCTCGAGTTCCTCGGCCAGCCGAAATTCGACCCGAAGCTCGTCTACAAGAAATAAGGACAAATCGCCAACGCTGGCGCTCCCCTCCCTCCTCCGGGCCGGTCTCCGACCGGCCCTTTTTCTTGCCCGCCCCGCGCCGTGGCCCAGCCCACATGCTTCATTTGGCAACTGAGGCCTTGAGGGGCCTTGGGCTCAGGTGAAAATCCGATCAATCCCGACCGGCGACACCACCGCGTGGATTCTTCGCCTGACAGCCCACGGCTTCCTTTCGCACGTTTGCCGTGATGGCTCGGCCCCACACGACTACATCCCCCACTCGACGCACCGCCTGCCGCTTGGCGAAGGCGTGCCTGTTCGGCGCGGCGCTGATCGCGGCCTCCCCCGGCACGGCTGCGGGGACGGAAGCCATCACCGTCACAGTGAGCTCCTACGTCCGCACGACGCCTTCCAACCCGGAGGGGCGCTTCAAGGGCCTCGGCGTCAACGTGGTCGGCCTGAATCCGGGCGACTGGTACGAGCAGACTCCGGCCGCGCTGCGGCGGCGTTGCGCCGAGCTGTTCTGGAAAGACCTCGACCTCGCCGTGATGCGGTTCTGGGGCGCCAACGGCATGGGCATCGACCACATCTACACCGCCGAGGAGATCTACAAAGAGACCCATCGCTACCTCGAGGACGTGCGCAAGGTGCAGGCGCGGCCACCGCTCATGATCTACGATCCGCACTCCGGCTGGTCCTCGCAGGACCCCAACCAGAGCTGGAGCAGCGCGATGACCGAAGCGAAGCTGCGTGCCTACATCGTCCGGCATGCCGACGTGATGGAGGATCTCTTCGAGAACTACGGCTGGCGGATGGACTACGTCGAGATCACGAACGAACCCGAGGTCTATCTGGCCGAAGGCGGCTGGAGCAACCCGGCGCTCCGGAACAAGGCGCTCGTGATGACCCGCCTCTGGCGGGAGGAGCTCGACCGGCGCGGTTTCCACTCGGTCAAGGTGCTGGCGGCCTCGCGGGCCAACGTGGACGCCGACGCCTTGCCCACGATCGCGGCCTTCAAGAACGACCCGGCGGCGTTGGCCGCGTGGGGCGGGTATTCATTTCATTCCTATGGCGCCAGCATGACCCGGCAGATCGCCGATGCGCTCGTGGGCCCGGGACTCGATCTGGAGGTGGTCCAGACCGAGTCGGGGCCGCCGCAGCAGATCGGGATCGCCCGCATGATCAGCGACATCAACCTCGGGACCGGACTCTGGCTCTGGTTCCAGGCGTACTCCTGGGATGGCGGCGTCGGGGACGTGCAGCCCGACTTCGACGGCGTGCGCCTCGCCGGCTTCGTCCACAAGGGGACGGCGCAGATGGACATCGCCCTGTATCCCAAGTTCTACTTCTTCCGCGAGGTCGCCCGCTCGCTCCCGATCGGCTCCCGCGTGCATCGCTGCGGCAGCGACAAGCCGGGCTGGCCCGACATGGAGTTTCCCGTGGGGCAACAGTCGCCGCTGGCGGCGACCGCGGCGGAGCGACCCGACGGCCGCTGGAGCCTGCTGGCCATCAACGCCACCGACGACAAGAGCTACTACAACCACCCCTATCCGGCCACCGTCCTCAACGTCACGTTCTCCCTCCCGCACCTGGCCGCGGCCGGCGACCAGCCCTTCCGCGCGCGCCTGATCCGGCCCGACAAGACGGAGCTCGATCTGCCGCCGCTGACCCTGCGCGACGGCCGGCTCACCGTGACCGGCCTGCAACCCGGGGAACTGATCACACTGCACTCGACCAATGTCCTCCCGAAGCCCTAGCCGCCGCGCTCTCGGCCGGACCCTCGCCGCCGCCCTCGCGGTCGGCGTTGCGACGGTCTGTCACATCTCTTCGGCGACAGCCACGACGCCGCCCAACCTGACCGGCGGTGAATGGGTCGGCGTCGGCGCGCCGCGTTTTACTGCCGACGGGGCCACCTATCCGGCCCTCGCGCTCGCGCACGACGGCACGCCCTTCGTCGCCTACTCCGACGGGGGCCTCGGCGGGAAGATCTCGGTGCGCAAGCTCGCCGGCTCGGACTGGGTGTCGGTTGGCGCAGATGGTTTCTCCGCCGGGCTCGCCGAGTATGTGAACCTGGTCTTCGCGCCGAACGGCACGCCACACGTCGCCTTCCTCGATTGGGCGAACGGCGCGAAGGCGACCGTGATGCAGTTCGACGGTTCGCAGTGGCGCGCCGTGGGTTCCCCTGGCCTCACGAACGCGCGCGCGGAGCAGGTGCGTCTCGCCTTCGCGCCGGACGGTACGCCCTATCTCGCCTACCGGAGTTGGAAGAAACCGACGGTGCAGAAGTTCAACGGGACGAGCTGGACCGTGGTGGGCAACCCCGAGTTCGCCGGCACGGGCGTCGAAGTCGACGGACTCAGCCTCGCCATCGGGCCCACCGGCGTGCCCTATGTCGCCTTCGCGGCGGAAGCGAACCGCTATCGCGCCACGGTGATGAAGCTCGACGGTTCAACCTGGCGCACTCTCGGCGCCGCCGGCTTCTCGCCGCAGAGCGGGGCGGTCGACCCCAGCCTCGTCTTCGCAACCGACGGCACCCTCCACGTGGCCTTCGGGAGTTCGTTCGGAAGTCCGGCCGTGATGAAGTTCGCCGGCGGGCAATGGGTGGCGGTGGGGACGGCGAACTATCCGGCCCAGGGCGCCTTCAAGACCAGCCTCGCGTTCGCGGCCGATGGCACACCGCACGTCGCGTTCGTCAATTGGTACCAGCAGATCGCGGCGACGGTGATGCGGAACGACGGCGCCGTGTGGGCGCCTGTTGGTGACGCGGGCCTGTCGGCCGACCGCGCCGACGAGACTCGACTGGTGTTCGGGCCCGACGGCACGCCGTACGTCGCCTATGTCGATCGCTTCGGCGAATTGGCGAAGGTGACCGTGCAGAAGCTGGTGCCACCGACGACGTTTGCACGCTGGGCGAACGCGCACTTCTCCGCCGCGGATCTGGCCCGGCCCGCTGTCAGCGGGCCGCTCGCCGATCCTGACGGCGCAGGTGTATCGAATTTGTTGCGCTTCGCCTGCGGCCTGCCGGCTCGCGGCCCGGCGGCGGTGCCTCCGGTGAGCCTGACCACCGTGACCGAAGGCGGCGTGCCGTACCCGGCGCTACGCTTCAGCCGGCGCAGCGTCGCGCCCGGTTTGCGCTACACCGTCCAGGCGAGCACCGACCTCGTGACATGGACCGACGTCTCCACTTGGACCGCAGATCCATCCACGGAGGTGACCGCCCGCGACGCCGTGGCGCTCGGCTCCAGCCCGCGGCGTTTTCTGCGCCTTCAAGTGGTGTTGCCCTGAGGCCGATCCCCAGTGCGGGCGGCCGGCGGCAGGCCGCCCGAGCATGGCCACGGCGGAGGCACGGAGCAGCTCGTAACTAAAGACTGGTGGCAACAGGCGCCGGCGCCGCGCCGTTAAAAGACACCACCCTACTTCGCACCGGGCGTGAGCCCGCGCTCACTGGCCTGCGCGAAGGCGATGAACGCCGCCACCTCGCTCGCCCCCGCGATCTCCGTGGCAAGGATACGCTCCAGCGCCTGCGTGCGGTTCAGCCCCTCGCGGAAGAAAATGCGGAAAAGCGTCTTCACGTGGTCCATCTGCTCCTCGGTGAACCCGGCCCGCTCGAGCCCGACCTTGTTGAACGCCCGCACCACCGCCGGACTGCCCTCGACGATCATGAAGGGAGGGACATCCTGCGAGATCCGGCTCATGCCGCCGATCATCGCCCGGTCGCCGATGCGGCAGAACTGGTGCACGGCCGACAGCCCCCCCATGACCACATGGCTGCCCATGACCACATGGCCGGCCAACGTGGCGTTGTTGCTCATGACCACGTCGTCGCCCACCACGCAATCGTGCGCGACATGGGTGTAGGCGAGAAAGGTGTTGTCCGAACCGATCCGCGTGAAATCGCCGTCGTAGGTGGCCGCATGCACCGTGCAGAACTCGCGGAACACGTTGCGATCCCCAACCCGGGTACCCGGATTGCCGCCCTTGTATTTGAGATCCTGTGTCTTCAGCCCGACACAGGCGAAGGGGAAGACCTCGTTGCCGCTCCCCAACGTGGTGTTGCCCTCGACCACCGCGTGATGGTGAAGCACGGTGCCGGCACCGAGCACGACGCCGGGGCCGACAAATGCGTACGGACCGACCACGACATCGGCGCCAAGCTGGGCCGAGGGATCGACGATCGCTGAGGGATGGATCTGGGAGGGCATCGGAACAGGTGGGGAGGGAAACGATGCGTACGCCGACGGCCAGGCCGCCGGCGACGGACAAGCTCAATCGACCTCGCTGTTGTCGACCAGGGCGAACATCAGCTCGGCCGACGACACCGGCTGGCCGTCGACGGTGCACGTCGCCTCGGCGGTGCAGATCTTGTTGCCGCGGTTCTTCGTCATCTTGACCTTGATCAGGATCTGGTCGCCCGGCCGCACGGCCTTGCGGAACTTGACCTTGTCGCAGCTCATGAAGAGCGCGGTCTTGCCCTCCGCCGAAACGCGACGCAGCAGCAGGATGCCGGCCGCCTGGGCCATCGCCTCGATCTGCAGCACGCCGGGCATCACCGGGTTGCCGGGATAGTGCCCCTGGAAGAACGGCTCGTTGACCGACACGTTCTTGAGCGCCACCAACTCGTCCGCCTCCGACATCTCGACCACGCGATCGAGCATCACGAACGGGTAGCGGTGCGGCACCATATCGAGGATACGGCGGATATCGAGGGCGGTCTCGGTCTCGAGGATGACCTTGCTGGTCGCCTTCTCCGACTTCGGCCGCCCCTTCTTCTGCTCCTGCATCCGATCGAAGAGAATCTTCGTCAGCTCCGAGTTGATCGCATGGCCGGGGCGGATCGCGATGATGTGCGCCTTCAGCGGACGGCCCAGCAGCATCACGTCGCCGATGATGTCGAGAATCTTGTGACGGACGAACTCGTCCTTGAAGCGCAGGGGCTCCTTCGAGATGACCTTGTCGCCCCGGATCACCACGGCGCAGTCGAGGCTGCCGCCGCGGATTTTGCCCATTTTGAGCAGTTCCTCGATATCCTCGTAGATCGTGAACGTGCGGGCGGCCGCGACCTGGGCGGTGAAAATGTCGGGGTCGATCGCGAGCGAAAGATGCTGGGTATGGATCCCACGATCGTCGGCCGAGGTGCAGGTGATCTTCAGCTGGTCGCAGGGCAACGCGATGATCGACGAACTTCCGCGGCTGACCGACACCGGCTGGTCGAGCACGAAGTATTCGCGTTCGGCGTCCTGCTCCACCGGCTCGCCCTCGAGGATCAGGTTCACGAACGGCCGGGCCGAGCCGTCGCAGATCGGAGGCTCCTGGCCGTCCATCTCGATGAGGACATTGTCGATGCCGCAACCGTGGAGGGCGCTGAGCACATGCTCGACCGTGTGGACTTTCGCGTGACCGTTGGCGATGGTCGTGCTGCGCACCAGATCCACGATGGCATCGACGGCGGGCCGGATCTCGGGCTGACCGTGGAGATCGACGCGTTTGAACACGATGCCGTGGTTGACGGGCGCAGGCTTCAGGGTGAGGCGAACCATATCGCCGGTGTGTAAACCGGCTCCTTTGGTGGAGACCTCGCGCAGCAGGGTGCGTTGTTTCATCAAGAAAGCGCCCGAGTCTCCCGTCGGACCGGCCTCTGGCAAGTTATTTGGCAGGCGCCCCGCCCTCCCCGCGAGGGACGCCCTCCCCGTCGCCGCACGCCTCTCCGCCACCGCCGCACGCGATGCCACGCCATCCCGCACCGCCACGGCCTCCCCCGAGCCACATCCCGCAACAAGAACCGTATAAGTTCACGACCGTGAACCTAAACGGCCGGCGTCCGCCCGCCCCGCTGCGCCAGCCCGAGCCCCCCCTTCCACGCCACCGGAACCGTATAAGTTCACGGTCGTGAACTTATACGGTCAAAGGCGCCGAGCGCGCCAGGCTCGCCGCAGTCACCCGAATTGCATTTGCAGCGCCTCCGAGCGGGCCCTACCTTGCCGCCGCCATGATCGATCTCATCAAGAAAACCGTTCTCGCCGGCATCGGGGCCACTGTCGTGACCAAGGAAAAGATCGAGGCCACCCTCCAGGACCTCGTCAAACAGGGCAAAGTTTCCACCGACGAAGCCAGAAGCCTCGCCTCCAAGCTCGCCGAAGAAGGCCGCAAGGAGTGGGAAAGCACCAGCGAGGATCTGGCCGAGCGTATCCGCGCGCTGCTCGCCAAGGCCGACTTCGCCAACAAGGCCGAGGTCGCCCAACTCGAACGCCGCATCCAGCTGCTCGAGGAAAAGGTCGAAGCGACCTTCAAGCTGCCGACCAACTGAGTCGGTTCGCCGCACCCGCGCCGCCGTCGCCCTGACTCCGGCGCGGCGTTTGTCTGCGGGGGCCGGCACGCAGTGTCCCCTGGGCCAGACATCAGTGGTCAAGATTAGGTCCAGTCCTCGGGCGTTTTCCGTTCCGAGTTTCGAGTTCCTCACGGCCGAGCTTCCGGCCTCCCCGTTCCGGTTTTCCCTTCTCCATGTCCCCTTTCGACTTCGTGACCAACGCCGTGCGCGCCAAGGAGATCGCGGCGGTCTTCGCGCGCCACGGTTTCGCCGAAGTCATCCAGCAGATCAACCCGCCGCCGGGTTTTCTGCACCGCATCATCCCGCAGCCGAAGAAACGCAGCGTCTGGCAACGCCTGCGCATGGCCGCCGAGGAGCTCGGCCCGATCTTCGTCAAATCCGGCCAACTGCTCAGCATGCGGCCCGATGTCATCCCCGAACACCTCGTCCTCGAGCTGCGCAAATTGCAGGACCGGGTCAAGCCGCTGCCGTTTTCCGAGATGCGGGCCGTGCTCGTCGAGGAGCTCGAGGCCGAGCCCGAAACGGTCTTCTCCGAGTTCGACGAAACACCCGTCGCCTGCGCCTCTCTCGCCCAAGTGTATCGGGCCCGCCTCCGCGCCGACGGAAAGCTCGTCGCCGTCAAGATCCAGAAGCCGCACCTGCGCAAGATGGTCGACTCCGACCTCGACCTCATCTCGTTCTTCGCCACCCAGCTCCACCACCGCGTCGCCGCGTTCACCCCGTACAATCTCCCCGCCGTGGTCGCCGAGATGCGCGTGGCGTTCGCCCGGGAACTGGATTTCCGGCACGAGTCGCAGAATATCCGTTACTTCAACGCCACCAACCCGTTCGCGAAGACCGTCTACGCCCCCGCCGTGCACGAAGACTACACGGGCGAACGCGTGCTGGTGATGGACTTCATCGAGGGCATCCGGCTCGACAAGGTCGAGCTGCCGCCCGACCAGGCCCGCCGCCTCGCCCACGACGGCGCCCGCTCGCTCTTCCACCAGATCCTCGTCGGCGGGTTCTTCCACGCCGATCCGCACGCGGGCAACCTGCTCGTCACCCCCGACGGCCGCCTCTGCGCCCTCGACTGGGGCCAGGTCGGCCAACTCACCCGTCGCATGCGGCACTTCCTCTCGGAGCTCTTCGAAGCCGCCGCCGCCCTCGATGCCGAACGCATCGTCGCCGCCGCCTCCGTGCTCGCCGCGCCGCATCGCCGCCCCGATTTCCGCGCGATGGAGAAGGAGGTCACGTTCGCCCTGCGTGAGAATCTCAACTACGCCATCGGCCACCAGCAGATCGGCCGCGTCATCCTTTCCCTGCTCAACATCTTCGGCCGTCACGGCATCAACATCACGCAGGACTACTGCCTCATGGCCAAGGCCGTGCTTTCGATCGAGGAGGCCGCCGGCGCGCTCGATCCCGAGTTCGACCTGCGCCGCTCCGCCGAACCGATCCTGCGCGACATCAACCGCGAACGGTTCAGCCCCCGCGTGCTCGCCTCGCAGTTCCGCCGCGGCATGGCCAGCGCGATCACCCGGCTCGGCGATCTGCCCCTCGACATCCACCGCCTCGCCCAACGCATCAGCCAGGACGACCTCACGATCAACTTCCAACACCGCGGCCTCGAGGAACTCGACGACGCCATCAACAAGGCCAGCAGCCGCCTCACGCTCGCGATCATCGTCGGTGCGCTCGTCGTCGGTTCCTCGTTGATCATCCACGCCAAGACCCAGCCGCAGATCCTCGGTTTCTCGGTGCTCGGTCTCACTGGCTACCTGCTCTCGATGTTGATCGGTCTCTGGATCGTCTGGGACATCTTCCGCCACGGACGACACAAGTAGACGGCAGCTCCCCGGCCGTTGCGCGCGGGGCCCGGCCTCCGGTGTTTCGTCCCGCTCCGCTCCTCGGGGCGGCCCGCCATCGCCGGACCAGGGCGGGCGACCACGCCGAGTTCCCCCGCTCCGAATTTCGAGTTCCCCGTTTCGAGTTCCGAGTTCCGCGTTTCGAGTTCCCCGTCCCCACCGATTCTGCCTCGACCGCGCAGCCCAACCGGCCGATTCCCTCTCTGCAACAATCCCGGAGAATCGGGTTTGTGCACTTGCCCACCATCCCCATGGTTCCCGGCAAATCCCAGTCCGGCCGCCGCCCTTGCCGCGTCCGCCCTCCCATCCATGAAACTTCTCGATCTCAACCGCCACGGCGGCATCGGCTCCAGCTGTCATCTCGTCCAGCTCGGCGATGTGCGCATCGTGGTCGACTGCGGCCTGCACCCCAAACTCTCCGGCCTGGAAGCCACACCGGACTTCTCGCCGCTCGACGGCCTCGAAGTCGACCTGATCGTCGTCACCCACAGCCATCTCGACCACATCGGGTCGTTGCCGTTGCTGCTGCGCCGGCAAACCAAGGCCCCGGTGTTGATGTCGGTCTCCACGGCGATGCTCGTGGGTCGAATGTTGCACAACTCCGCCAGCGTCATGGAACGCCAGCGTGAGGAGCAAAGCCGGGCCGACCTGCCCTTGTTCACCCACGAGGAGGTCGACCGCTGCCTGCCCCGGTTCCACGGGCTCGCCTTCGGCCAATCCAAGAAGATCAGCGGCGCCCACGACGATGTCGAGGTGACGTTCCACCCGGCCGGCCATGTGGCCGGTGCGGCCGGCGTGGAGTTCAAGTTCAAGGGCCGGCGGATCTTCTTTTCCGGCGACGTGCTCTTCGACAGCCAACGCACCGTGCCCGGCGCGCGGTTCCCCACCGGCCACTTCGACACCATCGTGCTCGAGACCACCCGCGGCGCCACCGAGCGCCCCGCCGACCGCACCCGCAAGAGCGAGATCGAGCGCCTGCTCCACACGATCAACCGCACCATCGAGCGCGGCGGCTCGGTCCTCATCCCGGTGTTCGCCCTCGGGCGTCACCAGGAACTGCTCACAATCTTCCACGACGCCCGGCTCGACGGCACCCTCGCCAAGTGCCCGATCTTCTCCTCCGGCCTCGGCATCGACCTGTGCGACTACTTCGACGACATCACGAAGAAGACCCGCCACATCAACTTCAACCGCAGCGTGCTCAAGGCCCTCAAGGTCCAGCAGACCCCGCGGCGCCTGGTCCCCGGGGTCGACCCGCGCCAGAACGCGATCTACCTCATCAGCAGCGGCATGCTCATCGAGCGCACACCCTCGTACCTGATGGCCTCCTGTCTGGCCGCCCACGCACGCAACACCATCGCGTTCGTCGGCTACTGCGATCCGGATACACCCGGCGGCCGGCTCCTCGCGGCCCGCCACGGCGAAAAATACCTCTTCGCGGCGCTCGACTACGAGGCCAAGCTCGCCTGCCCGGTCGAGCGTTTCGAACTCAGCGGCCACGCCGATCGCGACGAACTGATGGACTTCGCCCTGCGCCGCGAGCCCCGCGCCGTCGTGCTCAACCACGGCGACCCCGAAGCCCGCGCCTGGTTCGCCGAGGAATTCGCCCGCGCCGCCCCGCACATCAAGGTCACCGACCCCGTGCCCGGCACCTGGATCGAGGTTTGACCAATCGCTGGAGCGCGGCGGTTTGATGCCGCCCGCGACAGGCCAGATCGACCGCCGGAAAAGTAGGGCCGTGTCTCCGACCGGCCCACCGCCCGTGGCCTGCCCGCCGGAGCAGCGACCTGTAGGCCACCGCGCCGAGGTGGCCGGATCGAAACAGGCCAGGTCACCGCCCTGGCCTACAGCCCCGTACTCGCACTCCGCCCACACCTCCGGCGTCATCCGCCATCGCCGGCACGGAGGCCGGTGCCAGGCCCGGTCCCGCCAGCAACGTTCCGCTCCCGCGGTCTCTCGTTCGAAGATCGAAGTTGGAAGTTCGAAGTTGGAAGTTCGGCAGTTCCTTCCGCGTTCCCCCGTTCCGCCCTCCGGGTTCAAAGTTCCCTGTTCAGCGTTCAATGTTCAAAGTTCCGGCGCGGCGGCGCCGCCGCCGCGCCGGTAGTAGTTCCGCCAATGCCGCCGCATTTCGGCACAAGCGGAACTCGTAACTTACTGCCGGACAGTTTGCGCCGGGCCTATTTCCTTGAACGTTGCGCCCCCACGAAGCGTAAAATCCCCGCCCAATCACCGTGAGCACTCCTACCAATTCCGCTCCCGATCTGCCGCACTCCGAGGCGGCCGAACACGACATCCGCTACGCCAAGTCGCCGGTCAACTCCGACCTCGCCCCCGAGGCCAAGTTGAAGCTCTACACCGACATGGTGCGCATCCGCCTGTTCGAGGATCGCAGCCTGCGCGTGTACCAGCAGGGCAAGATCGGCGGTTTCCTCCATCTCTACAACGGCCAGGAGGCCGTCGCGGTCGGCACCTGTTCGCTGGCCGGCGAGCACGACCACTACATCACCGCCTACCGCGACCACGGCCACGCCCTCGCACTGGGCATGGGCATGGGCGAACTCATGGCGGAGATGCAGGGCAAGTTCACCGGCTCCTCCAAGGGCAAGGGCGGCTCGATGCACTTCTTCTCGCCCGAGAAACACTTCTGGGGCGGCCACGGCATCGTCGGCGGCCAGACCCCGCTGGGCCTGGGCATCGCCTACGCGCTCAAGTACAAGGGCCTCAAAGGCTGTTGCCTCTGCTACCTCGGCGACGGCGCGATCAACCAGGGCGCCTTCCACGAGTCCCTCAACCTCGCCGCCCTCTGGGACGTGCCGGTCGTGTACGTGATCGAGAACAACGGTTACTCGATGGGCACCAGCCAGAAGCGCTCCTCCGCCGGCGAGATCCTCGCCCAGCGCGCCGCCGGCTACGGTCTCGAGTGGGCCGTGATCAACGGCAACTCCCTCTACGAGGTCCGCGCCCGCACCTACGAGGCCATGCAGCGCGCCCGCGAACGCTCCAAGCCCACCCTGCTCGAGATGCGCACGTATCGTTACCGCGGGCACTCCGTGGCCGACGCCAACGCCGAGAAGTACCGCACCAAGTCCGAGATCGAGACCTACAAGCGCGACTTCGACCCCATCTCCCTCTTCAAGGCCGTGCTCTACCGCGAGGGCCTGCTCGACGACGCCAAGGTCGACGCCATCAACACCGCCGTGAAGCAGGAGGTCGAGGCCGCGGTGAAGTTCGCCGACGACTCCCCGGTCGCCCCGGTGTCGGAGATCTTCACCGACGTCTACGCCGGCATCGACGACGCCCCCGCGCAGCAGCACGGCACCCACTTCTTCAACAAGGACGCCCACTTCGTCGGAAACAAGCAGGTGGCCGAGTAAGGCCCGAGCCCACTCCGCCCTTACTCCCTCAATCCTTTACTCCCTTTCCGGCCATGCCTCTCATCACCTACCGCCAGGCCCTCAACGACGCGTTCGCCGAGGAGATCGAGCGCGACCCCAACGTCTTCCTCATGGGCGAGGAAGTCGCCCAGTACAACGGCGCCTACAAGGTCACCGAAGGCCTCTACGAACGCTTCGGCGGCAAACGCCTCGTCGACGCCCCGATCTCCGAGACCGGGTTCCTCGGCCTCGGTGTCGGCGCGGCCATGATGGGCCTGCGCCCCGTCATCGAGATGATGTTCTGGAGCTTCGCCTACGTCGCCTTCGACCAGATCATCAACAACGCCGCCACCTGCCGCTACATGGCCGGCGGCCAGCTCAAGGTCCCGATGGTCATCCGCGGCCCCGCCAACGGCGGCACCAACGTCGGCTCCACCCACTCGCACACCCCCGAGATGTTCCTCGCCAACCAGCCCGGCCTGAAGGTCGTGTGCCCGGCCACCGCCTACGACGCCAAGGGCCTCATGAAGGCCGCCATCCGCGACGACGACACCGTCTGCGTGATGGAGAACACCCTGCTCTACGGCGAGAAGTGGGAAGTGCCCGAGGGCGAGATCCTCGTCCCGCTGGGCAAGGCCGACATCAAGCGCCCGGGCAAGGACCTCTCGTTCATCGCCCACGGCCGCGCCGTCATCACCTGCCTCAAGGCCGCCGAGATCCTCAAACGCGACCACGGCATCGACGCCGAGGTGCTCGACCTGCGCTCCATCCGCCCGCTCGACGAGCAGGCCATCCTCGAAACGGTCGCCAAGACCAACCGCGTCGTGCTCGTCGACGAGAACAAGCCGTTCTGCGGCGTCGGCGCCCAGATCGCCTCGCTCATCGCCGACCAGGCCTTCGACGAACTCGACGCCCCGATCAAGCGCGTCTCCTCGCTCGACGCCCCGCAGATCTACGCCAAGCCGCTCGAGGACCTCATGCTCCCCACGGTCGAGCGCATCGTCGCCACCGCGCTGACGATCTGCTGACCGTAGGACGCGAGCTTGCTCGCGCCGTCCGCCTCCGCCCGTAGGGGCGTCGCTTGCGACGCCCTGCCGCCCTCCAACGCCGTTTCTTCCTTCCCTCCTCCGCCGTCTGGCCTCTGACTTCCGTCCTCGCCATTCCGCAATCCGCATTCCGCAATCTGCATTCGTCTCATGGCTACCATCATCGACATGCCCAAACTGAGCGACACCATGACGGTGGGCACGCTCGTCAAATGGCTCAAAAACGAAGGTGATCCGCTGACCAGCGGCATGATGATCGCCGAGATCGAGACCGACAAAGCCACCATGGAGCTCGAGTGCTTCGAGGACGGCACGCTCCTCAAGCAGGTGGCCCAGCTCGGCGACCAGATCGCCGTCGGCGCCCCGATCTGCGTGATCGGCAAGGCCGGGGAAGACATCTCCGGACTCAAGCTCGAGACTCCGGCGGCTGCCGCCCCCGCAGCCGAGGCTCCTGCCGCGGCGCCCGCGCCGACTCCAGCTCCGGCCCCCGCACCTGCCCCGGCACCGGCCCCCGCCGCCAAGCCAGCGCCGGCTCCCGTGGTCCACACGAGCACGCCGTCGCACACCCCGATCGCGGCCGCCATCGCCGACGGCCGGGTCAAGGTCTCCCCGCTCGCCCGCAAGGTAGCCGAGCAGAAGGGCGTCGACATCTCCCGCCTGCGCGGCTCCGGCCCCAACGGCCGCATCGTCAAGGCCGACGTGCTCGCCGCCGCCGAAGGCCGCGGCAGCTTCGTCACCGCGCCCGGCGCCGCACCTGCCGCCGCCGGAGTGCCCTACTCGCCGATCGCCTCCGCCAAGCACGGTCCGATCGCCGAGCAGAAGGACACCCCGCTCTCGAACATGCGTGCCACGATCGCGCGGCGTCTCCTCGAGGCGAAGACACAGATCCCTCACTTCTACCTCGAGATCGAGGCCGATGCCGAACCGCTGCTCACCCTGCGCGGCCAGGTCAACGGCGCGCTCGAAGGCCGCGGCGTGAAGCTCTCGGTCAACGACTTCATCCTGAAGGCCTGCGTCGAGGCGCTGCGCCGCGTGCCGGCCGTCAACAGCTCGTGGGAAGGCACTCTCATCCGCCAGCATGCCGCCGTGCACATGGCCTTCGCCGTGGCGATCGAGGACGGTCTGATCACCCCGGTCATCCGCGACGCGCACGACAAGTCGGTCTTCGAGATCTCCAACGAGGCGAAGTCGCTCGGCGCGCTCGCCAAGCAGAAGAAGCTCAAGCCCGACCAGTACACCGGCGGCACCTTCTGCGTATCGAACCTCGGCATGTTCGGCCTCGACCGTTTCTCGGCGATCATCAACCCGCCCAACGCCGCGATCCTCGCGGTCGGCGGCACGATCAAGAAGCCCGTCGTCGGCCCGAACGACACCATCGTCGTCGGCCACCGCATGAGCCTCACGCTCTCCTGCGACCACCGCGTCGTCGACGGCGCCCTCGGCGCCCAGTGGCTCGCCGCCCTGAAGGACCTCATCGAGAAACCGGCCCTGCTCCTCCTGTAATCCAGGCCGCCGCCCTGGCCCTCCCTGCCTTCACTCCCAAGGCGCGACCGGGTGGTCGCGCCTTTTCTGTGGACCGCCCCCTCATCCCCCGGGGAACGCCGAGCTCCTGTCCGCCCTTCGGCCTTCCAGCGTCGTGCCAAGCCTTCGCGCCATACTGCCGCGCCCGCACGCCGGCGCCTTTCCTCCGGAACCAGACAGAGAAGACGCAAATTCGTGATGCGGTCGCGACATGATTCTGCGTCCTCACCCTCCGCAAGACTTCGTCCACCTTCCCCACACCTGTTGAAGACGCAAAACCGTGATGCGGTCGCGACACGAACTTGCGTCATCGCGCGTGCCGCCGGTTTGGCACCCGTCGCCCACCTTTATCGTTTCAAAACATCCCGCGCGCCTTCATCGCTCGAAGATGCCGTTTTCCTCGCTGGGCCTCATCGCCCCCCTCACCCACGCCGTCGCCGAGCGCAACTACACCGCGCCCACGCCCGTGCAGTCCGCCGTGATCCCGGCCATCCTGCGCGGCGACGATGTGTGGGCTTCCGCCCAGACCGGTTCCGGCAAGACCGCCGCTTTCACCCTCCCGCTGCTCCAACACCTGGCCTCCCACCCCCGCGAGCGCGGCGCCGTCAGCGCCCTCGTCCTCGTGCCCACCCGCGAACTCGCCGCCCAAGTCGCCGAGGCCTTCAAGACCTACGGCCGACTCCTGCCCGCACCCACGATCAAGGTCGTCACCGTCTTCGGCGGTGTGTCGCTCAACCCGCAGATGATTTCCCTCCGCGGTGGGGCCGATGTCGTCGTGGCCACCCCGGGACGCCTGCTCGATCTCCTCAAGCGCAACGCCCTCACGCTCGAAGCCATCACCACGCTCGTGCTCGACGAGGCCGACCGACTCCTCGATCTCGGTTTCGCCGACGAACTCGGCCGCATCCTCCGCCTCCTCCCGCGGCAACGCCAGAGCCTGCTCTTCTCGGCCACTTTCCCGCCCGAGGTCCGCGAGCTCGCCGAGGCCATCCTCCACGCACCTTTCCGTTTCGAGGGCGCGGACACCGACACGACCGCACAGCCCGCCGCCATCGTCCAACGCGCCATCGAGGTCGATCCGGCGCGCCGCACCCAGTTGTTGCGCCACCTCGTTGAAACCAATGGTTGGACACGCGTGCTCGTCTTCGTCGCCACGAAATACGCCGCGGAACACGTGGCGGAGAAACTGCGCCGCGCCGACTTCGACGCGTGGGCCTTCCACGGCGAGCTCAGCCAAGGCGGCCGCACCGCCGCGCTGGCGCGCTTCAAAGAGGCCAAGGTCGGCATCCTCGTCGTCACCGATCTTGCCGCGCGCGGCATCGACATCGTGCGGCTGCCCGTGGTGGTGAACTACGACCTGCCGCGCTCGGCCACCGACTACACGCACCGCATCGGGCGCACGGGCCGCGCCGGCGAGAGCGGCATCGCCGTGAGCTTCGTGTGCGCGTCGACGCACGACCATTTCCGCCTCATCGAGAAGCGCCACGGACTCGCGATTCCCCGCGAACAGATCCCCGGTTTCGAACCGGTCGAGGTCGACGTGCCCCCCGCGCCCGTTTCGCCCGCCGGCGGGGGCGTGAAGGGCAAGCGCAAGAGCAAGAAGGACAAGCTCCGCGAAGCCGCCGCCCGTGCCGCCGCGATCGCGGCCCGCCCCAACCGACCGGCCCGCCGCCCGCGGGATTGGTGACGGGCATCCACCGCCAGCTCACGGCGCGGGCCGACCGGCGACCATGAAGCCATGCGCGGCAAACGCCGCCCCCAGGCCCGCCGCGTCCACCGGCGCACTACTCGCGATCTCGACGATCCGTTGCTCCACGTAGCTTCGTGCCGCATCGAAGAATCGGATGACGAGATCCAACGGGGCGACCTCCGCATCGCCGGCGCCGATGCCCTCGGCGCGCGCATTCGCCATCGCGACGAGCAGATCCACCACCGCTCCGGGCACGCAGAGCCGGCCATCACGCTCCGCCAAATAGGCGAGCACCTCGGGGCCGTTGCTGTGGCTCTCCACCCAACGACCGACCGCCGGGCTCTCCCGCACCAGGCGGTCGATGACCGCATAGGCGTGCGGTGAACTCTGCCGATCGAAACGGCCGGACTGCGTGCGCAGTTTCAGCGAGCACGCCAGGCCCGCCCGCCGCGTCGTGGCCTCGAAATCGTCGAGGCGGTAGCGCAGCTTGCGCTCCCACGCCGGGTCGGCGACGACCTTATCCGACCGATACGGTCCGGGATTCGCCATCGGTCAACGAGCCAACAGGCGTTCCACCCCGGCCAGCAACTGGTCGCGCGTGAAGGGTTTCCTCAGGCACGTGTCCCAAGGTTGGTTCGGGTCGTCCAGACCGCCCGTCAACGAGGGATCGTAGCCGGTGACGACCATGATGCGCAGCTCCTTCGAATCGGCGCGCAACATGGCGGCGAGGTCGCGCCCGTTGCGGGCGCCGGGCATCACAATATCGGTGACGAGCAACGCGATCTGGTCGCGGTGCTGCGACCACAGGCGCAGCGCCTCCTCGGAGTCCCCGGCCTGCAACACCGTGTAGCCCTGCAGGGCCAACATCCGCGCCGCGACCCGCCGGACCGACTCCTGATCCTCCACCAGCAGGATCGTCGCGCTCCCCCGGGCATAGGTTTTCCGGGCGACCACCGGGACCGGCCGCACCGGACCGCCGATACAGGGCAGGTGAATCCGGAAAATGGTGCCGGCCCCGGGCGTCGACGACACCCCGATCCAGCCGCCGTGCTGCTGCACGATCCCCAGCGACGTGGCCAGCCCCAGACCGGTCCCGCGGCCGGATTCCTTGGTGGTGAAGAACGGCTCGAAGATCCGCGGCAGATTCTCGGGCTGAATACCCGCTCCCGTGTCGATCACCCGGCAAAGCACGAATTCGCCCGGCGGCACCTCCGCCGGCCGCTCCGGATGGTCCGCCCCGATCGCCACCCGCTCCGCCGCGATTTCCAGCCGCCCGCCGCGGGGCATCGCGTCGCGGGCGTTCACCGCCATGTTCACGAGCACCTGCTCGAGCATCGCATGGTCGGCATTGAGGGGGAGGGGATCGGGCGAGAGCTGCGTGACCAGCTCGATGTTCTCGCCGATGATGCGCCGCAACATTTTGGCGACGCCCGCCACGACCACGTTGAAGTCGAGCGCGGCCGGGTTCATGGCCTGCTGGCGGCTGAAGACAAGCAGCTGCCGCGTCAGGTTGCTCGCGCTGCGGGCCGCGTTGGCGACATCCCGCACCGCCTCGTCCTTCAGCTCGGCATCGCTGGCGGGATCCCGCAGCGTCTCGCACTGGCCGAGGATGACGGTGAGCAGGTTGTTGAAATCGTGGGCCACGCCGCCGGCGAGCTGGCCGAACGCCTCCATCTTCTGTGCCTGGCGCAGCTGGGCCTCGACCTTCCGGCGCTCGGCGATTTCGGCCCGCAGGCTCGCGTTCGCCCGGGCCAGCTCGGCGGTGCGGTCCTGCACCCGGTTCTCGAGCTGGGCGTGCGACTCGCGCAAGGAGGCCTCCGCCGCCTCGCGCACCGCGACCTCGGCGCGCAGCTGTTCGGTGCTGCTGTCCACCCTGCGGCGCAGCCACTCGTTGCGCAGGCGGATCGCCCGTTCCCGCCAAAGAATCCCGCCGGCAAGCACTCCGAAACAGGCGAGACCGGCAATGGCGCGGAACCACCACCGGCTCCACCACGGCGGTTGCACCACCACACGGACTGCGGCGCCCACATCGTTCCAAACGCCGTCGCTGTTCGCCGCCCTGACGCGGAACACATATTCGCCCGGCGGCAGGTTGGTGTAGCTCGCACGCCGCTCGCTCGGCTCAGATGGCCGCCAATCCGGATCGAAGCCATCGAGTTTGAAAAGATAGGAGTTCTTTTCGGGCGCGGTGAAGTCGAGCGCGCTGAACCCGATGCCGAAGATCGCCTGCTTCGGGCTGAGGCGAATCTCCCGGGCCACCGGCATCGCCTCCCGCAAGGGGGAACCATCCTCCCCGGGCGACACCACGCGGTCGAGCAGTCGCAGATCCGTGAAGACCACCGGCGGCGCCAGCGGGTTGTCGCGCAACTCGTCGGGCAGGAACGAGACGACGCCGCCCTTTGTACCGAAATAGATGCGACCCGCCTCGTCCCTCGCCCCGGCCCGGATGACGAACACGTTCGAGGGCAAGCCGTCGCTGGTGTCGTAGAGCCGCACCCGCCCAGTCCCGGGATCCAGCCTCGCCAGACCGCCCGAAGTGCCCAGCCACAACAGGCCGGCGGCATCCCGCACCATCGAGGAAACCATGTCGGAGGGCAGCCCGTCGGCGCGGGTATAGCTGCGCACGAACCGCCCGGTCGACCGCTCGAAGCGTCGCAGGCCACTCGCACCGCCCACCCACAGGCCACCGCCCCCGTCATCTTCGACAAAATAACAGCCCCGGTTCTCCCAGGCGCCCGGACTCTCGGGCGCGGGCAGAAATACACGGTGTTCGCCAGAGTCCGGGTCCAGCCGGACCAGCCCCTGCGCCTCCGTGCCGAACCAATAACAACCATCCGCGTCGAGGTATCCTAGCGCCGGAAACGCCATCGGCCGCGCGCGGGGCGGATCACCGGCGACGAGCGGGCCGAAATGCCGGAAGCGCCCGCCCTCGAACACATCCAGACCATAGGCTCGCGCCCCGATCCACAACCGGCCGTTTCGGTCGAACCGCAGATCGTTGACCTCGTGCCCGGTGAAGTCCGTGACCGGATCCACGGAGGCCACATTGCCCTCCGGCGAGGCGTACGAGCGGAAGGCCTCCCCGTCGAAATGCCACAGACCGGTCGAGCGCGTGCCAACCCACACCCCGCCGGCCGGATCCGTCGCGAGGATCGAGACCTCGTCCGCCGCTCCCCCCGGCCCCACTTGGAGCCGAGTCCACCGGTCCCCGTCGAGACGGTTCAAACCGCGCGCCGTGCCGACCCACAGCCGCCCCAGCGGATCGATATCCACGCTCGAAATCCGGTTGCTCGACAGACTGTTCACATCCCCCGGACTATGCTGGTACACCCGAAACGGCTTGTTGTCTCCGCGGAGACGGCTGACGCCCGCGTTGAGGGTCGACACCCAGATCGCCCCGGCTCTGTCCTCGAAGACCTTGTAGACGAAGTCGTCGGCCAGACTGGCGGCGATCCCGGGCACGTGGCGGTAGCGGCGAACGCGACCGGTCGCCCGGTCGACCAGGTTCAGGCCCCGCTCGGAGGCCACCCACAACCGCCCCCGCCGATCGATCACCCCGCCCCGCAGGAACTCCCCGCCGATCGTCTCCCGGTCGAATTCGACTCCCGGATACCGGCGAAACACCTGCCGCGGCGGAACCCAATCCGCCGCGGGGATGCTGTCGAAGCCGGGCTTGAACGAGGCCAGCCCGCGGTCGGTCAACACCCAGAACACCCGGTCGGGAGCGATCAGCACCGCATTCACCGGATTGGCGCAAAGACTCTCGGCATCCTCCGGATCGTGGACGAAGGACGCGAAACAACGGGTACGGGGATCGAACGCTGCCAGCCCGTCGCTCGTGCCCACCCAGAGCAGACCGGTCGCCGGATCCTCGACGATCGACCGCACGCTGTTGGAATTGGCGCTGCCGCGCACCGTGGGCGGGCGCGTGAACGTCTCGAACTCCCCGCTGGCGCGGTCCATCCGGCAGAGTCCACCCCGCGTCCCCACCCACAACTCATGCCCGGAATCCTCATACAAGGACAGTACCTCCGCGTTGGGCAGGGAGCTCGGGCGCGCGGGGTCGGGTCCATGGTGGACGAAACGCTCCCTGCTCCGGTCGAAGCGGTCGAGACCGCTGGCGGTGCCGACCCAGAGCACACCGGCGTGATCGACCAGCAGGGACCACACGAAATTGCTGACGAGACTGTCGGCCTGCGCCGGGTCATGGCCGAAGACCTTGATCTCGTAGCCGTCGAACCGGTTCAGCCCACCCTGTGCCGTACCGAACCAGAGGAAGCCCTGCTGATCCTGTTCGATCGCGCGCACATCGGTGTTCGAGAGCCCCTGTGCCTCGGCGATATGCACGAAGGACGCTTCCGGACTCGCCGCCGCGGGGTACAGCAGCGCGCTGTGCAGCAGAAAAGCCGCACCCAGCACCAGCCTGCGCAGGAAATAAGATCGAGAGCCCAAGATGAAATGTCGCGGGAGCGAAGCCCGACCATGTCACATCGGCTCTCCACGCCAAATCCAAACCCCGAATGATCCCGGCGAAGGCGCCCGATCCCGCCGCACACGGAACCCGGCGATTGCTCCGAACCTGCCGCACGGGAGAAAGCACGCCCGATTCGCCGTCCGCGCCCCCCGCGCCCGATGTCGCCTCGTCACCTACCCGGAGAGGCAACGGTCCGAAACTTCCGCCCGGGCCGTCTTCACCATTCCCGCCCGTTACCCCCCGGTGCCCGAAAAAAAAGACCGGCCGAAGCCGGTCTTTGGAAATGAGATACAGGCGGCGGATCAGACCTTGCCGCGACGCGCCTCGAGGGCCTCGCGGATATCCATCGTCTCGCGCTGCGTGAGCGTGAAGCGCGTGAGCATGACCAGCGCGACCACCAGGCCGATGACCGGGATCGCGGCGAGGAAGAAGCGGATGTTCCAGATCGCGTCGGGCGTCTGGTTGGCACCGAGGGCGGCGTCGAAACCGGTCGCCGAGAGCACCACGCCGGAGGCACCGATGCCGACCGCCTGGCCGACCTTCATGATCCAGCTGCCGCAGGCGGTGAAGGCGCCCTCGCGGCGCTTGCCGTTCTCCAGCTCGTCGTAGTCGATGATGTCCGCCCCGATCGAGCCGTACAGCATCCAGAAACCGGCGCCGGTGAAGGCGATCAGACCCGAGGCGAACATCTGCAACCAGACGACGCTGGGGGTGTAGAGCCACCAGGTGGCGATGAAGACCATGATCGCGCCGACCTGCACCATCGCCATCGTGGCGCGCTTGCCGATACGCTTGGCGAAGAACGCGAAGAACGCCACGCCGACCAAGCCGAGCGCCGAGTTGGAGAGCCCCATGAACGTGTTCCAGATCGAGCCGACGGTCACATCGCCACCGCACACGTAATAGATCGTCGCGTAGTAGCCGAGCGTGCCGACCATCGCCGTGCCCATCGCGTACGCGAAGGCCATCGAAAGATTCGCGCGGAACGGCCGGCACTTGAGCACCTGCCAGATCGTCTCGCCGATCTTGATCCGCTCCTGCTTCCGCTCCACGACCACCGACTGGTAGTAGCGCTCCTTGACGAGCGCGAAGACGACGATGCCCACGATCACCATGCCGGCACCGAGGATTATCGTGTAGACTTGCGCGCCCAGCAGCGAGTTCACCGGCGCATCGGCCGGCACGCCCTCGATCGGCGTGGCCCAGCCGAGGAGATTGGTCAGGTGGGCGTACAGCGCGCTGCCATCGAGGCGGACGAGCGCACCGAAGAACTCGCCAAACCATTCGATCGAACGGGAACCCATGATCCCGAGCCGCTCGGTCACGTTCTCCGCCGTCGCCCCGGACCAGACCTTCGAGGTGGCAAAAGCACCGGCAAAGAAAAGGCCCAGCTCGGGCAGCTTCTGCACTGCGGTCTTGATCGTGAAGACGCTCGTACGCTCGTGCAGGTCGGGGGTGAGCTCGGCACCGAGGCTTTGCCACGGCACATTGAAACAGCTCACGATGGTGATGTAGATCGAGGACGACGTCACCATGTACCAGAAATAGTTCGGGATCTCGTAGCCGAGCACGGTCGTCGATCCCCAACCCGGCGACACCCAGACCAGGCACGGCAAACAGACACCCGCCAACACCGAACCCACCAGAATGAACGGCCGACGACGGCCCCACCGCGAACGGGTGTTGTCGGACAGCCAGCCGAAGAAGGGATCGGAAACGGCATCCGCCAAGCGATTGATCATCAGGGCGATGCTGATCAGCCACGGCGGCACGCCGAGATAGATGTTGAAGGCGACCCACACCAGGCTCGGGAAGAGCCAGTTGCCCCACATGTCGAGCGTGGTGCCGAGGCCGTAGGCCAGCTTCTGGATGAGCGGCACACGATCGGCAGATGCAATGTGGTAGTCGCGGTTAAGTTCGCGGTCGGAGATCTTTGACATAATCCGGGGGGGGAATCGGGGGGGGAACAGTCTAGGGCGCTGCCGATGACGTACAGCCACCGACAATCCAGCAACCAAGAAACGCCTCGGGATTCATTAGAATTTATCGTCACACCCGAAAGGCCGCCCCCACCCCGCCGGCAAGCGCGCGAAACCCCGCGTCCCACCAGGGAACCCGCGCTCGACCGAGCCGGCCTCGCCTCGACCGACTCAATACGTGTCGACGAGCGAACAATGCCGCAGCGCCCGGCGCACGCGCTCGAGCGCGACCTTCTTCGCACACGTCACCCGCACCGTGCGCGGCTCGCCGGGAAAGAGCGCGAAAAAGTTGTCGCTCGCGGTGTGCCCGATCCCGGGCAGCTCGAACGCGAAGCGGTGCTGGAACACCTCCGAGGCGAACGTGAGCTCGAAGTCCCTCGCTCCCACCGACCGCACCGTGACCTTGGTCTTCCCGCGCGGCAGGTCGACGAAGCGCGGTGCGGTCAGGAAGACCGCCTCCTCGCTCACGACCTCCCCGCCGATCGCCAGTTCGATCCGCAGATAGAGGTGGTCGCGACCGTGTTTCTCCATCGCGGCCGCGAGATCGAGCGTGCGCTGTTTCACGCTCTCGCCGTGGCGCAGCGCCACCTTCTGCGAGCCCTTCGAGACGGTGCGCCCGTCGAGGTGCCGCAGCGACCAGCGCAGCATGCCCTTCGCGGGCTGCGGCGCGTCGTAGACCGTGTACAGATGCACCTCGCGCACACTGGAGGTGCGGTAGTTGCCGATGATCGTCTCCTCCTCGCCGGGCACGTGCGCCGAGACCAACGCCGGCGCGAAGAAACGCCGTGCGACGAAGTGCAGCGCCTTCCAGCGGCCGGTGAACTCGATCGAGCTCCACGAGGCGACCGGCCAGCAGTCGTTGAGCTGCCAGTACAACGCGCCCATGCAGCGCGGCATGTTGCGGCGATAGTGCTCGACGCCCACCTGCATGCAGTCGGCCTGGTTGAGCTGCGAAAGCCACAGCAGCGCGTCCTGGTCCTTCGGGAAACGGTACTGCCGCGACACGTAGTCGAGGATGATCTGGTTGCCGTGCCGGTTCTTCTGGTGGTTGGTCATCGACCGCCCGAAGACGTTGTTGTCGGCCGGATCGCAGAACGTGTCCTGCGTCTCGCGCGAGGAGAAGCTCTGCATGCCGAACTCCGACACGAAACGGAACGGGTGACGCTCGTAGTCCTTCACGGGCTTGCGCGCGTGCCACACCTCCCAGAAGTGCGTGTCTCCGCGCTCCGTGCCGGTGGCCAGGTTCGCATCGTCGTCGCCACGCCACGGCGACGAAGGCCAGTACGGCGTGTCTCCGGCATGTTCGGCCGCCACCTCGGCCAACACGCCGTGGAACAGCGCCTCGTAGTCGGCGCGGGCGGGCGAACCGGGCGGCAGCAGATCGGCGTTGCAGCCGGCGACCTCGTTGTTGCCGCACCACAGCGCCAGACTCGCCCGGTGCCGCAGCCGCCGCACCTGATGGATCGCCTCCTCGCGCGCGCTCGCCAAGAACGCGGCATCGCCGGGGTAGAGCGTGCAGGCGAACATGAAGTCCTGCCAGACGAGCAGGCCGAGCTCGTCGCACAGGTCGTGGAAGTCCTCGCTCTCGTAGATGCCGCCGCCCCACACGCGGATCATGTTCATGTTCGCCGCCGCCGCCGCGCCGAGATCGCGGGCATAGTCGGCGCGCGTGAGCCCCGCCACGAAGCTGTGCGCCGGTATCCAGTTGGCGCCCTTCGCGAAGAGCGGCCGGCCGTTGACCACGAACTGGAACGACTCGCCCCACTCGTCCTTGTGCCGGTCGAGCGCGATCGTGCGCAGGCCGATCCGCCGTTCCCAGCGGCCGACCGCGTGGCCGTCGCCGTCGGTCACGTCGACCGTGAGCGTATAGAGAGGCTGAGGCCCCTGCCCCGCCGGCCACCAGAGTCGCGGAGCCGGCACGTCGACCTGCGCGCCGTGTCCGGTGACCACCGGCTCGCCGTCGAGCGCGAGCGACCAGCTGCAGAACGCCAGCTCGTCCTCCCGCGCCAGCTCGGGCACCAGAAAAAGCGATACGCCGCCGTCGGCCCCGTGCAGCTGGGTCACGAGCACGCTCTCGAGCCGGTTGTGCGACCACGCCTCGAGCCGGAGGTCGCGCCAGATGCCCGCCGTGATGAAGCGAGGGCCCCAGTCCCAGCCGAACTGGCACTGCTGCTTGCGGAGGCGCGTGCAGCCGCCCACCGGATCGTTGAATTCGCGCGGCTGGTGCGCGGTGCGGTGCGTGCGGATGTGCTCGGGCGCGGAGGCGAAGGTGATGCTGAGCACGTTGCGCCCCTTGCGCAGCAGCGGCTTCACGTCCCAGCGGTACCCGATGAACATGTTCTCCGTGCGCGCGACCTCGCGGCCGTTGAGCTTCACCGTCGCCAAAGTATCGAGACCGTCCGCCACGAGCTCGACCACCTCCTCGGCACGCAGCTCCGCGGGCACCGCGAACTCCGTGCGATACTCCCACTCGCGCTCGCCGATCCACTGCAGCCGCGCCTCGTTGTTGCCCCAGAACGGGTCCGGGATCAGCCCGTGGCGGAGCAGGTCGGTATGCACACAGCCGGGCACGACCGCCTCCCGCCAAGTGGAACGCTCGGACACATCGCGGAAGGACCAGGGAGAGGAGGCCAACGGAAGGATGATCATGACGATTGGGAGTGGCGCCGGTCTAGCACCCCCGCCGCCGGGCGCAACCCGGCGCCACCCGCGATGCACCAATCTCGCGTCGTCAAAATGCGCCTCTTGCCTCGCCCCCGGCGGTTCGAATAGTCGCGCCTCTCCCCCCGATGCACCCGCGTCCACTCCGTTCCCGCTCCATCCTCCTGCTCGCCGCCGCCGCGCTGCTCGCCGCGTGGTGCTCCGCCGCCCCGGTCGAGTTCTCCTTCAAGCTGCAGGCCACCAAGGGCAACCCCTTCGGCCGCCTCGTCTGGGCCGAGGTCGCCACACCCGACGGCCGCACCCTCACGTTGCCCGCCTTCCTCTCCGGCCCCGGCACCTGGTCGGTCCGCACCCGCGCCGCCACCCTCGGCGAGTATCGGCTTCTCAAGGTCGAGGAGACCACCGCCGACGGCCTCGTCGCCCGCGACCTCCGGAAGGTCGGCCCCGACACGTTCACGGTGAAGACCGTCGCCGACCCGCACGGCAACGTCGGCATCGACCCGCGCAACCCGCGCCGCTTCGCCTTCGCCGACGGCTCGCCCTACTACCCGCTGGGCGCCAACCTCGCCTGGCCCGAAGGCCCGCAGACCCGCGCCGCCTTCTACGAAAACGCCTTCGCCGCTTTCCGGAAGGCCGGCCTGAACTGGTCGCGCCTCTGGATGAGCCACTGGGGAGGCACCAACCTCGACTGGACCCAGGACGACCTCGCGCCCTCCCCGCCGCCCGGTACCCTGCATCCGCAGGTCATCGAACTCTGGGACCGCATCGTCGATTCCGCCGAGGCACACGGGATCCGCCTCCAGATGGTCTTCCAGCACCACGGGCAGCTGAGCACCGGCGCCAACGCCAACTGGCAGTTCAACCCGTGGAACACCGCCAACGGCGGCTTCCTCGACTCGCCCGTCGCCTTCTTCTCCGACCCGAAGGCCCGCGCGCTCACGAAGTTGAAGTATCGCTACATCGTCGCCCGCTGGGGCTACTCCTCCGCGATCATGGCCTGGGAACTGTTCAACGAGGCCATGTGGACCGACGCCCGCAACGGCACCGCCGCCGACAACGCCGCCATCGCCACCTGGCACGCCGAGATGGCCGACTTCGTGCGCAGCATCGACGCCCACCGCCACCTCGTCACCACCAGCGACGACTACCTCGACGAGCCGCTCTACGCGAAGATGGACTACTACCAGCCCCATCTCTACGCCAGCCACCTCCTCCCCTCCGCGCGTTTCTTCGACCCGCCGGTCGCCGCGCTCGACCGCCCCGTCTTCTACGGCGAGGCCGGCGAGGACAACGACCCGCGCCTCGCCGACGGCCCACGATCCGGCGGGCCCCTCACGTTGCCGATCATCTGGTCGAGCCTGATGTCGGATGCCGCCGCGCCCGCCCAGTATTGGTACACCACCGACGCGATGCGCCGCGGGCTCCTGCCGCAGTTCGCCGCCCTCGCCCGCTTCGTCCGCGAGAACGAGCTCGACCGCCGCGCCGACCTCGCGCCGTTCGAGGCCGTCGTCGAGAGCACGGAACGGATTCCCCTCGTGATCGAGCCCGCGCTCAACTGGCGCCAATGCCAGGGCCCGACGGTCGCCGCGCCGCTCGACGGCCGCCAACCCGGCACGCTCGGTGCGATCCCGCGCCACTTCGTCAGCGGCGACCCCGCCGCCCGCCAGAAGTTCCCCGGCCGCGTGACGCTCCAGCTCGACTACCCCCAGGCCGCCACCGCGACCGTGCGCCTCGCCGCGCACGGCGCCGATGGCGCCTCGCTCCGGATCGCCCTCGACGGCGAGACCATCGCCGAGGAAGCCTGGCCCCGCACCGGCCAGCAGGAACGTCTGGATACCAACTTTCCGATCCCCGTCTCCGCCGGCCGCCATTCTCTCCTGATCGAGAATCCCCGCGGCAAGGACTGGTTCGAACTCGCCGGCATCGACACCGGCCTGACCTGTTCGCCGCTCGCCGCCGTCGGCAAACGCGCCGACGACCGCGTCTGCCTCTGGGTCTGGCACCGCCAGGGCGTGTACGCGGAGAAAGGAGCGGCCCCCGTCGCCGGCACGGTGCGCATCGACGCGATCCCCGCCGGCGACTGGCGCGTTGTGTGGTGGGATCTTGACGACGGCGAGCCCGGTGCCGCCGGCACCGTCGTGCACGCCGGCGGCCCCCTCGAGATCCCCACCCCGCCGATCGCCCGCCACGCCGCCGTCGCGCTCACCCGCCTCCCCTGATCGCCCGTCCCCACCCACCTGCCCGACCTCCCTCATCCGACCGACGAAATCTTGTTACGATCGTAACAAAATTTCGTCGGCGATAGCCCAAGGCTTGCCCCCGCCAGCTTCCATGTGCGGGCCGAAACCCGTCACTCGATGAGCCGGCGCAGAGCCGCAAACGCGTCTAGCCGTTGCCTCCAAACCGCTTCGCCGCTGTAGCCGTCCGGAAGCAACACCCGGGGAAGGAACGGGTCGAGTTCGGCCACGCGCCGCCACGCCCGCTGCTCCACCCCGAGCCACTGCACCCACCGTTCCCGCCGCCCCCGCGCCACCGGCCTATGCGCCAGTATTTCACGATAGGCGCCATACCCCTTTTCGATCGCCTCGAAATCCCACGCGGACCGCACCAGCCCGGCCGCCGACTCCCCTCCCACCGGCTTGGCCTCAAACACGCTCAGGGAATCTGGGAGCACATCCGCACCGCCCAGACGTTCCCCAAACGACTCCACCGGATCGGGGCTGATCCAGACACTGTTTTGCAGCCAACCAAAGCGCAGCTCATGCAAACGCCGCCGCAGGCGTGCCCGAACAGCCAGGTCCCGCTCGGGAATGTCGAACGCCACGATGCGCCACGCCCCATCCCAGGGGCGTTCCCACCGCGAAGGCGGGTCCACACCGGCGGAGACCAGACACCGGCCCTGCTCGGTCCATCGCAAAATCCGCGTATCCAGCGGACCGCTTCCGGACAAGGTCACCCGCCCGGTCTGCTCGAGTCGCCGCACCGCCGCCGCCAGCTTTTCAGCGTTCGAAAACGGTTTCCATAGCGCGAGCGCCGACCGGACAACCGCTTCGCCACCGAAACTGGCAAGCGCCATCATCAATCCCATGGAAGGTCCCATCGACCATCCCGATACACCTCCCCGACCGCCATGCCAAGCCGACGAAATTCTGTTACGATCGTAACAGAATTTCGTCGGAGCCGCGCGAGGTACCCTTGGTTCGGTGCTGTCACACTTCCGACGATGGGACAGTCCTCCGCCTCGCGTCCATCCGGTACAGCACATGGCGGCGCAGCGGACTGCCTTCGGCGATCTGCGGATGGTCGAAGTCGTCGGCCGGCTCCCGGCGCAGGCCGAGTCGCTCCATCAACCGGATCGACCGCACGTTCGTAGCCGCGGTGAACGACACGATCTCCGGCAGCCGCAGCGTCGCGAAACCATGGTCCAGCACCTGTTGCGCGGCGCGGTACGCAACACCGCGTCCCCAATACTCGCGGCGCAATCGCCAGCCGATCTCCACGCACGGGGTGAACGCCGCCTCGAAGCGCGGCACCGACAGCCCCACGAAACCGGCGAACCCGCCCCCGACCTCGAGCGCCCACAGCCCCCAGCCGCGCTCCGCGATCAGCCCGCGCTGACGCCCCAGAAACGCCGCGCTTTCCTCCGGCGACAACAGGGCCGGGAAATGCCGCATGACCTCCGGGTCCGCGTTCATCGCCGCGAACGGCGCGAGGTCGGCGTCCCGCCATTGGCGCAACCGGATCGGTTCGGTTCCCATTTTCGGCGTCCCTTCACCTACTGCGCGAGTCCCGCGTACAAGAACCATCCATACGAAGCCACCATGAGGGCGCCGATGGTGTGCGGGAGCCGCCCGAAGATCGCCACGCAGACGAAGTGCACGACCGCCGCCGCGCCGATCACCAGGGCCGCGTCGTCGAAGAAGGCCGGCACCGGCACGGGCTTGAACAACGCGAACACGCCCAGGCAGAGCGGGATGCAGATGTGGCCGTCGCCCACCTGCGAGCTGAAGACGATGTCGGGCCGGCGACGCCAGCCGTAGTAGAGCGCCAGCATGCCGTTGGGCACCACCATCAGCCAGCCGCTCAACCAGCCCAGGCTCGAGGTGCCGAGACCGGCGACGGGGTTCCTCTCGATCCAGGCCACCAGCCAGTCGATGCTCACATAGAGCAGCCACGCGCCCCAGCCGAGCAGGGCGAAATCCACCGCGAGCCGCAACGGGTTGGGCGACTGCTTCTCGCGCACGTTGTTCTTCAACACCTCGAAGATGTGGATGATCTGCCAGAAGACGAAGAGCCCCACCAGCATCAGGCCGTCGCCGAAGTCGAGCGAGCCGTCCTGGGAAAGCGCCCACACCGCGCCGGTGAAGAAGATCACGGCGACGATCGTCAGCAGCAGCGAGAGGCGGTTGAGCTCGTGCTCCTCGGCCCGGCGCTTCGAGCGCGCGGCGCCGCCCTTCTTCCCGTCGGCCGCGGGCATGACCTGCAGGCCCCAGATCAGCGCGGGCAGCCCGATGAGCAGGGTGAGGTTCGTGGCGTTGTTCACCAGAGCGTTGGTGAAGACCTCCTGCGGCGGGCCGTTGCGCCCGGCCACGATGAAGACGAAGAGCAGGTTCCCGAGCCCGGAGCAGAACGGCATCACCAGCGTGCCGAGCGCGGTGCCCTGGAAACCGTATTCGGTCATCGCATTCAACCGCCAGATCGTCAGGGCCGAGGCCGCGCCGAAGATCGCGAGGAAGACCAGCGGCGCCCAGGCGCCCAGCTGCTCGATGGACTGGATGAGTTCGCTCAAGATGGGGACGGGAATCTCGCCGGGGGCCGGCGGCCTTGGCAATGCCGCAGTCGGGGCCGCGCACCGCCGGGCGGGCGACGCCTCCCGTTTTTTCACGACTCCTTCAAGGCCCCCCCGCCACCTTCGCGCTTTCGCTCGCCGGCCTCCGCCCTAATGTCACCGCCACTATGGCGAGTAGATTCCCCTGGATGGTGGTGGCCGTCGGCGCGCTCGCGCTGGTCGCCGGTTGTGAGAAAACTGCGGAGCAATCCGCCTCCACTTCGGGCACGGTCCCCTCGACCGCGGCCCTCGTCGCGCCGGCCGAACAGAGCCGGCACTTCGCGACCGTGCAACAGCAACTCGAGCTCGGCGGCGTGCTCTACGGCTACATGGACATCGACGGCGACGCCGAACGGCTCGCCGGCCTGCTGCGCTCCACGGTCGAGAACATCGCGCAACAGGAGCCGAAAGCCGCGCTGTTCCAACAGGACTACGCGCAGCTCTTCGCCGACCTCGGCCTCACCGACGTGAAGGCCATCGGCCTGAGCTCGGTCGCCACCGGCGGCGGACTCTATCGCAACCGCACGTTCCTCTACACCCCCGGCGGGCGCCACGGCCTGCTCGCCGGACTCGGCGGCCCGGCGGCACCGTTCGCCAACCTCGCCCTCGCCCCGGCCGACGCCGATCTTTTCTGCGAGAACGAGATGGACCTGCCCGCCGTCTACAGCGCCCTGCGCGCGGTCGTCGCCCGCGTCGGCGGCGAAGGCGTCGCGAACATGGTCGAGACCCAGCTCAAGCAGGCCGGCCAACAGGCCGGCATCTCCGCCTACGACCTCGTCCAACGTTGGAAGGGCCGGCAGACGCTCGTGCTCCGCTTCGAGGGCGACAAGTCGGTCAAGTTGCCCACGCCCGAGCCGGTCACGATCCCTGCGTTTTCGTTGCTGATACGCTTCGACGGCATCGCGCCGGCGCTCAAGGGCCTGCTCGACGGCGTGCCGGTCTTCGAAAAGTCCGAGGCCGACGGCGTCGCGCTCTATGCGCTGAAGGTGCCGGTGCCGGTCGACGGCTGGAGCCCGTTGGTCGCGATCGACGGCGACGCTCTCTACATCGTGAGCTCGCGCGCCTTCTACGACACCTGCCGCGCCCCGACCGCCCGCCTCTCCGCGGATCCGCAATTCGCCGCCGCGCTCGCCAACGTCGGCCCGGAGGGCAACGGCCTCAGCTACGTGTCGCCGCGTTTCTTCACCAAGGTCCGCCAGGTCTCCGAGCTCAACCCGCAGTTCGCCGACAAGCTCGCGCTCGCGATGAGCAACCTGCCCGACACGAAGCAGCCGCTGATCACCGTCCGCGCCAACCTGCCCGACGGCGTGCTTTTCCGCTCGTCCTGGAACGCCTCGCTCAAACAGGACCTCGCGCTCGTCGCCGTCTACAACCCCGTGACCATCGGCGCGATGGCCGCCATGGCCGTGCCGGCGTTCAATAAGGTTCGGGCCACCTCGCAGGACAAAACGATCCAGAACAACCTGCGCCAGCTCGGTGCGGCCGCCGAGCAATACTACCTCGAGACCGGCAACACCTCCGCCACCTACGACGACCTCGTCGGCCCCGACCGCTTCATCCGCGCGCTCAAACCCGTCGCCGGCGAGAACTACCGCAGCATCCTCTTCAAGCAGGGCTACCCGCTGCGCCTTCGCCTGTCCGACGGTCGCACGATCGAGGTGCCCGCGCCGTAGGACGCGATCGCCATTTGCCCGGGGCGCGCTTCTTGCGCCCACATCCCGTAGGGGCGTCGCTCGCGACGCCCTTTTTTCGCGATCACCACGCATTTCGGGATCGCCGGGCGCCGCAAGCAGCGCCCCTACCAGCCGAACTCGCAAACCTACAATCCGCGTTTGCCTCGCCGCCGCCCGTCTCGCCATTGTCCCGGTTTCCTTATGTCCGAGCCGACGCCCTCCGCCGCCACTCCCGCGCCCTCCGATTTCATCCGCGACATCGTCGCGGAGCACGTTGCCGAACAGCGTTACCCGCAGATCGTCACGCGCTTCCCGCCGGAGCCCAACGGCTACCTCCACATCGGCCACGCCAAGTCCATCTGCCTGAACTTCGGCATCGCCCGCGAAAACGGCGGCCGCTGCAACCTGCGCATGGACGACACCAACCCGACCAAGGAGGATGTCGAGTACGTCGAGTCCATCATCGAGGACGTGCAGTGGCTGATCGCCGGTTGGGCCGACCATTGCCTCGGCTTCAAGGCCCACGGCACCACGCCGACCGCGCAGGAAGTCAACGGCAAGGCCGACTTCCACATGCCCGCCGTCGTCGGCCACCACGAGACCCCCGCCGAGAAGGCCGCGCACGCATCCAGCTCGGACCCCTGCGCCTGCGCCGATTCCGCCTGCGCCCCATCTGAAATCTCAAATCTCAAATCTGAGATCCAACTGGAGCCCTTCTTCGCCTCCGACTACTTCGACCAGCTCTTCGAATACGCGGTGCAGCTCATCCGCGCCGGCAAGGCCTACGTCTGCGACCTCTCCCCGAAGGATACCGACGAGTACCGCGGCGCGCCCGACAAGCCCGGCCGCGAGTCGCCCTTCCGCAACCGCTCCATCGAGGAGAACCTCGATCTGTTCCTGCGGATGAAGGCCGGCGAATTCCCCGACGCCACCCGCACCCTGCGCGCGAAGATCGACATGGCCGCGCCCAACGTCTGGCTGCGCGACCCGCTGCTCTACCGCATCCGCCACGCCGCCCACCACCACACCGGCGACAAGTGGTGCATCTACCCGCTCTACGACTACGCCCACTGCCTGAGCGACTACATCGAGGGCATCACCCACTCGATCTGTACCCTCGAGTTCGAGGTGCACCGCCCGCTCTACGACTGGCTCCTCGAGGCGCTCGCCCTCCCGCGCCCGCTCCCGCACCAGTACGAGTTCGCGAAACTGATCCCCGGATACACGCTCGTCTCGAAGCGCCGCCTCATCCAGCTCGTCAACGAGAAGGTCGTCACCGGCTGGGACGACCCGCGCATGCCCACCATCAGCGGCATCCGCCGCCGCGGCATTCCCGCCAGCGCCCTGCGCGCCTTCGTCACCGGCGTGGGCGTGACGAAGTTCAACAGCGTCACCGACTACGCGCTCTTCGAGCACGCCGTCCGCAACGACCTCAACGCGAAAGCGCTCCGCCGCCTCGCCGTCGTCGATCCGCTCAAGCTCGTCCTGACCAACATTCCCGAGGGCGAGACGATCTGGGTCGACGCCACCGACAACCCGCAGGACGAGACCCCGACCACCCGCAAGGTGCCGTTCACCCGCGAGGTCTTCATCGAACGCGACGACTTCGCCGAGGTCCCGCCACCTAAGTATTTCCGCCTCAAGCCCAGCGGCGAGGTCCGCCTCAAGTACGCCTGCATCATCAAGTGCGACGAGATCGTGAAGGATGAGTCCGGCAACGTGACCGAGATCCGTTGCACCGCGCAGCTGGATACCCGTGCCGGCGAGCCCAACTCCGGCAAGAAGGTGAAGGGCACGATCCATTGGGTCAGCGCCAGCCACGCCGTCGACGCCGAGGTGCGCCTCTACGACCGCCTCTTCGCCGTGGCCGAGCCGGCCGCCGAGGAAGACTACAAGAAGGCGATCAACCCGCACTCCCTAAAAATCGTCACAGCCAAGCTCGAGCCCTCGCTCGGCGCGGCGAAGAAGGATGATCGGTTCCAGTTCGAGCGCCTCGGCTACTTCGCCCTCGACAGCGAAGACGCCGTCGAAGGCAGCAAGCTCGTCTTCAACCGCACGATCACGCTCAAGGATACGTGGGCAAAATAGTTCCGGATGGTGGGGCGGGTATCACCCACGCCATCGGTGACCAGCACTGACGACACTCCGTCTCCTTAAGATGAAGACGAAGTCCCCGGTCCTCTGGCTCCCATTATTCAGGTCACTCACCTCATTCATCTCTTTGGGAATAGTTGTGCCAATAACTGCGCTCATGACGCTGCGCCTCATGAGACTGGGCTACCCAGAGGCATTTCGCCATATTTCGCTTTTGGGATTCCTCTTATTCGTTCCGGGTACCGTTCTCTTCGCGAGTGTCGTAGCAATCACGATCGCGATGTGCGTAAAATCGATGGCGATCACGCTCACCGATGACCATATCGAAGGCCGGAATTACTGGGGTTTGAAACGGAGGATACCTCTGACGGAAATTGCAGCATTGGCTCCCTTCAACAGCGGTGGGATCAATGTCGTAGTCGTCTCAAGTAAGCATCACGGCAAAATCTACATTTCAGTGCACACTGCGAATCTTGAGGAATTGCTGGAGCTTCTGACCACCTATTTGCCCAAAGCCCCCTGATGTCCCCATGCCCCGCATCGGCCACGGCTACGACATCCACCGCACCCTCGCCGGCCGCCCGCTCGTCCTGGGCGGCGTGAGACAACGGTCCGAAAGGTAGGAGCCTGCTTGCAGGCGATCACGACGCCGCCTTTCACCGGTCCCGGAATCGCCTGCAAGCAGGCTCCTACATCAAGACCACCTGCCCCGCCAGTGTCACCATGACACTTGACGCCGCGCCGCTCAGTGACACTGTTACACCATGCCGCCGAGCATCACCATCAAAGAGCTGCATGCCACCACCGGCGAACATGTGCGCCGCGCCGGCAACGCCCGCACCCCCACCCTCATCACCGACCGCGGCGAGCCGGTCGCGGTGCTCTCGAACCCCGCCCTGCTGAAACCCAAGCGCCGCAAGCGCACGCTCCTTCCGGAGTTCGCCGCGTTCATGGCCAAAGGCGCGAAGGGCAACTCCGCGCAGGACGATTTGGACGCAGTCCGCGGCGACCGATGATCTTCTGCGACACCTCCACCGTCGCGAAGCTCTACGTGCCAGAGCCCGAGTCGGAGGCCGTGCGCCTACGGCTCGAAGCCGAGGACGAGGTCTGCGTTTCCGAACTCGCCCGCGCTGAACTGATGGCGGTCTTCCACCGCCGCCTGCGCGAGGGCCGCTGGAGCCAGGCCGACTTCTCGATCGCCGTCCGCCAATTCTCGGCCGACGACCTCGGCGGCTTCTGGACGTGGCTTCCGCTCGACGGCACGACCACCACCGCCGCCGCCAACGTCTACGCCACGTTGCCCGCCTCCGTCTTTCTCCGCTCCGCCGACTGCCTGCACCTCGTCACCGCGTTGCGCCACAATTTCGACGAGATCCACACCCATGACCGGCACCAAACAGCCGCCGCCTCGGCACTGGGCCTCACGCCAGTGAGCATCCAACCTTAGGAGACGAACCCGCGTTTCGGTTCCCGCTTTCCTGATTCCCACATCCCCGTTTCTGTCTTCCGCACCATGATCCGCATCGGCCACGGCTACGACATCCACCGCACCATCGCCGGGCGCCCGCTTGTGCTCGGCGGGGTGCGCTTCGACTGCGACTTCGGCCTCGACGGCCACTCCGACGCAGACTGCCTCACGCACGCGATCTGCGACGCCCTCCTCGGCGCGATCGGCCTGCCGGACATCGGTCACCATTTTCCGAACACCGATCCGGTGTTCAAGAACATCGACTCGCAACTCCTGCTCCAGCGCGTCGTCGCCGACCTTACCGCGCGCGGCTGGAGGATCGTGAACATCGATTCCTCGCTCATCGCGGAGAAGCCGAAGATCGCCCCGCACCTCGCCGCGATGAAGGCCACCCTCGCCCAGTCCGCCGGCCTCACGCCCGACCAGATCGGCGTGAAGGCCACGACCAACGAAGGCAGCGACGACATCGGCCGCGGGCTGGCCATCGCCGCCCACGCCGTGGCATTGGTCGAGCGCACTTGAAGTGGTGCAGCCCAACGTGGCGGGGTGCTTCAGCCCCCGTCCGGGCGGCTCCCCCGATCAGCCGCACCCTTTCGCCGCTCCCGGCTTCGCCTCGGCGCCAGACACTGACCGAGCCCACCGTCCCGGGCTGAAGCACCGGGCCACGTCGGATTGACCGAAATTGGTGTGCATCAGGGTGCATTAGTGGTTCCCTCCGGATCGCCCTATTCACCGCGATGCTCGCCCGCCGCCAGTTCCTGACTCTCGCCCTGCTCGCCGCCAGCGCATTGGCGTTTTCCTTCGCCGGCTGCGGCCATCGCGAGACGCCCGTCGAGCGCGCCAACCGCAAGCAGATCCTCCTCGTCGGAGCCGGGGCCGGGCTCTCCGATCTCGACCCGCAACTGGCCACCAACGTCGGCGAGTTCAACGTGATGCTCGCCTTCTTCGAGGGCCTCACCGACCTCGATCCCGCCACCCTCGCGCCCGTGCCGGCGGTCGCGCGAAGCTGGGAAACATCGCCCGACGGACGCAGGTGGACCTTCCACCTCGACCCCGCCGCCAAGTGGAGCGACGGCCAACCAGTCACCGCGCAAGACGTCGTCGATTCGTGGCGCCGGCTCCTCTCGCCCGCCCTCGCCGCCGACTACGCGAGTTTCCTCTACTGCCTCGTCGGCGCCGAAGACTTCAACCGCGGCCGCACCACCGATTTTTCCGGCGTCGGCGTCAAGGCCGTCGACACGCGAACCCTCGAGCTGCACCTCTCCCTCCCCACGCCGGAGCTGCCGGCCCTGCTCGCGTTGCCGCCGCTGTTTCCGGTTCCGATGCGCGTCATCGAAAAGTGCGGACCAAGCGACACCCGCGGTAATCCTTGGACACGTTGCGCCACCTTCGTCGGCAACGGCCCCTTCCGGCTTCGCCGCTGGCAACATGGCCAACGCGTCGACGCCGACCGCAATCCACACTATCGCGACGCCTCCTCCGTCCGCCTCCACGGCGTGCGCTTCCAACTCGTCGAGAACCAGGAGACCGAAGAGCGCATGTTTCGCGCCGGCCAGCTCCACGTGATCAGCGCGCTCGCCACCGGTCGCGTCGCCGATTGGCGCGATCGCCGCTCGCCGGCGCTGCGCACAGTCCCGTTCCTCGGGACCGACTTTCTGCGCCTCAACCTCACCCGCCCGCCCTTCGACGACCCGCGCGTGCGCCGCGCGCTCGCCCTCGCCGTCGACCGCAACCAGCTCGCGTCCCGCGTGTTGCTCGGCACCAAGAGCCCTGCGCCCACGCTCGTGCCCGCGCACGCGTTGCCCGGCTACGTTTCCCCCGTCGGCCAGACCACGCGCAACGACGAGGCCCGCCGCCTGCTCGCCGAAGCCGGTTTCCCGGGCGGCGAAGGGCTGCGTCCGCTCCAGCTTCTCTACAACAGCTCCGATCAGCACCGCCTCGTCTTCGAGGCCATCCAGGAAATGTGGCGACGCGAACTAGGCGTGCGCGTCGAGCTCGCCAACCAGGAGAACAAGACTGTGCTGCAGGCGCGCGCCCTCGGTCAGTACGACCTCCTGCGCTCGTCCTGGACGGCCGACTACTGCGACCCGATGACGTTCCTCGCCGTCTTCGCGTCGACCAGCGGCAACAACCATACGCGCTGGGCCAACCCCGAGTACGACCGCCTGCTCGCCGCCGCGCGCACCGTCGCCACGCCCACCGAGCACCTTGCCGCCCTCACCCGCGCCGAGGCGTTGCTGCTCGACGAGGCGCCGATCATCCCACTCTACCACTACACGAACTTCTACCTGGTCGATCCGGCCGTGCGCGGCTGGACGGGCAACGCCATCGACCGCCGCCCCCTCAAGCAGCTCTGGTTGGAGTCGACCGACGCCCGGTAGAAGTATTCACCCTAGCAATCGCCGTCCCTCGCACGGGCGGCGATCAACCGCGCGTGCCGAGTTGCACGCGTCGTCGAGCCGTCGCCGGAAGCCTTCGATCCAGCCGACACGGAGCGCATCGTCGAGAGCCTCCAGGTCGGTGACGCCTCCCACCCCGGTCGCCTTCTTCAAGAGGCCGACAACCAACTCGTCCGCGTTTGCAAAATTCGCCGAGACCCAACGCCGCAGCGCAACGGCATCGGGGAAGAGCCGGGGCTTAGGCGACGCCGTGAGGCGAACAACACCCGCTCAAAACGAGCCCCGTCGTTGACGCAGAACCGGAGCCACCGACGAAAATCTGTTACGATCGTAACAGATTTTCGTCGGAACCGAACGCTGCCGCCTCCCGCAACCGTGCCACAGGTGTGCCACCGACAAGTGAACCACCTCAGTCCCACCTGCCATTGTGTCACACCACGGTCGACCATTGGCACACCCGCGCACGCCGCGCACAGATCGGAATGCGCCTTAACCCACTGTCATACTTGGTTTTACAACTCCGAAACCCCACTGGCACCGCACCTGCAAGAGATACACCATCCACATTACCGACTAACCATCGCGCACACCTTTTCCCGAGGCATTTAACATGAGCAAAATCATCGGCATCGATCTGGGCACCACCAACTCCTGCATGGCGGTCATGGAGGGCGGCGAGCCCGTCGTCATCCCCAACGCCGAAGGCGCCCGCACCACGCCTTCCGTCGTCGCATTCACCAAGACCGGCGAGCGTATCGTCGGCCAGGCCGCCAAGCGCCAGGCCGTGACCAACCCGAAGAACACCGTCTTCTCCGCCAAGCGCTTCATCGGCCGCAAGTTCTCCGAGGTCCAGGCCGAGGCCAAGAACATGCCCTTCAGCGTCGTCGACGGAAAGAACGGCGACGCCTACATCGAAGTCGACGTCGGCGGCAAGACCGAGCGCTTCGCTCCCGAGCAGATCTCGGCGATGATCCTCGCCAAGATGAAGGCCGACGCCGAAGCCTACCTCGGCGAGCCCGTCAAGAAGGCCGTCATTACCGTCCCCGCCTATTTCAACGACGCCCAGCGCCAGGCCACCAAGGACGCCGGCACCATCGCCGGTC
>JAEZUE010000021.1 GCA_023443455.1 Verrucomicrobiota bacterium
CTCGTCCGGCGAGCGCAACGAGGCCATCGCCGAGGCCGCCGCGGCGGCGCCCGCGCCGGTGGTCGCCGCCACGGAGCTGCCGCACCGCTTCGCCGCGGCCGAACGCCATTTCCGCCAACTGCGCCACCGGGTCGAGGTCGCCACGCCCGACCCCTTCCTCGATGCCGCCGTCGGCGCGCTCAACGTCGCGGCCGACGCCGCGTGGGACGAGCCGCAGCAGGCGATCATGCACGGCGCGATCGCGTGGCGCGTGCGGCTGCTCGGCTGGCGCGGCCCCTATGCGCTCGATGCGCTCGGCTGGCACGATCGTGCGAAACGCAATTTCGAATACTGGGCCGGACGCCAGAACACGGCCGCGATTCCGCCCGCGCTCCCGCCGGCCGACGAGGACGCCAACCTCGCCCGCAACGAGACCGGCCTGCACAGCAACGGCGACCTCACGAACTCGCACTACGACATGAACCTCGTCGGCATCGACGCGCTCTTCCGGCACCTGCGCTGGACCGGCGACCGCGAGTTCGCCGAGCGGATGTGGCCCGTGATCGAGCGGCATCTCGCCTGGGAGCGGCGGCTCTTCCGCCGCGAGTTCGGCCCGGAGAAGCTGCCGCTGTACGAGGCCTACGCCGCGATCTGGGCCAGCGACGACCTGCAGTACCACGGCGGCGGCGCCACGCACGCCAGCGCGTACAATTTCCACCACCACAACGAGGCCGCGCGGCTCGCCCGCTGGCTGGGCCGCGATCCCGCGCCGTACGAACGGGAAGCCGCGCTGATCGCCCGGGCGATGCGCGAGCTGCTCTGGTTGCCCGGCCCCGGCGGCTTCGCGGAGCACAAGGACCTGCTCGGCCTCCAGCGCGTGCACCCGGCCGCGGCGTTGTGGACTTTCTACCACACGCTCGACTCGGCGGTGCCGACACCGCAGGAGGCCTGGACGATGGCGCGCAAGGTCGACGCCGAGATCCCGCACCTGCCCGTGCACGGCCCCGGCGTGCCCGCGGGCCTGGAGGTCGTCTCGACGACCAACTGGATGCCCTACACCTGGTCGATCAACAACGTCGTCCTGTCCGAGATCGTGCATACGTCGCTCGGCTTCTGGCAGGCGGGCCGGCCGGAGAAGGCGTGGCGCCTGACCAAGGGCGCCCTCACCGCCGCGATGTACCTGGGCATCTCCCCCGGCAACGTCGGCTCGATGTCGTACCTCGACGTCTATCGGCGGGAATCGCAGCGCGACTTCGCCGACGGCTCGGGCGTGCTCTCCCGCGCGCTGGTCGAGGGGCTGTTCGGCATGCAACCCGACGTGATCGGGGGCGAGCTGCGCGTGCGCCCCGGCTTCCCCGCCGAGTGGAACCGCGCGAGCATGCGCCATCCGGACTTCTCCGTGCGCTTCACCCGCGACGGCGCCACCGACCACTATGTCATCACGCAACGTTTCGCCCGGCCGCTGGCGCTGCGGCTCGAGCTCGCGGCGCGCGGCGACCGCGTCGGCTCGTTGGCGATCAACGGCGACAACGCCACCTGGGCGCCGATCGAGGACGCCGTCGGTGCGCCGCGGATCCTGATCCCGAGCCCGGCCGGCCATCGTCACGAAATCCTCATCACCTGGGCCGGTGCGCCGATCGCGCCGCCGACCTTGGAGACGACGCCCGGCCCCGCTCCCACGTTCGCGCCGGTCGCGCAGGGCGCGATGCGTTGGCTGGCGCCCCGCGATGCCGGTGCACAGTGGCCGCAGCCCGACCCGGCGGCGCCGGCCGTCGACGGTTGCGCCTGGCCGGAGTTGCCCGCCGGAGCGCGTTTCGAGGGCGTCGATCTCTCCGGCCGTTTCAACGACCGCGTCACGCAGATTTTCCGCAACGAGTACCGCTCGCCGCGTTCGCCGTTCGTCTCGCTCGCGCTGCCCAAGCAGGGCATCGGCGGCTGGGCCGGCGGCGTGAAGGCCACGGCCGAGATCGACGACTCCGGGCTGCGAGCTGTCGCCGCGCGCCACGGCGGGCGGATCGTTTTGCCCAACGGTGTACCGCTGACCACTCCCTCGGAGCCCGAGGCCGCCAACATCGTATTCGTCTCCCAATGGGACAACTACCCGCGCGAGCTCGACGTGCCGCTCGACGGGCGCGCCCACGGCGTCTTCCTCCTGCTGGCCGGTTCGACCAACCACATGCAGAGCCGCTTCGAAAACGGCGAGGTGGTCGTGAACTATGCCGATGGCTCGAGCGAACGCCTCGCGCTCGAAAACCCGACCAACTGGTGGCCGATCGAGCAGGACTATTTCATCGACGACTACCAGTTCCGCCGGCCCGGGCCGCTCCCGGCGCGCGTCGACCTGGCCACCGGCGAGGTTCGCGCACTCGATCCGCTCGGCTTCAAGGGCCTTGGCGGCCGCATCCCCGGCGGCGCGGCCACCGTGTTGGCGCTTCCGTTACGACCCGACCGCGAACTGCGCTCGCTCACCGTGCGCGCCCTCGCCAACGAGGTCGTCGTCGGCCTGATGGCCGCCACGCTCGTGCGCTGAGCGCCGCTACCCCACCCCCGCGCCCTCCCCACCCCCTCGATTTCCATCATGAAAACCCGCTCCTTCGGTTCGTTGGTTCTCCTCGCGGCCGCGTTGCTGGCGCCGGCGCTGCTCGCCGAGCAGCCCGTGCGTACGTTCGGCGACGCCACTCCCCTCGACTGGTCGCGCCGGATGGCCGACTCGGAAATGGCCCGCAAGGGCGACACGATGTTCCACGGCGGCAGCCGCCCGCGCGCGAGTTGGAACTACACCTCGTCGCTGATCGGTCTCTCGCTGCTCAAGCTCGCCGAGAGCACGGGCCAGACCGCCTACGCCGACTATGGCGCCCAGACGGCGACCTCGTTCGTGCAGCCCGACGGCTCCATCGCGACCTACCGGATGGAGGACTACAACATCGACCTGATCCCGCCCGGCAAGGTGCTGCTGCTGCGTTGGGAACAGGGCATTCGCGACGCCCGGTACAAGACGGCGCTCGAAACGTTGCACCGACAGATGCAACAGCATCCACGGACCAGCGACGGCGGCTTCTGGCACAAACAGCGCTACCCCTACCAGATGTGGCTCGACGGCCTGTTCATGGCGACGCCGTTCCTGGCGCAGTATGCCCAGGTCTTTGCGGAGCCGGCGCTGTTCGACGAGGCGGCCGCGCAGATCGTCCTGATGGACCGGCACGCCTACGACCCGGAGACCGGACTGCATCACCACGCGTGGGATGAGAAGCGGGCGCAGTCCTGGGCCGACAAGGACACCGGCCGCTCGCCGAACTTCTGGGGCCGCGCCGAGGGCTGGTACGCCATGGCGCTGGTCGATTCGCTCGATTTCTTCCCGCCCACGCACCCGGAGGTGGAGCGCATCAACGAGATCCTCCGCCGCGTGGCCGATGGCATCGTGCGCTGGCAGGACCCCGAATCCGGTTTGTGGTGGCAGGTGCTCGACCAGGGCCAACGCGAGGGCAACTACCTCGAGGCCACCGCCTCCAGCATGTTCGTCTACGCCCTGGCAAAGGGCATCGACCGCGGCTACCTCTCCCGCGAGAAGTACCTGCCCGCCGTTCTGAAGGGCTACGAGGGCCTCATCCGCGATCTGGTCAAAACCGATGCCGACGGTTCCGTTCGCCTCACGCAATGTTGCTCGGTCGCCGGCCTCGGTTTCACGACCTCCCAAGGTCGGCCCCGCGATGGTTCGTTCGAGTACTACGTCAGCGAAAGGATCATCGACAACGACCCGAAGGGCGTCGGCCCCTTCATCCTCGCCGGCATCGCGCTGCAACAGCTGCTCGCCACCGATCATGCCGCCGGGGTCGCCAATGTGGCGACACGCGGCTGGGGCGCCTACGAGGAGGTGCTCGCCCGCATCCAGGCGCCGAGCTTCCCCGACCGCGATTTTCCGATCACCACTTTCGGCGCCCGGCCCGGCGCCGATGCCACGGAGGCGATTCGCGCCGCGATCGAGGCGTGCACCCGGGCCGGCGGCGGCCGCGTCGTCGTGCCCGCGGGCGAGTGGCTCACCGGAGCGGTCCACCTCAGGAGCAACGTCAACCTCCACGTGAGCGAGGGCGCGACGCTGCGCTGGGTCTTCGACCTCACGAAGTATCCGATCGTCTACACCCGCTGGGAAGGCGTGGAGTGCATGAACTACTCGCCGTTCCTCTACGCCTGGGAGCAGGAGAACATCGCCGTCACCGGCAAGGGAATACTCGACGGCGGGGCCGCGCTCGACAACTGGTGGAGCTGGAACCGCAAGGGCGACCGGCCCCAGAAGCAGGCCGCCGCGCGCAACCGTCTCGTCCAGCTGGGCGAGGCCGGCGTGCCGGTGGCCGAACGTGTGTTCGGCGACGGCGCCTTCCTCCGGCCAAACTTCATCCAGCCCTACCGTTGCCGGAACATCCTGATCGAGGGCGTCACCATCCTCCGCTCGCCGATGTGGATCATCAACCCCGTGCTCTGCCGCAACGTCACCGTGCGGGGCGTCACGATCAGCAGCCACGGCGGCAACAACGACGGCTGCGACCCCGAGTCGTCGCGCGACGTGCTCATCGAGGACTGCGTCTTCGACACCGGCGACGACTGCATCGCCATCAAGTCGGGCCGCAACAACGACGGCCGCCGCATCGGCGTGCCCAGCGAGAACATCGTCGTGCGCAACTGCACGATGAAGGACGGCCACGGCGGCGTCGTGCTCGGCTCGGAATGCAGCGGCAGCATCCGCAACGTCTTCGTCGAGAACTGCACGATGGACAGCCCCAATCTCGACCGCGCCCTGCGCTTCAAGAGCAACGCCGTGCGCGGCGGCGTGCTGGAAAACGTCTTCATGCGCAACGTCGAGATCGGCCGGGTCGGCGAGGCGGTGCTCACGATCGACCTGCTCTATCAGGAGGGCGCGAAGGGCGACTTCATGCCGACCGTGCGCAACGTGCACCTCGAGCACGTTCGCTCCTCGGCCAGCCCGCGCGTGCTCCATGTGCGCGGGTTCCCCGGCGCCACGATCGACAACCTGCGTTTCCGCAACTGCACCTTCAGCGGCGTCGAGCAGGCCGAAGTGCTCTCCGGCGCCGGCACGGTCCTGTTCCAGAACGTGGCGATCATCCCGGCCAAGAAGCCCAAGGGGCTCAACTCGGTGCCGCCCCCGAAGCCCTGATCGACGCGCCGAGCCGCGAAAGGCGCGGCGCGAAACCGCGCCCGCCCTACCCGCCCTGCATGCGCTGCAACAGCTCGGCGTATTCCCACATCGGACCACGCACGCCGCGCTGCCGGAGCTTGCTCATCGTCTCCACGAAGGCCGGCGGCGGATCGCCCACGACCCAGTTCGAATTCTCCTTCTGGTACTCGCGCAGCCGCCCGTGCAGCGACTCGAGCGTGAACTCCGGCGCGATGTAGAAACGCGGCTCGAGCAGGTAGTCGCCGGCCGATTCGCCCCGCGCCTCGGGCGCGACCTGGCGCCACAACGGCGTCTCCGGGTAGATCCGCATGCCGAGCGTACCGAAATAGTACGCACCGGGCAGGGTCTTCGCCCGCGCCAGCGTCTCCTCGACCGTGGCCCACGTCTCGCCCGGCCCGCCGAAGATGATGAAATGGCTGTACCGCAGGCCGAGCGCGTGCGCCTCCTCGCTCGCGAAGCGGATCTCGTCGAACGTGAAGCTCTTCCCGTAGCTGCGCAGCACCGGATCGGAGAAGCTGTCGGAGCCGAACTCGACATGGCTCAGGCCCGCCCGCTGCATGAGCCGCAGCAGCTCCCGCGTGATCCCGCGCGGCCGCAGGAAACACTCCCACTGGATGCCCAGGTCGGCGCGGATGAGCGCCTCGCACACCTCGACCACATGGTCGGTGCGCGTGTTGAAGACCGAATCGACGAAAAACACGTACCCCACCCCGAGCTCCTTCAGCCGCCGCAGCTCCGCCACCACCGCCTCCCCGCCGAGGAACCGGCTGCGGTCGCCCTCGATCAACGGATACGTGCAGTAGCAGCAGTGCAACGGGCAGCCGCGCTGCGTCTGCACCCCGGGCAACGAGCCCTGCGCGAGATACGCCGCCATCAGCCCGGGATCGTGATGGGGCGGCGTCGAGAACGCCGTGTCGCCGGCGTTGGGCGGCACCGCCCGCACCGCGCCGTCGGCCCCGCGGAACACCACGCCGGGGATCGCCCCGAGCGCCGCCTCGTCGGCCCCGGCCCGCAGCGCCGCCACAAGCTTCAAGAAGGGGAGCTCGCCCGCGCCGTGGATGCCGTAGTCGATCCCGCCGAGCGCGAAAATCTCGCGCGGAAACACCGAAAAGCCGCTGCCGCCGAGAATGATCGGCGCCGCGGTTGCGGCCCGCAACCGGGAGCTGAAACCCACCAGCTCGTGGATGAACGACTTCGGGTTGTGGCACTGCACGTTGTCGATGTTGCGCATCGACAGGCCCACGAAATCCGGGCGATACCGCGCCACACACTCCTCGAGCGACTCCGTCGCCATGCGCGCATCCCAAAGAAAACTCTCCTGCCCGGCCGCCCGCAACGCCCCGTCGATGTACGCCAGACCCACCGGGTACACCGGATAGGGTTGATCGTAGCTGTTGAGGTTGACGAGCAGCACCCGGGCGGGGGCCGCCCCGTGGGTAGCGGGCGACATGAAGCGCTCTAGGTGTTCACAATCCCGCCGCGGCTCAAGTCCGAACATCACGCCCTCGCAGCAGCGGCCCCAACTCCACCGCCACCAATGCCGCGATCACCGACAACCCCACCACCGCGCCCAGCGCCGCCACCACCGGAATCCGACTGCAGGCCAACACCCCGAACGAAGCCGCCGTCGTCAGCGCCGACAACCGGATCGAAGGCGGCGGCTCCTCGCCGCGCGCCGCATTTTCCGCGGCGAAAATCGCATAGTCGTGAGCGAGACAGATCCCGAGAAACGCCCCGAGCAGATGGAACAGATTGAGCGGTTGCCCCACCAGCCCGAGCACCCCGAAGGCGAACAGACACGCGCCCGCCGGCACCGCGTAGATCAGTCCGCCCCGTCGCCAACCGTAGAGCAGCACCACGCTCAACCCGACCAGCCCCATCCCGAGCCCGCTCAGGCGCAGCGCCGAGACCCGGTACCGGGAAAACAGCCGGTTGAGCGACTGCACCTGATCGAGCCCCACCGTCGCCAACTCCGGCGGCGGCTCCGCGCCCGGCGCATGCTCCGCAATGGTGAGAAACCAGCTCGAGCCCGCCTCCGCCGACAGCGTCAGCGCCAGCGGCCCCTCCAACGACTCCGCGAGCCCGCGCACCGCCGCATCGGGCTCGCCCGCCGGCGCCGCCCACCACTGCGCCCACGCCGCGAAGAATGGCGCGAATTCGTCCGCCGAAAAGCCGTGCCGCTCCAGCGCGTCGCGTAGTTGGGAATCGAATTCCACGAGTCCGCCCCGGGCGGCCGCCGCCGCCGCCCACTCCGCCGGCGTCGGCACCGCGAGCCCGAGCGATGCCACCGCGGCACCGCCAAACGTGCGCCCATGCCAGTCGAGAAACGCCGCCAACGCCGCCCGCGCGGCCCCGGGCGACTCCCCGCGCGTGAGATAGACCGCGCGCTGCGGCGTCTCGCCGAACAGCGCGCGCACCGACTGCGCCTCCACGCGCAGCTCCGGCGGCATCGCCTCGAGCTCGCGGATGTCGTCGCGCCAGTGCAGCCGGGCCACGCCGGCCACGACCACCAGCGCACCGACCGCCAGCACCCCGCGCGCCCAATTTCCGGCGACACGGTTGCCCGCCGCCAACCGGCGCTTCGCCCACGGGCGCGTCTCCGAGAACGGCCGCCCCACCTGCGCGAACCACAACAGCGCCGTCGCCAGCGCCGCCACGAGTCCGCAAGCCACGAAGACACCGAGCTGCCGGATCAGCGGCAGCTCCGAGAGCAGCAACAGCGAGAAACCCGTCACCGTCGTGAGCGCACTGGCCAGCAGCGGCTTGATCACACGGCGCACCTTCGCGTGGTAAGGCTCGTCCGGCGTGCGCGGCGGCTGGAGAAAAAGATAGAAACCATAGTCCACCGCCACGCCGGCCAACAACGAGCCGACGACAAACGTGAGCGCGTGCACCCGTTCGAAGCACAGCGTGGTGCCGCCCCAGGCGCCGAGCAGCGCGCCCAGCACCACGGGTACGAGATGCAGCGCCTGGTGCGCGCGCCGCAGGAACAGCAGCGCCATCGCCAGCACCGCCGCGAACGAAAGAAGGTTGAGCCAGGTCACCTCGCCCACGATCCGGTGCCGGCTCTCCGCGGCGAAGCGCCCGATCGCCGCCCACTCCACCGTGGTCGCCGGCTCGATACCACGCGCCGCGGCGAGCGCCCGGTCCACCGCCGCCATCACCGGCTCCTGGCCTTCGGGCGTGAGCGGCGCCGCGCTCGTGCGCGACCACACCAACGCCCGCCCGCCGACATCGCCCGCGCTCTCCGCGAAGCCCGGCATCTGCTCGACCAAACCGGGCAACAGCAACAGCGGATCGGCCGGCAGCAGCTCCTGGAACGCCATCGCCTCCGGCTGTTCCAGGAAACGTTCGAGACGCGCCGCGCTCCGCTCCGCCAACCACTCCGGCCACGGCTGCGCGGCACCCGATGCCGCGTACTCGCGTCGTTGAGCCGCCAGCCACCCGGGCAGCAGCAGCTCGAAACGCCGGGCGAAGAGGCTGCGCCCCAGCGCGTCGCGCGGTCCGGTGTCGGCCATCGACCGCACCTCCGCGAACGCCGGATCGCCCCGCAACGACTCGGTAAAGACCTCCGCCGCCCGCGCCCGTTGCCCGGCCTCGGGTCCGGTGAGGGCAAACAGCGCGACCCGCGCCTGCCGTTCGCTCGCCAGCGTGCGCGCCAACGCGAGCTCCGGCGAACGCTCGTCGGCCGGGATCAGGTCGAGCAGATCGGTCGAGATCTTCCGCGCGTAGTCGAGCCGCCCCAGCCAGAGCCCCGCCAACGCGACGCCCAACAGCAGCAGCCCCCGCGCCGCCCATTTGTTGCGCAACGGGTTCATGGCGCTCAGCGGAAAAACCGTTTCACCTCGTCCTCGGAAAACGTCACGCCGGTCTTCGTCTCCTCGATGAGGACCTCGACGCGTTGCTTGGCCGAGCGGCGGAACTCGAGGCGGCGCACCGCCTGTCCCGCGCCCTCGACCACGACCACGCTCAGGCTGCGCGCCAGCTCCGGCGTGCGCGGCACGAGATCGAGGCGCCAATCCTCGCCGTCGCGCGCCGCATGGAGGGTGAACAGGGCGAGCAGTTCCGGCAGATCGAAACGCAGCACCGGCAGCAACGCCGTGTCCATGCGCGGCGCCTTCGGGTCCGCCGCCATCTTGCGCGTGCGGCCCTTCTCGTCGCGCAGCAGCAGGCCCTTTTCGTCGACGACCATCAGCTGCTCCTTCGGCTCCGTATATCGCAGACTCAGCCCCAGTTCGGCCGTGTGCCGCATCTCGCCGCGCAGGACCACCGGGGTCTTCCGCACGTTGAACCAGCGGTTCTCCGCAAAAGTCGAATACACCGCGCCCTGCCCCGCCAACGCGGCGAACAACGGCCGCCACGCCGCATCGTTCTGCCCGGCCACGATCTCCGGGCCGGGCGCGGCCGGCACCGCCGCACGGGCGACGCCACAGAGAAAAAGCAGCAGAACTGTGAGCAACCGGTTCATCAAGTAGGACCGGTCTGCGACCGGCCCCCAGACTCAGGCAAACGAAGCGCCCAGCGTCGAGAACGACCGTGCGCAGGTGTCGGGCCGCCGACCTCCGCCTTAGCTGGGTGGCGAAGCCATTCAGCCCTTGAGGCCAGATCGCCGATCTGGCCGGGATTGACCAAGCACGCACAGCTCGAGCCGGGGCGAGCCCTACCCCAGCGCATGCTTCCGCCGTACCCGCCGCACGCTGAGCCAGCGCCCGCCCAGCAGCTCGAGGATGAGCCGGGTGTGCAGCCAGACCATGCGCACGTTGTCGCGCAGGTAGTGGAAATGTGAAACCCCTCCCTCCGTCTTCGACAGATAGCGGCACGCCGCCGGGAGGTTGCGCATCGGCACGCCCGCCCAGAACAGCCGCACCGCCACCTCGGGATCGAAATCGTAGCGCCGCGCAAAACGTGTGCCGCGCAGCGCCCGCACCGTCGCGGCCAACGGGTACACGCGAAACCCGAACAGCGGATCGTCGATCCCCTGCCCGCCCGTCTCGAAATGCACCAGCCCGATGCTGAGTTTCCGGCCCTTCAGCCGCACCAGCGGCGCCTCCGGCCCGAACACCGGCCGGCCCAGCACCAGCGCCTCCGGCTCGGTCTGCGAGGCCGCCATGAAATCCGCGATACGCTCGGCCGGATGCTGCCCGTCGGCATCCATGACCAGCGCGTGCGTGAAGCCCTGCGCCAGGGCGGCCTCCGCGCCCAGCAGCACCGCCGCGCCCTTGCCGCCGTTGCGCGGCAGCTCGAGCACCCGCAGCCGCGGTTCGGCGGCCGCCAACGCGACGACGCCCGCCTCGCTGCCATCCGTGCTGCCGTCGACCACGACCCACACGTCGGGCCACCGGGCCAGGGCCTCCCGCACCGTCGCGAGCAGACGCTCGCCGCCGGTGTTGTAGGTGGGAATCAAAACCAGGTGTGTGGGGGATTCGGCCATCGCGTGGGTGCGGCGAGCTTGCGAAACACCGCACCCGGAACAAGCCGGGAAGCGGCGACATGCGGTCGGATTCGAACCACCGCCGGCCCCGCCGACAACGCCTCCTTGGCCGGAGTCCTCGCCCCCCAAGTGCCGCCGGGCGCACAAGCGCTTTGTCACGTATTACGTGACAAGATCGCCGGGCGGAACACCTCCGCCGCCCAACTACGCACTCGTCCGATCACCGGCCGGCACCAGCTCCCGCCGCAGGTGCGCCTCGACCTCCGCGGTCAGTTTCGCCGGGCTGCGGGCGGGATCGTGCTCCCAGCGGCGGTCGAGCGTGAAGTCGAACCAGCCGGGCAACACCGCGGGCGGCTTCCACCACGCCCGGCCTTTCGCGGCCATCCCGGGCGAGGAGGCGATCCGCACCAGCTGCACCGGCGCCCGCGCCCGCGAGGCGATCAACGCGAAGCCGGGTTTCAACGGGTTCAACTTCGCGCCGGGCTCCGTGCGCGTGCCTTCCGGAAACACCAGCAACGACTGCCCCTCGGCGATCCGGCCGGCCACCTCGCGCACGAGGTCCACCCCCGGCACGCCGCCGACATACCCCGCGAGGATCGCGGCCGGCCCCACCGCCGGGTTGCGCAGCAGCGCCGGCTTGAAGATGCAGATCGCGTCGGGCAATCGGGCGAGCAGGAACGTCGCGTCGACGAGCGTCGGGTGGTTCGCGATGTAGACCGTGCCCGGCACGGGCGGCCGCTCGAAACCGTGCCAGCGCACCGCCACCACCCCGGTGGCGTGCATCCACCCCAGCCAAAAGTCGAAGAGCCAACGGATCACCCGGCGCTGGCGGGCCGCACCCGCCGGCGTGCGCGGCAACAGCAGCAACGGCAGGCTCGCGAGATTCAACAGCACGCCGACGCCGCCGAAGACCGCCCACGAGGCATAGTAGGCCCCGATGTAGTAGGCGCGGCGGATCACGGCCGCACCTCCGCCGGTCCGGGCGCGGCCGGCGCGACCGGGTTGAGCGGCGTGAAGTTGAACCATTGGTACGGGTCCTTCCGCAGCAGCGCCTCGACCTGCCGCAGGAACGCCTGGAAATGCTCGCGGGCCCGCGCCAGCGCGGCCTCCTTGCGCTCGCCGGGCACCGGCTCGAAGCGCGGCGAGGCGTGCAGCGTGGCCAGGTCGGGCGACTCGGCCACGCCGACCGACAGGAGCACCGGCCGGCCGAAGATCAGCGCGAGATGGTAGATCGTGAACGGGAAAAGCCGCCGCGCGCCGAGAAACTCGAAGGCCTCGGTGCGGGCCGTGAACTCCACGCGGTCGCACTGCAGCGCGATCGCCGCGGGGGTGGCGGCGGCGTCCTTGAGGGCGAAGAGCATCTCGCCGGGCTCGTTGATCCACACGAACTTCAGGCGCGAGCCGAAGCGCTCGGCGAGCTTGTCGGTGTCGTGCGAGTTGCCCACGCGCTGGCGCACCACATACACCTCCTGGTGCTCGTAGCCGCCGATCTGGCAGCCCTGAAGATCGGATACGCCGAAATGGAAGGTGCCGAGCAGCACCGGCCCGCCGCCCTCGAGCCAGGCGCGGAAATCGCCGGCCCCCTCCGCATACACGGTGCGGTGCGGCCGGCCGTCGACCACGCGCAGTTTCGTCATCAGCGACTCCTCGAAGGCGAAGAAATGCCGGAACACCTCGCGGAAACGCGCCGGCCGGCCGAGGATCGCGCCGAGGTACTCGCGCGAGTGGCGCCGCTGCGCCGGCATGTTCGCCATGGCGACCAGCGTGCCGAACGCCCGCAGCGGGCGGTAGGCGCACTCCGGCAACACCCGGTCCGCCGTGCGCAGGAAACGGTAGCCCCAGCTCGGGCCCGGATTGCGCGGCATCTGTGCCCGGGTCGTCACGACCACTCGAGCCGGAGTTTCCAGCCGGGCGCCACCGCACCGGCGAAGGCCTGGCGCCCGTGCAGCAGCCCGAACCAGTCGGCCAGCGGGAGCGCACCCGCATGGGAGGGCGAGGCGTCCCCGCCGAGCCGCGGCTCACCGGGACGGTTCGCCCTACCCTCGCACTGCTCGAGCGCCACGCGCCCGATCGTGTCCGCCGTCCGGCTACGCGTGAGCGCGAGCGCGAAGGCGAAGGCCCGGTCGCTGGCCGCGCCGTGCGGCACCAGCCAGGTGCCGATCTCCTCGCCGCCGCACCAGAGCACGCGCCCGGCCGTCGAGAGCAGCGCGGCCTGCGCGGCCGAGGCCACGAGGTTGGCGCCGCCGGCCAGCGGGAAAAATTCGCACAGGCAACGTTGCCGGCCGATCAGTCCCTGCTGCGCGCCGCTCGGGTGGATCGAGGTCTGGAACAGCGTCGGGCTGGCCGACGGAAAACTGTCGAGGTAGCCCTCAAGTGCGCGGCCCTCGCCGAACTGCGTCGAGTACACCAGCGCGTCGCCCTCGCCCGGTTCGAGCTCGCCGAGCACCGCGCCGACGAAGAGGCCGAGCTGCGTCATGCGGCGCACGGCGCCGGCCGGGAAGCGGTCCTTCAGGCGCGCGCGGGTCGCCGCCGCCTCCTCGGCGCCGGGGGCATCGGTGCGGACGGCCTGGATGAAACGTTCAAGCATGGCAGAGGAGGAGCGCGGCGTGCGCGCCGCCGAAGGCGTTGCTGGCGCACACGACGCCGTCGAACGCGCGGTTGTCGAAGGCGCCGATCGCCACGGTGTCGGTGAAGGCCGGAGACGCGCTGCCGACCGTGCCGGGCGTGCGGCCGGCGCGCAGCGAGGCGGCGACGACCGCGAGCTCGACCACGCCGCAGCTGCCGAGCGTGTGCCCGAGGCTGCCCTTCCAGCCGACCAGCGGCGCGCCGGGCAACGCCTGCGCCATCGCGGTCGCCTCGAGCCGACCGGCCTCGAGCGTGCCGGTGCCGTGGCCCTTGGCCCAGACCTTGCGGCCGGCCGCGGCGGCGGCGATCGGTGCGAGCGCCGCGGCGAAACCGGCACCGTCGGGCCGGTTGGCGGTGAAATGGTACAGCTCGTTGTGCGTGCTCTGCGCGGCGATCGCGAAGTCGCCACGGTCGCGCGTGAGCACCGCGTAGCCGGCGCCGTCGCCCAGGCCGATCGAACCGGTGGCGCGATCCTGGTAGGGCGCGGGGAACTCGACGTTGAGGATCTTCAACGCATGGAAGCCGCCGGCCACGAACGGGCTGAGAAAATCGTAGCTCGCCACGAGCACCTCGTCGGCCACGCCCGCGGCGAGCAGACGCTGCGCGTGGATCAGCCCGAGATGCGCGGACACGCACGCGTGCGAGAAGATGGTGACGTTTTCGCCCCAACCCATCGTGCGCCGCACGAGCTCGACCGAGGAATGCGGCGCGCCGTGGGCGGCGTGGGCGGCCTCGCCGGTGCGGCGCAGGGCATGCAGGCTGCCGACGCCGAAATTGCTGCTCGTCACGCAGACCGGGCGACGCGCCGTGCCCCAGCCCGGGCCGGACACCGGAGCGAGCAGCGTCGCCAAAGGCTGGAGCCACGCGGGCGGCAACGCCTCGTCGAGCGCGCGCCCGGCCAGCAACGCCAGCGGCACCGCGTCGCCGCCCTCGGCGCCGAGCACCGGCACCGGTTGCAGGGCACGTTCGCCGCGCAGCAGCGCCGCGTGGGTCGCGGCCGCATCGCCGAAGGGCGTGAGGCAGTCGCAGGCGGCGAGGCGAACGGGAAGTTGGTCGGCGGGGACGGCCATCAAAAGGATCGAGAGGGATCGGCCTGTAGGAGCCTGCTCGCAGGCGATTCGGTGCGTCGCAGATCGGAGGAGAAACAACCGGCGCCGAACTCAGCTCGGCAGTTTCGACGGATCGGCGCGGCCACGCACGAAGGCGGCGAGGCTGCTGATGCTGGCGAGGGCCTGACGCGACTCCTCGGCGCTGCCGATCTTGATGCCGAATTCCTTCTCGATCTTCACCACCAGTTCGAGCGCATCGATCGAGTCGAGCGAAAGGCCCGAGCCGATAAGCGGCTTGTCCTCCTCGATCTCGGCGGGATTCACATCCTCCAGATGCAGGGTTTCGACGATGAGGTGCTTGAGACGTTCGGTAAGGGGGTCGGCCATGGGTTTAGGAGGCGCAAGGTTGGCGAAGCTCCGTTTGGCGGCGCAAGCCTCGATCACCGGAACTCCACGACCCGCCGGGTCTCGCGATTTTCGATTGTGTCGCTCCCGGGCAAACGGGCACGTTTTCGGCCCGTGCTTCCTCCGCCACCCAACCCCACCCCGACCCCGACTGCGAAGGAGCTGACCATTCTGCTGGTCAAGCCGCAGGCGCGCCTGGCCACGATCCATGCGCTGCAGCGTTTCCAGATGCTCGAGCCGCTCGAGCTGGGCTACCTCGCCGCCGCCGTGCCCGCGGGCCACCGCGTCGAGGTGATCGACCTGCGCCTCCAGCGGCGCCCCGAGGCCGCCCTGCTGCGGCGCATCCGGAATCTCGCGCCGGATGTCATCGGGTTCACGAGCTACTCGCACGAAAGCTCGTTGGTGAAGACGCTGGCCGAGCGCTCCCGGGCCGCGGCGCCGCGGGCGACCATCGTCGTCGGCGGGCACCATGCGTCGGTCGCGGCGGAGGATTTCAACATCCCCGCCATCGACCTGATCGTGCGCGGCGAGGGCTGCCGCCCGTTTCGCCAAATCGTGGAGGCAGTCGCCCGGGGCGAGGCGGCGCACGCCATCGAGGGCGTGGTCGGCACGGGTGCGTTGTTCGATCCGGCGAAGACGCTGGGCTGGCCGGAGTTCACCGATCCGGCCGAGATGCCCACCCCGCGCCGCGACCTGTGGGACCACCGCCGCTACACCTGCGCCTGGGTCTGCGAGACCGCGCCGGCCTGGGCGAGCAACTTCCCTGCCGTGTCGATGGTGCGCAGCTCCTTCGGCTGCCGGATGAAATGCAGCTTCTGCATCGTGCCGAAACTCTGCGGCGGCAAACACTGGCCGCGCCCGCCCGACCAGGTCGCCGCCGAGATCGAGGCGCTGCCGACCGACCACGTCTACTTCTCCGACGACGAGAACTTCATCGACCCCGACTTCGCGCTGGCGCTCGCCGAGGCGATCGAGAAACGCGGCATCCGCAAACGCTACTTCGCCTGGACGCGGTCGACGACCGTCAACCGCCATCCCGAGGTCTTCCGCCGCTGGCGCCAGCTCGGGCTCGACGGCGCGTTTCTCGGTTTCGAGTTCCCCACCGACGAGCAACTGCGCCGCGTGAAGAAGGGCTCGACCGTGGCCGAGAACGCCAAGGCGCACGTGGCGCTGCGCGAGATCGGCGTGGCCGTGCACGCCGCCTTCATGTTGATGCCGGACATCACCCACGAGGAGTTCGCCATCCTGCGCGCCTACGTGAAGGCCATGCCGCCCGCGCAGTGCAGCATCACCGTCTGCACGCCGTCTCCGGGAACCGACGACTACGAATCCATGGAGTCGCGCATCTGGGTCGATTCGCCGCACGACCTGCACGACGGCATGCACCCGCTGCTGCCCACGCGGATGCCGTTGCGCGAGTTCGCCGCCAACTACGCCCGGCTGCTCGCCGAGGCCGGCGCGCGCAACCCGCTGCGCCTCCAGCGTCGCCCGGTCCCGGTGCGCGACATGGTCCGCGTGCTGCACGCGACGTTCCGCTTCCAGCGCGCCTTCAAGCGGCTGTATCGGGATTTCCCCCGCTCGATGTGGGAGGCCTGCGGCGCGGTGAGCAACTGACGGAGACTATTTGGAATGCGGCGGCTTGACGCCGCCTTGGACGGTTCGGCTCGACGAACCGCCCTCTCCGAGTGCTGTGGATCCTGTCGTGTCGAGCCACGGCAGAGAAAGCGGCGTCAAGCCGCCGCACTCCAAACCGACCTCACTCCCAGCGCCGCAGCACGTGGCAGACGTTGCTGCCGCCGAAGCCGCTGCTGTTGTTGAGGGCGAGCTTCGGCGCCTCCGCCAACGTCGCGCGCGGCAGATTGAGCCCCTCGCACGCGGGGTCCGGGTTGCGCAGGTGGGCATTGCCGGGGACGAAGCCCTCGGCCAGCGCGAGCACGCAGAACGCCGCCTCCATCGCGCCGGCCATCGAGAGCGGGTGCCCGGTCAGGCCCTTCGTGCTGCTCACGCGCGGCCGGGCGCCGGCTTCGGTGAACACCGCGCGCAGGGCCAGCGCCTCGGCGCGGTCGCCGACCGGCGTCGAGGTGCCGTGCGCACTCACGTAGTTGATTTCCGCGGGCGCGACTCCGGCATCGGCGAGCGCACGGCGCATCGCGAGCTGCAGCCCCGCGCCCTCGGGATGCGACATCGCCACGCTGTGGCCGTCGGAGCTCTGTCCCCAGCCGGCCACTTCGGCGAGGATCGGCGCCCCGCGTTCCCGCGCCGCCTCGGCGGACTCGAGGACGAGCGCCGTCGCGCCGCCCGCGCCGACAAAGCCGTTGCGGGCCCCATCGAAGGGGCACGAGGCCAGCGCCGGATCGCTCTGGGTCGAGAGCGCGCGCATCGCGGCGAAGGGCAGGATCGACTCCAGGGTGGGCTCCTCGGCCCCGACCACGATCACGCGGCGCAACCGGCCGAGCCGGATCTCGTCGACGGCCGCGCCGAGCGCGTGGCTCGAGGAAGCGCAGGCGGAAACATAGCCGCAGACCGCACCCGTAATATGGAAATGGGCACCGAGGTTGAAGTTGAGCGTGCCGCAGATCGAGCTGACCACGCTCATCGGGTTGCCGCGCTCGCCGCGGGCCGCCTCGAGCTGGCCGAGATGGTGGTGCAGCATCCGCGCGGAACCGGCGGAGGCGCAGAAGAGGCCGACGTCGGGGTCGTGCGCGATGGCGTCGCGGGCCAGCCCGGCCTCACCGAGCGCCTGCTCGATCGCGCAGAGCGCGTACACGCCATGCGGCGCGAGCCCGCGCAGCGTCTCGCGCGGGATCTCGTAACGAGCCGGCCAGGACCAGTCGCGGCAGTTGGTCGAGGCGACGTCGAAGCCCTTCACCGTGCCCACGAGCTTCACCGGCACGTTCGGGTTGCCGAGGAACTCGACCGGCGCGAGCCCGTGGCGCCCCTCGCGCAGGCTGGCGAGCACCCCGGCACGGTCGTTGCCGATCGGAGTGATGAAGCCCAACCCGGTGACGACCGGGCGACGGGAGTCGGGCGGCGGCGGGTTCACGCGACAGGGGGATGCTCGCGGAGGCGGCCGACCACGAACTCGCACAGTTCGCCGACTGTGTGCAGGGCGAAGAGTTCGTCGTTCTTGATCGTGACGCGGAAAAGATCCTCGAAGAAGAAGACGGTCTCGGCGATGGCGAGGGAGTCGAACTGGAGATCCCCGACCAGGCGCTCGTCGGCCCGCAGGGGCGCGGTGCGCGGGTTGGCCTCGTCGCGCGGCATGAAGTCCTGCACCGCCGCGAGGATCACCACCCGCAACGCCGCCTCGTCGCGTTGCGAGGCGAAACGCAGGTAGGCGTCACGCACCTCGGCGGGAAACCGGGAGAGCGGTTGCGGGACTTCGGGCGGATTCGGCATGGGTGAAGCAGCGAGCAAAACCTCCGCCCGCCCGGGCTCAAGCCTTGGTTCGGGGGCGAGTCGCCAACCTGAACCCTGTCCCTGTTCAAGGTGGGGCGAGGCGTCCCCGCCGAGCCGCGGCAAGCCCGGCGGCCGGACTCACGCCGAAGCCGCAAACATTCGGTCGAGTGACGAGGGACGAGCGTCGAGGGGCCGATCCCAGAGGAGAGCGAGCGGAGCATTCGTGATGGAAGCTCGCCACCGACGGCTTGGCGCTCGTCCCTCGCCGCTCGCCTCTCGTCTGCATCATCAGCGCACATCCACGCCGGTCGGGCCACCGACGGGCTGCTCGTAGTTGGCCTCGAGGTAATCGGCGAGACGGTCCGCGATCCGGGAGAGCATGACATTGTCGGTCGCGCCGATGGTCCAGCCGCCGCCCATCGCCGAGGCCCGGGCGAAGAACTCCGGTGCGGCGATCTGCTCGTCGGTCTCATAGACATAGATCCGCACGCGGAGCACGACCGCCGAGCTGCCCGCCATCGCACCGGCCCAGAAGCGGGCGGTGCCGTCGACGAACTTCATCTCCGTCACCAGCGGGTCCACGACGAGGGTACGCTTCGGCGCGCGGCCGGCGCCGGCGGCGTTCCACCGGGCCAGCGGCTCCTTGAGCCGCGCGTCGAGGTTCTCCCCGATCTTGGCCAAGGCCCGGTCGTTGTCGTTGGAGCGGGCGCACTCCTTGGCGTAGCGCACGTCGCCGACCGTGATCTTCGTGAAGCCGGAGAAGGCCTCGCGTGGGGGCGGGTTGGACGTCTTGGTGGCGGTGATGCGGGTCGCACAGCCGCCCAGGAGCAGGATCGGGCAGAGCAGGAGGGACAATACACGTGTCATGGTTCTCATTGTGTCGTGGGGAAGGGGAAGCACCTCGGTCCGGCTCCGATGCCGGGCGGAATGCACCGGAGCGGATCACGCAATCGGGCCCGCAGCAAGGCCGCTCCCCGTTTCCGTCGCGGGATTCCATACACAATCCGTGCTTTCCCGGATTCGAGTTTGTGATTGGCTGCCCTTACGGAGCAGCGATCCCGCCGTCCCCGGCGGCCGGACTCCGTCAACCCCGAACAACCGCAACCATGATTCGTGCGTTCAAATACCTCGCGGCGATCGCCGCCATGACCATTGGGTTCACCGCCTTCGGTCGTCAGGAAACGATGCAGGAAGCCACCACGCCGCCGCCCGCGCCCTCCGCCGAGCAGGCCGTCGTCGAGTTTCTGCGCCCCTCCAAGATGGGCGGAGCCATCCGCTGCGCCATCTTCGACGTCACCGAAGGAGCCCCCCGGCTGTTGGGTATCCTGCGCCCCAAGCAGAAGCTCGTCGTCGCGGCTCCGGCCGGCAAACGGCTCTACATGATCACCGGCGAAAACGCCGACTTCATGGAAGCCGAACTCGAGGCCGGAAAAACCTTCCATGCCGTCGCCATCGCCCGCATGGGCGCCTGGAAAGCGCGGTTCTCGCTCATCCCGTTGAAGCTCCATCCCGGCGAGGACGAATGGAACCTCAAGGGCAAGAAGGCCGCCGAGTGGCTCCAGCGCTGCAAATACATGACCATGAGCCAGCCCGCCGCCGACCAATGGGCCACCGAAAACAGCCCGAGCATTCTCAAGAAGAAGGACGCCTACCTGCCCAAGTTCCAGGAGATGGACGAGAGCCTGAAACAATACCGCCGCCTGATCCCAGAGGACGGCCAGTAGAGCGCACCGCCTCCAGCGCCATCTACTCCGCCCGCGCCGGTTCGCCGCCGCGGGCGTTTTGTTTCCGCTATAGGCCAACCCGCCGGGGTGACCCGGCAGCCAATGGCCAGGTCCGCGCCCTGGCCTACAACACAAGCCCCGTGGCGATGGCCGTGAGGCCATCGATCCAACCTCCCCTGCTCCGCACGCTTGATCCCGCCCGCGCCGGCCGTTTCGCTTTTTCCCAATCAGCGCCCTCCGCGCCCCCCACTCGTCGCATGCGCGTCACCCTCGTCCATCCCGCCGGTTTCAACTTCGTCCCCGGCCAGCCCGACTTCTCCGTGCTGGCAAACCGGATGGCGCCCATCGGCATCCTCCAGCTCGCCGCCTGGCTCGAGCAGCACGGGCACCCGACGGCGGTGCACGACTGCCTCGGCCCGGTCGCCCCGGCCGGCATCGCGGCCAACGTCGACGCCATCCTCGCGACCAAGCCCGACCTGGTCGGCTTCTCCGCCACCACCGCGGGCTTCATGGAGACGGTCGATCTCGCCGCCGAGATCCGGCGCCGCGAACCGGCGATCAAGATCGTGGTCGGCAACGTGCACGGCACCTCGATCGGCGCCCCGCTGCTGCTCCATTTCCCGGAGATCGACGCCCTCTGCATCGGCGAGGGCGAGGGCACGATGCTCGACCTCGCCGAGGGCCGCGCCTGGAAGGACATTCCCAATCTCGTCCATCGCGACGGCGACACCATCCGCACCAACCCGCGCCGCAACCGCATCCAGGACCTCGATTCGCTCCCCTTCCCGGCCTACGAAAAACTCGCCGGATTCCCGCGCGGCTACCACCTGCCGCTGTTCTCCTACGAGAAACGTTGGGGCGCGACGATGATCACCTCGCGCGGCTGCCCGTACACCTGCTCGTTCTGCGACCGCACGGTCTTCGAGCGTACCCACAAGTTCAACTCCGCCGCCTACATCCACGAGCACATGCGGCACCTGCGCGACCGCTTCGGCGTGCGCCACATCAACATCTACGACGATCTCTTCACCGCGCACAAACAGCGCGTCGACGAACTCTGCCGCCTGCTCGTCGACCGGCCGCTCGGGATGAATTTCAACTGCGCGATCCGCACCGGCCACACCTCGGCCGAGATGCTGCGCGACCTGAAGCGCGCCGGCGCGTTCATGGTCTCGCTCGGCATCGAGTCCGCCGACCCCGCGATGATGCGCCGGCACAAGGCCGGCGTCACTCTCGAGGCCGTGCGCGACACGGTGGAGAAGATCCATGCCGCCGACCTGCGCGCGAAGGGGCTGTTCATCTTCGGCCTGCCCGGCGAGACACCCGAGACCGTGCGCGCCACCAGCGACTTCATCCTCTCGCTCGACCTCGACGACATGAACCTCACCAAGTTCAGCCCGCTCTACGGCGCGCCGATCTGGGAGGAGTGCGCGAGCGGCCGTTCCGGCGAGTTCCACGAGGACTGGCGGCTGATGAACTGCCTGAACTTCGTCTTCCAGCCGTCCGGCTTCGGAAGTCGCGAGGAGATGGATGCACTCTACAACTGGCACGTGCGCCGCTACTACGACAGCCAGGGCTACCGCCGCCGCTTCGCCCGCCGCCTCTGGTCGCACCGCTGGAGCCTCTGGCATGTGGTGAAGCACACGCCGCGCATCATCCAGGCCGCCCGCTATTTCAGCGCCAACAAGGCCCAACTCGAGGCCGCCAAGCGCGACTTCCCGCTTCACCCGCGCCAGCCGCGCAACCTGCCTCCCTCGCTCAGCGCCGAGCTCCGCGCCGATGCCGCCGCGGCCATGGCCCCCGCGCCGCAGCAGCCATGAGCCCGAAGCAGCACCATCGGCATCTCCCCGTAGGAGCCTGCTTGCAGGCGATCCGGACACAGAGCGGCACTCCGGATTTCGGATTCGCCTGCAAGCAGGCTCCTACAACGGACCACAAACCGACAGCAGTACCGGACAGTTTCCCGCCCGCATTTTCCATCCATTTCCCCGCAGCCCCACACATTCGTGAAGCGCGTCCTCGTCGTTGAATTTTCCCAGACCGGCCAGCTCTCCGCCGTCCTCGATTCGTTGCTCGCCCCGTTGCTGGCGCCCGGCTCGGGTGTGACCGTGCACCGCGAACGGCTCCGGCCCGCGTCGGCGTATCCGTTTCCTTGGCCCTTCTGGCGCTTCCTCGACCAGTTCCCCGAAACCGTCGCGCAGGTGCCCGTGCCGCTCGCGCCGCTCGCAGTTGCGCCCGACGCCGAGTTCGACCTGGTGATCCTCGGCTATCCGATCTGGTACCTCTCGCCGCCACCACCGCTGACGGCGTTTCTGCGCAGCGCGGACGGCGCGCGGCTGCTGCGAGGAAAGCCCGTGGTCACGGTCACCGCCTGCCGCAACATGTGGATGATGGCGCAGGAAGACGTGAAGGGCATGCTCGCCGAGATCGGCGCGCGCCACTGCGACCACGTGGCGCTGGTCGACCAGGGCTCCGCGCTCGCGACCTTCATCACCACGCCACGGTGGATGTGGACGGGGCGGAAGGATCCGTTCCTCGGCTTCCCGCCCGCCGGCATCACGGCCGGCCAGATCGCCGGCTGCAGCCGCTTCGGCGCCGCGCTGCACGCCGCGCTCGCGGCCGACGAGGAACGCCGCGCCCGACCGCTGCTGCACGGCCTGCGCGCCTGCAACGTCGACGCCCGGCTGATCGCGAGCGAAAAGGTCGGCAAACGCAGCTTCCGGATCTGGTCGAAACTGCTGCGCGCCTGCGGTCGCCCGGGCACGCCGCTGCGCCGCGCGGTGCTCGCATGCTACCTCGTTTTCCTGGTCACGATCATCCTCACCGTGGTGCCGATCACGATGCTCCTGAAAGCGGCGCTGCGTCCGCTATTGCAAAGGAAGTTGGCGGCTCTCCAAGGTTACTTCGAGCAGCCGTCGGGCGGAGGTGAAGACCGTCTCGCGGAGTTCGCCCAGCCATGACCCGCGACGTCTACATCACCCGTTCCTCCTCCTTCCTGCCGCTCGCCCCGGTGGACAACGACCACATGGAGGCCGCGCTCGGCATGGCCGGCGAACGCCCCTCGCGTACCCGCAAGATCACGCTGCGCAGCAACGGCATCGCCACCCGCCACTACGTCACCGATCCGGCCACCGGCGAGATCCGCTACACCAACGCCAGCCTCACCGCCGAGGCCGTGCGCGGACTCACCGGCAACGGCTTCGGCGTCGAGGACATCGTCTGCCTTTCCTGCGGCACCTCCGTGCCCGACCAGATCCTGCCCGGCCACGGCGTGATGGTGCACGGCGAACTCGGCGGCACCGCCTGCGAAGTGATCACCACCGCCGGAGTCTGCGCCGCCGGCGCGACCGCGCTCAAGTACGCCTGGCTGGCGGTGCGCTCGGGCGAGTGCGCCAACGCCGTCGCCACCGGCTCGGAAGCCGTGTCGCTCACGTTGCGCGGCACCCGCTACGCCGCCGAGACCCAACGCCAGGCCGACGAGCTCGAGGCCCGCCCCGAGCTCGCGTTCGAGAAGGATTTCCTGCGCTGGATGCTCTCCGACGCCGCCGGCGCGTTCCTGTTGCAGGATACACCCGCCACCGACGGCCCGAGCCTGCGCATCGACTGGATCGACGTCGCCTCCTACGCCCACGAACTGCCGGCCTGCATGTACGCCGGCTGCGACAAGGACGAGCAGGGCGGACTGGTCGGCTGGGCGCGTTTCAGCCACGAGGAGATCGGCCGCCGCTCCATTCTCGCGATCAAGCAGGACGTGAAGCTGCTCAACGCGAAGATCATCGAGTACTGCCTCGACAAGCCGCTCGGTGCCATCAAGGCCCGCCGCGACCTGAAGGCGGAGGAGATCGACTGGTTCCTCCCACACATGTCGTCGGAGTACTTCCGCCAGCCCATCGCCGACGGCCTCGCCCGCATCGGGCTGCCGATCCCGGCCGAGCGCTGGTTCACCAACCTCTCGAGCCGCGGCAACACCGGCTCCGCCTCGTTCTTCCTCATGGTCGACGAGCTCCTGCGCAGCGGCAAGCTGCGGCGCGGCCAGCGCATCCTCTGCCTCGTGCCCGAGTCCGGCCGGTTCTCGAGCGCGTATCTGCATTTCACCGTCGTCTGATGCGCCCCGACGAAATTCCCGAGGGCGACTCGCCCATCCTCGGCGGCGTGCGCAAGCTCATGTACGTGGTCGACGATTCCGGCCACTATCAGACCGCCAACTCCGGCGGCATGGAGGCGGAGGTCACCGTGACCGAAGAGGCCGTGGCCTGGTTCGCCAAGCTGGCCACCGAGGCGCGCGCCCACGTCGAGCGCGGTGAAGCGAGCCCGCTCGAGTACCACATGTATCGCCTGCGTCTCGACCTGCCCACGCTCGCCGGCGCGGCCGGTCTCTGGCGCTGGCGAGTGCGCCGCCATCTGCGCCCCGAGGTCTTCGCCCGCCTGAGCCCGCGTCTGCTCGCGCGTTACGCCGACACCCTCGGCCTGACCGTCGACCAACTTCGCACCCTCGACTGAGCCCACCCGATGCCCACCGCCCCCACCGAGCAGCCCACTCCGAAGGTCTTCCAGCACCGCCAGTCCGCCCACTGCGAAAGTGGCGTCATCTCCTCGTTGCTGCAGCACGAGGGCGTGCCGATCTCGGAGGCGATGGCGTTCGGCCTGAGCGCGTCGCTGTCGTTCGCGTACATCCCGCTGGTGAAGATCAACCAGCTGCCGTTGATCGCGTACCGGATGGTGCCGCGCTTCATCCTCAACGGCCTGAAGAAACAACTGGGCCTCCCGCTGCGCTTCGAGACGTTCCGCCAGCCGCTCGACGGCCGCCGCCGCCTCGACGAACTGCTCGACCAGGGGCGCCTCGTCGGCCTGCAGTCCTCGGTGTTCTTTCTCCCGTACTTCCCGGAGAACATGCGCTTCCATTTCAACGCGCACAACCTCATCGCGTACGGGAAGGATGGCGACGACTACCTCATCAGCGACCCCGTCTTCAACGGCCCCACCCGCTGCGCGGCGCGCGACCTCAGCCGCGCCCGTTTCGTCCGCGGTGCCCTCGCACCCAAGGGCCTGATCTACTATTTCGACGGCCCGGTGCCACCCGCCGATCTCGCGCCGCTGCTGCCCGGCGCGATCAAGAAGAACTGTTTCCTCATGCTCAACGTGCCGCTGCCGTTCGTGGGCTGCTGCGGCATCCACCTGCTCGCGCACCGCGTGCGCCGGTTGCCGGTGAAGAAGGATCTCGAGTACTGCCGGCGCTTCGTCGGCCACATCGTGCGCATGCAGGAGGAGATCGGCACCGGCGGCGCGGGTTTCCGTTTCCTCTACGCCGCGTTCCTGCAGGAGGCCGCCGCGATCCTCGGCAATGCGCGCCTCACCGAACTTTCGCTCGAGCTCACCGCGATCGGCGACGGCTGGCGCGACTTCGCGCTCCACGCCGCCCGCATGAACAAGGGCCGCGCCGCGATGGACACAGCGCTGCTCGCCGACACCCTCACCGCCCTCGCCCGCCGCGAGCGCGCCCTCTTCAAGAAGCTCCGCCAGGCGATTTGAGTTTGGAGTGCGGCGGCTTGACGCCGCTTTTCACGGGCCGGCTCGACGGCCCGCGCCCCGCCTCGTCGCATCGAGCCGCGACGGATGAAGGCGGTGTCGAGCCACCGCAGTCCAAAGCCCATCACTCCACCCGGCGCATCCGCCACCAGGCGACACCGAGGCACGCGGCGGCGAAGGCGAACAGCAGCCACGGCTCCGCGCCGAGACCACCCAGGCCGGCGCCGCGCACGAAGACGTCGAGAAATCCCTCGAGCCCCCAGCCCATCGGCGAGAACGCGGCGGCCCGCTGCATGGCCAGCGGCATCACGATCTTGGGTACCATCACGCCGCCCAGCGCCGCGAAGAGAATGTTGGTCACGCCACCGATCGTGGTCGCCTGTTCGGTCGTGCGGGCGACCGATGCCACCGCGAGCGCGAAACCGATGCCGGCCAGACTCACCGCGGTGGCCATCAACCACAGCGCCGGCCAACTCACGTCAAGCTGCAGCGCGTCGCCGCCAAGACGCGGGACGAGAGAATGACCGACGGCAAGCATCAGCAGTGTCTGCCCGAGATTGACCGCATAGAACGGCACGACCTTGCCGGCCAGCAACGTCGCAACCGGCACGCGCAGGCTGCGCAGCCGTTGCCAGGTGCCGTGCTGCCGCTCCGCGATGAACACGTTGGAGAGCGGGATCACGACGAAGAACATCGCGAAGACCAGCCACGCCGGCACGCTCTGCTGCACCGAGGTCAGCGGGACCTCCGTCGCGCGGAAGAAACGCGTCTCCAGCAACGCCGCCGCCGCGCCCGGATCCATGTCCGGCAACTTGATACCCGAGATGCGCGCCGTGTCGCGAAACGGATCGACGAGCGCATTCACCCGTTGGGCAGCGACCACGCGCAGCACATCCGCCTGGAACGCCGCCAGCACCGCGGGCGGCAGGCCCGGCTCGGCGAGCACGGTCACGAGTGGACGCTTCGTCTCGGGATCGGCCAACGCCTCTTCGTAGCCGGCGTCAATCAATAGCCCGAGCTGGATCTCCCTGCGGGCCAGCTGCGCCTCGAGCCCCTCGCGCGACTCCGCCACCGGCCGCGCGGCGGGCAGCGCGGCTCGCAACGCCGCCGAAGCCTCGGAGGCATCGCCGTCCCAGACCTGCCAGCGCGCCTTCTCGGCGATGCGGGGCTGGAAGGTGTCGCGAAGCGCCAATGACATCACGAGGATGAACACGGCGGGCATGACGAAGAGCACGAGCAGCCCGTGCACGTCGCGGCCGAGCGCGCGCAGCTCCTTGTGGATGGTGGCCAGCAGCGGTCTCATCTCAGGGCGAAATGGATGCGTCGAGAGTCGAGCCGACGAGGGTCGAGCGCCGCACGTAGAAGGAAAATACCAGCAAAGCCCCAACCCAAGACCAAGCCGCAGCCGGTCCGGCACTCGTCCCTCGACACTGGTCTTTCGTCAGTCTCCTCATGGCTCAGTCGTCACGCAGCGAATGGTGGGTGAGTTGCAGGAAAAGATCCTCGAGGTCGCGGCAGCCCTGACGCACCGCCACCACCGGCCCCACCTCGGCGCGCACCTGCGCCAAGAGCGCCTCGAGCGTCACGGTAGCGGGCAACGCGAATTCGAGCCAACCGTCGTCGCCGGCCGTTTCGGGCAGCAGCCCGAACTCGGCCACCAACCGCGCCCGCACGCCGGCGGACAGAGGCCCGTGCACCCGCAGTTCCGCGCGCTCCGTCGCGCCGGCGAGCAGTTCGGAAAGCGGGCCGCAGCGGAGCTGGCGCCCGTGGTCGATCACCGCCACCCGGTCCCCGATCGCCTGCACCTCCTCCATGTAGTGGGAGGCGTAGATGATCGAGCGGCCCTGTTCGCGCAACGTGCGCACCGCCGCGAGCAGGAACGCCCGCGACTGCGGGTCCACACCGACCGTGGGCTCGTCGAGCAGGAGCAATTGCGGATCACCCACCAGACCGATCGCGAGGTTGAGGCGCCGCTTCATGCCACCCGAGCACTCGCTCGCCCGCTTGCCCGCGAACGACCCGAGCCCGGCCGCCGCCAGCGCCGCCGCGATGCGCTCCCGCCGCAACGTTCCGGCCAGCCCGAGCGCACCGGCAAAGAACTCCAGATTCTCGCGACACGTGAGCGTCGGGTAGAACGCATGCTCCTGCGGCACCAGCGCGAAGCCGCCCGTCGCGGCAACCCGCGGCGCGTGCTCGATCCGGCCCGAGGCCGGCCGCCGCAGCCCCGCGATCAACGCCATCAGGGTCGACTTGCCCGCACCGTTGGGCCCGAGCAGGCCGAGCACCTCGCCAGGCCGCACCTCCAGCGACACGCCATCGACCGCCCATGGAGCGTCGGAGCGATAGCGGTAGCGAAGTTCGGAGAGACGGAGCATGGGGGAGCGTAGGGACGGCCGCGATCTCGCGCCGACGTTGCGCAGTGCAACCGTCGCCAACAACCGGAGCAAGCCGTGGTTTTTTCTCGACCGCCCGAGGCACGGCAAAAGACCCTCAAGCCGTGTCCCCCCACCTCCTCGACCACTGGCAGAATACCGTCCGGCAGGCGCCGGACGCCCTCGCCGTGGTCGATGGCACGACCGGCCGGCGCTGGTCGCGCGCCGGGCTGGCGGAAGCCGCGGAGCAGTGGAGCAACACCCACGGCACCGGCACGCCGCTCGCAGGGCGCCGCGTGCTCGTCGCCGAGCCCAACGGCGCCCCGTGGTTCCACGTTTTCCTCGGGCTGCTGCGCCTCGGCGCGATCCCCATCCCCGCCGACTCGACCGAGCCGGCCGCGACGCTGGAGGCCCAGGCCCGCACCCTGCGCGCGGCCGCGTTCTGGCACGGCGGGAAACTGCATCCACTTCCCGGATCCACACGCCAGCGGCGCGCCGACCTGTGCCTGTTCAAGCTCACCAGCGGCAGCACCGGCACGCCCAAGGCGCTGCCCTTCACGCACGCCCAGATGCTCGCCGACGGGCGCCAGATCTGCGCCTCGATGGACATCCGCCCCGACGACCTGAACCTCGCCGTGATCCCGCTCGGGCATTCGTACGGACTCGGCAATCTCGTGGTTCCACTACTCGCACAGGGTACCGCACTGGTGTGTGTGGCGAGTCCGTTGCCGCAGGCGCTCGCCGCCGACATCGCACGCTGGCAACCCACCGTCTTCCCCGCCGTGCCCACCTTGCTGCGCGCGCTCGTCCGCAGCGAGATCGAGCCCGCCCTGCTCGCCAGTCTGCGCGTCGTGATCTCGGCCGGAGCGGTGCTACCCGCCGAGATCGCGACGGCGTTCAACGAACGTTTCGATCGGCGCGTCCACGGCTTCTACGGCGCGAGTGAAACCGGAGGCATCACCTACGATCGCACCGGCGACGCCACATTGGCCGGCAGCGGTGTCGGCGCGCCGCTGGTCGGCGTGACGCTCCACTTCCGGCGCGGGCAACGCTTCACCGTCGAGAGCCCTGCCGTCGGCGGCGACGGGCGCTTCTCTCCCGCCGACCGGGCCGAGCTCGACGCCTCGGGCAGTCTCGTGCTGCTCGGCCGCGCCGGCCGCACGGTGAAGATCGCCGGGCGCCGCCTCGATCTCGCGGAAGTGGAGAACGCCCTGCTCCGCCTGCCCGGCGTGCGCGCGGCCTGCGTGCTACCGCATCCACACCGCCCCGACGCCTTGGCCGCGGCGGTGGCCAGCGACCGCGGTGGCGCCGAGTTGCGCACGGAACTGCAGGCGCGGCTCGCGCCGTGGAAGGTGCCCGCGCGGATTCTCGCGCAGCCGGATCTGCCCGTCACCGAACGCGGCAAGACCGACCGCAAAGCCGTGGCGAAGCTGCTGGCGGGGTAAGGCAGACACGCCTCTCGGCCGTGGCGCGGGCCTCCGTGCCTGCGTGTTGGATCGCGCCGCAGAGACTCACAGAGTCGAACACCGCAGGCCGGGACGCCTGCGCCACGTCGAAGACGACCGACAAGCCGTAGGGCGTGCCTTCAGGCCGCCCAGTTGGACGCGATCAGACAGAGCGGGCTGAAGCACCGCCCCACGTTCACGCCGTCGCCACGCCGAACAGCGTCGCCTCGATCTCGACGTCGAGTCCGGCACGGCAGACATCGGAACGCAGATACACGACCTGATCCTCCGGAGTGACGAGCTCGCGCTCGAGCACTGAGCGCACGTACGGGAGATCGCCGGCATGGCGCAGGTAGACCTTGAAGTGGCGCCGCTCGGCGCGCCCGCACGCCAGATCCGGGCCGACGCGGCACGCCTCGGAGATCACCGCGAGATTCTCCAGCGTGCAGGCGAGCTGGGGCACGATCTCGTGCGGCGCGACCGTCGCGTGTCCGCGGATCGCCGCCGTGCCGGAAATGAAAACATCCGAACAGCCACCTTTACCGGCGACCACGGTCGCGCGGGCGAAGGTCGGCGAGCGGGGGCCGTGCTCAACCGGGTAACGATACGCGGGCACCTGCTGCGGATTCTCGACATGCCAGGCATCGCCCTCGGTCGCAGCAAAGAACGCCACGAGCTGCTCGCCATCGGTGCCGACCGCCGAGGCCGCGGGCACGAAACCATGGAAGTCGCTACCGAACGCCGCCTCGAAAGCGAGCGAGCGCCCGCGACTGAAGGCGCGGTAACGTTCAAGTCCGCCATCCTCCGGTAGGTTGATCGTCGGCACGTAATGCCAGACCCGAGCCAAACGCCGGCGCCCAACGATCTGGAAAAGGTCGTCGTAGAGCGCACGGGTTGCCGGCTCGGCCCCGGACGTCACATGAACCGAGGCGGCGCCCAACAGCCAGGGACCGTCCCGATACAGCGTCCACGCGCCCGCACGTCGATCGAACACCCCGCCACGGAGGACCGATTCGATCGGATCTCCGTGCAAAACAGGCAACCCGGTCGACCAGAGAGGGGCGCGCGAGGCTCCGAACGAAACCTGCAGGTTCTGGCGTGTTTTCTCCGGCTGAGGCATTTCGGCGGGAGCGATCAGTCGCCCGATCCTGCACTCGGCTCTGCCGGTGCGGGCGAAAGCCTGTCGGCCACATCGCGGGCGAGGTTGGCCAACCACTGGCTCTCCTTCTTGTGCAACTTCGCCGCCGGGCCCTGGCCTTGAACCCAGAGTTCGATCTTCCCGGGCTGCAGCTTGACCGTCAGCGCAACCATCACCGGCTGGCGCGCGTAGAACGCGATCACGCGGTCCGGCTCGTCCTTCACATGGACAAGCCAGCGTCGCGCTTCCAACGACTGAAGCACCGCCGCTTTCACCTGTTCGACAGATGTCTCGGCGGGGGCTTCAACCGTTCGGTCCAAGCGAAGATCCTCGACGAGATACTCCTTCGGCGAAACCGACTCGCCAGCGGCGTCACCTTCGTCGGCCGCGTGCGTCGGGATAACCGCACCGACACTCAGCAGGGCGGCAACAAGTAGCAGACAGCGTGGGGGCGACAGGAACATCATTCGGTGATGAAGACATCCGGGTTCGGAGCGGCAAGAGCTTTGTCGGAACCACGCCGGCCCTCAGCCGGACGAGACCGTATCGCTCGACTCTTCCGCGGCCACCGACCGGTTCAGGGCCGCTACTGCGCGCCGCTTTCGCCAAAGGTGCACGCCAGCCCCAAACAACCCGACCGCAGCCGCGCCCCACAAGGCATGCCGCATGTGCCCCTTGAACAAGGCATCGCCGCAAATGATCGTCCCGGAGATGTAGCCGGCAGGCAGGAGGGTCGACACGACAAGATACGGCACCAGCGGCAGCCGCATCAGTCCGAGCACATAGCTTTGGGTCCAAAACGGCAGCCCGGGCATGAGACGCACAAGCCACACAATCTGCCAGTCACTGCCCTGCGGGAGTTCCGGCAATCGGTAGCCAAGTCGCTCCAACAAGCGCAAGATCACGGGCCGCAACCAACGGGATGCGAGCGCGTAGGACAGGGCAACATTGGAGAGCACCGCCGCCACCGCACAGGCGATCACGGTCGGCACGCCGAGGACCGGTCCAAACGCCGGCCCCGCCACCAGCGAAAACGGCAGCAACGGGAAGCCGAACGCGGGCAGCACAGCCATGCCGACAAAGAACACCACCGGACCGGCGGCCTGCAGGGCAGCGACAAAACTCGCGGCAGCATCCCGCAAATTCCCCCGGGACAGCGTCAGGAACACCGCGATCCCCACAGCCGCGACCACGACCGCGCTCCAGAAAAGGCGGCGGCGCAGGGCCAATGAAAAAGGCGGCGATGGTGGCATCGCCGCCCAAAGTGCCTCCGGCCGGGCGCCCGAGGCAAGACCGGCCTGCGAGCGACGCGCCTCAGTGGTGACCATTCGGTCGAGTGCCGAGAGGCGAGCGACGAGCGGCCGAGCGCCAATCCAATTGTGCACAAGGCGATTGCCCGAGGGGGCTCTCGATCTGCCTCCGAAACTCCGGCCCTCGACGCTCGTCCCTCGTCTCTCGACTGAATGACTACGCTTCAGTCGATCCCGCGACCCTCGACCAGCTTGCCGTCGGCGAAGACCAACGTCTGCACGACGACCCGGCTCGGCCAATACTGCCAGCGGTCGCTCCTCAGCACCGGGGTCTTGTGGGCCGGCGGAAAACCGCGCGCCATGAGCACCTCGTCCTTGGTCATGCCGAGGCGCATGGTCCCGCTCTTGATCGCGTTGGCCATGGCCTCGTCGCAGTCGTCGAGATCGATCGGGTCTGCGGAGAGCATGCGGCGGGAAATCTCCCGCATGTCGCACTTGGTGTACTTGGCCACGTTGTCCACCTTCACCGTCTCACCGGTCTCCTCGATCTCGAGGACCAGCTTGCTCGGGGTCGCCACAACGACGGTAATCTTCGAGTTGATCGGCACGAGCGTGCCGCGCCAATAGTTGGTGGTGATATGCTTGCCATCCTCGTACATGAAGCAATGGCGGGCGTAGTACTCCTTGCCGGCCTCGGGGTACTCGGACTTGGCGACGGCCTCGGCGAAGGCGATGGAACCTCCGGCAAACGCGGAGCCGACGAGCCCGCTCAACGCGAGCAACAGCGGAAGAACACGAAAGATCGAACGCATGGAATTTCGGTGTTGGACGTACGGACCGGGGCGGAGGGTTGGCTGCGACGCCGGCGGCCGCCCCATCCGGCCGGTGTCGGAAGGCGAAAGCGTGCAAAGACTCCCGACGCGCGCAAACGGTTTGTGGTCGATCCGGCCCGAACGGCCGGGCGCGCGTCACGCCGGCAGATCCTTCGCCCGAATCACACACACCGCCGTGGTCCCGTCGGCGTGCTCCGGCCAGTCGAAGGGCAGGTCGGGAAACTCCTCCGTGAGCAACGGGCGCAGGCCGCCGAGCTCGATCGCGAGCACGCCCTGCGGCGTGAGGTGCGCGCGCGCCTCGCGCACGATGCGCCGCACCAGATCCATGCCGTCGGTGCCGCCGTCGAGCGCGAGCCGCGGCTCGTGTTTGAGCTCCGGCGACAGGCCGTCGCAGAGCGCCGCGGGCTCGTAGGGCGGGTTCGCCACGATCAGGTCGAAGCGTTCGTTCTCCACCGCACCGAAGAGATCCCCCTGCCGCAGTTCCATGCGGTCGGAAAGATGGTGCAGCAGGATGTTGTGCTCGGCGACGTCGAGCGCCTCGTTCGAGATGTCGGTGGCCGACACCGTCGCGCCGGCATAGCGCTGCGCGAGCAGGATCGCGAGGCAGCCGCTGCCGGTACACAATTCCAGGATACGCTTGGGCTGACGCCGCCCGAGCCAGGCGCCGAGGCCCGGTTCCTCCTGGATCAACTCCACGAAATACGAGCGCGGGATGAGCACGTTCTCGTTGACCGCGAAACGTTGGCCGCCGAGCCAGGCCTCGCCGGTGAGATAGGCCAGCGGCACGCGCTCGACCACTCGGCGGGCCAGCAGCGCCTTGACCTCGGCGATCTCGGTTTTCGTGAGCCGCGCGGCGAGAAACGGCTGCACGTCCTCGTCGAGGTGCAGCGCCCATTTGACCAGCGCGAGCGCCTCGTCGCCGGCGTGCGGTGTGCCCTGCGCGAACTCCAGCTCCTCGCGATTGAAGAGCGACACCGCGAAACGCAGCCAGTCCCCGAGCGTGACGAACGACTCGGTACCCTTGAAGAGCGCGGCGGCGCGGGAGGAGGATGTCCGGCGGGACGGGGAGGCCATGGTGCCCGCACTCAAACCCGCCGCGCGATCCGGGTCGAGCCTGTGCTGAGGACCGCGATGGCACGGCACGTCGCGGAGCATCCCTAATCCCTCAGGTTCTCCGGTGCACCACCCCTCTCCGTTTGACCTTCGGGCGCGCAAGTATCTCATACCCCCCAAGCCCTCTCAGCCATGGATCAAGCAACTCTCGAAAGCGAAGCGATGCGGCTCAACCCGCAACAGCGCGCACTTCTCGCCGACGCGTTGCTGGTCAGCCTTGACGACAAAGAAACCAAAACGGTGGAAGCCGCATGGGCCTGCGAAGCCGAACTCCGCCGGGCGGCCTTCCTTCGTGGTGAGATGCAGGCGGAAGAAGGACCAGCCGTAGTGGCAAAATTGCGAGCCAAGCTAGACCGATGAGGTACCGGCTACTTGAGCCCGCCCAGGTGGAACTGGCTGCAGCAGTCGAGTACTACGAACACGAGTCCGCAGGGCTGGGCGAACGATTCCTCGACGAGTTCGAACTCACGATGGATCGCATCCTTCGCTATCCTCTCGCTTGGGCGCAAATCTCGGAAAACCACCGCCGGTGCCGAACGAGGCGGTTCCCCTTTGGCGTGGTCTATTTCCTCGATGGTGACGTGGTGGTGGTTTCGGCCGTGATGCACCTCCACCGCCACCCTGATTCATGGCAACGCCCCGCGCGTCAGTAGGAAGCTTCTCCAGGCGCGGGTGAGCGCGGGTGAAGCATCGTCTTTCCGGTACACCTGATCGCGTGTGCTCTTGGGTTCCGGCCTCCAGTTCAATCCGAGTTGGCATTGCCTCCTCCAAAACAGAGAAAAATCCGAGGTAGTTCATATCATGCCAAAACGAGCACCAACATCGCAGGCCCAGGCCGGGCATGCACTTGCTCGCTCGGCAACCGGAGGACGCCTGCCCTCGGCAAAGGATATGGCACCCGGCCTGCTGGTATCCGGTTGTTGCGCTGCATGATCCTTCAATGGCGCTGAGGCAAATCGCCTCGCCCGGCCCGAACTAGGTCGCCGCAACTCACCAGTTCGATCCCCCGCCGCGCTATCACCTCGCGCACGCGCTCGCTGGTCAGCACCTGGAGGTCGCCGGTGCGGTCGGCGGCGCCGTTTGGATACCACGGTTCGACATGGAGCGCACCGAGTTCGGGATCGTCGAGTCCCGGGTGAAAGAGCATGAACCACAGGCCGGAGCCGATGCGTTCCAGATGCCCGACAAACGCGGACTCCTTCTCCTCGGCGGTCGCGGTCGGCCAACGGCCGAGGGCCCCGAGGTGGGAGACGTTCATCTCGATCGGCAGGCCGTACTCCCGCGACAGGCGGGCGACGACCTCAGCGATCGCCGGGTGCGCCTCCGGATCGAACATGTGGGTCGAGAGATGGGTGACGTTGCGAACACGCTTCCGCGCCAGCTCGATCTGCGCGCGCAACTCCTGCTCGACCGCCGCCGCATCCGGGGCGCCGGACAGCCCGCTGTCCGGCCGACCGGGCTCGGCACCGCCGTCAATGGTCGCCACTTCATCCCGTCCCACTCGCTGGTGAGCGCGAGGTGCACGCCGACATCGAGATCGGGGTTCTCCGCGAGCATCGCCGCGGCCTCGGGAAACCATGGGCCCGGGACCAGCGCGAAGGCGGAAGCGGCGCGACCGAGGTCGCGCCCTACCGCAGGCGGGTTTGCGCTGTAGGTCCACGTCTCCGACTGGACCATGCAGACTCACGCCATAACCTCCCGCTCGGGTCCGAATGGACCGGTCACAGACCCGGTCCTACTTGGCCGGCGGCTCGACGAAGGCGGCGAGGGCGTAGATGAGCGAGGCGTTCCAGTTGATCGCGATCTCGTTGCGCGAAGGGTCGGCGGTCACATCGTAGTAGATACGCGCATCGGGGTGCGGACCGCCGACGAGATAACCGGGCCAGGCCGGGTCGCCACGGCGATCGTGGAGATGTTCGGGCGGGTTCGCGCCGAGGCCGGTCACGTACGAGCGGCCGTGGTAGTTGCGACCGAAAAGATGCGCGAGGGCCTGCGCGGCGGTGCGGCGGTAGAGCGGCGACGGCTCGGGTGCGAGACGGTCGGCGAGATGGAGCAGATAGGTCTGCGCGGCCACGGAGCCGTTGCAGCCCCAGAAGAAATCGGCCCGGGCGGCGCCGAAGGGGCGACCGTGGGGGTTGACGCGGCACGCCTCGACGATGCGCGTGGCGGTACCGAGCAGGCTGCCGGTAAGATGCCCGACCAGCGCCGGATTGCGCGCCTCGGGACGGCTGGCGGAGAGATAGGTGCCGAGCGCGAGGTCGCGCACGTCGCCCCAATCCGGACCGGTGAGCTTGAACTCGATCGGCTGCGCGCGGTGCTCGAACTCCTTCAGGAACGAGTCCTCGCCGGTGGTCTCCCACAGCTCGGCCAGGGCCCAGAGGCGATGGACGAAGTCGTTGGCCTGGTAACCGCCGGTGTGGAAGCCGGCAAGGTCGGCGTCCTTGTGTTCCGGATGCGCCGCCAGGAAGGCCCAGCCCCGGCGCGCGGCCTCGAGGCAACGATCGGCATACGCCTCGTCGAACTCGCGGAAGTGGCGGGCGCCGAGCGCCATCAGGGCGACGAAGTCTGCGACGGCCGTGGTGCCGCCGGGGGTGAAGTAGCGCGGGCTGGTGTCGTGCTCCGCCGGGCCCCAGTAGCGGAAGTCGCGGGCGGTGAGCTTGTGGTAAACGCTGCCGTCGTCGGCCTGCATCTTGAACAGCCAGTCGAACTCGTACCTCAGCTCGGCCAACAGGTCGGGCATGCCCTGCCCGCTCTCGGGCAGGTCGAGCGAGACGCGCTCGATGCGCACGCGGAACTGTTCCCACGCCTTGAACATCAAACCGGCGGATACGCCGGCATTGACGACGTACTTGTTGTAGTCGCCCGCATCGTGCCAGCCGCCGACACCGTCCCGCACGGCGCCCTCGGGCCCGCCGACCTCGTCGAGCAGGCCATCGCCGAGGTGGCAGGGATCCTGGTGATATTTCCTGCCGTTCCACTCGGCATCGACGGCGGTGCCGCAACGCCAAAGGTACATCGCGCGGGTGACGAGGTAGTACGGCTCGTTCCAGACGTCGGCCGCGATGGTGAACGGCTCCGACCTGCCCACCCCGGCCACCTCGAGGATGTAGCTGCCGGGTTTGGTGAGCGCACTGAAGTCGGCCACGCGCACGGTCTCGTCGGTATCGGTAGGTGCGGTACGAAGCGGAGAGCCGACCTCGCCCGAGAGCGCGACGAGGCCGCTGTCCGCCTCGAGCACGCGGAACGCGGTTGCTTCGCCCGAGACCGTGGCGGCCTTCACCGCCTCGGGACGGAACCCGACGGTGTTGAGCCGGATCGCGGCGCCGACGGGCGCGGGGATGTCCTTACGTTTCCAGTCGAAGGGCTGGCCCTGGACGGGAGCACCGGGCGAATTCTCGGCGGGCGCAGACATGGCAGCGAACAACAAAGCGGAGGCGGCAAAAACAAGCGGTCGGATCATGGGGAAGAAGGGGAGGCGGCTGAAGAGACAGCGGGGAGTTCGGTCGGTTGCGGCGAGTTCTCAAGGGAGTTCTGCCCCGCGGGTGGCATTGAGGTCGAAATTAACGCATCCGAAGTAGGTCCACGTCTCCGACTGGACCCGGCAGACTCCCGCCTGCTCTTTCACGCCAGCATTCTCGCGCCAGCGCTTCGGGCCGAATCCAGATGAACCGGTCGCAGACCGGTCCTACTTGGCCGGCATCGTTGCAAAAAAGGCCGCCGCGGACGTGCCGCGGCGGCCTTCATCCAATAACCGGGGTGGCGCCGATCAGGCGCCGAGATCGATCGAAAGACTGCCGCCCTCCGGGGTGATGCGGGCGCCGCCACGACCGTCGGAGACGACCGTGCCGCCACGGACCGTGAGCTTCGCCGGTGCGTACGACACCTCGAAGGCCCAGTTGCGGATGCCCTTGCCGGCCGCGACCTCGATGGTCGCGCCTCGGCGGGTCGCCGTCACCCGGCCGACATCGGCCCCCTTCGCGTCACAGATCGCGCAGGACGCCGTGGCGCCATCGGCGAGCTGGAAGAGACGGAACGTGGTGCCGACCGCGTAGTCGTAGTCGGGCTTGTTCTCGTCGGAGCCCCACGCGAGCAGCGAGTTCGGGCGCACGAAGAGCGGGAGGCCGAGGAAGTCGTGGTTGGCCTTGTGCCAGCGGCCGCCCTGCTGCACCTCGCCGGTGAGCAGGTGCGTCCACGTGCCCTCGGGCAGGTAGTAGTTCACATCGCCCTCGGCGTTGAAGACGGGTGCGACGAGCAGCGAGTCGCCGAGCATGTACTGGCGGTCGAGGGTGTCGCTGGCCGGATCCTCGGGGAACTCGAGCAGCATGGCGCGCAGCATCGGGATGCCCTCGCGGTGCGCGAGCGTGGCCTGGGAGTACAGATACGGCATCAGGCGGCACTTGAGCTTGGTGAACTTGCGCAGCACGTCGCAGGCCTCCTCGTCGTAGTTCCACGGCACGCGGTAGCTCGAGGAGCCGTGCAGGCGGGAGTGCGAGGAGAGCAGGCCGAAGGCGAGCCAGCGCTTGTAGACGGCGGCGGGGCCGCCGCCCTCGAAGCCGCCGATGTCGTGGCTCCAGAAACCGAAGCCGCAGAGCGAGAGCGAGAGGCCGCCGCGCAGCGTTTCCGCCATCGCCTCGAAGGTCGACCAGCAGTCGCCGCCCCAATGCAGGGGGAAACGCTGCGCGGAGGTGTAGGCGGAGCGGGCGAAGAGCGTGGCCTCGCCGACGCCGCGCTTGCGTTCGAGCACGTTGAATACGCACTCGTTGTAGCCCACGGCGTAGAAGTTGTGCATGCCCACCGGATCGGAGCCGTCGAAGTACTGCACGCCCTCGACCGGGATGCGCTCGCCGAAGTCGGTCTTGAAGGAGTCGACGCCCATGTCGCAGAGGCGCTCGAGATGGCCGGCGAACCAGGCGCTGGCCGCGGGGTTGGTGAAGTCGACGATCGCCATGCCCGGCTGCCAGAGGTCGGTCTGCCACACGGAGCCGTCGGTGCGCTTGATGAAGTAGCCCTTCTCCTTGCCCTCGGCGAAGAGCTTGGAGCGCTGGCCGATGTAGGGGTTGATCCAGACACAGACCTTCAGGCCGCGCTCGTGGAGGCGCCGAAGCATGCCCTGCGGATCGGGGAACACGCGGGAATCCCACTCGAAGTTGCACCAGTCGAACTCGCGCATCCAGAAGCAGTCGAAGTGGAAGACGTGCAACGGCAGGTCGCGCTTCTTCATCTCCTCGATGAAGCCCACGCAGGTCTGCTCGTCGTAGCTGGTCGTGAAGGACGTGGTGAGCCAGAGGCCGAACGACCACGACGGCGGCAGCGCCGGGCGGCCGGTGAGCTGGGTGAGGCGGGCGAGGATCTCCTTCGGCGTGGGCCCGTGGATGACGAAATACTCGAGGCTCTCGCCGGGCAGGGAGAACTGGACCCGCGCCACGCGCTCCGAGGCGACCTCGAACGACACCGGACCGGTCTCGTTGACGAGCACGCCGTAGCCGCGGTTCGTCATGTAGAAGGGAACACACTTGTACGCCTGGTCGGAGCCGGTGCCGCCGTCCTTGTTCTCGTTCTCGACGACCTGGCCGTTCTTCACGAACGCCGTGAAACGCTCGCCGAAACCGTAGACGTTCTCGCCGACGCCGAGCTGCAGGCGGTCGAGCATGAACGGGCCCTTGTCGGCGATCTGCATGTGCGACATGCCGCGCCAACCGGACTTCGTCAGCGGCTTGCCGTCGCCCTCGAAGGCGACTTCCCAACCGGGCCGCTTCACGCGCACCGCCATCGAGCCGGAGCGGAGCACGGCCTCCTCGTCGCCGATCTCGATCTGCGCCGGCACGGTCGCGGGCGTCTGCAAGGGCACCTTCGGCATCGTGTCGTTGCCGCCCTTGTAGTGTTCGACGCGGACGCGGATCACGCCCTCCATGGGCGAGCTCAGCGTCACGGTGAGCAACGGACCGCCGAGGGTGTCGCCGCGGTGCTTGATCGGACGCGTGGGCGCGTCGATGACGAGCGAGTCGCCAACTTGGGTAAGAGTGTGCGCTTCAGCCGCATAGAATGCGGACACACCAGGTTGCAGGAGCCATTCGCCGTCGGAGAACTTCATGAGATTTCTTTGGGGAAAGCCGCGAGTTTTACGCTAAATCGAACAAAAACAAGCCCGAAGTACCGGAGCGTTCACTCGCACAATAGAACTTCGATGCATCGGGGCGTCCGTGGCGCCACCGCCTCATGGGGTCGCCGCGTCCAGCGACACCTGCGGTACCGCCCGCGTGAAGCCCTCCGCCTGCCAGAGTTGGCGATGGCGCAGGCCGGCGAGAGCCGAGATCCAACAATCGGGCACGATTTCGCGTCGGGTGTTCGAGTGGGTGGCGATCTCGTTGTAGTAGTCGCGGGCGAGCGCGAGGCGCGTCTCGGTGTCGGCCAGTTCGCGCTGGAGGCGCGCGAACGCCCCGTCGCTGCGCAGTTGCGGGTACTTTTCGACGACCGCGCGCAACGAGCCCGCGGCCGCCGCCAGATCCGGCCCCGCGCTGCCCTTCGGCGTGGCGCCGGCCTGCGTGCGCAGCGTCGCGATCTCGGCCTGCACCATGCGCTCGTGGTCGCGCAGCCCGGCGACCGTCTCGACCAGGCGCGGGATGAGGTCCGCCCGGCGCTTCAACTGCACATCGATCAGGGAGGCGGCCTGGTCGACGCGGTTGCGCAGCCGGACGAGGCTGTTGAACGCCATCCACAACCAGGAGACCAACCAGAGCAGCGCCATCGCGGCGACGATCGCCGCCGCCGGCCACCATTGGGGGAGCCCCGGGGCCTCGCCGGACTGGAAGAGCCAGGCCACCGCCAACGGGAGAAGCTGCAGCACCCCGCAGCCCCAGAACTGCCAACGGTATTTGGAAGTCAACGACCTTTCGCCGCGGGTGCCGATCAGGAAGAACTCCTGCTCGGCGTCCTCCGCAATCTCGGGCGCCACGACATCGTCGCGCTCGCGCGCGCGGCCGGCCACGAAGACGGGAGCCCCCTGCGGGATCGCCGACTCGGAGAAGCGCCGCCGGCCGGTCGAGTCGGAGATGCCGCCCGCGGGACCTTTCGCATAATAGAGCACATCGCCCCGGCCGACCGTCCGCGAGAAGACCCGCTCGGCATTCACCTCGGCGCCGGCCGGCCGCACCTGCACGGAGCCGGTTTCGTCAACCACCTCGAAAGGTGGTTCCTCGCCGCCCGACGCCACTTCGCTCCACCCGGATTTGCGGACCTGCCGGGTCTGTTTGTTGCCCTTGCTGTCGGTGTACGTCTCGGTCTCCCAACGCTCCCATTCCTCCTCCACGCGATAACGATACCAGACGCACTCCGACTCCGCCAAATAACTACGCAGCGGCTGCGCCCGCCGCGCCGCGCCCGCGAGCTCGACCTGACCGATGAAGACGCCGCGGGCCTTCGAGGTCGGCGTATCCATGAGCGACCGCAGGCGCCGCCCGGCCCGCAACATGAGCCCGACGAGGATCACGGTCAGCCCGCCGGCGACGAGCCAGCCGATCCACAGAACTTCGATCTGCATCGCCGCACGCTGGAAGGCTCCGCGGCCCGCGCCAAGCCGGCATGAGACGAAGCGCGAAAAATCCACCGCCCCAGACCTACGCCGCGGCGGCCAGGACCGCATCGGCCTTGGCCAGGCCGGCGTACACCTCGGTGACGATGGCGGGAAGATCGGACTCCCCGATACCCAGCTCCTCCCAGGCCTCCGGCACAGGCACGGCGTTCCGCCGGCCGGCGGCATGGCCGATGCCATGCTGGTTGCAGACCGCGTCGGCCAGATGGACCAGATGCCCCGCCATGGCATCGAGACCGAGCGGATCGTGGTGCCCGGCGACCGCCTGCGCCAAGACCGGAGGCATGCGCCAAACTTCGAGCAGCCGGCCGCCCACCTCCGCGTGGTCGGTGCCGAGCACCTCGCGCTCCACCTCGAAAAGCGGCCGGTCCTGCTCCCGCGCCTGGGCGATGATGCTGCCGTAGCCTTCGCCGAGCGTGCGATCCATGACCAGCATCCCGATGTCGTGGAGCAAGCCGGCGGCATAGGCTTCGGGAATCGGCGCATTCAGCGCCATCGCCCGGCGCTGCAGGACCAGCACCGTCTGCGCGACGGCCAGCCCGTGGCGCCAGAAACCATGGTAGTCGAAATGCAAGGGCTTGAAGCTGCGCAGCAGCGAGAGCGCGAAAACGACGTCGCGCACCCCGTCGACGCCCACCCGCAGCACGGCCTCCTCGACCGACTTGACGCCGCTGCCGCGGAAATAGACGGAGTTGGCCAGTCGCAGCACGCGCGCGGTGATACCCGCGTCGAGCGCCATCACCTCGGCCAACTGCTCACCGGTGACCCACTCCTCGGACAGCAGCCGGGAGAGGCGCACGACCACCTCCGGCGCGGCCGGAAAATCGACCGAATCGAGGCGTTTGACGAATTCCGAACCGGAAGCCATGGGTGCAAGGAAGTTGTGCCAATGTCATGCGTTTGCGAGCACCGCTTCGGCCCGCGAGAGCTCGCCCTGCACCTCGCCGAGGATCCGCGGCAAGTCCTCCACCGCGAGACCAAATTCGTCCCAGACTCTGGGATCGCAGTTCGCGGGGAAGAACCCCGTGCCGTGGTGGATGCCCTGGTGGTTGCAGACAAAGTCGGCCAAGTGAACCACCCGGGTGATGACCTGACCCGAAGCCCACGGCTGGTGGTGGTTGCGCACCGCATCGACGAGCACGGCAGGGAAACGCCACGCCTCGAGCATGCGCCCGCCGGCCACGGCATGATCGGTGCCGAGCATCTCGTGCTCGACCTCCGCCAGCGACCGGCCCGAGTGCTTGGCCAACTCGAGAACCTCGCGGTATTGCGCCCCCAACGTGCGGTCGAGCACCAGCATGCCGATGTCGTGCAGCAACCCACCCGCGTAGGTTTCGGGGAACGACGCACCGAGCTCGAGCGAACGGTTCTGCAGCGCCTGGGCGGTGAAGGCCACCGCGAGGGAATGCCGCCAAAACGGCCGATAGTCGAAATGGGCCGGGCGCATCGCCCCCACCATCGCCAGCGCAAACACGATGTCGCGCACGCCATCGACACCGACCCGCATCACCGCCTCGGGGATCGAGTCGACCGGCGCCGCGCCGCCCAACGCCACGGAATTGGCCAGATGGAGCACCCGTGCCGCCATGCCCGCATCGAGCGCCATCGTCTCGCCGATCTCCTCGGAGGTCACGAACTCCTGCGCGAGCAACTGCACCAGCCGGACCACGATCGCGGGCGGAGTGGGAAACTCGACCGACTCGAGCTGTTGCATCACCTGTTCTTTGGCTGTCATGGAAGCTGCCATCGACCACCACCCCCGCAGACCCGACAGCACAAGGCCGGGGATGGGAAAGACAGCTGCAGGCGCGGGCCGAGTTGGATTCCGCTAACATCGCCCCTTTCGCAAAAAGAATGAGACGAAAATGCGGGCGGGCGCGGCCACCGGGCGCGGCCGGAACCGCCATGGTCGGTCACACCGCTCGGATCGGGGCCGGCGCACCCCGTCCCCCCACGCCACTCATACCGCCGCAAGAAAGCGATCGGCACGCTCGATGCCACGGCGCACCTCCACCGCGACCTCGGGGAGCACGCCCACATCGATCCCGAGCGCCTCCCACGACGGATCCACCATGCATTGCGGCATGAAGCCCGTGCCGTGGTGGATCCCGAGATGGTTGCAAACCATGTCTGCGAGATGGACCACGCGCGCCGCGAGATCGGCGCGTTCGTCGACGCGGTGATGGCAACGGGCCGCCTCGACCAGACGCGGCGGCAGTCCCCAGGCCTCGAGGATCCGCGCACCCGCCTGGGCGTGATCCAGGGCGAACAGGGAGTGCTCCACCTCCCACAACGCCCGGCGCTCCGTGCGGGCCTGCGCCCACACCGCCTTGTACCGGGAGCCGAGCGCGCGATCGAAAACCAGCATGCCGATGTCATGCAGAAGCCCGGCCGTGTAGGCTTCGGGCATCGGATCGGATCGGGCCGCCGGTCGACGGGCATCGAGCAACCGGGCGACCTGCGCCACCGCGAGACTGTGCCGCCAAAACGGGCGATAGCCGAAGCCGGCCGGCTTCAACGTGCCGACCAGCGAGAGCGCATAGACCACATCGCGGATCGATTCGGTGCCCACGCGCACCACGGCCTCCTCCACCGTCTCGACCCCGCCGGTACCACCCAGCACCACCGAGTTGGCCAAGCGGAGCAGGCGCACCGCCAACGTGGCGTCCAGCTCGATCGCCGCCGCGAGCGCACCCGCGCTCACGGCCTCCTGGTTGAGCAGTTGCGAGAGACGCCCGACCAGAATCTGGGGAGCGGGAAACTCCACGGCATCGAGCCGTTCGAGCACATCGTTGTTGATTCGCATCGGCGTGGGGGTAAGGGACAAGGGACGAGCGCCTCCCGGACAACCGGAGCCGCTCGCGCACACTCATCGGCCACACGCGCCGCCGCTTGACTGTTCGGCGGCGAATCCCGCCGGCCCTCGGGCGAAGCGGAGCGCTACACCCCCATCGCCGCAAACAGCCGCACCATCACCGCGGCGCGGCGGACCAGCTCCGGGGCGGTCGACTCGCCCACACCCGACTTCTCCCACTCGGCCAGCGCGAGTTCCATCGAACGCAGCCCGAGCTCGGCCGAGGTGCGACGCAGGGCCGCCAGATGCACGGTCGCCGCCTTGCGCTCCTCCTCCGTCTCGACGACCACATGGAAGACCGAGTTCAACTCGGCGAAGAACGCCTTCACCTGTTGGGCCAGATGATCCCGATCCGTGCTCAGCCGCCGCGTCACCGCCACAGGATCCTCGAAGTGCTTGCGCACCCATTTCGTGGCCAGGACCTTGTCGACCGCCGCCCGGATGCGGTGGGAGTCGTAGGGCTTGGTGAGGAAGGCCGCCGCGCCCAGCTGCACCGAGCTCAGCACGGACTCGCGATCCGGAGTGGCACTACAAAGCACGATAGGCAGCGCCGCCCAGATCGGGTCGCCGCGCAACCGTTTCATGAACTCGATGCCGGTCGATTCGCCGAGCCGCAGGTCGACGATCGCCAGGTCCGGCGCGGCCTCCGCCTCGAGCACGCGCCACGCCGAATCCGGCGATTCCGCCTCCCACACAGTATGATCGTCGCGTTCGAGGAGCACACGCAACAGATGCCGCGCAGCGGCGTCGTCTTCGATGAGGAGAATTCCGGCCACGGCGCCGACTGTGCCCAACCACATAGGCGGCGCGAGCGGATTTCACGCCCGTCGGGAAATCTCCCCACTCGACCGCCAGACCCGACCGCGGCGCTACAGATCGATCCGGGCCGCTTTCGCGCCGTCGGCAAATTCGAGCCGGATCGCCTGCCCGGCCGCGAGGTCGGCGCCGCGCACCACCGGCCGGCCCGCATCGTCGCGCACGATCGCGAAGCCGCGGTTGAGCACCGAGACCGGGCTCGCCGCCTGCAACCGTTTCCACAGGCCGAGCAGACGCTGCGACTCGAAACGCACCCGCATCTCGGGCGACGCCCGCTCGAAGCGGTTGCGCCCGGCGGCGAGCGCCTCGCGCCGCCGCCCGAGCGTCTCGCGCAGGGCGGCGCCAAGCCGGTTCTCCAGATCGTCGAGCCGCAACCACGCCTGCTCGACCTGGGCCGAGGGCGCGAGCAGCCGCAGGTGATTGTGCGCCGCGGCCAAGCGCTCCCGCCGCCGGGCGAGCGCCAGACCGGCCAGCTCGTCGAGCCGCTCCGCGGCCCGGGCCAGACGGCCCGCGAGGTCCAGGAAACCGCTCGAGATCAGCTCGGCCGCGCCGCTGGGCGTCTCGGCCCGGGCATCGGCCGCGAAGTCGCAGAGGGTGAAGTCGATCTCGTGCCCCACGGCGGACACGATCGGTATCCGGCAATTCGCCACGGCGCGCACGAGCGGCTCCTCGTTGAAGGCCCACAGGTCCTCGAGACTGCCGCCGCCGCGCCCGATCACGAGCAGGTCGAAAGACAAAGCGCAAAGCGGAGACCGGAGACCGGAGTGCCCTGCCGGCCCTTCACTCGTGCCAAAATCCAGCAGGCCAGTCTCCACCGGCGCCGCCGGCTGCCGCCGCTTCCGCTGCGTCGCTTCCGGTTTCCGCTCTCCGGTTTCCGCTCTCCGATCTGCCTGCGCCCACTCGAGCAGCCCGACCATCTCCGCGGCGGCGCCCTCGCCCTGGACCTTGGCCGGCAGGACCACGAGATGCCCGCGCCAACCCCGACGCTGCAGGATCCGGACGAAATCCTGCACGGCGGCACCGGTCGGCGAAGTGATGAAACCGATCGTCCGCGGCATCGCCGGCAGCGGCACCTTGTTGGCCGCCTCGAAAAGCCCCTCGGCCGCCAAACGCTGTTTGAGCCGCTCGAACTCGGCCTGCAGCCGGCCGACGCCATCCTCGACGACGACCCGCACGATGAGCTGATACTGCCCGCGCGCCTCGTACACGCTCACTTGGCCGAACGCGGTGATCTGTTGCCCGTCGCGCAGCTGCACCTTCGAGCGGAGCGCATCGCCCCGGAACATGACTGCGGTCAACTGGGCCCGGGCATCCTTGAGCGTGAAATAGCAATGGCCGCTGGACTGCACGCGCAGGTTCGACACCTCGCCGCGCACCCACAGCGGCGGCAGGGCGCCCTCGAGCAGCGCCTTGATCCGACCGGTCAGTTCCCCGACCGACAGCGCCTCCGCGCCGGCGTGTTCAAGAGGTTCCGACATCGCGTCTGGCCATCCGCTTGCGGAGCAGCTGCACGGCGGCGAGCGCCGCGACAAGCACGAGCACGCCCAACAGCGCCATGCCGCCCTTCCCGCTCATCAGCGCCTTTCCGAAAATGATGAAGGCAGAGCCCATCACCGCCTGCACCAGCACCGAGACCCACATGTAGGTGCGGAAGCGGACACCGGACAGGCCCAACAGATAACTTTGCAGGAACAGCGGCGGACCGGGAGTGACCCGCGTGAGCACCGACACGGTGACTTCGTTCTCCGATTTCACCTGCGGCACCCGGTACTTGGTATGCGACAGCACCCACTCCACCGCCGGCCGCAACGCCCGGTGCGCCAACCAGAACGTGAACGCGAACTGCAGCGTATTGGCGGCGAGCGCGGCGAGCAGCACGCCGGGCATCGTCAACTGCGCGCCGAACGCCTCCCCGGCGGTCAGGTAGTACGGCGAGATCGGAAACCCGAAGGCGGGCAGCACAGCCATCGAACCGAAAAAGGCCAACGGCCCAGCCTCGCGCACCATCACGAACAGCCGGTCGACCAGCCCGCGCAAATCGACTCCACGCAGGACCAGCACGGCCACCACCGCCAACGCGGCCACGCCGACACCGAGTTTCACCAACAGCCCCACGGGCACTTTCGCCGAAGAAGACATGCGCGCCAGTTCGCTCGGGGCGTGCAGGGGCGTCAACGCGCATTCTCGCGGGCGCCGGCCGTCGAGAGATGATGCCCATGCGGAGCGCCAGGAAGGGCGTCATGAACGAATCGCCCGTACGAAAAGTGGATCTGGGAGCCAGCTGGCTGGTACACGCTCCCCAGCCCACGCCAAACACCGCCGACACAGAGGCCGGCGCCACGCCCAGTCCGGCATGCTCACGCGTGGCGCAGGCGTCCCTGCCTGCGATCCCCGGCTCCCACCCACTCCTCAGCTCACGCCCAACATCGCCGGCACAGAGGCCGGCGCCACGCCCGGTCCGGCATGCTCAACCGTGGCGCAGGCGTCCCTGCCTGCGATCCCCGGCTCCCGCCCGCTCCCCAGCCCACGCCCAACATCGCCGACACGGCCCAACTACCACGCCCGCCGGCCGACGTGGAAATTTGATCGTTGCGGCTCAGCCGTAAGCATTCGGTCGAGTGACGAGGGACCAGCGTCGAGGGGCCGATCACGGAGGAGATCGAGCGAAGCACTCATGCTGGAAGCATACGTCACCGACGGATTGGCGCTCGTCCCTCGACGCTCGCCTCTCGACCGCATCATCACGGCTCAGGAGCGCAGCACGTCGAGCATGGTCTTCATGCGGTCGACCTCGAAGATCGTGTCCCGCTCGATCTCGTCGATACGGGCGCCGTCCATCCCGGTTTTTTCATGACGGGCGGGATCCGCATCCCAGAGCGACGCCTCACCGGGCAGGCCGCGGTCGAGGCGTTGGGCGATCAGTCCGGCCAGATTGAGCAGGTGGGGCAGCACCGTCGCCGCGGGATTCGCGGCGGGCCGCAGGTGGTCGCGCAGGGCGTTGGCGAGCGGCTTGGGAAAACGCCAGAGTTCGCACAGGGCGGCGTCGACCTGGGCATGGTTGACGCCAAAGGTCTTCGTTTCCCACTCGGGCAAAGGCGTGCCGTCGTCCGGCAAGGGAGCCACCGTGCCGGCGGCGTGCCGGGCCAGCACCATCTTGCCGATCGAGCGCAACAGGCCCGCGGTGTAGGCGAGCGCCACATCCGCCCCGGTCGCCTGCGCGAGTTTCTCCATCGCCGCGGCAGTCGTCACCGAGTTCTGCCAAAGCCGGTCGGCCGTGGTCGCGTACAAAGCGGTGTCGCCCTGGAACACCTCCCAGGCGGCGCACAAACCGACGATGCGGTGCAGCTCCTTGAGCCCCACCCGCAACACCGCCTCCTCGATGCTCGCGGCCTGGGTGCGAAATCCGAAGATCACGCTGTTGGCGACCCGCAACAATTGGGAGCTGATCGCGGTATCGAGGCGCACCAGATCGGCCATGCGATCGAGGCTGCAGTCGCCGTCGTGGATCGCCGCGACGAGGCGACCATAGACCTGCGGAGCCGGCGGCAACTTCGTGGCATGCACCACCAGCGACGCCATCTCGAAGCGTTTGCTGGTCGCCAAGCTGGACATCGACGTGGGGCGGGGGGGGCGGCTTGGGCAGCGGACTCCGGGGCGCTCAACCGAGCGACACCGCCGACTTGAGCACCGCCAGCTCCTCGCCGACTTCCTCGACGACCGCATCGACCGCCTCGGCCAGGATCCCCGCCTTCTCGAGCTTCGCGGGATCGCGCCGCCAATAGGCCGCCTCACCCGGCAGGCTCTTGCCGAGCTGGTGCACGACCCACCCGGCGCAATTGAGCAGCGCCGCCTCGGCGGGAGCCTCGGGCGAACTCAGCGGGTCGTAGTGGTAACGGATCGCCAGACGAATCGTCGGATCGAATTTCCAATGTTCCATGAGCTCCGAGGCGGCCTCGCAACTGTCCATGCCGAACTGGGCACGCTCCCAGTCGCCCAGATGCGGCTCGGCATCGGCCCCCGGATACGTGGGCACCTTCACCCCCGGCTGCGTGGCCAGTCGGGTGAACAGCACCTTGCCCGCCGAACGCAACAGACCGATCGTATAGGCGGCCTGCTCGTCGTCCACGCCCTGCTTGCGCGCTAGCCGCTCCATCGAGAGCGCCGACGCGAGGGAGTTTTCCCAGACCAAGTCGCCCCGCACCGCGTAGAGCGCGAGCTCCTTGGGGAAGAGCTGATTGGTCGCCGCCAAGCCGACGAGACGGTACACCTCGCGGAAACCCACCCGGTTGATCGACTCCTCCAACGAACTGCTCGGTTCGGCGAACCCGAAGAGCACACTGTTGCTCAGGCGGATGACTTGGGCACTCAGGCCCGGGTCCATCTTCACCAGGCCGACGACCTGATCGACCCCGGTGTTGAGGTCCTTCAGCACGGCGGCCAAGCGGGAGAAGATACGCGGCGAAGCAGGCAGTTGCTGGCCGACGCGGAGGATGTCTGGTTTGCCGACTTTCACGCGAGGAGAGACGAGGGTGGATGCGGAGGGGATCACGGTGCTTGCAACTCTATCGGCCACTTGCCGCCGGACCTGAGCGCAAGACTGCACCTTCCCCCGCGCCCGGCCCGACGCAGCGTGAACACCCCGTGTTTCACGAGATTAGCATTACTTCGAACTGAGGCCGAAGACACGCAAACGGCTTGCCCCGCCCCCGTTCCCGCTACTCGATTCGCCCCCTCCCGCAGAAACCACCGCAGACTACCATGAAACAATCCCGCAACCTACTGGCCGGGCTGGCGATCGCCGCCGGCTTGGCGACCGCCCCGTCGATCACTGCCGACACCATCGGAACCAAGGATGGGTCCTCGATCCAGGGCAAGATCCTCCGCATCACTGGGGGCGTCGTCGAAATCGAGACCGCCTTCGCCGGCGTCCTGAAGATTCAGCAATCGAGCGTGGCCACTCTCGCGACCGACTCCCCGGTTTTCGTGCGCTATCAGGGCGGCAACACCATCCAGGGCGCCGTCTCCACCGCCGCCAACGGTGAAGTCCGCGTCGCGGGCCCCGGCGCCTGGGGCACCGGCGATGTCGGCTCGGTCGAACACGTCTGGACCGAGCCCTCCGACAGCCCGGAGGCGAAGGCCGCCAAGGCCGCCGAACGCCGTTGGGCCTTCGAGGCCTCCGTCGACGTGGTCGGCACCCAGGGCAACACCGACAGCCTCGCCACCTCGGTCGGCTTCGCCGCCACCCTGGCCGGCCCGAAGGACAAGCTCGGCTTCTACGCGCAGTACACCCGCGCCGAACTCGACGGCGAGACCTCCGCCGACAACGCGAAGGCCGGCATCGACTACTCCGCCTTCTTCTCGGACCGCGTCTCCTGGTATGTGCGCGAGGAGATCGGCACCGACCGCATCAAGGAACTCGACTTCTACTCCAATACCGCCGCCGGTCTCGGCTACGCGGTCATCAAGGAGTCGAACCAGGACCTCACCTTCCGCGGCGGTCTCGCGTACCGGTATGAATCCTACGAGTACGGCGAGGACATCAGCACCCCGGCCCTCGACCTCGCCCTGATCCACAGCTACACCGCGAAGAACTGGAAGCTCGGCAACAAGATCGTCTTCCTGCCCTCCCTCGAGGACTTCGCGAACTACCGTGTCCAGCACGACTCCTTCCTCGAGCTGCCCCTGGCCGCCAGCCAATGGAAGATCCGCCTCGGCGTCGCCAACGACTACGTGAGCGAGCCCCAGGTCGACAAAAAGAAGCTCGATACGACCTACTACACCAAGTTCCTCCTGCAGTGGAAGTGAGCGGGGCCCGCCCCCTCCACCACGGAGAACAGCACCTTCCACCCGGCGGACTCTCCTGCGGAGTCCGCCTTTTCTTTGGTGGTGATCCGCAGAGGAACCTGCTGCCCCCCTGCCCCGCGGAGAAGCCGCTGCGCACCCCAGTCACCCAAACGGATGTTTGCGCAGACCGCGCAGTGCCATCAATCCGCCCCAGTCGGTGACCGGAGCCAAGGCCCGTGGCGAGGTGCGCTCCCGGATGCCATGCCGTCGGCGGTATGCGGCGAGATGAGTTTCCACGAACACTTGGGAGCCCAGCACGGCCGCATCGGTGAAGTAGCATACCCGACAGCGCAGCACATCGGCCATCGGCAGCTGACCCTTCTGGCGTAGTACCTCATCGAACTTTACCGGATCGATGGTCGCACCTGTTCGCCGTGGCGCCGCGCCGGTGCCGAAAATCCCCGTGCGGTGCGCCGCGTGCGCCTTGCGCCAATCGCCGCCGTGCAAGCGCCCCAACCCCGCGCGCGCCGTTTTGTTTCCGCCCACCGCCTCGCCGTAGCCACAGAAGCGGTAGTCCTTCGGGTCCTCCACCAAGCCCGCCCGCACCGGGTTCAGATCGATGTAGTACGCCACCGTCTGCAACGCATGCCCGGAAGGCTCGATCAGGACCGACTTGAAGCGTTCGGCGAACAACGTGCCGTAGCGTTTGTGGGCCTTGTTGAACCACATCGCGAAGCGCTGCTTCAACAGCTTCATAAACTGGGAGACGTCGCCCATCAGCGCCAACTGCCGTTGTCGCCACGCCTCGCCCTCCGCCGATCCCGCAGCCAACGCCGCCTCGATCACCTCCAACCGCTCCGCCTGGTACTTCGTCGGTTTCGGGTGCAGCAGGTGCCAGCGGCGGAGCAGCTCGGCGTCGGCCGGCAC
>JAEZUE010000030.1 GCA_023443455.1 Verrucomicrobiota bacterium
CTACAAGGACCTCGCCATCCACGGCGCCGTGCTCGCCCTCGTCCGCGTGCCCGGAGCCATCGCCCACCTCTTTCGTGAGATGAAATTGGATTCGATTTTCTCGATCACCGAGGGCCGCTGATCCGCCCACCCGCCCCGCCATGAACACCTTCGCCCGTCTCTCCCTCCGCACCCGGCTGTTGTGCGCCGGCATCGCCCTTTCGGCGCTCCCCCTCGCCCTGATCGCGCTCATCGTCTATCGGCAGAACGACCGCATGACCGCCGTCGCCGTCGAGGAGAGCAAACTCCTCGCGGATGCCGACCTCGAGCACATCGCCAAGGGTGTCTACGCCATGTGCGCGGCCCAGCAGGAGACGCTCGACCAGGTGTTGCAGTCCTACCTCCGGTCCGCCCGGGCCACGGTGCAGCGCGCCGGCGCGGCCGTGCTCGCGCCGGAGACGATCGCGTGGCAGGCCACCAACCAGCTCACCAAGCAGACCCGCTCCCTCACACTGCCCAAGCTGGAGCTCGGCGGCCAATGGCTGGGGCAGAACGCCGACCCCGCCGCGCCCACCCCGATCGTCGACGAGATCACCGGCCAGCTCGGCTGCGCCTTCACGCTGTTCCAGCGGATGAACGACGCCGGCGACATGCTCCGCGTCGCCACCAACGTCCAGAGCGAGGGCCGGCGCGCCATCGGCACCTACATCCCCGCCCGCGGCGCCGACGGCCAGCCCAGCCCGATCGTCGCCGCCGTCCTCCAGGGGCGGACGTTCGTCGGCCGCGCCTTCGTCGTCGACGCGTGGTACCTCACCGCCTACGCCCCGCTCAACGACGCCGCGGGCCAGCCCGTCGGCATGGTCTTCGTCGGCATCAAGGAGCAGAGCGTCGCCAGCCTGCGCCAGCAGATCCTCGCCACCAAGGTCGGCGCCACCGGCTACGTCTTCGTCCTGGATTCGAAAGGAAACTACATCATCTCCCAGAACGGCCGGCGCGACGGCGAGAACGTCTGGGACGCCCAGGACGCCGCCGGCCGGCCCATGATCCAGGAACTCGTCCAGATCGCCCAGGCCGCGCCGCCCGGCGCGACCGGCGAACACACCTACCTGTGGCAGAACCCCGGCGACCCCGCCCCGCGCCGCAAGATCGCCCGCGTCGCGTATTTCCCCGCCTGGGACTGGGTGATCGGCGCCGGCTCCTACGAGGAGGAGTTCCTTGCGGCACCCGCGAAGCTCGGCGCCATCGGCCGCCGCGGCACCCGGACCATCATGCTGGTCCTGCTCGGCACCACCGCCGCCGCCGTGCTCTTCTGGCTGGCCACCGCCCAGGCCCTCTCCCGCCGGCTCATCCGCATCGCCGACCAGCTCAAGGCCGGTTCCGACCAGGTCCTCGGCGCCGCCGGCATGATCGCCGACGCCGGCCAGTCCGTGGCCGACGGCGCCAGCCACCAGGCCTCCGCCCTCTCCGCCACCGCCCACAATCTCCAGAATATGACGACACGCGGCGCCGAGGTCTCCCACCTCACCCGCGGGGCCGACGAGCTCATGCGGCAGAACATCGAGAAGTCCGGCCAGTCGCTCAAGGCCCTCGTCGGCATGACGCAGGCCATGAACCAGATCGTCGCCGAGGCCGGCGAGATGGGGAAGATCATCAAGACCATCGATGAGATCGCCTTCCAGACGAACCTCCTCGCCCTCAACGCCGCCGTCGAGGCCGCCCGCGCCGGCGAGGCCGGGGCCGGCTTCGCCATCGTGGCCGAGGAGGTGCGCAACCTCGCCGGCCGCGCCGCCGAGGCCGCCCGCACCACCCAGGTCAAGCTCGACAACAACACCACCCTCATCCGCCAAGCCGGCACCGGGATCAACGGCGTGAATACCAACTTCGAGGCCATCGTCGAGACGGCCACGGTCATCGGCGAGAAAGTCGAGTCCATCACCCACGCCACCGCCGATCTGGCCAAGGGCATCGGCGAGGTCTCCGACGCCACCGGCAAGCTCGAGACCGTCGTGCAGTCCAACGCGGCCAACGCCGAGGAGTCCGCCAGCGCCGCCGAGGAGCTCTCCGCCCAGGCCCACGAGATCGCCGCGCTCGTCACCGACCTCGTCGCGCTCGTGCGCGGCGCCGGCGAAACGAAGCCCACCGGCGAACGCCCGCCCGCCGCGGACAATCCACGCCAGCCGGCAAAACCGCCCGTCGCCATGGCTCGCGCCGAGTAGCCGCCCCGTCGGCGTGTTCTCCAACCCGGATCCTGCAGACCACGGACGGCACCGAAGGCTCCGGGGCAAAGAGCGCGATCCGCGCCCTCGCACCGGGGCCCCATCGGTCACCCGGTAGGTGAGGAGCTGTGACCCAGCATCAGGAGACCAACACGTCCTTCCTTCGTTCTCTTCGTTGCCGCTCAAGGACCTGGATTCATCGGAAGGGACCACGGATTTCGCGGATGGGCACGGATGACCGGAGCCTATCCGTGATGATCCGTGCAATCCGTGGTCTATGCCCTTCTCGGGGGAGCGAGATGCCGGGGAGTTGCTTCCCGTCCTCCCCTCGGTTCGGCCGGCGCTTTGGCTTCTGTTGGTTCCCCCTGCGCTTTCTGGCCTGCGCCGCGCCGGGCCCCTGCTTGCGGTTGTCGGGGCTGAGCAAGCTCAGCCCGCTGACCGCCGCCCGTGCCCGGCGGGGCAACCAAGGTCGCCCCCTACGTGGGCTGCATGACCTCGCCTCAGAGCACGTCCGAATTGCTCACGAAGGCGAAGCGGCGGCTGTCGGGCGCCCACGAGTTCACGTTCATCGAGCCCTGCCCGCCGTACACGTAGGCGAGCACGCGCGGCGTGCCGCCGTCGAGCGGCAGCGTGCGGAAGTACACGTGCTTGTAGAACGGATGGTCGGCCGCCGCGATCTCCGGGCCATAGGTGATGAAGACGAGCGACCGCCCATCGGGCGCCACGTGCGGAAACCAGTTGTTGGTGTCGTCGAAGGTGAGCTGCTCGTGGCCCGCGCCGTCGGGGCGCATGCGCCAGATCTGCATGCGGCCGGTGCGGGTGGAGTTGAAGTAGATCCAGCGGCCGTCCGGCGTGTACTCGCTGCCGTCGTCGAGCGCGCCGGGCGTGTTCGTCAACCGCTCCTCCGGGCCGCCGGCGGCGGGCACGCGGTAGAGGCTCATCAACGGGCCGCAGCCGCCGCGCGCGGCCGTGAAGATCAGGTATTGGCCGTCCGGCGACCAGCTGTGGAAGTACGACGGGCCCTCGGGCGTGAGCAGCCGCGGCTGGCCGCCGCCGACGGGCAGCGTGTACACGCGCGACACCTCGCCGCTGCTGATCCCGAGCATCGCGCCGTCGAACGAGAGCGCGTGGTCGTTGTTGTTCCGCACCTGGTCGCCGGTGTCGACGAGCGCCATCGCGCGGGTGGCGAGATCGAAACGCCAGATCCGGCCGTTGCGGTTGCACAGCAGCGCGGCACCGTCGGGCGTCCAGTTCGGCGCCTGGAGCGAGTCGTCCTCGTGGTGCACGATGGTGCGGCGGCCGGTGGCGGCATCGATGAGCTCGAGCTCGCTGCCGATGTAGTCGTGGTACGGCCGGAAGCCGGCCGGCGCCGGGCGCACCAGGCGGACATTGTGGAACCGCGCCTCGCCGTCGCCGGCCGCGAGGCCGAACACCACCTCCGGGCCGAATCCGATCCCGTGGCACACATGCCGGGTGAAAATCTCCCCGAACCGCGCGACGGAGACGGTCACCTCGCCGCCGTGTTGCTCGAGCTGAAGCATGTCGGCCGCGGCGTCGGCGAGATGAATCTCCTCGAGCGGGCCGCCCGCCGTGCGGCGCACGCGGACCAACGTGGCCCCGCCAGCCTGCCGCACCACCGCGAGCGCGGGCGCATACGGCTCCGGGCTCGCGCGCACGACGAGCGCGGCCGAGCTGCCGCCGGCAATCGCGGTATGCGCCTGAAGGATGCAGCCACCGCGCAGGCGCCGCCAAAGCAGCAGGCCGGTATCGCCCGCGCCGCCGAGCGCCGTGGGCGAACGGAGTGAAAACTCCTGCCGGACGAGATCGTACGAGGCGTCGCCGGGCCCGGCCGCGGTGACATGGGCGAAGGGCGCGAGGCCGCAATTGACCGAGGCCGAGGATGGGGCGGGCGTCGTCATGGGGTTGCCGAGGAGGACGGCGCTTCGTGCCGGTGCTGCCAAACGCAAAACCGCCTGCGCACTCCGCCGAAGCATTACCCCCCGGTGTTTCGGGGCACCGCCGATGCCCGGCCGGAACGAAAAGGCGCGCACCGCAGTGCGCGCCGAGGGGCGAAAGGGTCTGGCGGGGCGGCTCAGTGGCCGGCGGGCCCGCCGGACCCGCCGCATTCGGCATCGCGGTGCGGGAAGGGCGCGAACCAGGCGAAGAGGACCGGCGGGACCGAGGCGAGCAGGACGACGAGGAAGAAGTTCGGGTAGTTCTTGTTCAGCCCCTCGTAGATCGGCGCGCTGATCCAGCCCGTCGCCATCTTCGTGAAGGCCATCACGCCGGTGGCGAAGGCGTAGTGCGTCATCTTGAACGGCCCGGGCGCGACCTGCTGCATCATGTAGAGCATGTGGCCCACGGAGCCGAAGCCGAAGAAGAACTTCTCGACCGTCACCACCGAGGTGATCAACCAGATGTTCTCCGGCATGGCGTGGCTGAGATAGTAGTAGGTGACGTGCGGGACGTTGAGCGCCACAGCGAGGAAGAAGAACGAACGGCGCAGCGTGAACTTGGCGCAGAAGAAGCCGCCGAGCATCGCGCCGGCGAGGAAGCCGACCGTGCCGTAGGTGCCGTAGATGTTGCCGATCTGCTGGTTGGTGAACCCGAGGCCACCGACCGTGCGCGAATCCAGCAGGAAGAGCGGGCCGAAGTTCTCGATGAAGCCCTCGCCGAACCGATACATGAAGACCACGGCAAGCATGAGCCAGATGCTCTTCTTCTGGAAAAACGACACCCACGACTCCTTCAGGGCCGTCATCGCGCCGGCCATCCCACCGCCGTGCATCGAGGACTTCTCGCCCTCCGGCAGGTGCTTGAGATGCCACAACCCCAGTCCGGCCATGATCACGCCGAACAGGACCATCACGACCATCCAGGAATGCGTCCAGTCCAGCCCGCGGCTTTCATGCAGGTAACCGGTGAGCCAGACCAGCGGGCCCGAGGCGACGATGCTGCCGCAGTTCCAACAGATGCCCTGGATCCCGATGTACTTCGCCTGCTCCTTGGGCGGCAGGGTGGTGAGGTAGACAGCGTCGGCGGCGATGTCCTGCGTGCCCGAGGCGAAGCCGCCGACCCAGAACAGCACCAGCGACAGCTTGAAAAAGCCCGGCAGCGGCAACGTGAGGGCCACCAGCGCCAGCACGGCGGCCAGCAGGAACTCCATCCCGAGCACCCATTTCCGCTTCGAAAGGTACGGCTCCATGAACGGCGCCCAGAGCGGCTTCAGCACCCACGGCAGGTAGAGCAGGCTCGTGTAGAGCACGATGTCCGTGTTCGAGATGCCGAGGTTCTTGTACATGTACTTCGACACCTGAGACACCGCCACGTTGGGCAGGCCCATCGCGAGATAGAGCGACGGCACCCAGAGCAGCGGGTGCTTCACGTTGGCGAGGACGGAGCCGGGACGCGTCGCAGGCGTATCCGGAAGGGTCGGTGCGGAGGAGGACATGATGGAGAGGGGGGCGGGTGGGGACGCCGGACAGGCGGCATAGGAGCCGGCGGAAAGGTGCAGGCTGGGCGGGGTGGGCGCCGGGCTCAACCCGGTTCCTGGCCGCGAGTTCTTCTCTCGTTAGAGCAATGCACCGGCCGCCGCTCCCGCCATTTCTTTCATCCTTCGGGCCCGCTATCGTTTTTGACACTTCAACTTTTGGCCGGGAATCTCCCCACTCGCGAAAAATGGCCGGTACCACGCCGGCGGTCTTTCGCCCGCTTCCGGCTCCTTCTCCCGTTCCCGCCACCTCCCGCATGAACGCTTTGCCGCCCTCCCTCGCCGCGATCGGCCTCGATCCGGCCTCCCAGGATCCCTCCAACGAGCCCAAGCTCGTGCGCTACATCCAGCTCAAGCTGGCCGCCCTCGGCTTCTCCGTGCCGAGCGCCAGCGGCGACGATCCGGCGTTCCAGGAGATCGCGCAGGCCCTGCTCGCCAACCACCTCGAGAAGAACCGCCTGCTCAGCAGCTACCTCGCCCCGGCCGACCGCCGCATCCAGGACTGGCTCGAGCGTTACCTCGAGAACGCCCTCCCGGCCGGCGTCGCCGTGCGCCTGCCCAGCCAGAGCTTCGTGCTCGATCGCTGGGGCCTCGCCCGCCTGCTCTCGCTCCCGCCGGACCGCAACACCTACACCTCCCCGATCCTCTCCAGCCACCGACTGGCCAACGGCATCCTCCACAACCCCAAGTCCGACCGCCGCACCACCGCCGGCGTCTTCCATATCGCCGAGGGCGGCCTGCCCATCCCCGCCGACAAGCTCGCCGTGCCGCGCGAGACCTTCGCGCGTCTCTTCGCCCTGGCCATGCAGCCGCCGGAAGACCTGATGCTGCTGCCCTTCACCGCCACGCAGAAGACTCCGGCCCATTGCTTCGTCTCACTGCTGCTGCGCCCGGTCGTCGTGCCCGCCATCGACGGCGTCTCCCCGGAGAAATCGATGGAGATCCGCTTCTTCGCCCCGGGCAGCCTCATCGCCAACCTCGACTTCGTCGAAAGCATCTTCGGCAACGCCGGCGACCCCGCCCTCCCCCGCAACGACGCCGGCCTCGATCCCGCCCACTGGACCGGCCACACCGGCTGCGTCATCCTCGCCCCCCACCTCGTCGGCGCGAAGAAGAAGGACCTCGGCCTGCCCGCCTGGGACGACGCCACCGACCGCCAACGCCGCGACGGCATGGCCTGGAGATCCCCCGACGAACTCTACAACGGCGGCCAGGCCTTCAAGCTCTGCGCCCGCGACGAGAACGGCGTCATCGTCACCCTCATCGCCGACAACTACTTCGGCTACTGCAAGAAGGAGGTGAAGACCCAGATCAGCTTCTCCGCCAACCTCCACGGCCTGGCCGAGGAGGAACACGCCGGCGGCACCCTCGCCTTCCCCAGCTACGACCTCGGCGAGGACTACACCTGGGACACCCACTTCCCGCACCCCCCGCGCACCATCGAGGACATGGCGGTCGTGCTCGGCCACAACGCCCGCTACTGCCCCGAAGGCCACGCCTTCGACAAGGCCCACCCGCACATCGTCTACGTGCCGGGCAACTCCCGCTTCGACCTCGCCACCCAGCGCGTGCTCTGGACGCTCGAGGGCAGGGAGCACTCCCTCCGCCTCGCCCCCGGCGAGATCTACGTGTATCCGTGGGGCTATACCGTGCGCATGCACAAGCCCGAGGGCGGCCGCTCCTGGCGCCTCGTCGGCACCATCGCCGACGGCCGCCTCTGCCACAAACCCTGCACCGTCTCCGGCGGCGGCAAGAGCGAGATCTCCAAGTCCATCTCCGACGCCATCATCTTCGGCCCCGTCTTCGTGGCCGACTTCCAGAAGGACTTCGACGAGGTCGAGGCCATCCTGAAGAAGGACTACTCCGACCGCTTCCAACCCGCCTTCGCGAAGACCACCCCCAGCCGCCCCATCCTCGGCGAGCGCCGCTCCCTCGGCTCCGTCATCAAGCTGCTCACCCCCAACACGGTCGAGTTCACCGACGAATACAACGACTGGCTGCGCGCCCTGCCCCAGCACATCAAGGACCTCGTCTTCACCGTGAAGCGCTTCCACAAGGCCGAGTGGGGCGACACCTGGCGCAGCCACTTCGGCGTCGACATCATCAACGGCGTGCCCGGCAACGAGCTCAAGCTCGGCCGCCGCAAGCTGCTCTCCGCGTGCCTGCGCGTCGGCTACGCCGCCGACGGCTCCTGGCGCGTCTTCTCCCTGCGCAAGGACTTCCACCCCGCGCTCAAGATCCAGACCGAGGACGACATCACCGCCTCGATCGTCGCGCCGACCAAAGCCCTCACCGGCCTGCGCCCCGACCAGCCCGCGGGCTCGGTCAAGCTCGTGCGCAACTGCGAATACCGCCTCTTCCAACGCCCCGACGACGCCGTGCACCGCGGCTACGACAAGCAGACCGAGTTGGACATGTCGGGCCGCCGCAACTTCTTCTCCAACTACGAGCCCCTCACCCGCGCCCAGGCGTGGGAACTGATCAAGGACACGATCGGCTTCGAGCAGTTCACCGCCCCCCTCCAGAAGCTCATCCGCGAAGTCGCCGAAGGCGGCACGGCCTCGCAGTTCGTCTCGCCGCACCAGCCCCGCCTGGTCAACGGCAAGCCCTCCGCCAACCCGCGCTACCTGCAGGTCCGACCCGACCTGCTCGCCCCGGCCGAGACCTACCTGCGCACGACCACCATGCGCCTCGCCCGCCGCATCCCCGAGGGCCAACCCCTGCACGTGCCCGTCTCGATCCTCCTGCCCGGCCGCCGCGCCAACGGCCCCGAGAAGAACGTGCCCCCGCTCTGCTGCTACAGCCCGATCCACCACCTCGAGCTGCCCGAGTTCTTCGCCGACGTCATCACCAGCATGACCGGCAAGTCCCCCTCGACCACCGGCGCCGGCAGCGAGGGCGCGCTCACCAAGGGCCCCTTCAACGCCCTCTGCCCGATCACCGACCTCAACAACGCGTTCGTGGCCATGGCCCTGACCAACGCCACGCCGTTTGTCACCACCGCCGGCACCGTCGGCCCCAACCGCCGCGTCGACCACGACATCTCCCTGCTCGTCCCCGAGGTCTTCGCCCGCATGAGCCCCGAGGAGCAGGACCCGGCCTGGCTGATCGAGAACCATTACCTCGAACGCTGCGCCGACTTCGAGCACGACGGCCGCAAGCTCCCCGCCAGCCTGCTGGGCTGGCGCGTCACCGAGCGCTTCGTGAACTCCTTCTTCGCCCGCGTCTTCACCAGCCCCCAGCTCGTGCTCACGCCCGACATGCTCCGCCCCGAGGAGCAGGACGCCGAAACCTACGCCAAGAGCCTGGAGACGATCCTCGTGACCATGCGCCGCGTCGCCTCGCTCTACTTCGAGGACGGCTCGATCGAGGGCGCCTGCCCGCCCCTGCGCGCCCTCCTGCACATCATGCGCGACGGCCAATACGAAGGCCGCACCCTCGCCGATCCGGAAGTGCGCCGGCTCTTCACCCGCGAGGCGGTGCTCACCAGCGACTGGTACCACGATCGCCTCACCCGCAAACAACTCGCCGACGAGGCCCTCTGGAAACGCCACATCGCCTACCTCAAGGGTTTCCTCGGCCGCGCCAGCCACCGCGACGAGGCCGAGCGGCTCGGCATCGCCACCACCCTCGACAAGGCCAACGAAACCCTCGCCCACATTCGCAGCAAGGCCTACCTCGAATCCCTCGACGGCACCCTCGGCCTCGACCCGCTCTTCCGCGGGTGACGGCGCTGCGCGCCGGGAAGTTGGAAGTTTGAATTTGGAAGTTGGTGGCACAGGCCGGGCCTCCCCGGCTCGCGCCACCACTTCTCCACCAACTTCAAACTGCCAAATTCCAACTTCCTTTTGCTCCCATGAGTACCTTCACCTGTTCCCACCACAACGTCCCCGAGGACTGGTGCCTGCTGCTCAAGACCGACTGCGTGCCCGGCCGCCCCGGCTGCGTGCTGCGCGGCAAGAACGTGTTTCTCGTTCCGGTCGAAGAACGCATCCGCGAGAAGGAGGCGGCCCGGCGGGCAAACACCGCCCGTGGCACCGCGCGACCGAACGGAAAGCTGTAGGCCACCGCGTCGAGGTGGCTTGATCGCCTTGGGCAGCAGGGGCCTCCCACCCCTGTGTCCGATCGCCTCACGGGCGAGACGCTCGTGCCACATTCTGCCCTCCGCCCAGTTCAATGTTCAGTGTTCCCTGTTGAACGTTCAAAGTTCGGTCCGCCCCGCCGCATCCACGGCTTGAACTGCGCCTCCGGGCCACGCATACCTTTGGCCCTTATGGCGAAGCGTCTTCTGGTCACCGGCTCCTCCGGCCTCATCGGCTCGGAGGTCTGCGTCTATTTCTCCCGACAGGGCTACACGATCCACGGCGTCGACAACAACCAGCGCGCCGTCTTCTTCGGCCCGCAGGGCGACACCCGCTGGAACCAGCAGCGCCTGCTGCGCGACCTCCCGGGCTTCGAGCACCACGAACTGGATATCCGCGATCGCGCCGGCGTGCTCGCCCTCGTCAAGGAGGTGCAGCCCGACGTCATCGTGCACACCGCCGCCCAGCCCTCGCACGACCGCGCCGCCGCGATCCCCTTCGACGATTTCGACACCAACGCCGTCGGCACGCTCAACCTGCTCGAGGCCAACCGCCAGGTGAACCCCGAGGTGCCCTTCGTGCACATGTCGACCAACAAGGTCTACGGCGACGCCCCCAACCGCATCGCGCTGCAGGAACTCGAGACCCGCTGGGACTACGCCGATCCGGCCTACGAACATGGCATCGCCGAGACGTTCTCCATCGACCAGTCGAAGCACTCGCTTTTCGGCGCCTCCAAGGTCGCCGCCGACGTCATGGTCCAGGAGTACGGCCGCTACTTCAACATGCCGACCTGCTGCCTGCGCGGCGGCTGCCTCACCGGCCCGAACCACACCGGCGTCGAGCTCCACGGCTTCCTCTCCTACCTCGTGAAGTGCAACCTCGAGGGCCGCGAGTACCGGGTCTTCGGTTACAAGGGCAAGCAGGTCCGCGACAACATCCACTCGCTCGACGTCGCCCGCTTCATGCACGCCTTCGTCTCCGCCCCGCGCGTGGGCGAGGTCTACAACCTCGGCGGCGGCAAGGCCAACTCCTGCTCCATCCTCGAGGCCTTCGCCATCGCCGAAAAGTTCTCCGGCAAGAAACAGGCCTACACCTACATCGAGGAGAACCGCATCGGCGACCACATCTGCTACTACTCCGACCTGCGCAAAATGCGCGCCCACTACCCGTCGTGGGACATCTCGGTGAGCCTCGAGGAGACCATCCGCCAGATCGTCGAAGCCTGGCAGAAGCGCCCGCAGGCCTGACGAGGATCGAGCGACGGGAGACGCGATGAACACTCCGGAACCAGCCTCGGTCTACTCCCACCCCGTGGCGCAGGCGTCCCTGCCTGCGTCCCCCATCTTCGCCCGATCTCCGGCATAATCGAACCCCGCATCAATCGCCCGCCCCAACCCTAGCCCTCGACGCTCGTCCTCTCATCGCTCGTCTTCCTTTTCACCTCGTCGTAGACCTCCGTGGTCCCGCTGATGGTCCTCGACGCTCGTCCTCTCATCGCTCGTCTTCCTTTTCCGGCTCTCGTCCCTCGACCGCTCGTCCCTCGACTCATGAAGCTCCTCATCACCGGCATCTGCGGTTTCGTCGGCAGCACGCTCGCCCACGCGTTGCTCGACGCCGTGCCCGACCTGCAGCTCGTCGGCCTCGACAACTTCATCCGCCCCGGCGCCGAGTCCAACCGCGCCGCGCTGAAGGCGCGCGGCGTGAAGTTGTTTCACGGCGACATCCGCGCCGCCAGCGACCTCGAGCCGCTCCCGGCGGTCGACTGGGTGATCGATGCCGCCGCCAACCCGAGCGTGCTCGCCGGCGTCGACGGCAAGACCAGCTCGCGCCAGCTCGTCGAACACAACCTGCTCGGCACGGTGAACCTGCTCGAGTTCTGCAAGACCCACCGCGCCGGCTTCATCCTGCTCAGCACCAGCCGCGTCTACTCCATCGCGCCGCTCGCCGGCCTGCCGGTCGTCCCGGAGCACGGTGCCTACACGCCGGATACCACGCACCCGCTGCCCGCGGGCGTGAGCCCGGCCGGCGTGCACGAGAGCTTCTCCACCGCCGCGCCCGTCTCGCTCTACGGCGCCACCAAGCTCACCAGCGAGGCGCTGGCCCTCGAATACGGCGAGACGTTCCACTTCCCGGTCTGGATCAACCGCTGCGGCGTGCTCGCCGGCGCCGGCCAGTTCGGCCGCCCCGACCAGGGCATCTTCGCGTATTGGATCAACACCCACCTGCGCCGCCGCCCGCTCAAGTACATCGGCTTCGACGGCCTCGGCCACCAGGTGCGCGACTGCCTCCACCCGCGCGACATCGCCCCGCTGCTGCTCAAGCAGTTCGCCACCACCACCGCACCGGCTGCGGCCGCTCCCGGCCTTTCCCCGCGCATCTGCAACGTCGCCGGTGGCGCGCAGGCGAGCATGTCGTTGCGCCAGCTCACCGCGTGGTGCGACGGACGCTTCGGCCCGCACCCGGTCGCCTCCGACCCGCAACCGCGCCCCTTCGATATTCCCTGGATGGTGCTCGATCCGGCACACGCCACTGAAGTCTGGGGTTGGCGCCCGCAGACTCCGCTGCTCACGATCCTCGAGGAGATCGCCGTGCACGCCCAACAGCACCCCGACTGGCTCGACCTCTCCGCCCCCTTCTGACCGCTCCGCGCCCTCGACGCTCGTCGCTCGTCCGGTTTCCGCCCTCCATGCCCAACGCCCCCCTGAAACTCTTCTCCGTCGTCATGCCCGCGCGCGACGAGGAGGAGTCCCTGCCCGCCTCCGTCACCGACATCTTCGAGACCTTCACCCGTGAAGGCATCCCGCACGAGATCGTCGTGGTCGACGACGGCAGCAAGGACGGCACGTGGAAGGTCTTGCAGGAACTGAAGGAGAAGGTGCCCACGCTGGCACCCACGCAGAACCCGGGGCCGCACGGCTTCGGCCGCGCCATCATCTGGGGGCTCAACCACATGGCCGGCGACTCCTGCGTCATCATGATGGCCGACGCCTCCGACTCGCCGTCCGACGCCGTCAACTACTGGAAGATCCTCAACGACGGCTACGACTGCGCCTTCGGCAGCCGTTTCGTGAAGGGCGGCAAGGTCGTCGACTACCCGCGCATCAAGCTCGCGGTGAACCGCCTGGCGAACTTCCTCGTGCGCCTCGGCTTCCGGCACGGGCTCAACGACACGACCAACGCGTTCAAGGCCTACCGCCGCACCGTGATCGACGGTTGCCGCCCGCTCATCGCGCCGCACTTCAACCTCACCGTCGAGATCCCGCTCAAGGCCATCGTGCGCGGCTTCACCTTCAAGGTCGTGCCCATTTCGTGGCAGAACCGCAAATACGGTGTCGCCAAGCTCAAGATCAAGGAGATGGGCTCCCGCTACTTCTTCATCTGCGCCTACGTCTGGCTCGAGAAGTACTTCAGCCGCGGCGACTATCGGCGAAAGTAGGAGCCCGCCCCATGCCCCAGCACCCGCTCGACCTTCGCATCTTCGAGTGGTTCGACCACCACGGTTGGGCGTACTGGATCATCGGCTACTGCGCCGTCGCCCTGTGGCTCGCCGCCGCCCTCGCCCCCCTCGCCACGATCGCGACCGCCGGCGCGCAGCCCGCCCCCGACCGCCGGCCGTGGGCGCTGCGCCTGCTGGGCGCGCCGCCCCTCTTCCTCGCCGCGACACTGCTGGTCTTCTGCGCCTTCCGTTGGCCGACGTGGTTTGCCGGCCGCATGGAAAACCCCGACGAGGCCCAATGGGTCGCCGCCGCCCTCACCTTCGCCGACGGCGGTCTGCCCTGGAAACATGTCGACTGCACCACCTCGGGGCCCCTCAACCCCTACCTCCTGACGCTGGGGCGCCTCTTCGGCCTCCCCCTGGACTATCTCGGTGTCCGCATCTTCACCACGCTGGTCCAGGCCGTTTCCGCCCTGATCCTGTGGCGCGCCGCCCGTCGCCTCGTGCCCGAATGGGCCGCCCGTCTCGCCCTGCTCCCCGCCGTCAACCTCTGGGCGTGCCGCTGGTTCCACGACATGGTCCAATACAGCAGCGAACAGGCCCCGGTGCTCCTGCTCGCGCTTGCCGGCTGGGCCGGTGCGGTGGCGTTGACGACCGACCGACGCCCGCTACGAACCTGGTTGTTCGCCGCCGCCGGTTTCTGCACCACCGCCTCGCTCTTCGCCAAACCCCAGACGCTCCCGGTCGCCGCCGCGCTCGGCCTGCTTCAGCTCGTCGCCGTCGTGCTCGGACCACCCGGCGCCGCCCCCACCCGAGCCGCACGATGGCGGCACGGCACGGCGCTGGTCGGCGGCGCCCTGGCCCCGCTCGCCCTCTTCGCCGGTTATCTCTGGATCTACGGACTCTTCGCCCAGGTGCACGTCTTCACGTGGCAGGGCAACCTGCTCTACGCCGGAGCCCGCACCTACCCGCTATCCGCCAGCCCGGAGAGCTTCTTCGAACTGCTCCACCCCATGCGGGGCAGCACCGCCGCCGTGCTCGGAGTACTGGCCTTTGCCCTCCTGACAGCTTGGCCGGCGACCGCCGCCCCGAGGTCGAACTGGCGTTCCATGGCCGGGGCCTGGCTGCTCACCCTGGCGGCGCTGGCCACGATCGCCAGTCCCGGGCGCATCTTCCGCCACTACCTGCATTTCCTCGTGCTACCGCTCGGCTGGCTCGCCGCCACCAACCTGACCGGTGCCGCATCCTCGGCAAACAACCGGCAACGTCACCTCGCGCCCATCGCGCTGCTGTTCGTGCTGTTCACCAGCGCGTGGCCGTTGTGGCAGACGTGGGGATCGGTGCCCGCCATGAACGGCCAGCTCTATTTCTGGCGGCAGCGCCAAGTCAGCCCCGCCGGCGCCGCCCTCCGCGCGCTCGCCCGCCCCGGCGACCGGCTCGTCGTCTGGGGCTGGGCTCCGCACCTTCACCTGGAAAGCGCCCTGCCGCAGGGCGCCCGCGAAGCCCACTACGAACGGGCCATCATCGCCGGCCCGCTCCAGTCCCACCACCGCGACCGCCTGCTCTTCGACCTGAAGCGCAACCAGCCCCGCTGGTTCGTCGACGCGGTCGCCCCGGGCCAATTCGGCTTCCGCGAACGCCAGCGCTTCGGCCACGAAACCTGGTCGCCACTGCGCGACTACATCGCCGCGAACTACGAGCAGGTCGACGAGATCGACCGGATCCGCATCTATCGGCGACGCGATTCGGCCGGCGCCGCGCTCGGAGGCGATTGACGGCGGCAACCGCTTTTCGAGTTTACGCCGTCCGAACAACTCCAGATTCATCAGCCTGCCCCCACCGCCATGACCACCTTCCGCCACACCTTTGGATCTGCGCTGTTCGCCGCCTGCATCCTCGCCTCGTCGCTCCACGCCCAAGTGCTCTCGCTCGGAATCGGCTCGGTCGGCAACGACGGCACCTTGAGCGAGCAGGTCTCGCCCCTCTATTCCGAACGCCAACGCGGCTTCCAGTTCGCCGTGGCCAATGATTTCTCGATCGCAGGTCTGGCCGTTTTCGACCTCGGCAGCGATGGCTGGACCGGCTCGCCCACGGCAACCGTCTCGCTCTGGAGCGAAAACTCTCTCACCGAGCCCGTGCTCACCCTGGAAATCGCCGCCGATGCCCCCTTGTTCGGCTCGTCGACCGATTTCGCCGGCTACGGCCAATTCCGCACCGCCACCCTCGGCACGCCGCTCTCCCTTCTGGCCGGCACCTACCGCGTGACCGCCGACATGAGCGACATCGCGACACCCGGGGTGAATGATTTTATTGTTCTGCCCACCGCCCAGACGATCACGACGGCCTCGGGGGTTTCGGTCCTGGGAGCGATCAACGGCACCACCCTCCGAACCGATCGCCACGCCTTCCTCGGCGGTAACGTCCTTTTCTCGGTCATCCCGGAGCCATCCACCTACGCCCTCGTGTTTGCCGGTCTTGTCGGTGCGGTGGCGGTGTGGAAACGTCGGCGGCGCTGAACGGGCCGCACGAGGGCGCTCTCGATCGACGGGAAAACAGGCCCGCCCCCCGTTCCCTGCGGGTGCCGGAGTTACGCTCTTCACTGCCGATCAGCGTCGCCGCGTAGGCGCCCCGCCTCGCATCCGAGAGCTGCACCGGAGTGCGCCGTCCCAGCCCCAACCCGGGCTTGCGCACCGGCGAGCCGTTCTGCTTGCTCCGCCGGATGGACTATCGCACCAAGGCAGAATTTTTCATTCGTGGCATCACCGGCGGCTTCGTCGAGGCGGCCGAAGTGATCGCATGGTCGGACGAAGTCATCGTCGCCGCCGAGAAGACCGAAGACTGGATGGTCGAGATCTCGTCCGCCGGTCCCGAGGACCGCCTCGCCATCCTCGGCCACCTCAACACCATCAAGGGCACCGTCGACGAGGCCGCGCTCGCCGAACTGCTCAAGGGCCGCGCCTGAGCGAACGCTGGGCGATCGCCAGCAAACCCTTTCCGACTCCAAGGCGCCGCACCCGCGGCGCCTTTTTGTTTTGGATCACGCCCCGATAGTTGGGCTGCCCCATCGGCCAGCCTCCACCAACTTCGAATTTCCAAATTCCAACTACTTCCATGCTCACTCCGTCACCTTCTTCACGAAGCAGGCCTTGAGCGCCATCGCCACGCCGTCGATACGGCAGTCGATCTCATGGTCGCCGTCGACCAGGCGGATGTTCTTGGCCTTGGTACCGCCCTTGAGCACGCCCGAGCCGCCGCGCAGCTTGAGGTCTTTGACGAGCACCACGGTGTCGCCCTCGGCCAACACCGTGCCGTTGGCGTCCTTCACCACGCGCGCCGCCTCCGGTGCCGCCTCCTTTGGCCACTCGTTGCCGCAGGTCGCGCACTCCCAGTGGTCGGCGTGTTCGAGAACATCATCGAGAGTGCAGGCGGGACAGGTGGGCTTGGTTTCCATGGAAACGGTCAGTTGTTGGGGGCGCCCACAACCAGGGCAAGAGCGCAATGCGGAGTCCTGCTCTCGGCTCCCAAACCGTCCTCCCTCGTCCCCTCCCCTCTGTGACCGACCCAAGCACGACCACCGATCACACGGATTCTCACGGATCTGTCATTTCGGTATCCGTGCTATCAGTGCAATTCTGCTTTCTCCGTGTTTCCGGTCCCGCACAGGCGGATAGCCACAAAGAGGTACGAGAAGCCACGAAAACGATCTCGGTCCGACCCCACTCAAGGCAGGCCGGTTTTTTGTGCATTCTTGTGCCTTTTCGTGGCCACAATCCCGTTAGGCAGCGGCCCGGCGCGCCGAGTTCTCTGTGGGCCAATCCTCCGATCGGAGGTCACCATTTCTCAGCCCGATCCTTTCTCACGCGGAGGCGCGGAGCACGCGGAGATCGGAGGATGGCGTCCGCCCCACGAACTCCGCGGCTCCGCGTGAGGCCCTGCCTTGAAGTTCCGCGAGGTGGGTCGAAACCCGCATCACCCGTCCGACTCCGAGGACGAGACCGATCCGGACCGAACCTCCGTGCCCTCCTCCGCCTCTCCGTGCGCTCTGTGACTCCGTCGGCGAGCGACGACCCTACCGCAGGCGCGCATTCGGATGGGCAGGCCATCCGTGTCCATCGGCGTTCATCCGCGGTTCCAACTCCCGGAGAATGGCGCCACAGATTCACACCGGTAGACGCAGATCCGGATGCAGAAACTGTCCGCCGAGATCATCGGTGAAGGGCTGTGTGCCTCTGTGCGCCAAACCTCTCTGCGGTCAAAAATGCGCGGCTCGCAAAAAACTTTTGTCCACCCCTTGAACTAAAACGGACTTGTTCCGATCCCATTTAGTGACCACACACTGTTGGCACACTTCCCGCATATACCGATTTCCATGAACTGCTCCCTGCACAACTCCTCCGCCAAGGCGCTCCATCCGAGCTGCCAGCGAGGTTTTGCGCGCCCGCAGCAGTCCGTCGCCACCTGGCAGATTACCCAGGTAACTATGACGAAACGCGCCGCCGCCGCGCACGGGAAGTGGAAAAACTGAGGAGCACCTGACGACCTGCATCCGAAGCCCACTTCCACCCGGAAGTGGGTTTTTAGTTTTTCAGAACCCAACACCCCTTCCGGGAAAACCGAGCGAGAAGCTCGAGTTCTTTCCCAGAAAAACCGCGGTTTCCCAGAAACCGCATCGGCCACCGAGGCAACCGTGTCGTCGGGATGACGACGCACCTCACCGCCTCGGTACCGCACTCCGGCCACATCCTTCAGCCGGTTGCGCCCAGCCATCCCTCCCGCCTCCGTAACGAGGCGTCTGCGACGGGACGCGGGGCGCGCCGCCAACTCCCGGATGTGACACCACCGGAGCCGCCCGCGGAGCCCGCCCGCCGTCTGAAACCCAATGCAGTGCAAAAAACGCTGCAACGGCGGGGGCTCCCGGCGGACGCGGGATTCCGCCACCTGCCGCGCCCGTTCCGCCCACCGTCCCTTTCCGCCGTTCACCACAATTTCAACACACATCAACCACATGTCTTCCACCACCACTTCCATCGCCATGAAAACGAACAAGTCGACCCTCGCCTCCCGAGCTACTGCCCGCACCGCCACCGCCGCCGCCGAGCGCACCCTGCGCCGCACGCCGGGTTGGCCGTACTGCCTTCAGCCGGGTCGACCGAGCCACGCGTCGAGCCCGTTCACCGATGCCGAAATTCCTTTCTACGTACACCTTTGCCGTCCGCACAACCGGACCTCCCTTTCCAGTAACCAGCGGCTGAATGCCGCCCCGCCGTTATGAACGCCGCACCTGCCGTTCCCGTTCTTTCCAACGTCCTTGATGTTCTCGATGTCGTCGACGCCGCACTGGCCGGCCTCGACCGCCGCCTGCCGCTCCACGTCTCGCGCGACGATCTCGCCTCTGCCGGCCGCGCCGCTCTGGTCGCTTCCTTCAACCAGGCCGCCGGCCCGCTGCACGAGATCCGCGCGTACTGCTTCGCCCGCGTCCGCGGTGCGATGTTCGACGAGCTCCGGCGCCTCGACCCGCTCTCCCGGCGCACCCGCGCCAAGGTGACCGAGGTCCGCCGCGCCGCCGCCGAACTGGAGCAGGCGCTCGGCCGCGCCCCCGACGACAACGAACTGGCGACCTTCACCGGCCTCGCCCCGCGGGCCCTGCGCCAAGCGCAACACCTCGGGATCGCGGCCGACTCCCACGAGACCGATGGCGAGGCCCTGGCCGGATTGGCCGACCACGAGGCCGTCTCGCCCGCGGATCTCGCCGAGTCGCTGGATCTCCACGAGAACGTGCGGGCGGCCCTTGGCCGCCTGCCCGAGAGACACGCCTTCGTCGTCCGGCGCTACCACCTCGAGGAAGCCACCCTCGAGGAAATCGCCGGCGAACTGGGCGTCTCGATCGAACGGGTCCGGCAGCTGCGCGCCGCCGGCGAGAAGATGCTTCGCGAGGACCTGCTGGCCCTCGCTTCGTGAGACAGGGGAAACAGCCATAGGCACGGGCGGAGCCCGCTCCGCAACAGGAGCCTCCGCCCGTGTATGGCCAACCACAAGACAACGAACCCACCCAAAGCCATGCCGCACTCGCACACCGCCATGCTCTCCACGAACTTCAGCGCCCACTTCCACGCCATGAAATTTCTCCACGCCCTCTTCACCTCCCTCTGGACCAACGCCGTCGCCTTGATCGACCATCCGGCCGAAGCTCCTCCCTCCCCCGGCGCCCGCGCGGGCGACGGGACCGCCGGGAACGGGACCCGGTTGATGATCGCCTGGGCTCCCGGGGAACCGATGCCCCGATCCTTGTCGTTCGATTCCGGACACGATTGAAGCGTGCCCGCGCACACAGGAAGGCCGCGATGTCCATGGATGCATCGCGGCCTTTCGCGTTTCCGGGGTCGCGCCCGATCCTCTTCTCGTAGCCGGGCGAGGCCGCCCAGGGGTAGGGCGAACCGTCCCGGTGAACCGCCGATCGGGCGTGGCGCCGGCCTCCGTGCCGGCGATGGCGGATCTCGGCCGAGCTCAACGGCCCCTTTTCCGCTTGAGCCATCGGCACTGCGACTGGTCCGCTGCATCCTGTGAACAACTCCCGCCACGCCGCCCGCCTCGTCGCCACCGATCTCGATGGCACCCTCTTCGGGCCCGACGGCCAGGTGAGCACGGAGAATCGCGCCGCACTCGAGCGACTCGCCGCCCACGGCCACCGCATCGTGTTCGCGTCCGGGCGCCACGCCGGCGACATGGCGCGGATCGCCGCCGAGTTTCCGATGATCGACGCCATCGTCGCTGGCCAGGGCAGCGAAGTCTGCGACCCGCAACGCCGCCGCATCCACTCGCGCACTTTCATGCAAAAGACCGACGTCGCCGCCGTGGTCCACGCCGGACTCGCCGAAGGCTTCGGCGTCGTGGCCTACACGGTCGATGGCGAGCACACGCCGCGCGAGGGCCCGGAGACCGCACGCTACCGGCGCATCGCCAAGACCGCGGTCGCATGCGTCGCGCCCGAGGCCCTAATCGCCGAGGACGTATTCAAGGTCATGTGGATCGCCGACGCCGGACGCATCGACGCCTTTCTCGCCGCGGGCGGGCGCGAACGCTGCTGCCCCGCGACCGCCACCTCGGTGCGGTCGCATCGGGAAGTCTTCGAATACGGCCCGATCGGCGTCTCGAAAGCGACCGGCGTGGCGACGATCGCCGAGCAGTTCGGCATCCCTTCGGCGAACGTCGCGGTTTTCGGCGACGCCGAGAACGACGTGCCGATGTTCCTCTGGGCGGGCTTCTCCGTCGCCATGCCCCACGCACCGGCCGATGTCCGGCGCCGCGCCTCGGCGGTGGCCCCGGACGGGCCCCCGGAGTCGGCCTTCGCCCGGGGCGTGGAACTGCTGGGCAAGGCGCTGGAGGCCAGTCCCTCCTCGTGAATACGCTCGACCTGATCGGCCTGGCCGCCGCCACCCTCACCACCGCCTCGTTCCTCCCGCAGGTGATCCGCCTCTGGCGCACCCGCGACTCCGAGGGCATTTCGCTGATCACGTTCAGCGTCTTCAGCGCCGGCGTGATCCTGTGGCTGATCTACGGCATCCTGCTGCCCTCGCTGCCGATCATCATCGCCAACACGGTCACGATCGTCCTCTCGATCGCGATCGTCGTGCTGACGATCCGGTTCCGGCGCCGGAGGTAGCCCCTCCGGTGCCGACCGACGAGCCCCGCCGTTTAAGTTGACGACCGTCAGCCTAAACGGTGTGGAGGCCGAGCTACACCGGAAACGGCACGCGCGAGAGCGGCCGGATCGCGAGCGCGAGCAACGCCCGCTCGTCGTCGTCTCCGGCGATGCGGTTGAGGTGGATCACGCCGCACGTGCCGCAACGGTGCAGCACGTGCCACTCGCCCCGCGGATCCACCGAGATCGCCACCGGCTCCATGCCGCCGCGACAAAGCGAGGCACGGTCACCGGGAGTATCGTCGAGATGGACACTCCAGAGACAGTGCGGGCAGTGGTTGCGGTGGCGGGTACCGGGCGCATCGAGCGAGAACTCGAGCCCGCAGTGGCGGCATTTCAGATAGGCCGCGCGGGCGGAACGTTGGTCGCCGCGGAGTTTCTTCGCGGCACGGAAATCGTCGTCCAGCCCCGGATCGGGGCGGAATGCGGAATGGGACATCGGGAAGACACAGTCGGAGGTTGCTTCCCCGGTGGCGGAGAGGCGCGGCTGGGGCGCCGGAAAACAAGGGAACAGCACCATGCCCGATCAGGTCGCCAAGACGGCGACCGGCGGGATGGTTCGGAAAACGGCCTAACGACGGCCGGCGAACCGACCGGGTGCGGCAGGCGGCACGCCGTCAGGCCGTTGGGCCCACAATGGCTCCACCGCTGCTCCGCTGGACTGTGTAGGATGACTGCATCAACTGTCGCGATTTCGACAGCATCCGGGAACGGTCCACACCGCGACCGGTTCAAGACCCGGCCCTTCAGCTTCTCGCATCTTGCGCGCCGCCGAGGGCATCGCGCCTTCTACCTGCCCGGCTCCGCCCGCGATGCTTTGACCGCACCCCGGCGCCCGCTTTGCTCGCGCAAAAGCGTTTTCCCGCTACAACTCCCCTCACCATGTCCGTGGCTCCGACCATCATCTACACCAAGACCGACGAGGCTCCCGCGCTCGCCACCTACTCCCTGCTCCCGATCGTCCAGGCCTTCACCAAGGCCGCCGACATCGACATCGTCACCCGCGACATCTCGCTCGCCGGTCGCATCCTCGCCGCCTTCTCGGAACTCATGCCCCCGGCGCAGCAAGCTCGCGACGCCCTCGCCGAGCTCGGCGCCCTCACCCTCGAGCCGCAGGCCAACATCATCAAGCTGCCCAACATCTCCGCCTCGCTCCCGCAGTTGAAGGAGGCCATCGCCGAGCTCCAGGCCAAGGGCTACCCGCTGCCCGACTACCCCGAGGCGCCCACCACCGACGCCGAAAAGGACGCCAAGGCCCGCTACGACCGCGTGAAGGGCTCGGCCGTGAATCCCGTGCTGCGCGAGGGCAACTCCGACCGCCGCGCGCCGAAGGCCGTGAAGGAATACGCGCGCAAGCACCCCCACTCGATGGGCAAGTGGGCGCCCGACTCCAAGACCACCGTGGCCACCATGGGCGCCGCCGATTTCTTCGCCAACGAGAAGTCCGTCACCGTGCCCACCGCGACCACCGTGCGCATCGAGCACGTCGCCACCGACGGCAAGGTCACCATCCTCAAGGACAAGCTCGCCCTCAAGGCCGGCGAGATCCTCGACGCCACCTTCATGAGCCGCAACGCGCTCGTCGCCTTCTACGCCGCGCAGATCGCGCGTGCGAAGGCCGAAGGCGTGCTCTTCTCGCTCCACCTGAAGGCCACGATGATGAAGGTCTCCGACCCCGTGCTCTTCGGCCACGCCGTCCGCACCTTCTTCGGCCCGCTCTTCGAGAAACACGCCGCCACCTTCGCCGAACTCGGCGTCGACCCCAACAACGGTCTCGCCGATCTCTTCGCCAAGGTCGCCACCCTGCCCGCCGGGCAGAAGACCGCCCTCGAGGCCGACTACCGGACCGCGCTCGCCGCCGGCCCCGCCGTCGCGATGGTCAACTCCGACCAGGGCGTCACTAATCTCCACGTACCGTCCGACGTCATCGTCGACGCCTCCATGCCCGCCATGATCCGCGCCGGCGGCAAGATGTACGACGCCCGGGGGCAGACGCAGGACACCCTCGCGGTCATCCCCGACAGCTCCTACGCGGGCATCTACTCGGCCACGATCGACTTCTGCAAAAAGAACGGTGCGCTCGACCCGAAGACCATGGGCTCGGTCCCGAACGTCGGCCTCATGGCGCAGGCCGCCGAGGAGTACGGCTCGCACAACAAGACCTTCGTCATCCCGGCCGCCGGCACCGTCCGCGTGGTCGACGCCGCCGGCACCACGCTCATCGAGCACCAAGTCGAACCGGGCGACATCTGGCGCGCCTGCCAGACCAAGGACGCGCCGGTGCAGGACTGGGTGAAGCTCGCCGTCACCCGTGCCCGCCTCTCGAACACGCCGGCCGTGTTCTGGCTCGACGCCGCCCGCGCGCACGACGCCCAGCTCATCGCCAAGGTCGAGAAATACCTCAAGAACCACGACACCGCCGGCCTCGACATCCGCATCCTCGCCCCCGCCGCCGCGTGCACGCACACGCTCGAGCGCATTGTCCAGGGGCTGGATACCATCAGCGTCACCGGCAACGTCCTGCGCGACTACCTCACCGACCTCTTCCCGATCCTCGAGGTCGGCACCAGCGCCAAGATGCTCTCGATCGTCCCGCTCATGAACGGCGGCGGCCTGTTCGAGACCGGCGCCGGCGGCTCGGCCCCCAAGCACGTCGAGCAGTTCGTGCAGGAGAACTACCTGCGGTGGGACAGCCTCGGCGAGTTCTTCGCCCTCGCCGCCTCGCTCGAGCACCTCTCCCAGACCACCGGCAGCCAGAAGGCCCGCGTGCTCGCCGCCACGCTCGACACCGCCAACGGCAAGTTCCTCGAGCACGACCGCTCGCCCGGCCGCAAGCTCGGCACGATCGACAACCGCGGCAGCCACTTCTACCTCGCCCTCTACTGGGCCGAGGCGCTCGCCGAGCAGACGGTCGACCGCGACCTGCAGGCCGACTTCACCCCGCTCGCGCAGAAGCTCGCCGCGGCCGAGAAGCAGATCGTCGCAGAGCTGCTCGCCGTGCAGGGCAAGCCCGTCGACCTCGGCGGCTACTACGCACCCGACGACCTGAAGGCCGCCGCCGCACTCCGCCCGAGCCCGACGTTCAACGCGATTCTCGCCACGCTGTAAGCCGTGGGCAGCCGGCCCCACCCGGTCCAATCGTTTCCTTCCAACAGGCGCCCCACCCGGGCGCCTGTTTCTTTTCCCGCTACGCTTTCCCCGTAGCTGGATGGCGAAGCCATTCAGCCTAGAAACGGCATTTCGGACAGGTCACAGAGGCAGAGGAGAGCCGGAAGGAGAACACGGAGAGATGTTTGGCAACATTACGCCGCGAGTTGGTACATTCACCCCAGAGGTGAACCGCGCGACGAACCATTTTCTCTCCGAACTCTGTGCTCTCGTGCCTTGCCTCTGAGCCCTCTGTGTCCAACTGCTGAATTTGGGTTCAGCCCGCCATCCCAATCCGACCTCACCCTGTAGGGCCTCGCCTTGGTGAGGCCGCCACGGAAACTCGCCACCCTGAACGCATGGGCGTACCTCCGATCGCCTCCCGACAAGGCGCCCGCGGCACCGATCGCCCCCCGGGCGCCATCGCCCGCGCTTGCCCATCCCTGTCCGACGCGCCAACAGTGCGCCACCGCCCCCCCGCCCCGATGTCGCTCTTCCTCCTCGCCACCACGATCCTCATCCTCGGCTATTTCACCTACGGGATGCTCATCGACCGGGTCTTCCGGCCCGACGCCGGCCGCACCCCGCCGGCCCTGCTCCAAACCGACGGCGTCGACTTCGTGCCGCTGGGCTGGCCGAAGATCTTCCTGATCCAGCTGCTCAACATCGCCGGACTCGGCCCCATCTTCGGCGCCCTCGCCGGCGCGCTCTGGGGCCCGGTGGCCTATGTCTGGATCGTCTTCGGCACGCTCTTCGCCGGCGGCGTGCACGACTACCTCAGCGGCATGATCTCCATCCGCAACCGCGGCGCGAGCTTCTCGGAGCTCACCGGCCACTACCTCGGCAAGACCACCCAGAACATCATGCGCGTGTTCTGTATCGGACTGATGGTGCTCGTCGGCGCGGTCTTCGTGATCGGCCCCGCCAAGCTGCTCGCCAACCTCACCCCCGACATCCTGAGCTTCAACTTCTGGATGGTGGCGGTCTTTTGTTACTACTTTCTGGCGACGATGCTGCCCATCGACAAGCTGATCGGGCGCGTCTACCCGGTTTTCGGCGTCGCGCTGGTGGTCATGGCCGCCGGCATCGCCGGAGGATTGATCTGGCACGGCCACACGATGCCGGAATTCACCTTGGCCAACCTGCACCCCAAGCACCTCCCCATCTGGCCGTTGATGTGCATCTCGATCGCCTGCGGAGCGGTCAGCGGATTCCACGCCACGCAGTCGCCGATGATGGCGCGCTGCCTCAAGAACGAACGCCACGGCCGGCGCGTCTTCTACGGCGCCATGGTCGCCGAGGGCATCATCGCGCTGATCTGGGCGACCGCCGGCATGGCGTTCTTCCACGGCACCGAAGGGCTGGCTGCGGCGATGGCGGCGGGCGGTCCCGCCGTCGTGGTCCACGACATCTCCATCGCCCTGCTCGGCAAGGTCGGCGGGCTGCTCGCGTTGCTCGGCGTGATCGTCTGCCCGATCACCTCCGGCGACACCGCGTTCCGGAGCGCCCGCCTCATGGTGGCCGACTGGCTCGGCGCCGACCAGAAGCCGCTGCTCAAGCGCACCTATGTCGCCGTGCCGCTCTTCGTTGCCGGGGCGGCCATCTCGCAACTGAAGTTCGACGTCGTCTGGCGCTACTTCGCCTGGTCCAACCAGACCCTCGCCATGGTCGTGCTCTGGCTCGGCGCGGTCTACCTCGTCCGGCGGGCGCTGCCGCACTGGTTCGCCACGGTTCCGGCCACCTTCATGACCGCCGTATCCGCGACCTACCTGCTCGTCGCCCCCGAAGGCTTCTCGATCGCGACGGAAATCGCGTACCCGCTTGGTGGAGCCATCGCCGCACTCGTCCTCGCGCTTTTCCTCGGCGTCGTCTTCCCCCGCAATCGCGGCCTCCCGGCCGACCTCGCGCGCGAAATCCCCCGCGCCGCCGAGCGCGAGGCGGAGATGGCCGACCTCGCCTGAACACGGCGCCCGCCGGTGCAGCTTGGCGCGGGTCGGAGGCCGCCGCCACCGACGTCCAACAGTGTGAGCAGCGCGCCCGTTGCGCCGCGGCGGCCACCGGACAGTTTCGGCCCATGCCGAAATGGTTTTCCTCCCTGCTCTGCGCGGGCGCCCTCCTCGCCCCCTCCGTGTTCGCCCAGACGTCGCCCGAAGGGCAACGCGCCGCTGTTGCCTGGATACAGGTTTTCGGGGAGATCCCCGCCACCGCCGCGATCGAACAAACCGCCAAGGGCGGCTCCATCCCGGCCATCGCCGCCGCCCTCCGCCAACAGCTGGGCCGGAACGAAGCCGCCGCCCGGGAGGTCGCCGAGCGTGCGTGGGCCGACACCTTCGGTCCCAGCCGGCCGTTCGAAACCGGCGAGTCTTCGGGCCCGGTGAGCTACCTGGAACTCGTGGGCGCGCACCTCGAGTCGTTGCAGACCGCCCCCCAGAACCGCCGCGCGCTGATCGACGCCGCCTACACCGCCGTCCTCGGCCGACAAGCCTACGATATCGAACACGACTATTGGCTGGGCCGCCCGCCGATCCCGTTCCTCCTGGTGACGGCCTGCCTCGACGACTGGGCTCGCCGCAACCAGCCCGGCCTGATGGCGACAGCCGGGCCGCCCTGCATTCCGGTCGACAGCCGCCGCATTCGCACCCTGCGGCTCGCCCCCGCCATCGCGACCGAGGCCCGCGCCCTGCTCCACGGCGACGCTTCCGATGGTGCGCTAGCCCTCGCGCGCGGCGAAAGCGTGTTGGCGCCCGGCGCCGCCGGAATCATCAGCGTCGGCGGCATCCCTTTCCTCGCGGTGTCCCGAAACAATTGACGCACTGCGACGGCGGTGCCGCCGCGAATTCCCCTTCGTCGCGGCCGCCGTCGGAGGCCGGCCGCTCGACCGCCCCCGCCAAACCCACACCGCGATACGATCCGTCGATCAGGGCAGCATCGGCCGGATCGAACCGTCGGCCTCGTAGAAGAGCTCCTGCACCTTCACGCAACGCCGGTGGCTCACGCCGCCCGACAGCGTGGCATCGTGGTAGTAGAGGAACCAGCGTCCCTGGAACTCCACGATCGAGTGGTGCGTCGTCCAGCCCAGCACCGGCGGCAGGAACGAGCCGCGGTAGGTGAACGGCCCGAGCGGGCTTCGGCTCGTGGCGTAGCAGAGCAGGTGCGTGTCTCCGGTCGAGTACGACAGATAGTAGGTGCCGTTGTATTTGTGCATCCACGGCCCCTCGAAATAGCGCGACGACCGGTCGCCCGCCTTCAGCGGCACGCCCGCGTCGTCGACGATCACCGCGTCCTGCGGCGCCGCGACGAACTGGAGCATGTCGGGGGTGAGCTTCGCGACCTTCGGGCACAGCGCCGCGGCCTCGGCCGGGGGCTCGCCCGCGTCGGCGACGAAACGGCCGGTGGGCCAGCACTGCAGCTGGCCGCCCCAGATGCCGCCGAAATACATGTAGAACTGGCCGTCGTCGTCGCGGAACACGCACGGGTCGATGCTGAAGCTGCCCTTGATCGGTTCGGGCTCGGCCACGAACGGCCCCTCGGGGCGGGTGCCCACGGCCACGCCGATGCGGAAGATGCCGTCCCGGTCGCGGGCCGGGAAATAGAGGTAGTACCGGCCGTCCTTGAACGCCGCATCCGGCGCCCACATCTGGCGCGAGGCCCACGGCACATCGCGCACGTGCAACGCCTCGCCGTGGTCCGTCGCCGGCCCGTCGGGCGTGTCCTGCGACAGCACGTGGTAGTCCTCCATCCGGTACTGATCGCCGTTGTCGTTCTCCTCCACCTCGAGCGCGAGGTCGTGGGACGGATAGATGTACATCCGGCCCTCGAACACATGGGCCGACGGATCGGCGGTGAAGATATGGGAGACGAGCGGTTGGCGGTTCATGGCGCGAGGTCTTGGCGACGGAAAACGACTCGGCCGGTGCCGCGCAGCGGGGTCGGCCGAAAGCAGGGTTGCACGACTGACGGAACCACCCGGCGAATCCGACCCTACCCTTGCGCTAACATTTGAGCCCGTGACCCCGCCCGCCCACTCCGGACCCGTCCACGCGGCAGGAACCGCGCGGTCTGGTGTTGCACTCGCCCGCCTCGCTTCCCTTGCTTGCCGCCTCACCCCATACGCCGCCTTCCATGTCCCGCCATTCCGACCACTACAAACCCCTCACCGAGGCCGAACTGTACGAACTCGCGAGCTTCCTCGAGTCGCCCCTGGTTCCGCCGACCACGATGCGCATCTCGGCGGTGAACGGCCTGCTCACTTCGATCATCATCGGCCCGCGCCCCATCCCGCCGAACGTCTGGATGAACTACATCTGGGGCCAGGGGCAGCCGCGTTGGCAGTCGGCGCAGATGGCCGAGCGCGTGGCGTCGCTGCTGGTGCGCCACCTCAACACCGTCGCGATGCTGCTCGCCGCCCAGCCGCCCCGTTACCAGCCGCTCACCTACACCCACCACCACCAGGGCAAGGCCACCGAGATCGTGACCGACTGGTGCTTCGGGTTCCTCTGCGGCGTGAAACTCGACAACGCGGCGTGGCAACCGATCGCCGGCTCCCCGGCCGATCCGTTCTTCGCGCTCGTGCGCTGCTTCCTCGAACCCGAGAAGGAATTGCACGCCACCATCCTCGCGCGCCTCACGCCCGAAGACGGCACTCCCGCCCAGGTGCTCTCGACCTGCGTGCTCGAGATCCATCGTTTCTGGCTCTCGCTCCAGGCGAAGAAACCCGCCGCGCCCGCCGGGAGCGCCATGCCGCTCCCACTCAAGCTCGGCCGCAACGACCTCTGCCCCTGCGGCAGCGGCCGCAAGTTCAAGAACTGCTGCGGCAGCGGCACGACCGCGGCGGCCCGCTGAAGCCGCTCCCATTACGCTGGGGGCGCCGCTCGCGACGCCCCCTCCGCCCCGGCCCCGCGCCGGGGCTTTTTCATGCCCCCGCGTGCCGCCTCTGGCGTTTCGTGTTGCGGGCCTTCCCGCCCCGCCGCGCGGCCAGCTCCGCCAACGCCCCCCTGTCCGCGAACGGCCGCACCGCCACCGGCACCTCGAGATAGCCGATCCGCCCGCAGTCGCACACGAGCGCCGCCGCCACCACGGCCGGGGCCAGCCCGCGCCCCTCAACCAAGATCGTGAATACGCGTTCCATCGTGCGGCTCAGCGCCAGCGCATGGTGCCGCCCTTCGCCCGCGAAGAACCAGTCGGCGAACGCCAGAAACTCGGCGAACGGCGACGCGTCCACCGGGGAGCCCGCCAGACCCAACTCCCGCCCGACCGCCGCCCCGCCCGGCGACGCCGCGCCACGCCAGAACAGCGGCAGCGTCTCCACGAAGTTGCCACTGTTGCCGACCAAGTCCCAGTAGCGCGCGAAGCGCCGCAGCCGCTGCATCGTCGGGAAATCGATCCAGCGGTTCCGCAGAATCTCGTACGGCGGCACCGGCGAATAGACCATCGCGCCGGTCTCCGTATGGCGCGCGATCGGCGCGCCGCGCAGCCGCTTGAGCAGGCCGACCTGGATCTCCTGCGGCCCGAGCGCCACCAGCCGGTCGAAACCGGCCGCGAAGCCCGCCGCCGTCTCCCCCGGCAGACCGATGATCAGATCGGCATGCACATGCGCCCGCGTGTGCTCCCGCAGGAACCGGAAGTTGTCCTCCAGCTTCGCCAGCTCCTGCCGCCGGCTGATCGCCGCCGTCACCTCTGGATCGAAACTTTGGATGCCAACCTCGAGCTGCAACGAACCGGCGGGGAAGCGGGCCAACAGCTCGCGCAACTCCGGAGGCAGCCGGTCCGGCACCATCTCGAAATGCAGGAACAGGCCGTCCGCCATCCGTGCGAGGAAGAACTCGAGGATGCGCCGGCTCGTCGGCAGGTGCAGGTTGAAGGTGCGGTCGACGAACTTGAAGTGCCGCACCCCGCGGGCGAGCAGCCGTTCCATCGCCGCCAGAAACCCTTCGAGCGGATACGGCCGCACCGCCGCGTCGAGCGAAGACAGACAGAACTCGCACGAGAACGGACACCCGCGCGACGCCTCCACGTAGATGAGCCGGTGCGCGATGTCGTCGTCGGTGTACTCGTCGTACGGCAACACCAGCGTCGCGAGATCCGGCGGCTCCGCGGCGACGATCTTCGCCGGGACGCTGCCGCCGGCGAGCACGGTCCGACACAGCTCCGGCAATACCGCCTCGCCCTCGCCGCGGATCGTGCAGTCGGCCAGTTGCACGATCTCCTGCGCCTCGGTTTCGTGGCTCACCTCCGGCCCGCCGAGAAGGACCACCAGCTCGGGCCGGATGCGCTTGAGCAGCGTGACCAGCTCGGTCGTCGGCGCCACGTTCCACACGTACACGCCCAGCGCCACGATCCGCGGATCGAAAGACAGGATACGCTCCGCCACGTCGAGCGGGCGCTCGCCGATGGTGAACTCGAGCAACGCCGAACACGCACGCAGCTCGCCCAGGTTGGCGCGCAGGCAGCGCAGCCCGAACGAGGCGTGGATGTACTTGGCGTTGAGCGTGGCGAGGACGATGTCCGGCATCGGTGCCGCCACCGTAGCAAGCGGCCGGCACCTGCAAAGGGCCAAACTTCGAGCCGAAAATGCCGCCCCCGCCCGGGAGCCCCGGCCTCCTCCCAACATTGTCACGTAATACGTGACAACTGCGCCACCCCCTTTCCCACCCATGACGCGGCTTCCCGCCACCCCCTAAGCGCTTGGTCGAGCGACGAGTGACGAGTGACGAACGTCGAGGGACGCCGACCACAGAGGAGATCGAGCGAAGCACTCGTGCTGGAAGCTCGCCACCGATGGTTTGGCGCTCGTCCCTCGGCGCTCGGCGCTCGACCGCATCATCACGGCTAAGGCATCAGGCTCCACCGCTTCATCAAGACCCCGTCGTCCTGCAAGCTCCCGCCGCACGCGGGAGCCGCCGCGCACAGCCACAACCTGCCCCTGGCATTTGTCACGTAATACGTGACAAGACTTCCCGCCTCGCGGAGGCCACGACGGGCCCACCCGGAACAAAGAGCGGTGCGGCAGGTTCCACCGCCACGCCGCCGCTCACTCGGTGGTTTCCAACACCCCGCTCTTCGCTCTCACTCCCCGCCGTGGACAACGAGTGCCAGTTCTCCCCCGACCGCCGCCATCGCTACAGCCTCATCCATCGTTGGAATCCGCTTTTCGGCGACAGACTGATCCTCTGGATCGGCCTCAACCCCAGCACCGCCGACGAGGCCAAGCTCGACCCCACGCTCACGCGCATCGCCGACTTTTCCAAACGTGCCGGCTTCGACGGCTTCTGGATGGCCAACCTCTTCGCCCTGCGCACGCCCTACCCGGAGGAGATGATGCAGGCCGCCGATCCCGTCGGCCCCGATAACGACGCGTGGCTGCTGCGCGCGGCCGAACGTTGCGAACGCGTCGTCGCCGCCTGGGGCGTGACCGGCACCTACCAGGCCCGCGCCGACGCCGTCGTGCGCCTGCTCGCGGGCCACGAGTTGACCTGCCTCGGCGTCACCCAAGAAGGCCACCCACGGCACCCGCTCTACGTACCGGCGCGGCAGGGCTTCGAACCCTGGCCGCCGGGTGATCGACACCATGATCTCACGCCACCGAGCGCGCTCACGTCGCCATCGGTGCGCCCGGCTTGAGATCGCCGGGGACCCAGCGCGCCACCAAGGCCGCAAACGCCGCCGCGGTCACCGGTTTCGTCGCATAGTCGTCCATGCCTTCCGCGAGGCAACGTTCCCGCTCGCCCTCGATAGCGTTGGCGGTGAGGGCGACGATCGGGAGGTGTCGGCCGGTGCCGGCCTCGCGCTCGCGAATCTTCCGCGTGGCTTCGTATCCATCCATCTCCGGCATCTGGCAGTCCATCAGGACGAGGCAATACGCGGCGCGACCGACCGCCTCGAGCGCTTCGCGCCCGTTGCCGACGATCACGGGGGTGAAACCGGCCTTCTCGACCATGCGTTGCGCCACCCGCTGGTTCACCGGGTTGTCTTCGGCGATCAGAATCGCTCCACCGCGCGGCACCACGGGGGAGGCAACGACCGGGGCCGCTGCTTCGGGCTTCGCATCCGGATCGAAGACTCGATGCAGGACCCGTAGCAGCGATGCCTGCCGCACGGGCTTCTGGAACGCCGCGACAAAACCGACCTCGTCGATCTGCGCACGCTCTTCGCCGGTGAGACCGGAACTGAGCAGCACCAACGGCAACCCGGTGAACAGCGGATCGGCGCGCACCTTCCGGGCAAAAGCCAGCCCATCCATCTCGGGCATCTGGTAGTCGAGCAGCACGAGCTCGAAAGGCCGGTGCTCCTCCTTGGCCCGACGCAACCGTTCGAGCGCGACCCGCGCTTCGGCATCATCCTCGACCTCCGCCCCCCAGCGCTGCAACAGCCGCACCAGAAAACGTCGGTTGGTCGGATGATCGTCGACGATGAAAATCCGCCGCCCGGCCAAATCGACCGGCGTGCGGGGCCGAGTCGCGACCGACGCGATCGGCAACTGGAACCAGAAAGTGGATCCGTGGCCCGGCGCACTCTCGACCCCGATCCGCCCGCCCATCGCCTCGACCAGGTGACGGGAAATCGCGAGGCCCAGCCCCGTGCCGCCGAAACGCCGCGTGGTCGAGCTGTCGGCCTGGGTGAACGAACGGAACAACCGCGCCTGCTGCTCCGGAGCCAGGCCGATGCCGGTATCATGGATTTCGATCCGCAACCGGGGCCCGCCGGAGGCATCCGCTTCGACGGCGACGGTGACGCACACCTCGCCGCGCTCGGTGAACTTGATCGCATTGCCCACCAGATTCGTCACGACCTGCCGGAAACGGTTCGGATCGCCCAGCACCTCCTCCGGCACCTCGTCCTCGCACCACAACGCGAGCTCGAGGTTCTTCCGTCGGGCCGTCTCGGCCAGCAGCTGGAGCACATCCTCGAGACAGGCACGCGGAGAATACTCGATACGCTCGAGCACGAGTTTGCCGGCCTCGATCTTCGAGAAGTCGAGGATGTCGTTGATGACGGTCAACAGCGTCTCCCCGGATTTGCGCACGGCCTCGGCGTACTCGCGCTGCTCCTCCGACAGCGGCGTGCCCAGCAGCAGGTCGGTCATGCCGATCACCCCGTTCATGGGGGTGCGGATCTCATGGCTCATGTTGGCGAGGAAGAGGCTCTTGGTCTGGTTGGCCGCCTCGGCCTCTTCCTTCGCCCGACGCAGCTCCCCGGTGCGCTGATCGATCCGCCGCTCGAGGAGATCGTTCTGCGCCCGCAGTGACGCCGTCCGCCAGCGGTAGAGGCCAAAGATCCCTCCGGCCAAGCCCAGCGCGGCGGAGCCGAAGAACCAGCCGGTCTGATAGAACCAGGGTTTCTGCTCCACCGCGATCGAGGCGCCGGCCACGCTCCAGATTCCGACCTCGTTGCATGCCGTGACTTCGAAGCGGTAACGCCCCGGCGGGAGGTTCGTGTAGAATGCGGTGCGGCGCTCGCCCACATCGACCCAGTCCACATCATATCCCACCAGCCGATACCGGAAACGCACCTGCTCGGGCTGCACGAAGCTGTTCGCGGTGTATTCAATCGCCAGATCGCGCGCGCCCGGCGCAAGCACGAAGCGATCGCCTTGGCGCCCCACCGCCACGCGGTCGACGACCACCCGCTCGACCGCCACCGGCGGCGCCACCCAATTGGCGTCCACCCGCTCCGGGCGCACCGCGATGACTCCGCGGCGTCCCGCGAAAAGCATCCGCCCGTCCGTCTCCCGCGCGAAGACCGGTTGGATGCCGAAGCCGATCGCACCGAGACGCTGGCGCTCGCCCTCGCCCGCAAACTGCACTCCAGGTTCGGCCGACTCCCCGCGGAGGAATGCCAAGAATGCGGCCTTGTCCATCCACGCCAATCCCTTCGGCCCGCCGACCCAGATGTTGCCGTGGTTGTCGTCAGCCACGACCGTGACCAGATCGGTGAAGAGCTCGACCACCGCATCGGGGTTGTACCAACGCCCCCGATGGAGCACCTCCAACCCCCGGCGCTTCCCGCCAACCCAGAGGTTGCCCTCCCCGTCGGGATAGATGTACCTGACTTCCGGATCCGGCAGGCCGTCCTCCGCCGTGATCACCTGCACCGATTCGTTGCGCAGGATCGCGATGCCCTGGCCGCTGATCCCGATGTAGAGCGTGCCGTCGCGGTCCTCGGCAAAACAGGTGATCTGCGCGCTGGCCCCACCAATCCGGCTCGCAAGAGACTCGAGCCGTCCCGCCCGCCAGCGAAAAAGGCCGCGGCTGACCGCGCCGAACCACACATCGCCGTTACAATCCTGATGAATGGCCCGCGTATTTTCCGCTTCGGCAAAGCGCTCGAGGACGCCGTCGCGCCAGCGCACGAGAGAGCCCCTGGTGCCGACCCAGACATCGCCGTCATCCGTGGCGACCACAGCCAGCACTTCCCCATCCCGCCCGTCGCCGAAGGCATACTCGGTCTCCGTCCCCGCCGCATCGCGACAGACCAGCCCCCGCGACTGGATCGTCGCCCACAGGCGACCCGCGCCGTCCAGCGCGAGGGAACGGGCCGCATCGAGCGGGGACTTCGCGGGGGGAAAGACCGAATGGAACGGAGTCGCGCGCAGCCTCGCGACACCATCGCCGGAAGAAGCGACCCACAGGCTACCCTCATGATCCTCGGTGATCGCCCGCGGGTGTTCGATGCCGGGAGTCGGGATCAGGCGAAACTCCCGGCCATCGGCCGAGGCCGCTAGGTACAACTTCTGCGCGCACACCCAAAGTCGCCGCTGCGTATCGACCAGCACATCAGTGACCTGGTCGCGCGGGAGCCCGCCCGAAACCCCGAAAGGCTCCAACACCCCGTCGCAAAAACGCCAGAGCCCCCCGACAGTGCCGATCAGCAGCGCACCGCCGGGTTGTTCGACGATGCGGGCGACCTCGGGAAGCCGCTCGGCCCACGACGGCCGGAAGAATGCGCCACGTTCCCAATAGACCAAGCCACCACCGCGCAAAGCGATCCAGAGCCGGTTGCTCGCATCGCAGAAGATCATCTGGATCGACTCGTCCGCCTTCACGACCTTGCCATCGGCCAAGTTCACCATCCGCCCGTCGACGTATTCCCAGAGGCCCCCGTTGAGCACGCTGACGAACACGCTGCCCTCTCGGCCGAATTCCACACCGCTCACCGCGCGGTTGAACTCGCCCAGCCGCTGGAAACGCCCAGCCGCTGGAAACGCCCACCCGCAAAACGAGCCAGACCCTTCTGGGTCAACACCCACAACGAACCGTCCGGCGCTTCGCAAACGTCGCGGACCGCGTTGGCGGGCAACTGCTCGGTATTGCTGGTGCGATAGGGCGTGAATCGCACGCCGTCGAAGCGCACCAGCCCGCCATCGGTGGGAAGCCACAGATAACCGTCGCGGGTCTGTTTCACTTTCCGCACGACCGGATTGGGCAGAGCCGAATCGTCGCCGAATAGCCGCAGCGCAAACTCCTCCGCCTCGTCATCCGGCACGGCACCACTCGCGGGCGGAGTTCCCGCCAACCAGAGCGCGCACGCGATGACGATGCTCCGCCGGAAGCATACACGCCAAAGCCTGCACATCGGGTATTCGGGGTGACGGGCCAAGGCCAGAGAATCGGCCCGAATCGATTCCAGTTTAGCGCCGCTGCCGCCGCCGGATATCGAACACGCCCTAGCGCAAACTCGGGCTGCCGCGACGCGCGCTGCGCGCCCCCGAATACCCGGCGTCGCCGGCACGACCCCACAGCGCGATCTTCGCCGCCTTCGTCAACCGGCGGGCCAACGAGGCGGGCGTCAACTCGCGGGCGAGTTTCAGCCCCTCGTCGCTCCAAGCAAACGTCCGAGGCGCAGCGGAGGTCGTACCATCGGCGGGATCGTAGACATGCCGACCGGTGGCATCCTCGTAGGTGAGCACCGTGTGGCCCTGCTGGCCGTCGGCCGTGTCGGCATAGTACGAAACAAGACAGCCACCGATCGGGCGCCCGGACCGCTCGAGGCGCCTCGCCTCGCCGACGCTCTGGACGAAGCAACCGTTCGGCAGCTCGCCCGTGGCCGGTGCCACCGAGGCCCGTTCCTCCGCCGAAAGCTCACGGTAGCCGACATAGGCCGGATCGATCGCCTGCAACAAAGGAAGCAGGTTCGCCCGCTCCGCCGCCACGTTGTTCCAGTGGCGCGACAGGCTCTGCGTGCCCTCGGCGGGGCGGTAGAACCAGAGGGCGTTGGAGAACTCGAAGACCAGCGCATCGGTGCGGCCATCGGGATCGGGTGCGGTGGACCGGATCAGCGACGACCAAAACGCATCGCCGAGCTCCTGTTGCGCGCGCAGCAGGTGGGCCAGACCACGCGGCGACGCCTCCCCCGCCGCCAAGGGCAGAGCGATCAACACGACGAGCAACGCGCGCAACCACCGGATCATTTGCATGCATCCATAACCCGGAGAGGCGACGAAAGTCGCAAAATTTGGATCTCCGGTCGTTTTGCGCAGAAGGGCGGGTGGACACCGCCTCGGAAATCGCCAAAACGGATTTCGGATCCGCCCCAACCGGCCGATCCACGGGCCTGCCACCCGCCGGCGGCGGCGCGCCGCGAGTGTATTCATCCGTGCCTTCGAGTCCCGGCCCTCGGAAACACGCCCCGCCCGCCTCCATTCCTCCGCCACGAATCAAGCTCGTTGCTTCCACCAGCCGCAGCCATGCCCACCCCCGCCCCCGAGACCGATCGGCAGACCCAACAGGAGCGCTCCATGTTGTGGTGCCTGTTTTCCGCCGTGGCGTTTGCGGTGCCCGCGATCGCCATGGCACTCGGCTCCGGCTCCATGCTGCTGTGGAGCACCCTGCTCGACTACGCGCGGGCGATCATCGTGGGATTGATGGGCTGGCGGATCCTGCGCGCCGGCCGCGCCGCCCGGGAGCATGGCTTCGACTATGGAACCGGAAGGCTGGAGACCTTGGGCGGAGTCGTCGGCGCGACGTTGTACGTCGGGCTGCTGCTGGCGTTCGCTTGGTGGGTTGTGCGACGCCTGTGGGAGCCCGTCGAGCTCAACGAGCCGTTCACGATCGCCGGCGGCACCCTCCAGCTGGCGAACGGCGCGGTCGACGGCTGGCTCTGGTTCAAGCTGAAGCGCCTTGCTCGCCTGAACCCCTCCCCCGTCCTGGAGATGCAATGGCGCACTTCCCGCGCCGACGCCGTATCCAGCCTCGTGGTCTGCGCGAGTGTCGCGCTCACGCTCGTCCTGAAGCACTACGCGTGGGCGGCATACCTCGACCCGGTGTTCGCGCTCGGCTTCATCGTCTACGCGGGAGCATCGTTCCTGCCGGGGTTGAAGGATGGTTTCAACGAGCTCGCGGATCGCACGCTCCAAGAGGAGCTCCAACTGCGCATCGACCGGCGCCTGGCCGAAACTTTCCACGGCTACTCGGCCTTCCACGGCGTGCGCTCACGCTGCGCCGGCGGGCGAATCTTCATCGAGATCGGGCTCAGCTTCCCGCCCGAACAGCGGGTCGCCGATGCGCTCGAGACGGTCGGGCAGCTGACCCGCGGGATCGAAAAGGACATCCCGCAGAGCGAAGTCCGCGTGGTTCTGCTCCCCGAGAACGGTCGCTTCACCTGAAGCGACCACCCCGGTCGCCGCGAAGCGGCGAGTCCTCGAACGGCTCACCCTCCGGCCCGCCGATTCGCGGGCCGGTTTTCCTGTGCCAACAGAACCACCACACCGATCAGCGGGGTCAGAACGACGCTCACCCAGAAGTTCCCCCAGAAGGAGAACTTCGTATTCCGACCCAGATACCCCAGCAGCCAGCACGTGGCCACGTAGAGAATGATCAACCCGAGCGATGGAAGCGGCATGGGGGATGGGGCGAAGCGTCGGGCTTAGTTGGCCTCGGCCGGCACGGCCTCGGCATCCTTGGCACTGGCGGCGAAGTCTTTGCCCTCTTCATACATCTTGCGGTAGGCCGCCTTGGCCTTCTCCACGTTGAACGTGAGGAGCGTGCCACCGGATTCGAAGTGGTTGGCGAAGATCCGGCCGGTCGCGTAGGTGATCGCACCGGCGGAGATCGGCAGCGCCACGGTGGCGGCCAACGAGCCGACCACGGGAATCATCTTCATCACGCTGAACAGAATGCCCGTTCCCAGCGGCACCAAGCCGATGCTGCCGATCAGGCTCGTGACGATGCTCTTGGCCCGGTTCTCCTTGAACTCCACTCCATAGAGGGCCGACATGGCGCGCAGCATCTTGATCTGCGCCGTGATGATCGCCGCGATATCCAAAAAGGCGACCGGGATCAGACCGCCACCCATGCTCCACAGGACATATTTCCGCGTGAGCTTCAGGGCTTTTTCCTTGTTCGTCTCGACGGCCGAGGCCGGTGCTTCGATGGAAGGTTCTTCAGTAGTCATTGGATACTCCGGTTGGATGGGTGACCTGGGTGAAAGCGGCGGTGAGCGCAGAGAGTGCCGCTGTAGTGCCTGGGTGTCAACAAATCAGCCCGTCTCGCCCCTGACGTGCAGCCGGCCACGCATCGCCGGCAGGCAGGCCGCAGAGCACCAGCCAATGCCCGTCGAAGGCCGCATAGGAACCCCGAACCTCGGGCCCGCCCTCGACCACCGGCACCACGACCGAGAAGCTCGCGCCCTCCCCAGCGACACGGACCCGGAACGCCTGCGGCGCCAAACCCGCGCAGCAGCCCGGCCACGCGCCCTCGAGGCACTTGAAGCAGGCCTCGCGGGCACAGAAGCGCAACGTGGCCGCACGCACGGCCTCGGGGCCGGCCATCCCTTCCAACAACACGAGGTCCTCCGCCGTCATCACCTCCGGCCACAGCTCCCGGCCCAGGCGCGAAGCCTCCTCGAGATCGACGCCGACCGACCGCCAACGGTCGGTCCGGGCGGCCACGGCCACGGCGTAACGACGGCTATGCGACAGAGAACCGCCGACCCCGGCGGGCCAGGCCGGCGAACGGTCGGGGTTGCGGGGCACGGCCGCGCCGGCGCCGGTGAGCGCGAGCAGGGCGCGGCGGGCCGCCGTGCGGCCGGCCACGTATTCACGGAGGCGGACCGGCGCCATGCGCTCGACGCCCGGAGTCTCCGCCGGATCGAGCGGGGTCTGGAGCTCGTCGAGCCGGCCGAGGCAACCGACCATGCCCGGCTCCAGGAGAGGACCGAGCGGGTCGACGGGCGAGGGAGCGGGGCCGTCCACCGGATCAGCCGTGCCGCGGACCGCTCTTCTTTCCGAGTTTGGCGGTGTAGGGCTTCAGTTCGCCGTACTCCATGAGGTAGACCTTGTCGGCCACGTGGAAGTAGTGGTCGTCATGGGTGACCGCCAGGATGGTCTTCCCTTCGGCCACCATCTGGCGCAGGAGGACCTCGTAGAAGAACTTGCGGAACACGGGATCCTGGTCGGCGGCCCACTCGTCGAACAGGTGGATCGGGCGCTCGTCGAGCGTGCTGAGCACGAGGGCGAGGCGTTTCCGCTGGCCCGTGGAAAGGTTGAGGTTGGTCACCCGGCGGTCGACGATCGAGGTGATGCCCGTCAGCTCCATCCGCGCAAGCAGTTCGTCGATACGCGCGGTCTCCTTGCCCGCCCGGCCCAACACGCGCTTGAAGAGGTGGAAGTCGGTGAAGATGGGCGAAAAGACCTCCTGCAGGCTGGTCTCGTTGTCCGGGCCGACGGGTTGGCCGTTGAGCAGGATGCGGCCCGAGTCGGGCCGGTAGAGGCCGGTGAGCAGCTTGAGCAGGGTTGTCTTGCCGGAGCCGTTGCCCCCGACGATGAAGACGATCTGGCCGGCCTCGAGCTCGATCGAGGCGGGTTTGACCCGGAAGGCGTGTTTGGATTTCCCCGGGTATTGGAAGGCGATCTCCTCGCACCGCAACGATTCGAAGACGGCGGGAGCCGGCACGAACTCGCGCGCCCCGCGGGCCGCCAGCGTCTCCTCGATGCGCCGGTCGATGCCGCTCTCGAGCTCGTAGACGTTCACGATCGCGGCCTCCGCCTTCGCCAGCGCCGGTATCGAAGACACAACGTCGGCGAGCGGGCCGGAGGCGAACAGGATGACGGGCACGAGCACGGGGATGATGGCCGTCTCGCCGGGCGAGAGCACGGGCAGCACGAAGATGAGCCCGGCGAGGGTGAAGAACAGATACGTGTGCGCGATGAGCAGGGAATGGTTCATCGCCTTGCCCGCGGCGACCCGGTGCCGGTTGGTCGCGTGCACGACCGCCCGGATCTCCTCCTCGAAGTAGTCGTCGCGCTTGTCGCGGTTGAGCTTGAGCTCCTTGAAGCCGCCGAGGAAGCCATTGAGGTTGTCGAAGAACTCGTTCTCCTTGCCCATGGCCCGCATCAGGTTCTCGCCCGCGGTCCGGCTGTGCCGCATGTAGTAGACGATGACGATGCCGATCAGCCCGCCGGTGAGCAGCAGGGCGTTGAACGAGATCGTCGCCAGCAGCACGAAGGTGAACACCAGCATGATCGCCGACGAGGCGGCGTTGACGACCATGCCCGCCGACAGGGAGATCTCCGAGGCCGCGCTCGACAGGGCGGCGTAGATCCGCCCGCGATCCATGGCCTCGAACGGGAGCAGGTCCGTCGACCGGACCTTGCCGAGGATGCGCAGCCGCAGCCGCTCGATGATCTGCTCGAGCACGACGGTCGTGCGGTTGAGGACCAGTTCCTTGCTGATCCAGTAGGCGACGATGCACGCCAGAAAGAGGATGAACGTGCGCGCCTCGATCGTACCCGGACTGAGCTTGCCCACCGCCTTGACGGCGACCGTCACGCCGATGCCGTTGACGATGCCGGCCACGACGATGGCGATGCCCATCGGAGCCCGGAACTCGGTGCTCTCCTTCTTCAGAAACTGGAGGAAGTGTTTCATGTTACTCGACGGGGAGCAGTTCGATCTTGGAGGGGTCGAAGGTGGCCGCCTTCACCTGCGCCCAGGCTTCGCGATAGAGATCGAGCGTCGCGCCCTCGGCCGGTTGCAGATGAATACGGGCCTTGGGCGGGGGAAACATGCAGCTGGGCCCGTTGACGAGGAAGCGGTCCGCATAGCGCATGCTGCGGGTGTTGGACGACGCGTACATGCAGGCGTTGGCCATGAGCAGGGAGTTGTAGGGGTGGAGCATGTACTCGATGAACAGCGCGGCGGTCGGCGCCTTGGAGGAGCCGCGGGGGATGCAGAGCCCGTCGGAGGTCACGATGGTGCGGCCCTCGGGGATGAGGAACCGGCACTCGGCGCGCGCCCGCAGGATCGCGCCCGCCCCGCCGCTCCAGGTGATCGCCATGAGCGCGGAGCCCCGCGTCATCTCGTCGCCGATCTCCGCGTCGGAGGCGAAACGCAGGCCGAGATTCTCGACATTGCCGATCAGCAGATCCCGCGCGGCGGCGATGTCCGCCGGCCCGGCCCGCTCCGGATCGATGCCGAGATAGAGCATCGCCACGCCCAGGGCGTAGCGCATGTCGTCGGGCATGAGGATGCGGCCGTAGAGCAGAGAATTGCGGCTGTGTTCGGAAAGATACTCCCACCGTTTCGGAAAGCCGCCGAGATAGTTGACGTTGAAACTGATCCCGAGGGCCGAGTAGTCGAACGGAACAAAATAGTGCATACGCGGATCGGCCTGCGGATCGCTCATCGACCGGTCGATCGACTGGTAGATGGAGGGGTTGAGCCGGGGCACCGGCTGGAGGAGCCCTTCGCCGCGCAGCCGGTTGCCCATGTACTGGGTGAGCATGACGACGTCCCATTTCGACGGGTTCCCCGCGACGAGCTCGTGCGCCTGCGCCTCGGTGGTGAACGTGTCGACGACCACCTTCACGCCATAACGTTTCTCGAAGCCTTCGCGGACCGAGGGCAGGAGGGTTTCGGGGAAGATCAACACGCGAATCTCCGGGGCGACCTGCTCCGGAGCCGTCGGATACGGATCGTGGGCGAGCCCGCGCCTCGCCTCCTCGCCGATCCGATCGCGGCTGCAGCCCGGCAGGAACACCGCCGCCAGCACGAGCGCGGCGCCGGCCAACACGGCGGAAAAGCGGTTAGGGCTGGGCATCGGCCACCTCGGATTTTTCGGGCTGTTCGGGAAGGCGGCGGGCCTCGAGCAGGTCCATCGTCTCCCGGCTCAGCAGGGTGTCGCCGGCGGCCGCGGCATCCGGCTGCGCCTTGCCCGGCGCGGACTCGTCGGCCGGCATGTTGAAGAGCAGGGGGAGACCGGAGCCGCGGTTCCCCACGAGGATGATCTTGCTGTTGTTGGACTTCGCCAGGCCGAGGGTGGCCTCGATGCCGTAGAAGTTGAGGTAGTCGCCGAAGCGCCCGCCCTCGCCGGCGATGCGCTGGAAGTCGCGGATACCCATCGCCTCGATACGCTTCCGCTCCGCCTCCTTCTTCTCCTTGATCAGGAGGTAGTCGTACTGGAGGGCGAGCTGCTCGGAGGAGAGCTTGCGCTCGATGGCGCTGCGGATCGCCTCCGGGAGGTTCATGCGCTTGATGAGAAGGTCGTCGAGCGAGATGTTGCGCTCGTGGAGTGCGGCCATGGCGCCCTGCCGGATGATCTGCAGCAGGAAGCCCTCGGAGGTGTAGATCTCCTCGGGCAGATAGTTGGCGACGATCTTGCGCACATGCGCCTGCACCTCGGGCTTCACGACCTTCTCGACGTAGTCGGGGCCGATCTGCTGGTGCAGGATCGGCAGGGTCTCGCGGATGGGCTGATAGCGGATCGAGACCTCGAAATTGATGGGCAGGCCGTTCTTGGAGAGCGCGTCGAACTCGTGCGCGATCTGCTGGATACGCGTGTTGTAGATGTAGAGCTTGTTCCAGGGCCAGACGATCTGGAGCCCCTCCTTGTAGACGAGGTCGGTCTGCGTGCCGCCGAAGAACGGCTTCCAGATGACGGCCTCCTCGCCCGGATGCACGAAGATGACGATCCGGTTGAAGAACGCGGCGACGAACAGGATCGCCAGCAGGAAGACGAGGATGCCGTAGTTGCGAAGCGTGCGCCGGATCCGTTTCCAATTCTCGATGATCCGGCCGCGGAGGCCGCCGGCATTCGTGACGTTGTTCATAGGGAGGTGGTTGGGGCTGTCGCTCTGGTTCGGGCTGCGCGAGAAGCGGATGCTAGCGAGCGACTTGCGCCGCTGACAATCTGCGATTCAACTCGCGCGCCAGAGAAGCGACGTGCGGGTTGGACAACATGGACGAGTGATCGCCCGGGGTTGGAACGATTTCGATACCCGCCGGCGCCAGGGGCACCCAGGCCAGCTCGGGGGTGGCGGCGAGCAGGGCCGAATCCTCGCCCGCCTTGAAGAACAGCAGGCGGGCGGCGTGGGCGGCGGGCGCCCAGTCCCACATGTTCGCCAGGTTCTGCCGCAGGACCCGCAGGAGCCGTTCCATGTCCTCCTCCGAACCATGGGGCAGATACGAGGCCCGCGCACCTTCCAGCAACGCCTGCAGGCGGGCCCCGTGGTCGAGCCGCCGCATCCGGTCCCTATGGACGCCGAAACTGCGGCCCGAAGAGTCGCGGGAGAGCAGATACGCACAAACGTCGGCTTCGTCCTCGAGGCGGGTGGGCATGTGCCCGGGGCCGGGAGAGTCGAAGAGCGCCACCACCGGCGCCGCGTGCCCGCCGCCGCGATAAAGGCGGTCGAGTTCGTAGCAGACCAGCCCCCCGTACGAGCTTCCCGCGAGCATGAGCGGCGCACCGACCCCCGCGCGCAGCAGCGCCCGGTGGTAGTGCTCGGCCTGTTGGCGAAGGCCCACGATCGGCGGTTCGTCCTTCCACAACCCGGGCGACTGCAGGCCGTAGACCGGGTTGGCGAGACCGAGCGCCCGGAGCAGCTCCCGGTAGATGAACGCTCCGCCCCCGACCGCGTGGACAAGCACGATCGGCGGGAGCCGGTCGTCGCCGGAGGCCAGGCGCACGACACACCCGGCAGTCGGCTCGGCCGCAGGCGTGGCCAGCGGGTGTTCTCCCAACAACGCCGCCAGGCGCGCCGGGGTGCGCGCCTCCATGACCGCGGCGCGGGAAAGGCGGGCACCGAACGCCTCGTTGAGCCCCATCGTGAGCCGGATCGCGAGAAGCGAGTCGCCACCGCAGAGGAAGAAGTCGCTATGCACGTCGAGCGACACCGGCCCGAGCAACGCCCGCATCACGGCCAGCACCCGCTCCTCGGCGTCCGTCCCGCCAGTGCCGGCCTGCATCTCGGGCGACCGAACAACTGCCACGGGCCGCGCCGCCGTCGCCACCACCGGCCGCGCCTCGACCGCAGGGAGCGCCTCCAGCCAGTAACGCTGCCGCTGGAACGCATACCCGGGGAGCGAAATCCGCCGCCCCGTGGGCTGGAGCGAGGCCAGTGCCCGCAGGTCGAGCGCGACACCCGCCGCCCAGAGCGTGCCGGCCGACTCGAGCACCCGCCGCAGGTCGGTCTCGGGCGCATCGGCGCCGTCCAAGGTGGAGAGGATCGTGCGGCCGGCCGGCCGCCGCGCATCGCGCAGTGCGAGGTTGCAAAGCGAACGCGCCGGGCCGCAGTCGAGCAGGGCCAGCCCCGGGATCGCCCACAGCGAGGCCAGCCCGTCGGAAAACCGCACGCAGCTCCGCAGGTGCTCGGTCCAATAGGCGGGTTCCTGGATACGCTCGGCCCCGAGCGGGAGCCCCGTGACGTTCGAGATCACCGTCAACGACGCGGCGGGAGCGTGGCGCGGCACCGCCGCCACCGCCGCCCGGAAGGCATCCAGAATCGGGTCCATCAGCCGCGAATGCGCCGCCATGGTAACTTGGAGACGCCGGCAGCGCACCCCCCGCGCCTCGCAGCGCACCGCAAACGACTCCACCTCGGCGGCCGGTCCGGCGACGACCACCTGGTCGACGGCGTTGACCGTGGCGATGTCGAGCCCGGGCGGCAGGAGCTCGACGACCTCGCGCTCGCCGAGATTGAGCGCGAGCATCGCCCCGGCCGGCCGCGAGCCCATGAGCTCGCCCCGCAACGCGATCAGCCGCAGCGCATCGGGAAGCGCGAACACCCCGGCGATCGTCGCCGCCACCCATTCGCCCGCGCTGTGGCCGATCAACACGGAGGGGACCACGCCCAGGCTCATCCAGAAGCGCGCCAACGCGTACTCGACGACGAACACCACCGGTTGCGCAATCCGCTGCGGCGCCATCCGCGCGGCCGCATTCGCATCGGCCGGCGACGCCAGCAGAAGCGTGCGGAGATCCAGCCCCAGGACGGGCTCCAGCGCGGCGGAACATTCGTCGATGCAGTCGCGGAAGACGGCCGACCGCGGATAGAGCGCCCGGGCCACGCCCGGTTTCTCGGAGCCCATGCCGGCGAACATGAAGGCGACCGCTGCCACCGGCTCGGCCGGCGCAGCCAGACTCGTCAACAACGCCGTCGCCTCGGCGGGCGTGGCCGCACACACGCTCCGGCGCGAGGCCCAGTGACGCCGGCCGAAGGCGAGCGTGTGGGCCACATCGGCGAGCCGAGCCTCGGGATGCCGGCCCAGCCACGCGGCCAGCCTGGCCGCGCCCTCGGCGAGAGCCGCCGGGCTCCGACCCGAGAGCGGCAACACCACCGGACCGCCCGCCCCGGAGCCCCCGCGTTCCGGTCGCGCCGGCGGCTCCTCGAGAATGGCATGCACGTTGGTGCCTCCGATCCCGAACGAACTCACCGCGGCCCGGCGCGGCCCGGCACCGTTGCCCAACGGCTCCACCCGGGTGCAGACGCGGAACCGGTCGCCCGGCCAGCGGATCTGCGGATTGGGGGTGCGGAAATGCAGGCTCGGCACGAGCGACCTTTCGCGCAGGCACAGCGCCGTCTTGATCAGGCCCGTGGCCCCGGCCGCAGTATCGAGATGTCCGATATTCGTCTTGAGCGAGCCCAGATACAGCGGGGCCGGCCGGCGGTCCTCCGGCGCATAGTTCGCCGCGAGCGCCGCCACCTCGATCGAATCGCCCAACCGGGTGCCCGTGCCATGCGTCTCCACATAGTGGACGGTCATGGGATCGACCCCCGCCCGGGCCAGCGCGTCGGCCACGACGCCGGCCTGGCCGTGCTCGGCGGGCGCGGTGAAACCGATCTTGTTCGCCCCGTCGTTGTTCGCGGCGATCCCGCGGATCACCGCATGGATGGTGTCGCCGTCGGCCAACGCCGCCTCCAGCGGCTTGAGCAGCACGAGCGCGACGCCGTTGCCGCCCACCATCCCCGTGGCCTCGGCATCGAAGGCCCGGCAGGCCCCGTCGCGCGAGTGGATCCCGCCCTCCTCGTAAAGATAGCCGTCGGCCTGCCGCGACTGGACGCAGGCGCCACCGGCCAAGGCGAGCTCGCACTGGCCGTCGCGCAAGGCGGTCACCGCCTGGTGCACCGCCGCCAACGAGGTCGAACACGCCGTATTCACGCTCACGCTCGGCCCCCGGAGGTCGAGTTTGTACGAGAGCCGCGCGGCCGCGAGGTCCTTCTCGTTGTGGACGATGACCGCAAACCCGCCGAGCCGGTCGACCACGTCGCGCCGCGGCATCACGTTCTCGAAGAGGTAGCCGCTGAGGCTGCAGCCGACGTAGACCCCCACCCGGCCGCCGATCTTCGCCGGATCGTATCCGGCGTCCTCAAACACATGCCACGCCTCCTCGAGCAGCGCGCGTTGCTGCGGGTCCATCACCTCGGCCTCGTGCGCCGGCACGCCGAAGAACTCCGCGTCGAAATGCTCGATGTCCCGCAGTATCCCGTTCGCCGGCACATAGTCCGGATGATCGAGCACCTCCGGCGCCACACCGGCGGCCAGCAGCTCCTCCCGGCTGAACCGCCGGATGCTGTCCCGCCCGCGGCGGAGGTTCTCCCAGAAGGCCTCGACCGAATCGGCCTCCGGGAAACGCCCCGCCATGCCGATGATTGCGATGTCGCGCCGGGCCTGCGCCGGGGCGACCTCCCCGGCGGCCACCGGCGCGGAGGCGGCCGCCGCCGGGCGCGAACCGTGCGCGAGAAACGCCGCCTGTCGGGCGACGGTCGGATTCCGGAACAGCTCCATCACCGCGATGGACTCCCCCGTCTCCCGGCGGATCGCCTCCTTGAGGCGCACGAGCAGCAGCGAATGCCCGCCCGCATCGACGAAGTTCTCCTCGAAATTCCGGACCGGGCGCCCCAGCACGCTCTCCCAGGCCCGCGCGATCGAAACCTGCAGCTCGCCGGTCGACTCCGCGCTGGGCGCCTCCGTCGCCGCCACCGCCTCCAGCGGAGGCAACGACGCCAGATCGATCTTCCCGCTGACCTGCCGCGGCAACCGATCCAAACCGACAACGCGGGCCGGCACCATGTGGCGCGGCAACGCCGTCGCCAGGCGGCCGCGGATCTCGGCCTCGGAGCAGCCGTCGCCCTCCACGTACGCAACCAGTTGTTCGCCCTCGAGGCGCACCGCGGCTTGCCGCACACCGGGGACCGCCAGCAGGGCGGATTCGATCTCCCCCGGCTCGATCCGGTAGCCGCGCAGCTTCAGCTGCCGGTCGGCACGGCCGACATACTCCAACTGCCCGTCGTCCTGCGCGCGCACCAGATCGCCCGTACGGTACCACAACCCCGGCGCCTCGCCCGGGAGCTCGACGAAGCTTTGCGCCGTGGCCTCGGCATCGCCGAAGTAGCCCAGCGCCGTATTTGGGCCATGGAGATAAAGCTCCCCGACCTCGCCGGGAGCCACCCGGCTCCGCTCCCCGTCGAGGATCGCCAGGCGCACATTGTCGAGCGGTCGGCCGATCGGGGGCATTCCCGCCGCATCCGTCGCGGGCTCGACGAATCCCCACGTCGCCACCACCGAGAACTCCGTCGGACCGTAGTTGTTGGCCACGCGGAACGGCGCCCCCGCCGCCGGGCGCCGGCGCAGCTGCTGCCCGCCGGTCGTCAGCAGGCGCAGCGCCGTGCCCTCCGGCCAGGCCAGGGCGAGCAGCTCCTCCGCGAGCGGCGTAGGGCTGTAGTGGACCACGATCCGCTCCGCGACGATCCAGTCCCGCAACGCCACCGGATCGATCTTCAGGTCCTCCGGCACGAATACGATCGTGCCGCCGTCGAACAACGGCGGCCAAATCTCGAAGAGGCTCGCATCGAAGCTGACGGAGGCGATCTGCGAACACCGCACGCGCTCCGCCGACGAATACATGTGGCGGTGGCTCTGGACGAGGTTGCACAGCCCGCGCCACGGCACCTCCACCGCCTTCGGATGGCCGGTCGAGCCCGAAGTGAAGATCATGTACAACGGATCCTCGAGGCCGGTGGCCAACGCCGGCACGTCCGCCGCGGCGTCACCGAGCTCCGGAGACAGCGCGATCGTCGGCACCGCGGGATCCACCGACTGCGTCCCGCCCGCCGGGCATACCACGGCCCCGAGCCGCGCCCGGGCAAACATCCGCGCCAGGCGCTCCGCCGGCTGGGCCGCATCGAGGGGCACGAAGACCGCCGCCCGGCGCACGACCGCCAGCATCGCCACCAGGTAGTCGCAACCACGAGGCAGCAGAAGTCCCACCCGGTCGCCCCGGCCCACGCCCGCCTCCGCCAAGCGGGCCGACAGGGCCGTGGCCTGCCGCGCGAGTTCGGCGAACGTCAGCCGCCGGCCCGGCTCCTCCGCGGCGACGACCGCGGGGGCCGAGCGCGCCGTACGCTCGAACCGTTCCCACGGCGATCCGGCGGGCAACGCCGTCTCCCGGCCCCGCGCGACCGGCGGCGATGGCGGTGCCACCGCCTCGCCCCGAAGGCACGACAAGTCCTCCAACGCCTCCGGCGCGTCGACCGCCAGGGCCTCGGCGATCCCCCGGAAGAGCTGTATCCAGCGTTCTACCGTATCGCGACGATAGAGCCGGTCCGCGTATTCGACATGTCCCACGATCGCGCCGTCCTTCTCCTCGAGGTAGAACGTGACATCGAGTTTCGAGATCGAGATGTCGCCCGGGAGCTCGAGGGATTCGGCGCGCAGGCCGCCAAACTCCCGCAGCGGCTCCACCGGCGGCAGGAAGTTGTAGGCCACCTGGCTGAGCTGGTGGCGCTCGGCCCCGCGCCCGAAGGGCAGGTGGCTGTGGGCCATCGCCTCGGCCGTGCCCTGTTTCACCAGCGCGACCACGTCCTGCAGCGAGGCCTCAGGCCCGAATCGCAGCCGCAGCGGCACGACGCTGACGAACATGCCCACGATCCCCTCGCAGGCGCGCCGCGCACGGTTGGCCAGCGGTAATCCCAGCACCAGGTCCCGGCCGCCGGTGCAGTGCCGCAGAAGCACGGCCACCGCGACCAGGGCGAGCTGGTTCACCGAGACGCCGTATTGCTTCGAGCGGACACGCAACCGTTCGCAGACCGCCGCCTCCAGCCCCATCGGCAAGCTGCTGCCCGAGTAGGCTTTCTCCGCCGGGCGCGGCAGATCCGGCGGAAACGTCGTCACCGCGGGCGCACCGGCCATCCGCTCCCGCCAGAAGGCGAAATCCGCCTCCATCGCGCCGTCCCCCTGCAGCTGCCGTTGCCACGCGACCCAGTCCGAGTAGTCCCACGGCAGCGCCGGCAACGCCGCCCGGCGCCCGCCCAGGCGCGCCTGGTAGCCTGCGGCCAGCTCCTGGGTGATCAGGCCGATCGACCAGCCGTCGGCGACGATATGGTGAACGTTCAGTACCAATACATGGTTTTCGGGGGCGAGCCGCACGAGGCGCACCCGCAGGAGCGGGGCCGTGTCGAGGGCGAAACAAAACGCGGCGACCTCGCGCACCGCCTCCTGCAACGCCGCCGGCTGCTCCCGTTCGTCGAGCGCCGAAAGGTCGATCTCGCTCCACGGAGCGGGCAATTCGCGCCGCACCACCATCTGCAACTCCCCGCCTTCGGCCTCGAACCCGCAACGCAACGATTGGTGCCGGGCCACCAGATCGGCGACCGAGTCGCGCAACGCCCCGGGCTCGAGACGCCCGCCCAGGCGCAGCACCACCGGGATATTGTAGGTGAAGTTCGGCCCCTGCAGCTGGTCGAAGTACCACAGCCCCTCCTGTACTGACGCTGCCGGCACACGCGACACTTCCGGCACCTCGGGAGGCAGGCCCCGCAGATGCCGGATCAGCTCGTCGCGCCGGGCGCCGATCCGTTCGCGCAACGCGGGCGTCAGCGCGCCCTCCGGCGCCTTGTAGCGCAACCGGTCGCCTTCCAGGCTCAGTTCGATCCGGCGTTCGCCGAGATCCTCGAGCAGCACGGCGAGGCTCACAGCTCCCCCTCCTCCCAGGCACTTTGCTGGGCACCCGGGCAGACCGGGAGATCCCGGGCGAGGTTGGCGATCGTCGGCTTGGTGAAGAAACGGTCCATCGCCAGCTCCACCCCGACCACTTCCTTCAACCGGGCCGAAGCCTTGAGCGCGGTGAATGAATCCGCCCCGAAATCGATCAGATCGTCGTCGGCCCCGAGCCCGGCGTATCCAAGCACCTCTTCCCAGACGGCCGCCATCGCGACCTCCGCCGGCGCGGCCGGGGCGCGGAACGGGATCGATGTCTCCGGACGCGGCCGTCGGTCGCCGGCCGGCACCGCGGCCTCCTCCGGCGCCCCCGCGCGGGGTGCGGCGGACCACACCGCGGCCCGACTCCACGGCACCGTGCAAACTCCGACCACCGGCTCGTCCATATCCAAGATTCTCATAAAGCACTCGACTCCCTCCGCCGGGCTCATTGCCAGGGGATTCGGCGCCGAAACGCCCACGCTCGCGGCCGCCCTCGACGACTCCTTCGGCTGGCCGTCGACCCGCAGAAGCGTGTAGCCCGCCACCTGCACGAGAAGGCGTCCTTCCGAATCGAGCACATCGATGTCGAACACGGCGGAACGCCCCGACCGGCCGCGCAACCGCGCATGGCCGAACACTTCGGCCGGCAGCGGAGCGAAGACCCGCACCGCCTCGTAGCGCCAGGGCAGCAACGCCTCCATGCCCTCGAGCGTCGCGTGCTGGAACGAGATCGCATAGTCCAGCAGCGCCGGATGCAGCGCATGGTCCGCCAGATCGGCCACCGCCTCCACCGGAAGCACGAACCGGGCAAACGCCTCGTCGCTCCCCACACGGATATCCACGTCCACCCGCCACCGCGGGCCCACGGCCACGAGCCCGCCGGCATGCCCCTCGGTCATCGGCATCGCGCGCGGGCACCGCTCCCGGATCGCCGCCAACGATTCGACCGGCGGCGGCACCCCGGGCGCCTCCCGGACCTGCGCACGGGCATGCACCCGCGATCCGAATTCCCCGATCGAATACAGCGCCAGCTCGTGGCCCGCGCGCCGGAGCTGCAACGTCGTCGCCCCCGCGCCCGAGCAGACCAGCGGTTCGAGCAGCACGACCGACTCCAGCGCCACCCCCGACCCACCGGCCGCCTGGGCGAACAACTCGAGGTACGCGGTGCCGGGAAGCGTCGGCACCCCGTCGATCCGGTGCTCGCCCCACGGCCAAAAACTCTCCGGGCTGGTCGTCCACTCCCGGACCAACTCCCCGCCCGGCGCCGCGGCGCCCAGGGCGCGGGCCGCCATGCCCACCTCCGCCCAGGAATCCCACTGCACCGCCCGCCAGACACCGGGCTCCTTCGCCGATCGGGCCGCCGCGGAGGCGTCCATCCAGGCGTTGGCGGCAGCGTAGGCGATCTGCCCGGGCCCGCCGAGCGCCGCCGTCAGCGACGAACACAGCAGCACGAAGCCCGGCCTGCGGCCCTCGAGCGCCGCTGCCAGCGCCACGGTTCCGGCCACCTTGGCCCGGAGCACCGGGTCGATCTCGGCACGCCCCGTGCGGGCGACCAGGCTGCCGCCGCCCACGCCGGCCGCATGCACGACACCGTCGATCTGTCCCCACTCCTCGGACACCCGGTCGACCAGCGCGCGCAGGGCCGCCGCGTCCGCGACGTCGAGCGCCACGGCGCGCACCTGCGCGCCCGCCGCCTCGAGCTCCCGCACGGCCGCCTGCCGGGCTTCCCCGGCGACGGCACGCGCGGTCAGCACCAGCCGGGCCCCGCAGTTCCGCGCGAGGTGCCGGGCCAGGGTGAGGCCGATCCCGCCGAAACCGCCGGTGATCAGATAGACGCCGCCGCGCACGAGGCGCCCGGCACCCGCCGCCGGCTCGGGTGCCTCGATCCGTCGGTATTTTCGTGTCCAGTACTGCCCATGCCACCACCCGAGCGAACGGACCTCCGCGGCCAGGTTCGGAGGAAGCCCGGCCGCCAGCACGATCGCGCCGGCAGCCTCGCGGGGATCCACATGCACGCAACGCACCGCCAACGCTCCGTATTCATGAGGCAACACCACCGCGGTGGCATCGAGATGGGAAAAAGCCGGATCCGCCTCCAGGGCCGGACCGCCCGGCTGCGGCGCCAGCAGCAGCAGCTCCAGCGGGCCGTCGGCCGCCTGTGCCGCCAGCGCACGGACATCGGAAAGCAGAGCGTCGAGCCGAAGGGCGAAATCCCCGTCCCCGCCGGGCTCCAGCCCGAGGGCCCCGAGATGCAGGCAACGCTTCGGCCGCAGGCCGGACCGGCTGGCGCCGGCCAGCGCTTCCGCCAAACCGGCCCCGGCCGGGCATGCGCACACGGGCACGTGCCGTCCCCGCAACGCCGCGAGCCAGGCGAGTTCGGTCGCGCTGCCGGAGTGGACCACCAGCAGCGAATCGGTACCCATTTCGGGGCGACGAAGGGCCGACACCCGCTCCCAGGTCGGGGCATGGCACCACTCGTGGACCGGGCGCTTCTCGGTCGTCACCTCGGTGACCGCCACCGGCTCCTCCGCGGCATCCGGCGACACCACCCAATACCTCGCATGGTCGAAGACGTACGTCGGCAACGAAAGCAGCCGGCGGGGCCCGGCGGGAAGCAGGTCGCTCGCCTGCCTCGAATCGCCGCCCAGCCAGGCGTCCGCGAAGGCGTTCGCCCCGGCGAACGCCGCGCGTCCGGCGAACAGTCGGCCCTGCGGCCGGCCGGTGCCGACGACGGGCCGGCCCGCCTTGTCGACCACGAGGAAATCCGTCGTCCGCAGTGCCCGCAGGGCGAGCACGGCCTCGGCGGCGGTCGCGGCGAACACGACCACCCGCACGGCGAAACGGCGCCGGCCCTCCGAGAGAGTGTGCCAGAGGTCGACGGCGTCGGTCGCGGGATGCTCCTCGAGGAAACGGGCGAGCTTCTCCACGTAGGCCGCGAGCGCCGTCGTCGTGCGCGCGGAAAGGGGCAGGCACCACACCTCCTGGCGCAACGGAACCGGCACGATCGCCGGCGCCTCCTCGAGCACGACATGGGCGTTGGTCCCGCCGATGCCGAACGAGTTCACCCCCGCCCGGCGGCGAACGCCCTCGGGCCAGGGCTCCGAGACCTGCGCCACCCGGAACGGCGTCTCCTCGAAACCGATCCGCGTGCTCGGCCGGTCGCAGAACAAAGTCGCCGGGATGCGGCCATGCTCGAGCGCCAGCACCGCCTTGATGAAACCGGCGACACCCGCCGCCGTATCGAGATGCCCGACATTGCTCTTGATCGAACCGAGGAGGCATCGCTGACGCCCGGGCCGGTCGGGTGCGAACGCCGCGCACAGCGCCTGCACCTCGATCGGGTCGCCCATCGGCGTGCCCGTGCCATGCGCCTCCACATACTGGATGCCGGACGCGTCGACCCCGGCGCGGTCGAGCGCGGCCCGGATCACATCGCGCTGGCGGTTCACGCTCGGCGCGGTGAACCCGACCTTGTCGGCGCCGTCGTTGTTGATCGCGCTGCCCTTGATCACGGCATGGATGGTGTTGCCGTCGGCGAGCGCCCGCTCGAGGCGCTTGAGGGCCACCACCGCCACCCCGCTGCCGCCGACCGTCCCGGCCGCATCGTCCGCAAAGGCCCGGCAATGGCCGTCGGGCGAGCCGATGCCGCCCGGCTGGTACAGATAGCCGCCCACCGCGGGCAGGTGCACCGAAACTCCGCCGGCGAGCGCCATGTCGCACTCGCCGCGCAGGAGCGCCTCCGCCGCCAGGTGGATCGCGACCAACGAGGTCGAGCAGGCGGTGTTGACGTTCACGCTCGGCCCCCGGAGGTCGAGCTTGTACGAGACCCGCGTGGTGACGAAATCCTTGTCGTTGGCGAGGCTCAGGGAATAGGCGTCGGCCCCGGTGCCACGGCGCATCCGGTCGGCAAGATTCCCGAGCAGATAGAGGTTCATCCCGGTGCCGCCGAAGACCGCGATGTCGCCGGAGTATCGAGACGGGTCGCACCCGGCAGCCTCCAACGCATGCCACGACTCCTCGAGAAAGAGCCGCTGCTGCGGGTCGAGCACCTCGGCCTCGGCCGGCGTGTACCCGAAGAAGGCCGGATCGAACTGGTCGATGCCCGCGAGGAAGCCGCCCGCCGGCACGTAGTTCGCCTGCCCGCGAAGCGCCGCCGGCACCCCGGCCGCGGCGAGTTCGCTGTCGTCAAAGAATCGGATACACTCGCGGCCGGCGACGAGATGGGCCCACAGCTCCGTCGGATCCGCCGCTCCGGGAAACCGCCCGGCCAGGCCCACGACCGCCACATCGCCGCGTTGCCGGCCGGCGGTGCGTGCCACGCCGGGCCCCGCCGCGCCCTGCAACAGGGCGGCCATGCTCGCCACGGTCGGGTTCGCGAACAGCTCGACCAACGGGATCTTCGCGCCGAATTCCTCGGTCAGCCGGGCGTGCAGGCGGACCAGCAGCAGCGAATGGCCGCCGAGATCGAAGAAATTTTCGTCCGGGCCGATGTCGTCGCGATCGAGCACCGCCGACCACGCGGCCGCGACCCGGGCCGGCAGGTCGTCGGGCAACCCGGATGACTCGGTGCGCGAAGCCGCCCGTCCCGCCGGCTTCGGGGCCGGCAACGCCGCCTCGTCGATCTTCCCGCTCGGCGTGAGCGGGAACTCGGCGAGCACGACCACCGCGGCCGGCACCATGAACTCGGGCAACGTTCGGGCCACCCACTCGCGCAACCCGCGCTCCTCGGGGACGTGGTTGTCGCGAGGTATACAGTACGCCACGAGCTGTTCGCCGGCCGTGCCCCCCGCCCACCGCACCACACGCGCCACCGCCACCGTGGGATGGCGCACCAGCGCGGCCTCGATCTCCGCCGGCTCGATGCGGAAACCGCGGAGCTTGAGCTGCCGGTCCATCCGCCCGAGAAACTCGATCAGCCCGTCCGGCCCGACCCGAACCCGGTCGCCGGTACGATAGAGACGGCACGCCCCGGGCGTGCCCGGCTCCACCCAGGCGGCGCCACGCCCGGTGCGCGCCCAATGCCGGAACGCCCCCGCGGTGCGCCCGGGGTCGGAGTGGTATCCTTCAGCCAAACACGGTCCGGCCAGGCACAGTTCGCCCGCCGCGCCTCCGCCCACCTCGCGCCCCGCGGCGTCGAGCACGAGCAGCTCGCGACCGGGCATCGCGCGCCCGAGCGGCACGATCGAATCGTACGTGTCGATACGAGACTGGGCGGTCAGGCGGTTGAAGGCCGCGGTGACGACACCCTCGGTCGGGCCGTACACATTGATCAGCTCCACCGGCGCCAGCGGGCTCGCGCGCCACGCCGCGGCAAGCGAAGCGGGCATCGCCTCCCCGCCGCTCAGCACGATCCGGAGCTTCTCCGGCAAGGCCTCCGGGTGCCGCGACACGTGCGCGACGAACTCCCGCAGGTACTGCGGCGGCAGGTCGGCATAGGTGACGCCCGCGTCGCTAAGCTGCCGGCACAGCAGGTCGGGCGCCCACAGGGCACCATCGCGCACGAGCACGCCGGCGCCGACGGCCAGGGGGACGAACAACTGCTCCCAGGCCGCATCGAAACACGAAGGCGAGAAAACCAGACCACGATCCCCGGAGGTGATCCCGTAGGCCTGAGCCGCGCTCCGGCAATGCCGGGCGAACGCCCCTTGGCCAACCCGCACGCCCTTGGGCTCCCCGGTCGAACCGGAGGTGTAGAGAACGTAGGCGACGGACTCGGCCGTGCCGCGCGCGGGCTCGTTGCACGACGCCACCGCGGAGAAACTACCGATCCGAAACCGCTTCGTGCACGAATCCACTTCGGGAAGCGGCACCGGCACGCTGTCGTCATGAAAAAGCACCGACGCTCCCGCGTTGCGCAGGATGTGCTCGGTCCGGGCGGCCGGTGCCTGCGGATCGAGCGGCACGACGCCGACGCCCTCGGAAAAGGCAGCCAGCACGAGGGCCGTCCACTCGAAGCCGGGCCGGCAGGCCAGCGCGAGCAGATCTCCAGCCCGCAGCTGGAGTTCCCCGTAGACGGCCCGCCACCGTTGCACCGCGGCAGCGAGCTCCCCGTAGGTGAACCGCGCCCCGCCGACGACCAACGCGGTGGCCTCCGGAGACCGCCGGGCATGATCCGCCACCGCCTCGTGCAGAAGCTGCGGTGCGGCCGAAATCGGCTCCCCGAGCAGCGCCGGCACCGGCGCGGGCGCGAGAGCCAGCTCTCCCACCCGCAGACCGGGATCATGGGCGAAGCAGCGGAGCGCCCCCTCGAACTGCGCGACCATCGACTCCACCGTGGCCCGCTCCCATCCTCCGGTCGAATACTCCAGCCCGAGCAACGCTTCGTCGCGGTGCACGATCATGTCCATCGAAAGCTCGAACATGGCTCCTTCGTGCATGACGGGCGCCGGTTCGACCTTCAACCCCGCGACCTCCCGCAGGGCGGCGTTCTCGTAGACCATGAACGAAAGGGCCGCCTGCACCAGCGGCGGGCGGGACGGCGAGCGTTGCGGGCACAGCGCCCGGACGAGCTGGTCCATCGGCGCGTCGGGGCAACGCATCAGCCCGCGAACCGATTCCTTGGCCCGCTCGAGCAGTTCGGCGAGCGTGGGATCGCCCGACAAATCCAGGCGCGCAACGCCGGTGTTGACAAAAAAGCCGACCGTGCGCTCGAACCGTTCGTCGTGGCGAATCGACGTCGGCACGGCGATCAAGAGATCATCCTGGCCCGAGTGCAGGCGCAGCGCGATGCCGAACGCCGCCAGCACCACCATGAACGGGCTCGCGCCCCGCTCCTGGGCCTGCGCAAACGCTTGGTTGAGCCAACCGATGTCGCGCACCCGACCGACCGCGATGTCCCCCGCATGGGCGAAGCGCGCCGGCAGGGGCTTGTCGAAACGGAAATCGATCGCCGTGGGCGCGCCCTCGAGCTCCTCGCACCGCCGTGCCAACGCCGCCCGGTAGTCGTCGCTCTCCAGGCGCGCGGCCTCGGCCGCGATGTAGTCGCCATAGGCGCCACCCAACGGGCCGAGCACCGGATCGCGCCCGGAGCGGAACGCGTCGTAGTACGCGAACAGATCGTCCTGGATCACGGCCAACGAGGCGCCGTCGCCGTTCATGTGGTGCACGTCGAGCAGGAGCCGATGGTCGCGCGTGCCCAGTTTGTACAGACAGACGCGGAACAGCGGGCCCCGCGCAAGATCCATGGCCACGGCATGGTGGCGGCGATAGTGCGCCGCCCAGTCGCCCTCGGGCGTCTCCGCGAGATCGTGCTCGTGATAGTCGAACCCGGACTCCGGGGGCAGCACCCGCCGCACCGGCTCGCCCTCCCGAGTCGGGAACACGCAGCGCAATGCCTCGTGGCGCCGCCAGAGGGCGTGCAGCGCCCGGCCCAGCGCCGCCGTATCCAACTCGCCGCGCAGCGCGAGATGGCAGGGGATGATGTACACCGTCGTCGCCGGCTCGATCTGGTGCACCAGCCAGAGACGCCGCTGCGCGTTCGAGAGGGCATCGGGCCGGGCGACCGCCCGCGGCTCCGCCGCATTCGGCTGCTCGTCGTCGAGCAGCGCATCGAACAACGCTTCGAGCGCATCCGGCGAGGCGCCCTCGGCGCCACCGGGAAAAGTATTTTCGGGCATCGGGGTGGGGCGGGACGAATTCATTCGGCGCTCAGGGAACCTGGCGCCCGGCACGTTGGAGCTGCGCCGCGACTTCCTCGGGGCTGAGACGGGCAAGCTGTATTCGGAGTGTGGCGATCTTCTCCAGCCGCGCGCGCCCGCCCACGAGCGCCTCGAGCCGGCGCTCGGTGGCCTCGATCGTCGGCTTCTCGAAGAAGGCGGCGAACGGCAACTCGACCCGGAACGCCTTCCCGGTCTTTGCGATCAGTTTCGCGGCCAGGAGCGAGTGCCCCCCGAGATCGAAGAAATCGGCGCCGACATCGGGGACCTTCCGGCCGAGCGCCTCCTCCCACAGCGCGACCAGATACTCCTGCACGGGGCCCCGCGGCGGCGCGACCGCACGATCCGCCGATGCGGGCTCGGCGACCGAGGGGGCGAGACTCAGCAACGCCGCCCGATCGACCTTGCCCGCCGTGGTGCGGGGCAGGCGTTCGAGGCACACCAGAACCGGGACCATGTAGGCAGGAAGATGCTGCTGGAGATGCGCCCGCATCCGCTCGGTGCCGACGGTCGGCGACTCCGGGACGACGAACGCCCGGAGCTCCCGCCCGTCGGGCCCGGCGACCGGGCAGGCCAGCACGATGCACTCGCGCACATCCGGACACGCCTGCAAGCAGGCGGCGACCTCGCCCAGCTCGATCCGATAACCGCGAATCTTCACCTGATCGTCGGCCCGGCGGCAGAAAGCCAACTGCCCGTCGGACCGGAGCCGCACGATGTCGCCGGATCGGTAGAACCGCCGTCCTGTCTCGTCGGTGAAGAACGCACGTTCCGTCGCTTCCGGCATCCCGTGATAGCACGTCGCAAGCCCCAGCCCGCCGATGAGCAGTTCGCCTTCGGCCCCGAACGGCACGTCCCGGCCGTCGCGCACGATGCGCAGCACCCGTCCGGGATGGACCCGGCCGATCGGTACGGACTCTCCGGGGCTCGCCCGGAAATCGGCGGGCACGCGGTAGATCGCAGCGGTGACGGTCGCCTCGGTCGGGCCATACACGTTGTAGAGCGCCGCCTTGTCACCAAAAACTGAGTTCCAAAGCAACGCGGTCTCGGAAGCCATGGCCTCGCCGCCGGCCTGGCACAAGGTGATCCGATGGCCGGCGATCGCGTGTGATCGCTCCTGCAGTCCCTTGAGCATTTCCAACAAATACGCCGGCGGCAGGAACAGGCCCGACAGCCGCTTTTCCAGGATCACCTTGGGAAGTTCGTAGGCGGACCAGGGCGGCGAAGGCGCGACCACCAGGGTGTGGCCTGCCAGCAGGACCGGAAAGACACCTTCGATGCTCGCATCGAAACCGGGGGAAAAGAACCAGAGGAAACGATCGGCGCCCAAGTCCGGCCGATAGCGGAGGAACCAGCTGGCCATGTGGTCCGCCAAGGCGCGGTGCGAGATCTCGACTCCCTTGGGCCGACCGGTGGAGCCGGAGGTGTAGATCAGATAGGCGGGCAGATCGAGGTCCGCCCGCGAGGAGAACTCCGCCGCCGCACAGGCCTCCACCGCAAGAACCCGTGTACCGAGTCTCTCGGCACGCTCTGCACCGGCCCGGTTCGTGACCACACAACGCGCCCCCGCATCCTCGCAGATCCCGCGTAGCCGGGCGTCGGGATTGCCGAGCTCGAGCGGCACAAACGCCGCTCCCGCCAACATCACCCCGAGCTGCGCCGACACGAGATCGGCACCGCGCGGCAGCAACAGCGCGACGCGGTCGCCGGGCACGACCCCGCCTTCCGCGACCAACGACCGCGCGATCGCGGAGGCCCGCGCGACGCATTCACCGTACGTCCGGGAGCCCGACTCCTCTTCGACCGCGATCCGATCGGGATGACGCAACGCCTGCTCCAGGATCGCGTCGACGATCGGGCTCGTTGCCTGGACGAGCTCGGCAGTGCGGTCGAGCAGACCGACCATCATCCGCTTCTCCTCCGGCGGCACCAGGTCGAGTTCGCCGAGCCGAGTATCCGGCGCCTCGCAGAGTTGCCCGAGAAAATGCACCAGCCGCGCCAGAAACAGGTCCGCTTCGAAAGCGTCCATCCGGCTCCGCTGAAACGCCAACCTGAGCCGCACATCCTGGCCCGGGTAGATGTCGATGGCGTACAGCGAAAGCGGCACGGAGTCCTGCGCCGCAAGCCGTTCGCGCATCGGCACCCAGACCCCGTCGAGGGCGGCCCCGTAGTCGCGCGTGATATAGGACACCGCGCCGGCGCCGACCGACGGCCCCTCGTGCCCGGCCTCGCGACGAAGCGCGACCAACCGGTCCGCCGGCAGACGGAAATAGCGGTACAATCGCCGTATCCGGCGAGCCATCGCGGTGAGGTTCGCCGCGAGCGACTCGGCCTCGTCCAAGGGCAGGCCCACCGTCCGCGTCTCCGTGAAGAAGCCGATCGTCTCCTTGTGCGCCTTGGAGCGGTTGAGGATCGGCAGCGTGAGGGCGCACGCCTCGAGCGAATACTGGCGAACCATCACCTGGCCGTACGCGAGGAGCAGAGCGTGGTACAGGGTCGCATCATGCTGCGCGGCCAGCCGCGCGACCCGGTCCGCCAGCTCGCGCGGCAGGGTCCGTTCGACGTTGGCGGTTTCGAGCCCGTTGCCGCCCGGAGGCAGGGCGTGTCGCTGGGGCACCGGCGGCTGCGGAGCGGCGAACGCTTCGCGCCAGAAGGCGACCGCCTCCTCCGACGAAGTCTGTCGCGACCGGGCGGCGAAATCCGCGTACTGCGGCCAGCCGGCCGGCGGAACCCTGCCTTCCCGAAGCGCCGCGTAAACCTCCGCCACACGAGAAAAGACCACCCCAAGCCCCCACGCATCGACCATGATATGATGCTGGATGAAGATGCAGCGGTAGGAAGAGGCCGCGATCTTCACGACGAATGCCCGGGTCAACGGCGCATCGAGCAGCACGAACGGAGTGTTCATGTGCCGTTCGAGCTCCTCGTCCAACTCCGCCCCGGGAGCCTCTCGGGCGGAAAAATCTCGATACTCGCACTTCGCCGCGTTCGTCGGGTCCAGCACGACACGCGGCACCCCGTCGTCCCCCACCCTCAGGCGCGCATACAACGCGTCGGCATGGTTCAGCACCCAATCGACCGCCGCGACCAGGCACGGCGCATCGACGGCGGTCGGAATGTCGTAGTGCGTGCACAGCACATACTGGGTATTTTCCGGATGGAGGCATTGCTCGATCCAGATTTCAAGCTGCGCGGGCGTCAGTTCGAGGCGGAGGGGCGATGCGGAAACTTCGGCCACGGGCATGTGCCAGAAGGTACCCCGACGGGGATGGGAGATGGCAAGATCATTGGATGCGCCTCGACGAATCCCCGCGCATCCACCCGAGCCACACCGGTTCCGGCGACCGACCGCCGCGACGCCGGGTCAGGCCCCCAGGCGTGCCCGCGCACCGGCCAGGTCGAGACCTTCGATACGCAGCAGTTTCTGGCGCGAGGTGTCGCCGCGTTCGAGCGTGATCGCGCGGCGCGGGAGACCGAGCCGATCGGCGAGAAACTCGATCAACGCCTCGTTGGCGCGGCCGTCGACGGGCGGGGCGCGCAGCTTGATCTTCACCGCCTCGCCCATCGTGCCGGCCACCTCGTCGCGCGAGGCGCCGGGGATGACTTTCACCTCCAGGCGGCAGCAGGGCGGCGGCGGATTATTGGCGGAGGGACGAGCCACTTGAGCCGATCCTCAGGCTGCGTCGAAGACCGCGACCTTCGTCCACTTCGTCTTGTTGTCCGCGAGGAACTGGAGGTGGAGCGGGTGGGTTTGGTAGGCGTCGTGCCCGGCGAGATCGTCGAAGAGCACCGTCAGCGCGAACGCATACTCGGCGTCCAGAACCGGGCGAGCGGGCACCGGGGCCGGAGCGCCGACGAAGAGCTGCCGCACCGTCGGAATGCCGCGCAACGCCTCAAGGCCGGCATGCAGGGCCGCGCGGTCGGCGGCGGAAAGTTCGGGCGGGAGATAAAAACGTACGCTGTGGACGAGCATGGCGCGCAGCGTGGCGGTGGCGGGCCAGCTGTCAAAGCCGCGGCGCCGCGCTCGGTTTTCGCTCGCCCTTTGGGGCCGGGCGCCGCTTGGCTCGCCGCGCCATGAAGCTCCTCAGCTGGAACGTGAACGGCGTGCGCGCCACCTTGAAGAAGGGCCTGCTCGACTGGATCGAGCGTGAACAGGCCGACGTGATCTGCCTGCAGGAGACGAAAGCGCGCGAGGAGCAGGTCGAGGTGATCTGGCCCGAGGGCTACTCGAGCCACTGGAACAGCGCCGAGAAACCCGGCTACAGCGGAACCCTCACCCTCAGCCGCCTGCCGGTGTTGAGCGTGCAACGCGGCCTTGGCGACATCCTGCCCGACAACGAAGGGCGCGTGCTGACGACCGAGTTCGCCGACTTCTTCCTGGTCAACTGCTACACCCCGAACGCCAAGCGCGGCCTCGAACGCCTGCCCTACCGGCACAAGGAATGGGACCCCGCGTTCCTGAAATTTCTCCAACGGCTCGAGCAGCGGAAACCGGTCGTGTATTGCGGCGACCTCAACGTCGCGCACACGCCCATCGACCTCGCCAACCCCAAGAGCAACGAGCGCACGCACGGGTTCACCGTCGAGGAGCGCGAAGGTTTCTCGAACCTCGTCGCGGCCGGATTTGTGGATACATTCCGCGCGCTGCATCCCGGGGAGGGAGGCCACTATTCGTGGTGGAGCCAGATGACCAACGCGCGCGCCCGCAACGCCGGGTGGCGCATCGACTACTTCGGCCTCTCCACGGCGCTGCGCCCGCGGCTGAAGGACGCCTTCATCCAGGCCCAGGTGATGGGCTCCGACCATTGCCCGGTCGGCATCGAACTGGCCTGAGCCGCGGCACTCCGATCGCCCTGCCCGTCCCCCGCCGATGCGCTACCTGCTCCGTTTCAGTTTCGCCTTCGCCATCATCATCGTGCTGCTGGCGTTGGTCGGACTGGTCCTGCCCCGCTCGTATCGGGTCGTGCGCTCGGTGGCGATCGAGGCGCCGCCCGCGACGGTCTATCCGCTCGTCGGCGATCTGGCGCACTGGCGGGACTGGAGCCGGCTGTATGCGGGCGATCCCGAGATGCAGGTCCGGTTTTCCGCCGCCACCACCGGCGCTGGCGCCTGGACCGAGTGGTCCAGCCCGCGCGATGCCGGCGGCCGCGCCGAGATCCTCGACGCGCAGACGCCGGAACGCATGCGCTACCGGATGAGCTACAACGGCATCCCGGTCGACACCGAGGGCGACTTCGGGCTGGTCGGCACGGCCGGCGGCCGAGGCACACATCTGACGTGGACAAGCACGGGCCGGCTGGGCTGGAGCCCGTTGGCCCGGTGGTTCGGGCTGCTGCTGCGCCGGGTCGAGGGCACCCAGCTCGATGAGGGGCTCTCGGCGCTGAAGACCCGTGCCGAGAAGGCGGAGCCACGTTGAACGCGAAAAATTCTTCTAGCTCGGCGACGGCGGGCCGCGCCGCTTGACCGATCTCCGGCGCGCGCCATGCTGCGCGCTGCGCGCCAGCCCTTTGGCTCGCACCTAGTGTAACCCCTTACTCCCATGAATTGGAAAATCGAGATTCTGGAGAACCATACCGGGGAACTCGGAGAGGCCATCACCCACGAGGACCACCTGATCGAAGCGGAAGAGTATCACTACGACCAAGGGCAGGTGTTGGAGGTGTATGTGCACCATGCGGACGATCCGCTCTGGCACATCTTCACCGACCTGGATTCCGGCCATCGTTTCAAGATCCCGCCGGTCAAATACCGGCAGATACCGGCCTAGCCGGTCCATGACCACGGGCCTTCGTCGCCGCACAGGGCCCGCAGCGGCACTTGGCGCCGCGCCCCACCCGATCCGGGGCGCGGTGCAGCCCGATCGGTGGAACCGCCGGCCGCGACGGGGGCGGCGCCCCCGGGACCTTCCTTCCACGATCCCAGCATGTTGAAGCACCTCCTGTCCGGTCCGCCCGCGTTGCAGCTCGCCGTCGCCGAGAGCATGACCGGCGGGCGTCTCCAGGCCTTGATCACGGCGGAGTCCGGCGCCTCGGCCTTCTTCCTCGGCGGCCTCACCGCCTACACGCTGGCCCAGAAGATCCGGCACCTCGGGGTGGCCCGCGAGATCGCGGAACCGGTCGATTGCGTGTCGGCGGAGGTGGCCTTGCAGATGGCGCGCGGCGCCGGTGCATTCTTCGGCGCCGACCTCGCCATGGCCACAACCGGCTATGCCGAGCCGAACCCGGATCGCGGTTTCCCCACGCCGGGCGTGCACTGGGCGCTGTGCCATCGGCTCCCCGACAACCGCGAGGTGCACCGGGCCGGCTTTCTGGCACTCGCCGGCGCCTCCCGCGAACAGGCCCAACAACGGGCGGCGCGTGCCGCCTACGCCGCGCTGACCGCCTACCTCGAGACCCTCCGCGGCGAGCCGAGCCGCCCGCCCACCGAGTGACAAAGTATCGGCAATCCGCTGGCGTCGCCGCGGCGTTGGTGCATGGTATGCAGCCCCATGGCAGTGGATAATCCGACAGATCCCGCGTCCGAAGGCCTGCCTGCGCCGACGCTCCTTCCGGGCAGCCTGATCCCGGAACGTTTCCTCGAACGCCTGCGCGACGCGGTGGACGCCCATGCGATCGTGAGCATCGCCGACCGGGGCGGGGTGATCCGCTATGTCAACGACCGGTTCTGCGGCATCGCCCGCTACCCGAGGGAGGAACTGCTCGGGCAGACCTACCGGGTGGTGAATTCCGGCTACCACCCGCCGGAGTTCTGGAAGAACCTCTGGGCGACGATCCTCGACGGGCGGATCTGGCGCGGGGTGATCCGCAACCGCACCAAGGACGGCACCATCTTCTGGGTCGACACCACCATCACGCCCGTGCCGGGCGACGACGGGCGTCCCCGAAATTTCCTCACGATCCACACCGACATCTCGCGCCTCAAGCGGGTGGAGGAAGAGTTGAGCCGGCTCACCCGCGACCTCGAGCGGCACGTGCGCGAACGAACCGAGCAGGTGCAGCAGAGCGAAAAGCTCTACCGCCTGCTGCTCGCCTCCGTCACGGATTATCACTACACCGTCGAGGTGCGCGACGGCCGCGCCGTCTCCACCTCGCACACCCCGTCCTGCCTGGCCGTGACCGGCTACTCGATGGAGGAGTTCCTCGGAAACCCCAACCTGTGGCTCCTGATGGTGCCCGACGAGGACCGTGCCGCAGTGCTGCAGCACGCCCAAGACGCCCTCGAAGGCCGCAACCCGCCCCCGCTCGAACACCGGATCGTGCGCAAGGACGGCCACGTCCGCTGGATCAGGGACCGCGTCGTCATCCGCCGCGACGCCTCCGGGCGCGTCGCCTTCTACGACGGCATCCTCACCGATGTGACCGAGGAGAAGGCCGCCCAGTTCGAGGTGCAGAAGCTCACCCAGAGCCTCGAGCAACGCGTCGTCGAACGCACCGCGCAGCTGAAGGCGGCGCACGACCAGCTCCGCGTGCTCTTCGAGCACGCGCCGGTCGGCATCAGCTGGGTCGAGAAGGGCGACCCCGACGTCTACCACCTCAACGACCGGTTCTGCGAGATCATCGGCCTGAGCTACAACGAGGCGCGCGACTACCAGAACATCCTCCAGGCGACCCACCCCGACGACCGCGAAGAACAGGAGGCGCTCATGGAGCGGCTCCGCGGCGGAGAGATGGACAGCTTCACCCTCGAGAAACGCTATGTGCAGAAAGACGGCCGGACCGTCTGGGGCCAGCTCACCGTCGCCGTGCTGCGCGACCCGGCCGGCGTGATCACGCAGCACTTCGCGATGCTCGTCGACATCACCGACCGCGTACGCGCCGAGCAGGAGGCGCGGGCGAGCGAGCTGCGGCTGCGGCGCTACTTCGAGAACGCCAGCGAGATCCTCTACTCCCTCGACGGCCAGGGCATCTGCACCTTCGTCTCGCCCGCCTGGACACTGAAGCTCGGGCACGCCCTGGGCGACGTGGTCGGGCACCCGTTCACGGAATTCGTGCATCCCGACGACGTGCCCGCCTGCATCGCGTTCTTCCGCGAGGTGCTCGAGATCGGCCTGTCCAGCCACTCGATCGAATACCGCATCCGGCATGTCGACGGAAGTTGGCGCTGGCACGCCTCGACCGGCTCGGTGATCCGCGACGACAAGGGGGCGACGGTGTTCTTCGGCATCGGCCGCGATGTCTCCCGCCGCCACCAGGCGCAGGTGGAGCTGCGCGCCTCGCTGGCGCTGCGCGAGGAGCTCGAGCGCATCATCGCGCGCTCGCCGTCGGTCGCCGTGCTGTGGACCGCGCAGGAGGGCTGGTCGGTGCAGTTCGTCTCGGAGAGCATCTCACAGTTCGGATACAGCGCGCGCGAGATGGTCGGGGGGCGGGTGCGCTACATCGACCTGATCCACCCCGACGACGTCGCCCGGGTCGTCGACGAGGTGCGGGCCCACTCGTTGGCGGGCCATACCGAATACCGGCAGGAGTACCGAATCGTGCGGCGCGACGGGCGGGTGCGCTGGGTCGACGACCGCACCGCGGTGCGCCTCGGCGACGACGACCAGCCGACCCACCACGAGGGAATCCTGACCGACATCACCGAGCGCAAGGAGGCGGAGGAGCGCGACCGCGCCAACCAGGAGCGCGACCTGGCGATCGCCCACGAGGTGCAGCAGCACCTCCTGCCCAACCGCTACCCGGACATCGGCGCGGTCGAGATCGACACGCTCTACACACCCTCGCGCATGGTCGGCGGCGACTACTACGACTTCTTCGAGGTGAACGAGCGGCGCTGGGGCTTCTCCGTGGCCGACGTGTCCGGCAAGGGCACCGCGGCCGCCCTGATGATGGCCTCCTGCCGCACCGCGCTGCGCGTGAAGGCGCAGGGCGGCTGGGACCCCGCCACCGTGCTGCGCATGGTGAACTACATCGTGCAGCCGGACATGCCGAAGGCGATGTTCATCTCGATGGTCTACGGCATCCTGGATCTCGATACCAACGTGTTCGCCTTCTGCCGCGCCGGCCACGAGCCCGGGCTGGTCGTGCGCGCGAAGGACGGGACCGTGGAGGAGCTGTGCCCCGCGGGCATGGCGCTCGGGCTCGATCCGGGCTCGCTGTTCGACGAATGCCTCGACGAGGAGATCGTGACGCTGCGGCCGCAGGACCTGCTCGTGCTCTACACCGACGGCATCACCGAGACCGCGAATCCCGAGGGCGAGGAGTTCGGCCGCGACCGCCTCGCCGCCGTCCTGAGCGAATCGCGCCATCTGCCGCTGGCGGAGATCCGGCAGCAGGTCGACCGCGCGCTGTGCACCTTCGCCTTCAACGCCCCGGCGGCGGACGACCGCACGCTGCTGCTCGTCCGCCCGCGCTAAGGCGCGATTCCGCCGTCCTGCGTCGGGAGCCGATCAACCCAGCGCCTACGCGGCGTCGCCCACCGCCCGGAGCACCAGCGCCCGGATCGCGGGGGCCAGCTCGAGCCGGAGGGCGAACTCGCGCGCCGGCTCGCTCATCTTCCTCCAGGTGCGCTGGAGGATCCCGATGAACTTGGCCTCGTCGTAGTCGGCATGCTCCGCGGCGAAGCCCGCGATCTCGTTCTCCAGAAAGACCAGGCAGGCCGCATCCTCGAGCGCCTGGGTGCCGGCATTCGTCTTCAATCCGGTCTTCGACACCCAGGTGGCCACGGCGTCCGCCTCCTCCGCCGGCACGCCCGCCTCGAGCAGGAGAGACCGCGCCCGCTCGGCCTGTTTCACGTAGAGAGATTTCCGCCACGCGTGGTAGCCGGGCTTGTCGAGGGGGAAGGTGTCGCGGGGCACCGACCAGCGTTCCAGATGTTGGCTACGGGCGGCCAGCCGCAGGAGCGCCCCCGCCTCGGGCACCAGTCGGAGCACCCAGGCCTCCATCCGGTCCGCGTAGACCAGTTCGGCCGGTGCGCCGGCGGCGTTGCGCTTCGGGTCGGCGGCATGGGCCTGGTCGACGAGGGTTCGGGCTAGTTGGTAGCAGTCCACCGCGGGGAGGTTGGGCGTGCGGCGACAGCCCGCAAGCGCCCAGCGGCGGGCCCGCCCGCATCTTTGTGCTCGTCGTCCCACGGCGGCCCGGCGATCCCTGCAGCCAGACGTAACGCTCCACCATGAACATTCCCACCGAGTGCCTGAACTGCGGTGTTTGCTGTTTCTCGAAGTCGGCGACCTACATCCGGGTCTCCGGTTCCGACTGGACCCGCCTAGGCGACGACGCCGAGCGGGTCGCCCGTTTCGTCGGGCAACGCGCGTACATGCGCATGGAGGACGGGCACTGCATCGCGCTGCAGATCGGCACCCGACGGGGGCAACCGCCGGTCTTCTTCTGCGCGATCTACGAGAAACGGCCGCAGGTCTGCCGCGACCTGCGGCGCGGCTCGATGGAATGCGAGGGCGAACTGACGACGAAGGCCCACCGCGTGGCCGACGAATTCGGGCGATAAAACGCGGCGAGGCCGCGTCGGCGTCAGCGCCCGCGCAGGCGCGAGAGGAAACCCCGGACCGTGCCCTGCGGTTTCGCCGCCGGCTGGGGGGCCGAGGTCGACTGGCCGCTTTCGTGGCGGGCGGTGCCGTAGCTTTGTTTCTTCGCCTTCGCGGGCCCCTGCTGCGCAGGGCCGCGCTGTGACTGGTTGCCGCCCGACGCACCACCGTGGCCGAACGGGCGTTTGCCACCGCCGGCGCCGGGTTTGCCCCCGCCGCCCGGGCGACCACCGCCACCGGGCCGACCGCCCTGCTGACCGCGGCCTTGGGCGAAGCGGCCCTTGCCGCCGCCGCCTTGATTCTCCGGCCGCGGCGGACGCAACTCGAAGGGCAGGTATTGGAAATCCTCGAGCTTGAGGCGTTCGATCGGCCGGCCGATGAACTTCTCGATCGCCCGCACGTCGCCCTCGTCCTCGGGCGCCATGAGGGTGAAGGCGTCGCCCACAGCCTGTGCACGACCGGTGCGGCCGATGCGGTGGACATAGTCCTCGGGATTGGCGGGCACGTCGTAATTGATCACGTGCGACACGCCGGCGACATCAATGCCGCGCGCGGCGATGTCGGTGGCGACCATCACCTCGTACCGGCCGTTCTTGAAGCCGTCGAGGGCCTCGACGCGCTGGTTCTGGGTCCGGTTCGAGTGGAGCACCGCCACGGAATGGCCGGCGGCCTTCAGGCGGCGTGCGATGCGATCGGCACCGTGCTTGGTGCGGCTGAAGACGAGCACGCTGTCGTAGTCGGTGCGCTCGAGCAGCGCGCCGAGCAGCTCGTACTTCTGCACCATAGCGACCGGGTACATCGCGTGGGAGACGGTCTGTGCGGTCGAGCGATTGGCGCCGACCTCGATGCGAACCGGATCGCGCAGCGCGAACGAGGCGACGGCGGCGATCTCCGGCGGCACGGTGGCGGAGAAGAAGAGCGTTTGCCGCTGATCCGGGCAGGCGAGAATGATGCGCTTCACATCGGGCAGGAAGCCCATGTCGAGCATGCGGTCGACCTCGTCGAGCACGAGCACCTCGAGCGAGTCGAGGTTGAGGCCCTCCTTCATGAAATCCATCAGGCGACCCGGCGTGGCGACGATGACATCGACGCCGTTCTGCAGCGCCTTGCGCTGGTTGCCGTAGCCCACGCCGCCATGGATGACCACCGCGCGCAGGTCGGTGAAACGGGCCAGGTCGCGGAAGGAGGTTTCCACCTGCGCCGCCAATTCACGGGTCGGCTCGAGCACGAGCACCCGGGGGCCGCGCGAGGAGTGCGTTTCCAGTTTGTTGAGGATCGGCAACGCGAAGGCCGCGGTCTTGCCGGTGCCAGTCTGGGCGGAGCCGATCAGGTCGCGACCCTCGAGCACACTCGGGATGGCCCGAAGCTGAATCGGGGTCGGATCCGAATAGCCCATGGCTTGGACACCACGGAGAATGTTGGGGGAAAGACCGAGCGCTTTGAATGGCATGCAAGCGTCACTGATCAGGAAACCCGGCCCAGGGCGACGGTATTCTCACCGCGAGCCTCGCGGGAAACCCACCGAAACAGACGAGAATTGGCCCCAGAGAGTAAGAAAACCGCGAAGCAACAGTCACCCCTTTGTGAATAAACCCAAGCGTCCCCGATGCGCCTTCCCTCGGCGGGAACTTCGGCTACTTGTTGTCGTAGCGATTCATCCGCACAGTGGGGTTGATTGGCATGAACAAGCTAACGGGCGCCGAATTACTCCGGCGCCCGTTTCTGTCGGCCGAGTTCGTCGACCGCAACAATCGGAGGAAGGATCAAGCCGAGGGCTTCTTCACCTCGTCCGCGGTGGGCGTACCAAGAAAGCTCGGAAGGTTGAGACCGACGTTCTTCGCCAGTTCGTTGATCGGCAGCACTCCCTTGTAGAGATCCTGCACGAACTGGCCGGGGCCGGCGGCGCCACCGGCGTCGCCGCCCATGACGATGACCTTCTCGAACTCGAGGCCCTTGATCGCGCCGGCCTGGATCTCGGCAATGCGCACGATGTTCTCGGCAATGAGCAGCTGGGTGGCGCCCTGGGTGTCATGCGAGACCTTGAGGAGTTTTTCGAAGCCGGCGGCTTTCGCATCGAGCAACGCCTGGGTGCCCTCGGCCTCGGCGACGAGCTTGGCTCGAATACCGGCGGCCTCGCCCTCGGCGACGCGTTTCACGCCTTCGGCCTCGGCCTGCTTCTGGATGACATACGCTGCCGACTCACCTTCCTGGATGAGGCGGGCCTGCTGGGCGGTGGCTTCGGCGTCGATGCGCATGCGCTCCTTCTCGATTTCGGCCTTCACGATCAGGTCGGCCTGTTGCTGCGCCTTTTCGCGCGCGGCGCGGGCGAGTTCGGCTTCCTGCTGGGCCTTGTAGCCTTCCTGCAGCGCGCGGGCTTCGGCAACCTTCTGGGCGGCCTCCATCCGGCGTTTCGCCTCGGCCTGTTCGGCCGCAAGATCGGCATCGGACTTGGCGATGATCACCTGCGCGGTGTTTTCGCCCTTGCGCGCTTCGGCCTGGGCATTGGCCACACGGATGGCCTGTTCGCGCTCGGCTTCGGCCCGACCGATCGCACCGCGTTGATTCTCTTGGGCGACCTTGATCTGGGCGTCGTTGATCGCCTTGGCGGCCGCCTCCTTGCCGAGCGCGTCGATGTAGCCCGAGGCGTCGCGGATGTCGCGGATGTTGCCGTTGATCATGCGCAGGCCGACCTTGTGGAGCTCGACCTCGACGCCCTTCGTGATGAGACCGATGAGCTTCTCGCGGTCGTTGTTGATCTCCTCGATGGTCATCGACGCGAAGACGACGCGCATCTGGCCCATGATGATTTCGGAGGCGAGCTGCTGCACCTCGTCGAGCGTGCGGCCCAGCAGGCGGGTCGCCGCATTCTGCATGACCTCGGGCTCGGTCGAGATGCCGATGGTGAATGACGCCGGTGCGTCGATACGGATGTTCTGGCTGGAAAGGGCGCCGCGGAGCTCGATCTCGATGTTGATCGGCGTGAGATCGAGATAGGAATAGCTTTGCAGGACCGGCATCACGAACGTCGACCCGCCGTGATAACAGCGCGACGACTGGCCGTTCGAGAGCTTGCCGTAGACCACCAGAATGCGGTCCGGCGGGCACATACGATAACGCGACAGCAGCGTGATCAGGATGATCAGCGCAAAGACGGCGGCGAACGCGATCAGGAGAAGAATTCCGATTTCCATGACTTTGGGATTATGGGTGTCTGTGAAAGTGGAACCGAGGGGCTCAGGCGAGCGGCTCGACCAGGACGGTGTGGGGATCGACGACGGCCACGACCTTGACCTTGTCGCCGCTGGGAACCGCACGATCGGCGGAGTTCAACGCCGCAAAGGTCTCCTGGCGTCCCCGGAAATTGACGACGACCTGGCCACCCGAGGCCTTGGCGGCCGGGAGGGAGAGGTAGACGGTGCCGATCGAGCCGACGGTGTCCCCGATGCGCGCGGTGCCGTCGCTGCGCATCGCCAGGATGAGCCGGAACATGACCACGATCACCGCCATGAACGCTCCGCCCGCACCGAGGGCGCACGCGAGCGCGCCGAAGAACGGCAGACCGGCATCCATGGCGAGGCCGCCGGCCCAGCCGAAGCCGAGAAAGAAGCCGGTGAGCGGCTTGACCGAGAAGATGCCGCCTCCCGTATCACCATCGTGGGCATCGGCGAGATCGGTCGCTCCCAGCGCGTCGACCGCGTCGTCATGGTCCATGCCGATCAGGGAGAGAACCATGAGGACGATGGATACGAGGCCGGCGACGAGGCCGATGCCGTAGAAGAACTGCTTGGCGAACGTGAGCTCGGTCCACCAGCCGTTGAGTCGTTCGATGAGGGCGAGTGTCGTCATGGGGTTACCTCCGAGGGCATGATCGCAGATATCGCGCCCGTCGGGTATTACAATCCTGTTTACCTGTTTGTGACGCCGGGCGCATGACAGCATGGCCGCGAAGCGTGCAGGGACGACAGGACGTGGGATCGCGCGCAGCGGCGGACAAGGCGGGATTGTGGCGCCCATTTGGGATTGCGACCGGATTGGCGGCCGTAGACAGTGCGCCGCCCGCCCCCCGAAAACCCTTGGGGCGTTTTTCCATGTTTCAGGTCACGTTTTCCGATCAGAGCGCCACAGAGCTCAACAAACTCGACCAACTCGCACAGCTCGAGGTGATCGAGCCGTTGAGCAGTCTCACCACAGCCCAACTCGCGCAACCACGCGAACCATTGGGCCAGTTCAGCCGTGACGGTCATGTCTACTATCGCCTGCGGTCCGGGGATTTCCGTTTTTATTTTGAGCGCTTGGAGCAGACGCTCCACGTCGAATGGATCCTCCACAAGAACTCGCTCGAGGATTTTCTTTTCCGGACAAAGCTGCCGGTGAGCGATCAGCAGTTGGTCGAGCAGGATTCGAAGTTCTGGAAGTACCTCGAAAGCCTCACGAAATAGTCCGCTTCGCCCCCTGCCATGTCGGATCTTCAGTCGCGCGAGAATCCCTATAACGTCACCCAGGCGAGCCGCATCTACGTGCTGCCGAATCTGATGACGGCGGGGAACCTGTTCTGCGGGTTTGTCGCCGTCATCAAATGCATCCAAGCGCGTTTGCTGATCGATGGTGGCACCTTCGCCATGGTCCATGCAGGCGCTTCGCCACGGGAGTACTACATCCAAGCCGTCTGGTTGATTCTGGCTGCGGTGTTGTTCGATTCGCTCGACGGACGGCTGGCGCGGATGGGGGGACGCACCTCGTTGTTCGGTGCCGAATTCGATTCCTTGGCGGACATCGTCTCCTTCGGCATGGCGCCGGCACTGATGGTCTTCTTCCTGATTTTGGCACCGAAGGAAGGTTATCAATGGTTCCGGGAACTTGGATGGTTTGTCGCCTTCATTTACCTTTTGTGTGCCGGAGTGCGGTTGGCCCGCTTCAATGTGATCACCAACCCCCTGCTCCACCGCACCGAGCACGAATCGAACAAGGATTTCCTTGGCCTGCCAGTTCCGGCAGCTGCCGGCGCGGTCGCTTCGCTGGTGCTTTTCCTCCTGCACTTGGCGGAAAACGAACGTGAACTCCAGCGCACCACTCTCGCGCTACCGATCCTACTCCTTCTAATCTCGATGCTGATGGTTAGTTCGATCCGCTACCCGAGCTTCAAAAAAGTGGATTGGCAGACCAAAACACGGCTCTGGACGTTCATTCTTCTCCTGATCGTCGGCGCGTTGGTGTGGAAGCTCCAGGAAATCTCCTTCCTGGTCATTTTCCTAAGCTACATCGGTTTCGGGATCGTGCGGCATCTGCGCCGCCACGCGTTCGGAAAACACCCCGGAGTTCTTCGCAAAGGAGATGTGAGCAACTCCCCGACAAAATCCCAATAAGCCACCGACCGTGCCGAACCCCCACTTTACCGACAACTCGGGAAAACTTGCTCACACCGGAAACAAGACCGGCCTTGCCTCTGTGGCAGCGGCCATTTCCGTAGAAATCCGGGTTGTTCACACCCCATAATAAGAAGAATAATCTGTAGTTCATACTTCTTCCCTTGCAGAGTCTTGTCAGTAAACACCCCTAAACACCCGCCCTGCCGCGCATGAAATTCAAAATCAACCGCGACCACTTCAGCAACGGCCTCGCCCAAGTGCTCAACGTTGTCGGATCCAAGGCAACGATGCCGATCCTCAGCAACGTGCTGATCGAGGCGGACAAGGACCACATTTCCCTCGCCACCACGAACCTCGACCTCGGCATCCGCTGCAAGATCAAGGCCGAGGTGAAGGAAGCCGGAGCAATCACCCTCCCCGTGAAGCGATTGGCCACGATCGTGCGCGAATTGCCCAATATCGACGTCACGGTGGAAACGACCCCCAGCCATCAGGCAAAGGTTACCTCGGGTGGATCGGCGTTCAAAATCATGGGAATGGGCAAGGAGGAGTTTCCGCCGATGCCCGAGTTCGCCGAAGAGAAGGCTGTGGCGCTCGAACAGGCCGAACTCGTCACGATGCTCAAAAGCGTCTCCTACGCCCAATCTTCCGACGAGACCCGCTACATTCTCAACGGCGTCTATTTCAATTTCGGCGGAGACAAGCTCACTCTGGTGGCCACCGACGGTCGACGTCTTGCTTTGATCGCAAAAGACCTTACTGCCCCTGAAGGCACCGGGAGCATCATTCTACCGGCAAAAACCGTTTCCGAGCTGGTTCGTCAGCTCGACAAGGGCACCAAGGTTCGCCTGGCCGTTTCCGACAAACGTTCGGCATTTGAAATCAGCACCGACAAGGTCGGAGACAACGGCCTCATCGACAACATCTACCTGTTCTCGAAGGTGGTCGACGGCAACTATCCGAACTACAATCAGGTCGTGCCGAAAGAGACGCACCAGCGCATCAAGCTCGAGCGCGAACTGTTTCTGCAGTGCGTACATCGTGCCGCGTTGGTCACGAGTGAGAAGTCCAACTCGGTGAAGCTCAAATTGACTGCGAACCTGCTCGAAATCACGGCATCGAGTCCGGATTTCGGTGAAGCTCACGAATCGATGGCGTTGGAGTACGATGGTCCGGAGCTCCAAGTTGCTTTTAATCCCCAGTTTGTGATGGATCCGCTCCGGGCGCTGAACAAGGACCAGATCTTCTTCGAATTAAAGGACGAAGTAAGCCCGGGTGTGTTCAAGACTCTCGAAAACTTCCTCTGTGTGATCATGCCCGTTCGTTTGAACTAGGCTGACATCCAGGCCCTCCTTCCTTGGCCGCTCGCTTGATCCAAGCCGGCGGCCTTTCTATTTTCGCTTTTTCACTTTCGTCAAAATGGCGAGTTTGCAGCGCTTTCAGCCGATGGACATTGGCCAGATCATCGTCGGTTTCTCGATCATATCGTTGTTGTTGCACTTGCTCAATTCGCGGGTGTTGCTGCCTGCGGTCACGATCACAAATCGATGGGTGTGCTGGATTCTGTTTTCCTTGGGAATTGGGTACCTCGCGGATGAATTGGCTTGGAGCGATCGGCCGTTCTGGGCCATCGCAGGCGCAGCATTCCTCGTCTGGTTTTTGGTCGAGTCGATGTACCATTGGCTGGCGATTCGTGCGCTCAGCTTGAGTCCTTTGCCGCTGTTTCCGCGTTTCGTGGCCAATTCCAGCGGAGAAGAGTGGCCGACCCAGCGGCGTCTGTTTGCGATTCGGGAGTGGTTGCGACGCGAGAAGTTCCGCCTAACCCAATCGTTGAAGGCCGAAGTCGCTCCGGGTGTTTTTTTGCGCCTGTCGGTCTACCAGGATCCGCTCAACCAGATTCGCCTGCAGGTTGCCTTCATCCCTCAGCCGGGCACTGCGATTGCGCTTTGTTACACAATCTCGTCCCGCACCGACGATGAGGTGCGTTACGTCACCGACAATTTGCATCTGCCGTTTGGCGGGTTTTATCCCGAGAACTGGATGGTCGAGCGGCGGCCGTGGACTCGTAGCTTGCCTCGATTGGTTTCCCGTCACCGTCGACGGATCAGGGCCGTTCAATCATCGTTGGTTGGCTGGACGACCGAACCGCTCGAGGACCTCAACCGACAACAAAGTCAGCTTGAGAAGGTGAACACCGAACTGGGTTTCCTGCATCCGCATCAGGAGCGCGACGAGTTCGGCAAAATCTCGACGGAGGGGCGTTATCGGGTCTGGAAGGAAATCTGGATGTTGAACTATTTGGGGCGGACCATGGGCTATTGAGACTCCATGGCACGAGCCTCCCTTAGGGACTTGCGGGAAGACCCGCATCCGGGGGGCGCGCAGACCGCCATCGGGGGAACGCGTAAAGAACACGTTGTTCGTTGCTTCCATCACAACAGCGCTTGCCAGCGCCGCACTTCCGGTGAAGATGCGCCATCTGAGGTGACGTATGGGTACAACGATCTTGCTTGTAGATGATGATGTCGGAGCTCGCCGAACGCTGGCAGCATTGCTTCAGCGTTTCGGTTTTCGTGTCGTCGAAGCCGAAGATGGGCCGGAGGCGCTCATGACCGCCAAGACGTTGGTCCCCGATGTCATACTCAGCGACTACAGCATGCCCGGAATGAACGGTGCGGCGCTCCTGCGGGAAATCCGCACGAGCCTGCCAGCCTTGGCTGCGGTGCCGTTCATTCTTTTCAGCGGCTACATCGACCACTGGACCGGATCGGCCGACGACCCGGCTCCGGATGTGGTCCTTTCGAAACCCGTGACGGTTGAACGCCTCCTGGGGGAGATCAACGCGGTGCTCAAGCGACGTCGTGCGGATGCGGTGTCCGCACCGACTCCCCAGTCCTAGGGCGTGGGGGCGGCCGGTTGGCCGGCAGTAGGGCTCGGATTCGGACAGGACCGCGCCGTGAATCGGCGAAGAGGCCGCAGGCCTCAGCCCACGCGGCGACGCTTGATGTCGAGCTGGGCGTAGGCAAAGCGCACCACGCTTTCGAGATGTGCGGTCTCGTCATCGGTGAGACCCTGCTTGGCGGCAAGCATCTCCTCGGCGCGGCGTCGCGCATTCTCCACGGCGTTCTCGTCGATCTTGGCGATGTCGATCGCCTGCTCGGCGAGCACGCTCACCTTGTCGCCGGCGATCTCGGCGAAGCCGCGGCCGCAGGCGAGCGAGGAGTGCGTGGTGCCCTTTTGGATGCGGAGTTCGCCGTCCTCGAGCTGCGTGAGCAGCGGGATGTGGCCGGGCAGGATGCCGATCTCGCCCTGCACGGTGGGCAGCACGACGGTGTCGACCTCGTCGGAAAAGACGGAGCCTTCGGGCGTGACGATTTCGAGGGTGAGCGGCATGGCCGTGGTGGAGGGGATCAGGCGTTCTTGCTGGCCGCGATGACGTCGTCGATCGAGCCCTTGTTGTAGAAGTCGCCCTCGGAGATGTGGTCGAGTTCGCCGTCGAGGATCATCTTGAAGCCGCGGATGGTCTCGTTGACCGGTACGATCTTTCCGGGCACGCCGTTGAAGATCTCGGCCACGTTGAGCGGCTGGGCGAGGAACTTCTGGATCTTGCGGGCGCGGTAGACGGTTTGCTTGTCCTCGGGCGAGAGCTCGTCGAGGCCGAGGATCGCGATGATGTCCTGAAGATCCTTGTACCGCTGCAGCACGCGCTGCACGCCGCGGGCGACCTCGTAGTGCTCCTTGCCCACGATCGTGGGATCGAGCGCCTTGGAGCCGGAGGCGAGCGGGTCGACGGCCGGGTAGATGCCGAGCTCGGCGATGGAACGCTCGAGCACGATGGTGGAATCGAGGTGGGCGAAGGTGTTCGCCGGGGCCGGGTCGGTGAGGTCGTCGGCCGGCACATACACGGCCTGGAACGAGGTGATCGAGCCTTTCTTGGTCGAGGTGATGCGCTCCTGGAGGATGCCCATCTCGTTGGCCAGCGTGGGCTGGTAGCCGACCGCCGACGGTGGGCGACCGAGCAGGGCGGAGACCTCGGAACCGGCCTGGGAGAAGCGGAAGATGTTGTCGATGAAGAGCAGCACGTCCTGGTTCTTCTCGTCGCGGAAATACTCGGCCATGGTCAGCGCGGTGAGGCCGACGCGCATACGCGCACCTGGGGGCTCGTTCATCTGGCCGTAGACCAGGGCCACCTTCGACTTGGAGAGGTCTTCCTGCACGATGACCTTCGAGTCGCTCATCTCGTGGTAGAGGTCGTTGCCTTCGCGGGAACGCTCGCCCACCCCGGCGAAGACCGAGTAGCCGCCGTGGGTCTTCGCGATGTTGTTGATGAGCTCCATGATGACGACGGTCTTGCCGACGCCGGCGCCGCCGAAGGCGCCGATCTTGCCGCCCTTCATGAAGGGGCAGATCAGGTCGATGACCTTGATGCCCGTGGTGAGAATCTTGGGCTTGGTCTCCTGGTCGATGAGGGCGGGGGCCGGGCGGTGGATGGGCGAGAGGCGGTCGTATTTGACCTCGCCGCGGTTGTCGACGGGCTCGCCGATGACGTTGAAGATGCGACCGAGCACGCCCTCGCCCACGGGGACGGAGATGGGCGAACCAGTGTCGATCACCTCGGTGCCACGGACGAGTCCCTCGGTGCTGGACATGGCCACGGCGCGCACGATGCCTTCGCCCAGGTGCTGCTGCACCTCGAGCACGAGCCGGGCGGTCTTTTCCTGGAGCCGGATGTCGACCTGCAACGCCTGGTAAATCGGCGGCACGGCGCCGGCGGGAAACTGGACGTCGACGACGGCGCCGATGACCTGGGTGATCTTGCCTTTGTTCATGAGCGGAAGGGAAAGTTGGCGGAGGCCGGTTGCGAAAGGTTGGGAGGGGCCGCGGTTACGTCGACTGGGCCATCTGAGAGGAGGAGATCTCGAGGATCTCCGCGGTGATGCCGGCCTGGCGGGCCTTGTTGAACTGGAGGGTGAGGGCGTCGAGCAGTGCCGAGGCGTTGTCCTTGGCCGTCTTCATCGCGACCATGCGGGCGCTGTGTTCGGAGGCGCGGGAGCCGAGCAGGAGCTGGTGGATCTGCCGGTTCACGTAGAACGGGAGCAGCGCCTCGAGCACTTCCTGCGCACCGGGTTCGAAGAGCATTTCGCGGTCGTCTTCGCGGGCCTCGACCCCGGTCTCCTTCTGGAGGTGGACGAGGAAGTCCTTGAGGTTGGTCAGCGGCAGCACCGGGCGCACGGTCGGCTCCTGGATGAGCGTATTGCGGAAATGGGGATAGATGACCTCGATGGTGTCGATCTCATCGGCGAGGAAGTGCTCGACCATGAAGTCGACGATCGGGCGAACTTCGGCGAAGGGGACGCGGTCGCTCACCGCGAAATCGGCCAGCAGGTCGCGCTTGTTGCGGGCGAGGTACTGGGCGCCCTTGCGGCCGATGGCGACGAACTTGGCCGGTGTCTTGATCTCGGAGACGAGGCGGAAGAGGTTCGTGTTGAGCGGTCCGCAGAGTCCCTTATCGGTGGTGATCAGGAGAATGCCGCGGCAGGTGACGGGGCGTTCGACGAGGAAGGGGTGCACGGACTCGTCGACGCGGTGGGCCAGGGCGGCGAGCATCTTGGCCATGAGCTGCGCATAGGGGCGGCTCGCCAGGGCGAGCTGCTGCGCCTTCTTCATCTTCGACGCCGCGACCAACTCCATCGCCTTGGTGATCTGGCGGGTGTTCTTGACGGACTTGATTCGGCGTCGGATGTCTCGGGTGGAGGCCACGGTGGAGGGATCTCAGCGTTGGGGCTCTGGCCGGTTGGGCTCGAGGGAGGCGGGCGTTCTGCGTCAGACCGCGAAGGTCTTTTTCCACTCTTCGACGGCGGGCTTGAGCTCGGCGGCGAGGGCGTCGTTGAAGACCTTCTCCTTGGCGAGGGTGCCGAGGAAGGCGGCCTTCCGGGCGGAGAGGAAATCGCGCAGGCTGTTGGCGGCGTCGACGATCTTGGCGACCGGGATGGCGTCGAAGAAGTTGTTCTGCATCGCCCAGAGCACGGCGGCCTGGGCCTCGATGGCCTGCGGCTGGTACTGCGGCTGCTTGAACAGCTCGGTGATGCGGGCGCCGCGGTCGAGTTGGGCCTTGGTGCGGGCATCGAGGTCGGACCCGAACTGGGCGAAGGCGGCGAGTTCGCGGAACTGGGCGAGTTCGCCCTTCAGCTTGCCGGCGACCTGCTTGGTCATCTTCAACTGGGCCGAGGAACCGACGCGGGAGACCGAGAGGCCCACCGAGATGGCGGGGCGCTGGCCCTGGTTGAAGAGGTCGGTTTCGAGGAAGATCTGGCCGTCGGTGATCGAGATGACGTTGGTCGGGATGTAGGCGGAGACGTCGCCGGCCTGGGTCTCGATGATGGGCAGTGCGGTGAGGGAACCGCCGCCGTTGTCCTCGTTGAGGCGGGCGGAGCGCTCGAGCAGGCGGGAGTGGAGATAGAAGACGTCGCCCGGGTAGGCTTCGCGGCCGGAGGGGCGCTTCAACACGAGCGAGATCTGGCGGTAGGCGACGGCGTGCTTGGAGAGATCGTCGTAGACGATGAGGGCGTCCATGCCGTTGGCCATGAACCATTCGCCCATCGCGGCGCCGGAGTACGGGGCGATGTACTGGTTGGCGGGGTTGTCGGAGGCGGGCGCGGAGACGATGACGGTGTATTCCATCGCGCCGGCTTCCTCGAGCACGCCGATGGTGCGGGCGACGTTGGCGTTCTTCTGGCCGATGACGACGTAGATGGAATAGACCGGCCGGAACGACGGATCGCCGGAGGCGAGGCCGGCCTTGTTGATGCGGGCCTGGTTGATGATCGTGTCGATCGCGATGGCGGTTTTGCCGGTGCCGCGGTCGCCGATGATGAGTTCGCGCTGGCCGCGGCCGATCGGGATCATCGAGTCGATCGACATGATGCCGGTGAGCAGCGGCTGGTTCACGGAGCGGCGGGCGATGATGCCGGGAGCGATTTTCTCGACGGGGTTGAACTCCTTCGCGTCGATCGGGCCCTTGCCGTCGATCGGGCGACCGAGGGCATCGACGATGCGGCCGAGCAGGCATTTGCCGGCGGGCACGGAGAGCAGGCGGCCGGTGGTGCGGCACTCGTCGCCTTCCTTCAGGCTGGCGACATCGCCGAGCAGAACGCAGCCGACTTCGTCTTCCTCGAGATTGAGGGCGATGCCGATGACGTCGCCGGGGAACTGTACCATCTCGTTGTACATGACCTCCGAGAGGCCGTCGACCTTGGCCACGCCGTCGGCGAGGGTGCGGATGTGTCCGACGTTCTTCTTGACCGACTTGGTCTGGAGTTTGGCGATCTGTTGCTCGATTTGTTCGATAACGGAGCTCATCAGGAAAAGAGGTGCGGGTTACGTCGGGCGGAAAGGGTGGATCAGGCGGAGGTGGCGGCGGCGAGGGTCTCGAGCTGGTTGGCCACGGAGCGTTCGAAGACATCGTCGCCGATGCTCACGCGCACACCGGCGATCAGGGCCGGGTTGGCGATCGTCGTGGCCGAAACCGGTCGGGAGTAGATCTTGGAGAGCTCGGCGATGATCGAGGGGATCGCGCCATCCGGCAAAGACCCGGCGAACTCGATCTTGGCCCGGGTGCGGTTGTACTCGCGGACGGCCAGATGATGGTATTCGCGCAGCACGGCTCCGGCATGGGCCGGCGGCTTCTCGTCGAACCAAGCGAGCACGTCGCGCACCTTCGGCTCGGAGAGCTGGCCGTTCTCAAGACTGAGCTTGAGCAGGAGCTTGGCGGTGGCGCGGACTTGTTTGCTGGCGGACATCGGGCGCGGGGACGGTTGGGATTGCGGAGCCGGCGATCAGACGCCGGTGAGCTCGCGGGTGGCGGCTTGGGTGTAGCGCGCCTTTTCGTCGGCGGAGAGTTCCTTGGTGAGGACCTTGCCGGTGGTGAGGGTCACGAGGCGGGCGATCTCGCTGCGGACTTCGGAGACCATCTTGCCCCGCTCAAGCTCGATGGCCTGCTGGGCCTTGGCGAGCATGGCCGCAGTCTGGGCGGCGGTGTCCTGGGTCTGACGATCCGCGAGCTCCTTGGCCGTCTTGCGGGCGTCGTTCACGATGCCCTGGGCCTCGAGGGCGGCTTTGCGGAGGATGTCTTCGCTCTGCTGGTTGGCCTGCTCGAGTTTGGCCTTCATCTCCTCGGCGTATTTGAGGCCGGATTCGATCTTGCTCTGGCGCTCGTCCATCGTGGCGAGCACGGGTTTGAGGCCCCAGCGGTAGAGGACGAAGGCGAGGATGCAGAAGCTGACGAACTGCATCGCGATATAGTTCGTGGCGATGCCGAATTTATTGCCCTCATGGGCAGCTTCGGGCGCAGCGGCGAGGAAGAGCGTCAGCGTGGCGAGCATGATAGGGAAGGGAATGGAGTGTCCGAATTCGGCTCGGACACTCCGGGGTGAAAACCGTTATTTCGCGAGGAAGAGGGCGAGCAGACCGAGACCTTCGGCGAGCGCCATACCGAGAATCGATTGGACGAGGATCTTGCCGGACGCGCCGGGATTACGTCCGACGGATTCGCAGGCTTTCATACCGATGATGCCGACGCCGATGGCGGCGGCCAGCACGCCAGCGGCGCTGGCAATGTTACCGGTGACACCGGCTTGGGTGACGACTTCGGCGGCTTGGGCGAGGATGGGAGTCATGTTCGTTTCTAGTGGTTGGTGTTGCAGCTGGGCGCTCGCGCATCGATGGCACGATCACGCTCGGCAAAATGGGTCTAGTGGTGGGCTTCGGCGTGATCGTCGCCGTGGTTGCAGATCAAGCCGATGTACACGCTGAGGAGAAGCGTGAAGACCAGGGCTTGGACGAAGCCGACGAGCGTCTCGAGGAAGTAGAAAGGGAAAATGAAATGAGTGGCGTGGAGGAGGTTCTCACCGCCGAACACATTGCCGAAAAGACGGACCGAGAGCGTGAACGGCCGGATACAGATGGAGACGATTTCGATGAAGCCGACTATCACGAACACCAGCGAAAGCGGGTAGTAGATGTAGGCGGCGAGCTCGTTCTTGTCGGCTTTGTTGCCGAAGAGGTCGTGGATGATGAGCTTCGGGCCGGCGTAGCGGAGAATGATGTAGGCCCAAGCGAACATCGCTACGGCGGCGAGAGCGATGGTTCCGTTCCAATCTGCGTTGGCTGGGCGGATGAAGGGTTCGAGCACGTGGAACGTACCGTTGACTTCATGGCCTAGGCCAATGCTACCGACTCCGGGCAGGAGGCCGCTCCAGTTCTGGAGGAGAATGAAGAGGAACAGGCAGATCAGGACCGGAAAGGCTGCCGGGAACGCCTTCTTTCCGACGATCGGCTCGAAGAGGCCACGGAGGGCGTCGAGTGCGCTCTCGACGATCGCTTGGCCCCGGGAAGGAATGAGCTGCGGCTGCTTCACCATCAGGCGTAGCCCGAGCAGAATCAGCGCGGATACCACCCAGCTGGTCACCATGCTGTTCGTGATCGGCAGGCCGAACACTTCGAAGAGCTTGGCCGCGCTCGGGTCGACGCCACCCGCTGCGTGGGCGCTGCCGACGATGCCTAGGGCAAGCAGGGCTGTGAGGGGAACCCGACGATTCATAGTGGCGTGGGCATGCTGACGGTAAAAAGGGGGATGCTCCTTATCGGGTCAAACTAGGAAATGGTTGGAGACGAGGCACACCGAGAGGAAAACCGATAACGGCCGTATCACCGCAAACCTTAAACAAATGTGATACGAAGCTACAACGCTCACTCATTAGAGAGGCCGGCAGGATTAGTTCGACATGGCGCAGGGGGATCGAGCGGAGCATGACGCCGCAGGATAAGAGGAATCCGCGGGTCGCGTGAAATGCTTTTTCGTGCGCTTGGTCATGCCGCCTCGGCATCCGGTGGGAACCGCCGGCTCGGGCCGCACGTTCCTGGCACCGTGTTGATGTCGGCGGCGTGCCGCCGGTGTCGGCGCTCAACGCGCGAGCTCTGCGACGAGGGACTGAAAGGTCGGGGCCCGTTGTTGGAAGATGGTGGTCTCCTCGAACGGCCAATCGGCGGCGGCGAGCAGTCTCCAGTCCGGGTGTTGCGCCAATACTTCGGTGCCGGCCTCGAAATACTCGTGGTGGTCGGTGCGGAAATGGAAACGGCCGCCCGGTGCCATCCATTTCGCCAAAGCGGCCATGAAGTCCGCTTGGACGAGGCGGTTTTTGTGGTGCCGCTTCTTGGGCCAAGGATCGGGAAAGAGCAGGAAGACCGAGCGGAAGGCGGTGCCGGGCGGCAGGCAGTCGAGCAGCTCGATGGCCTCCGCTTTTTCAAAACGCACGTTGGGCAACCCGGCCCGCTCGCGCTTGCGCTCCGCGCGGTCGAGCCGGTCCTGGATGAGGTCGACCCCGAGACAGAATTCCTCCGGGTGCGCCTCGGCGTAGCTGACGAGAAAATGGCCATGGCCGCACCCGATCTCGAGGGTGAGGGGCCGCGGCGCCGGCGGTAGCAGACCGGCGAGATCTTCGCGCAACCGGGCCCGGCGGGACACCACGTGTTGGACGAATTCGGGCTTGGCCCCGGGATGGAATTGCATGGTGCGTCTATGCACGTGCGGCGTCGCGTGGTGACAATCGAAATCTGGGGAAGCCGGGCTGCACGTCGCTCCCCGTGCGCCGGTTCGCGGCGGCGGTTGTTCCCATTCTCGGGCGGGCCGGGCGGCGTGCCGGGGACTACGAGGCGGGCTGCAACGGTAGGGAAATCACGATGGTGGTCCCCTGCCCTAGTTGGCTTTCGGCCCAAACGCGGCCGCGGTGCAGCTGCACGATGTGTTTCACGATGCTCAGGCCGAGGCCGGTGCCTCCCTTTTCGCGGGAGCGGCCTTTGTCGACTCGGTAGAACCGCTCGAAGATATGCGGCAGGTCCTTGGCCGGGATGCCCGGACCGTTGTCGATGATCCGGACCTCGACCGCAGTCTGTCCGGCCTCGGTGCGGATCGTGATGAACGAGTTCGCCGGAGTGTACTTGAGGGCGTTGTCGAGGAGGTTGTCGAAGACTTGGCGTAGCCGCACCGGGTCGGCGGCCACTTTTTCTGTGGGAGCGCCGAGCTCGAGCTCGATGCGGTGCGAACTCGAGGCCGCTCGCTGGCGATAATCGTCGGCCAGCTCGCGCAGCATCACGTGCAGGTCGGTGTTTTCGAGGCGGAGCCCGGGTGTCTTCGATTCGAGCCGCGAGAGGGCGAGCAGATCCTCCAGAATCACGTGCAGCCGCTCGGTATGGCGCTGGATGGTGCGGAGAAAACGGTCGCGATCGTTTTCCGGGATGGTCTTGTGCCCGTCGACCAGCGTTTCCACGAAGCCCTTGATCACGCTCAACGGCGTACGAAGTTCATGGGAGACGTTGGCAACGAACTCCTTGCGCAGGTTCTCAAGCTGCTTCTGCCGCGTGATCTCGTGCAGGACGCACAGGACCCAAAGCCCTTTGCTGCCGTTCCACGGCGCGATCGCCGCTCCGGTTGCCTCGACCCAAATCGTGCCCTTCTCGGTCGTGAATTCCAATTCGACGCGGGATTCGGCGGCGCCCCGGCGGACATCGTCGAGAAAGGCGGAGAAAGCGCTGCTGTGCGCGACGGTTTCGACTCGTTGGCCAACGGCCACCGAACTCTGCGGAAAAATCGTCGCAACGGCTTTGTTCGCGAGGACCAGCTTGTTCGCCTCGTCGACGGCGATGACGCCCTCCTGCAGACTCCCCAGCGTGGTTTCGATCTGGTGAAGCTGCCCGGTGCGTTGGGTTTCCGCGGCTCGAAGGTCCTCGATGAGGGTGTTCGCAACCTTCGTGGTTGCTCGCCACTCGGAAGCGAAAAGACCGGGGTGCTGCTCGATCAGGTAGGGGGCACGCTTGCTCAACGCGTCGCGAAGGTCGCGCTGCTTGCGGCGAAAATCCCACAAGAGCTTGATTAACAGTAGGATCGCTCCTGTTTCGACGGCGAGAAGCAGTGGCAGCATCAGCTGTTTTGAGGATCGATCATCCGGTACCCTACCCCGCGGAGTGTCTCGATCAGATTCGCGGCGTCACCCAGTTTTTCGCGGAGGCGGCGGATATGGGTGTCGACCGTGCGGGTTTCGATCTCGGTCTCGTAATTCCACACGTTGAGCAGAAGATGTTCTCGGGTCTGCACACGGCCCTTTCGCTCCATGAGGAGGCGGAGCAGGCGGAACTCGGTCGCGGTGAGTTCGACCGGCGTGCCTTTGATCGAGACTTCGTGGCGCTCGTTTTCGAGCACGACCGGGCCGATCTCCAGCCGCTTCGGACGCTCCTCGGCGGGGGTGGTCGAGCGCCGGAGCAGCCCTTGCACGCGAAGAATTAATTCCTTGGTACTGAACGGCTTGCAAATATAGTCGTCCCCTCCGACTTCGAGGCCGAGCACCCGATCCGTCTCTTCCGCCTTCGCGGTGAGGAAGATGACCGGAACCTCCTTGGTCTTGGGGTCGGCCCGCAGCATGCGGCAGAGCTGGATCCCGCTGATGTCGGGCATCATCACATCGAGGATGACCAGGTCCGGCTGGAAGGAGCGGAATTTGGCGATGCTTTGGGTCGGATCGTTGAGCGCCTCGACCTCGAAGCCTTTGGCGCGCAATTGGTACCCCACGAGCTCGGTTACGTCGGGTTCGTCGTCGACAATGAGAATGCGTTTGGACCGTGTGTCCGCCATATGTGCCAACCTAGTGTCGGTTCCGTGGCTTTCGAGAGAAAAGCCGGTTGTAACCGTAATGTCACTTGATCGGCGGCCTGTTGTAACCCCGGAATCGGGTCAATCCGCGCGATCGCCCGCGCTCCCCTGCCCTGCGGCGGCGCGGCCCGACTCGATGTACACCATGAGCACACTCAAATCGGCGGGGCTGACGCCGCTGATCCGGCTCGCCTGCCCCAGCGTCGAGGGGCGGGCGCTCTGCAGTTTCAGGGCACACTCCCGGCGAAGGCCGCGCACCGCCGGATAGTCGATCGTGGCGGGAATGCGGACCCGGTCCAAACCGGCCAGGCGTTCGATGATGCGCGCTTCCCGTTCGAGGTAGCCGCGGTAGCGGATGCGATAGAGCACCTCGGCCTGGACTTCCGGGGGCTCCGCGCGGAAGCCTTCGGGGAGAGCCTCCGGTGCGGCATCGCGGCGGATGTGGTCGCCCCAGCTTTGGCCTTGGTGGCGTTCGTTTTCCAACTTCTCCTGCCACTCCCCTATCCTCTTGGCCTTCTCTTCGACCCGTGCGAGCCGCTCGGTCGGAAGAATCCCGAGCCTCCGGACATGCGGGAGCAGGCGGATCTCCGCGGAACCGTGGTTGAGCAGGAGTCGATGCTCGGCCCGGCTGGTGAACATGCGGTACGGCTCGGTGGTTCCTTTGGTGACCAGATCGTCGATCAACACCCCGATGTAGGCCTCATGGCGGCCCAGAATGAGCGGCTCGGCGGCGCGGACCTTTTGGGCGGCGTTGATTCCGGCGATCGCCCCCTGCCCGGCCGCCTCCTCGTAGCCCGAGGTGCCGTTGATCTGGCCCGCGAAGAACAGGCCCGAGACGACCCGCGATTCGAGACTCGGCCAAAGCTGGGTCGGCGGGGCGAAATCGTACTCCACCGCGTAGGCCGGCCGCAGCAGCTCCGCCTTCTCGAGGCCGGGGATGCTGCGCACCAGCTCGTACTGCACCGAGAACGGCATGCTCGTGGACAAGCCGTTGATGTAGTACTCGTCGGTGTGGCGCCCTTCCGGTTCCAGGAAGAGCAGATGACGCGGTTTGTCGGCGAACCGCACGAACTTGTCCTCGATGCTCGGGCAATAGCGTGGCCCCACCCCCTCGATCTCGCCCGCGTACATGGCGGAGGTGTGCAGGTTGGCCCGCACGATCTCGGCGGAGCGCTCCGTGGTGTGGGTCATCCAGCAGGAGACCTGCTCGGTGCCCGGCGCCCATCCCTGCCGTTGCTGCCCCTGTTGTTCCACGTGGAACAAATCGCGGGGATCGCGGGTGTCGTGGAACGCGAACAGTGTCGGCTTCTCGTCGCCCTTCTGTTCCTCGAGCTTCGAAAACTCGATGCTGCGGCCGGCGATGCGGGCGGGCGTGCCGGTTTTGAGCCGCTGGAGTTCGATTCCGGCCTCGCGGAGGCTGCCCGACAGCGTCTGCGCACTGAAATCGCCGAGCCGGCCGCCTTCGTTCTTGGCGCGGCCGATGTGCAGCAGCCCGCGCAGGAAGGTGCCGGTCGTCACGACGACCGTCCGCGCATGAAATTCGATGTCGAGATTCGAGCGGCAGCCGACGATCCGGCCGTCCTGCACGATGAGCCCGGTCACGGTGGCCTGGAAAACCTGCAGGTTTTGTTGCAGTTCCACGGCGTGTTTCATCCGGAACTGGTACGCCTTCTTGTCGCATTGGGCGCGGGGCGACTGGACCGCCGGCCCCTTGGACTCGTTGAGCAGGCGGAACTGGATGGCGGTCGTGTCGGTGTTGATGGCCATCTCGCCGCCCAAGGCGTCGATTTCCCGCACGATATGGCCCTTGGCCTGTCCGCCGATGGCCGGGTTGCAGCTCATCTGGGCGATGGTGTCGAGATTGCCGGTCAACAGTAGGGTGGTAGCGCCCAGCCGGGCGGCGGCGAGTGCGGCTTCACAACCGGCGTGGCCGGCGCCGCAGACGATCACGTCGAATACCTGGTTCTGAAACACGTACGCCATTGGAAATCGGGACAGGGTGGGGTGCCGGCGGCTATTTGCCGATGCAGAAGGAGGAGAACAGGCGGTCCAGAATGCGTTCGTGGTCCACGCGCCCGCCGATGCGGCCGAGTGCATCGAGCGCTCCCCGCAGGTCGGCGGCCATGAGCTCGTCGGCCGCTCCGGTGGCGAGTTTGGCCTGGGCGGCGTCGAGGCAGGCCCCGGCGTCGGTGAGATCGGTCGCATGCCGGGCATTGATGGCGATCAGGTCGCCATCGATCTCGATGCGTTCGCGGTCGATCAGCCGCGTGAGAGTCTTTTCCAGTTCTTCGATTCCCGTGCCTTCGCGGGCCGAGGTCTCCACCTGGGGGAACGCGGCCCAGGGGTTGTCGTCGGCTCGGTCGGCGCTTCCGAGGTCGATCTTGTTCCAGGCGACAACGGTGTTCTGCGGTGTCATTCGCGAGGTGATTGCGCCGGGCAGGGCAGGGCGAGGGCGCGAAACATCCAGGACGAGCAGGAACAGGTCCGCCTCGGCGGCCTGCTCCATGGTCCGCTCGATCCCTCGCCGTTCGATTTCGCCCGGGGCGGGGTTCAGCCCGGCCGTGTCGATGAAACGCAGCTTGTGCGCCCCGAGCACGTGCGGCTCCTCGAGATAGTCGCGCGTCGTGCCGGGCTCCGGGCTGACGAGGGCTCGATCCCAACCGAGCAGGCGGTTCAACAGGCTGCTCTTGCCGGCGTTGGGTTCCCCCAGAATCACGGTTCGCACCCCGTCACGCACCAGCGCGCCGTAGTGGGCGGTGGCCAGAAGCCGGTCCAAATCCTTCCGGAGGTCCTCGACCATCGCCAGAAGCCGGTTTCGGTCTTCCGTCGGCAGGTCCTCCTCGGGGAAATCGATGTAGGCCTCGACCAATGCGACGATTTCCACCAGCCGCTCGATCGAACCGGCGATGTATTTGCCGAGCGCGCCCCGCAGTTGCCGGTTGGCCGCCTCGAGTGCTCGCTCGCTGCGGGCGTGGATCAAATCCATGACCGCCTCCGCCTGGCTCAAATCCATGCGCCCGCCGAGGAAGGCGCGTTTGGTAAACTCGCCGGGTTCCGCCGAGAGGCAACCTCTCATAAGTAGATCACTGAGAATACGTTGCGCGATAAATGGGCTCCCGTGGCAACTGATTTCCAGCGAATCCTCGCCCGTATAGGAGTTCGGCGCGCCGAAAAACGTGTACAGGACGTCGTCCAGCACCCGGCCTTCGGTGTCGCGGTAGTCGGCATGGCGGACCAGGCGGGGTAGGGGAGGGCGCCCGAAAATCGACTCCGCCAGCTTCGCGGCGGCCGGGCCGGAGACGCGAATCAGCGCGATCGCGGATTCGCCCGAGGGGGTCGCCAGTGCGGCAATGGTGTCGTTGTGGTCGTGCGCCATTCGGGCCAACTTGCACGCCCGTGACCCGAAAACAATCCTGCACCTGTGGCGGCGCGTCCGTGGCCGTTGGCCCACGCCCTGCTCCATGAATTTCATGCATAACCACCTGCGGTCGCCTAAGACATTCGCAAACAACAGGAAGCGCTGATCATACGCATGCAGATCGTCCACAAACCGCTGCCCGTCGCCGACTCCACGCTGCCCGCCGTGGGCATTTTTGCCGACCGCCGCCGCCTCGCGAAGCGCCTTTGGCGCGCGGCCGCCGAGGACGGGGCGGAGTTCGGCTTCGAGCTGTCCTCGCCCCTTCGGGATGGGGACTGCGTCTTCGTTTCCGCGTCTGCGCGGTATCTCATTCGTCAGGAGCCGGAACCGGTGCTGGTCATCCCGTTGCCGGGCGCACCCGATGCGGCCGCAATCACCGGCTGGGCGGTCGGAAATCTCCATTTCCCCATTGAAGCGCAACCGGCGCGCCTGCTCGCGCCGGACGACAGCGCGCTGCGTCAGTCGCTCGAGCGCATGGGCATCGCGTATTCACCATCCGAGGAGGTGTTTTGCCCCCATCGGCTTGCCGCCGGGGCGCAGCCCCACGGCCATGCCGGCGCGGCGGAGCATCCGTTCGTCTTCAAACCGGTCTCCCCATGAGCGATCCGCACAGAGTATCGGATCGTTGGATTCCGTTGGTCTTGCAGGCGAACGATTCGTTCTTCCCGACGGGCACCTACGCGCACTCGTTCGGTCTCGAGGGGCTGGTGCAGGCGGGCGTGATCCACGACCGGGAGTCGCTCCGGGAGTTTCTGCTCCATGAGGTGTTGCCGCAGTTGGCGCGCACCGACCTGCCGGTGGCGGCCCAGGCGTGGGCCGCGGCGGGGGATCCGGTCGATTGGGATCGTCTGAGCGTGTTGTGCGAGTTGGGCGCCGCGACGCGTGGCACCCGCGAGCTCCGTCAGGCCGCGGCCGCGATCGGAGCGCAGCGGCTCGATCTCGCCGCGAGGTTGCATGGCGGGCTGGCCGCGGAGTTCAACCGGCGCGCCGCCGAGGGAGCTTGGCCGCGCCCGTCGTGCGTGGCCGCGGCGATCGAGGGTCGCACGTTTGGCGCGCCGCAGGAGGCGGTGGTCGCAGCCGTCCTCTACGGCGGGGTCTCCGCCCTCGTGGCTGCATCGGTGAAACTGCTACGGCTGGGCCAAAATGCGATCCACACGCTGCTTGCCGAAGTCCTGGCGGAAGGGCAGGGCGCCTGTGCCGAAGCCGCGCGCTTCCCTCTCGAATCGATCGGTTCCAGCAACCCGTGGTGGGACATCGCCTCCGCCCGCCACGAAACCGCCAATTTCCGTCTCTTCATCTCCTGACGAACTCCTTCGATCCGGTCGCGCACTTGCGTGTCTTCCAATCGAGAATCCGAAATCCCAAATCTGAAATCCCGCATGTCCCGTCCTCCCCGCATCGGCGTCGGTGGCCCTGTCGGCTCCGGCAAAACCATGCTCTGCCTCCGTCTCTGCCAACGGATGCGCGAACGCTACTCGATGGCCGTCGTCACCAACGACATCTACACCGTCGAGGACGCGCAGTTTCTGAAGCGCCACAGCGCGCTCGACCCCGAGCGTATCGTTGGTGTGGAAACAGGCGGCTGCCCGCACACCGCGATCCGCGACGACACCACGATGAACGAGCAGGCCGTCCGTGGCCTCGAGGCGCAGTTCCCGGATCTGCAGCTCGTGCTGGTCGAAAGCGGCGGCGACAACCTCTCCGCCACTTTTTCGCCCGAGCTGGTCGATGCGTTCATCTACGTCATTGATGTGGCCGAGGGGGACAAGATCCCGCGCAAGGGCGGCCCCGCCGTGCGCTTCAGCGATCTGCTTCTCATCAACAAGATCTCGCTCGCGCCCCATGTCGGTGCCGACCTCGCGGTGATGGACCGCGACGCCAAGGCGCAGCGCGGCGAGCGTCCGTTCCTCTTCTGTGATCTCAAGGCAGAGGACGGCCTCGCCGCCGTCATCGCATGGATCGAGCGCGAGGTGCTGTTCGCGACAAAGGCCAAGACATCGTGAGCGCGGATCCGGCAGTGCAACCCTTCCCCTGTGCACCGGTGAAGCCGGCGCTGCGCGGTCATCTGCATCTCGTCGCGGAGGCGCGCCCCGGCGGCACGACCGTGATCGCCCGACAGTCCTTCCGCGCGCCGTTCCACCTCAGCAAACCGTATTGGGACGGCCATGCTCTGCAGGTGCAGCTCGTGAACTCGACCGCCGGCATCCTCGCCGGCGACGAGCTCGACGTCTCGGTGGAGGCGGCCGCCGGGGCGCGGCTGTCGCTGACGACTCCCGCCGCCGCGCGCGCCTACATGATGAAGAGCGGCGTGGCCTGCTGCCGGCAGCGGTTCGTCGCCGCGGAGGGTGCGAGTCTCGAGTATCTGCCGGAGGCGTTGTATCCGCACCGTGACACCGACTACACCCAGCAGACGTTTCTCGAGGTCGGCGCCGGCGCTTCGGTGTTCTTCGTCGACCAGCTTGCCCCGGGCCGGGTCGGGCTGGGGGAGTGCTGGGCCTGGAGGCGCCTGCGCCTCGGCCTCGATGTCGTGCTGGAGCGTCGCCTGGTCCTGCGCGAGCTGCTGGACCGGTCGGGGCCCTCGCTCGCGCGGACGGCCGCGTTGCACGCTTTTGCGGAGGCGTGGTTTGCCACGGCGCTGGTGGTCGGGCCCGCCCTCGGGGCCGAATCGTCTCTGTGGACGAGGGTGCGGGAGCTCGCGAGCGACTCGGTCGCCTGCGGGGTCACGCATCCGGTCCCCGCGCTCGGAGTTGTTCGCCTGGTCGCCCGTTCGGGCCTCGCCCTGCGCGATGCCCTGGCCGGCGTGCGCGGAGTCGTGGCGGAGGCGATCCCGGCTCTCCGGACCGATCACCGGAAACTCTGATCCGGGCAGCTGGGCGCGGATCGCCCGGCTGGGTGGCATGTCGCCTGCTTAACGGAAGCGGTAACACCTTCTGTCTAAAAAGTAGCACTCAACACCACGCCCATGACCTCGCTCTCCGTTTCCCTCCGTCGGTTGGCTGCAGCTTCCGGCCTGCTTCTTACCCTTGCGGCGCCGCTCGCCGCCGCTCCGCTCAAGGTCGCCTTTTCGGATTGGCCGGGTTGGACCGCTTTGGAAATCGCCGAGCAGAAGGGCTGGTTCAAGGAGGCCGGAGTCGAGGTCGAGTTGCTCTGGTTTGAATACGGCCCCTCGATGGAGGCCTTCACTGCCGGCCAGTGCGACGCGGTCACTGTCACCAACGGCGACGCGCTCGTGACCGGCGCCGGTGGCGCCAAGAACGTGATGATCATGCTCACCGACTACTCGAACGGCAACGACATGATCGTCGCCCGCCCCGGGATCGAGTCGCTCGCCGACTTCAAGGGCAAGAAGGTCGGCATCGAGATCGGCTTCGTGGAGCACCTGCTCATTCTCAACGGCCTGAAGAAGGTCGGGCTCACCGAGAAGGACATCGAACTCGTACCGACTCCGACCAACCAGACCCCGCAGGTGCTTGCTTCCGGCCAGGTCGACGCCATCGGCGCCTGGCAGCCGAACTCCGGCGAGGCCCTCAAGGCCGTGCCCGGCGCGAAGGCGATCTACTCCAGTGCCGACGAACCCGGTCTGATCTACGACGCCGTCGTGGTCACGCCGCAGAGCCTCGCCACCCGCCGCGCCGAGTGGGTCAAGTTCGTCGCGGTCTGGGAAAAGGTCATCAACTACCTCCGCGACCCGGAGACCAAACTCGACGGCATCAAGATCATGGCCGCCCGCGCCGGGGTGGACCCGAAGGAGTACGCCCGCTTCCTGCATGGCACCCGTTTCCTCTCCCTCGCCGAGAGCGCCAAGATCATGGCGAAGCAGACCGAGGGCTTCGACTCGCTCGCCGGCTCCTCGAAGATCGCCGACGAGTTCAACGTGACCAACGAGGTGTACAAGGAGGCCCAGGACATCGCCTCCTACATCGACGCCTCCCTCACCATCGAAGCACTGAAGAAGTGAGCCGACGCCGCCCGAGAGCGGCGCCGGAGAAGTTGGAAGTTTGAATTTGGAAGTTGGGGACCGAGCACGAGCCGGCCATCCGCCCCACGCCGTGCCCGACGCCAACCTCCCCGTTCCGAATCTCCGGTCACCAACTACCAACTTCGAAATTCCAACTTCTCCTTCCTCCCGCACCATGCCGCACAACAAATGGTTCGCCGTCCGCCAGGATCTTTCGCCCCGCCGGCGGAATCTCCTCGGTTTGCTGGCGTTCCTGCTGCCGCTCGCGGTGTGGTGCGTCGTCAGTTACGTTCCGTTCATCTGGCATCCGGTCGTCAAGGTCGTCGAGCCCGGCGCCGTCTCCTGGTTCCGCGCGGACCAGATGATTCCGCGGGTGGATTTCGCCCGTGAGGCGGCTCGGGTGGCGGCGGAGGGTGGGGCGGCGCCGGTCGGCATCCGCTCGAATCCGATCTATCTGCCGGCACCGCACGCGGTGATCCGCGCCCTCTACACCGCGTTCACCACGGCGCCGGTTCTGCGGGGCGACATGTGGTTGCACGAAAGCCTTGGGATGAGCATCCGCACGATCTTCTGGGGCTTCGTGATCTCCTCGGCGGTCGGCGTGCCGCTCGGGATCCTCTGCGGCGCCTTTGTCACGGTCTCGCGCACGACCGAGCCCTTTGTCGACTTCGTCCGCTACATGCCGGCGCCGGCCTTCGGCGCGCTCATGGTCGCGGTGTTCGGCATCCATCTCGAACCGAAGATCGCGATCATCGTCATCGGCACCTTCTTCCAACAGGTTCTCGTCGTCGCCAACACCGTCCGCAAGGCCGACCAGGGCCTCATCGAGGCTGCGCAGACCCTTGGCGCCAAGCGCCGCCACCTGCTCCTGCGTGTGCTCGTGCCCGCCAGCCTGCCCGACCTCTACAACGACCTGCGCATCCTGCTCGGCTGGGCGTGGACCTACCTCATCGTCGCCGAGGTCGTGGGCGTGAGCTCCGGCATCACCTTCTTCATCAACCAGCAGGCGAAGTATCGAAACTTCGACAACGTCTACGCCGCGATCATCATCATCGGTATCATCGGCCTCGCGACCGATCAGGTGCTGGCCTTCGTCGGCGACCGCATCTTCCCGTGGCGCCACCCGCGCCCGAGCCGCCTGCGCACCTTCTTCGCTCGGCTCTTTGCCGACCGCTACACCGTGCTCTTCCCCGACAAACCGAAAACGGAGGCCGCCCCATGAGCAACATCCCTCCCGTCGACGGCCTGCCCGACTACCGGCAGCAATCGCCCGCGGTTGCGGAACGCTTCCGCCGCCTTAAGGAGCGTCCGGTCGTTCTCACCGTCGACAATCTCGGCAAGGAGTTCACCGGCGAGCACGGCCCCGTGACCGCCCTGCGCAACGTCTCGTTCGAGGTGCGGCGCCGCGAATTCCTCTGCGTCATCGGTCCCTCCGGCTGCGGCAAGTCCACGCTCATCCGCATGGTTGCCGGGCTCGATTACCCGACGTCCGGACGCATGCTTCTCGACGGACGCGAGGTCTCCGGCCCCGGTCCCGACCGCGGCATGGTCTTCCAAGGCTACACCCTCTTCCCGTGGCTTGATGTCACGCGCAACGTGATGTTCGGGCTCGAGATGCAGGGCATGCCACACGACCAGGCCGAGGCCGAAGCCCGTCAATGGATCGGCCTTGTCGGCCTGTCCCGTTTCGAGAAGTCCTACCCGGCGCAGCTCTCCGGCGGCATGAAGCAACGCACCGCGATCGCCCGCGCCCTTGCCGCCAATCCGCGGATACTGCTGATGGACGAGCCGTTCGGCGCGCTCGACGCGCAGACCCGCGCCCAGATGCAGGCCCACCTGCTCGAGATCTGGCGCAACGTCGACGTCACCATCCTCTTCATCACCCACGACCTCGACGAGGCCATCCTGCTCGCCGACCGTATCCTTGTCTTGAAGGCCAACCCGGGCGAGGTTCAGGAGGTCATCGAGGTGCCGGTCCCGCACCCGCGCAACCTGGCCCAGGTCAACTCGCCCGAGTTCCTCGCCACCCGCCGCCGCCTCGACGAATTGATCCACCCGAGGCGCGAGGGTGCCGCGGCCGAGATCGAAAAACTGCCGATCGTGCGCATGACGCAGGTCGGCGACGACGTCGATTGACCATGGCTCCGCGACGAAAATCCGCGGTCCCGGTCCGCTGGGATCGTCTCACCTGGGTCGAGATCGGCGAGCTGGTGGCGCGCGGCACCGATGGTGTGATCCTTCCCTGCGGTGCGACGGAGCAACATGGCCCCCACCTCGGCACCGGCATGGATTCTTCGCTCGCCACCCTCCTCGGCGACGCCGTCTCCGCCGCCACCGGCGTCCCGGTGTTGCCAACTCTCAACTACGGCTGCTCGCTCGGCCACTCGCACCGCTGGCCCGGCACGCTCGCCCTGCAGCCGCAGACCCTGATCGCCCTCGTCACGGACTTGGGCGACTGGCTTTTCGCCGCCGGGATCCGGCGCTTGTTTCTGCTCAACACCCATGTGACCAATTTCGCCCCGCTGCGCTGCGCGCTCGAGATCCTGCGCAGCCGGCACGACGGCTTCATGGTCACGGTGATCAACGCCGCCGACGCGAGCCCCCGGGTGCGCAGCGAGTTCTTCGCCGACGCCGCCGACTGGCACGCCAACGCCGCCGAGACCGCGCTCATGCTCGCCCACGCTCCCGAGCTGGTCCGCCCCGGACTCGTGGCTTCCGCCGACGATCCCGACCGCACCGCAGGCCTGGAGTTCGCGCACCCGGTCAACCGCACGAGCACCAACGGCGTCACCGGTTTCCCCAGCCGCGGGAAGAAAGCCCAGGGGCAACGCCTGCTGCGTTGGCTCGTGACCGATCTCTCGAAGCGGGTGCGCCGCGGCATGCGCGAGCGCTCGCCCCTCGACGTGCCCTATTTCCCCAGCGCGAGCGGCCAGTCGCCCTCGGCGGCTCACGCGGCCGGGTAGTTCGAAGTTGGGATTTTGTAGTTTGTACGGAAACCCCAGCGCCAACCGCCCGGCAATCCAACGGCCAATTACCAAATACAAACTACCAATTCCCAACTTCCAATTTCTTCTTCAGCGATGAAACCCGATTCCGAGATTCTCCAGCTCCAGGCCGAACTGAAGGCCAAGGGCGTCAAGTACTGTGTCGGCACCTACACCGACATCCACGGCATTCCCAAGGGCAAGTTCGTGCCGATCGACCACTTCCTGCACTTTGCCCACGGTTCCGAACTCTACACCGGCTACGCGCTCGACGGCCTCGGCCAACGGCCCAACGACGACGAGATCGCCTCCGTGCCCGACCTCGACCGCGGTTTCCAGCTCCCCTGGAAGCCCGAGGTCGCGTGGTTCCCGGCCGACAACACGTTCCACGGGCATCCGTACGAGATCAATACGCGCGTCGCCCTCAAGAAGGTCCTTGCGCAGGCCGCCGAGCTCGGGCTCGGTTTCAACCTGGGCATCGAGTGCGAGGTCTTCGTCGTGAAGCATGGCGAGGACGGCAAGCTCCACATCCCCAACTCGGACGACAACCTCGTGAAGAGCTGCTACGACGTGAAGCGCTTCCTCGACCGCTACACCTGGGTCGACAAGGTCGCGTCCGCCATCGACCAGCTCGGCTGGGAACTCTACTCGCTCGACCACGAGGACGCGCATTCACAGTTCGAATTCGACTTCAAGTACGCCGACGCGCTCACGATGTGCGACCGCTACGTCTTCTTCCGCATGATGGCGAAGCACTACGCGGCGGAGGAGGGCCTGCTCGCCACGTTCATGCCCAAGCCCTTCGCCGACAAGACCGGCAACGGTGCCCATTTCAACATGTCGCTCTACGAGCTCGCCTCGGGGAAGAACGCCTTCAAGTGCGATCCGCAGGACGACCCGCGCGGCCTCGGTCTCACGTCGCTGGCGTATTCGTTCATCGCGGGCATCATCCGGCACGGTCCCGCGATCTGCGCGGCGCTCGCGCCGACGGTGAACAGCTACAAGCGCCTCGTGCGCCGCGGCGCGATGAGCTACTACTCGTGGGCGCCGGTCTTCAACAGTTTCGGCACGAACAACCGCACCAACTCGATCCGTGTGCCCATGGGCGGCGGCCGTTTCGAAAGCCGCAACGCCGACTCCGCCTGCAACCCCTACCTCGGCGCCACGCTGCTGCTCGCCGCCGGGCTCGAGGGCATCCGCGAGAAACTCGATCCGGGGCATCCGCAGGAGGAGAACCTCTACGAGTTGCCCGAGGCCGAGTTGGCGAAACGCAACATCAGCTACCTGCCGCGCGACCTCGAGGAGGCGGTCGAGAAGTTCGCGGCGGATCCCTTCATCACGCAGACGCTCGGACAGGAGCTGCGCGACGAGTTCATCACCTACAAATCCGAGGAGTGGCGTGCCTACCACCTCACGGTCAGCCAGTGGGAAATCGACCGGTATGCTCGGTTGTTCTGACCGCTCTGCACTGACCCCGAATCCCGTGCCGGCCTCGACGGCCGGCACGGTTTCTGCCATGGAGGCGATCATGCCCCGTGCGAGCCGCAAATCCGACAAGGTCACCCGCTTCAGCGTTTCGCTGCCCGAGAGTTTGCTCGACGAACTCGATACGATGGTCGCCAAGCGCGGGTACCAGAGCCGTTCGCAGGCCATCGCGACGCTCGCGCGCGACGGGCTGGTCGAATTCGCCAGCGAGATCGGCACCGGGTCGGTCGCCGGCACCATCTCGCTCGTCTACGACTACCGGAAACGCGACCTGCAGGCGAAACTCGCCGCGATCCAGCACCGCTACTTTTTGCTCATCGTCACCTCGATGCACGTGCATCTCGAGAACCATAACTACCTCGAGGTGTTGCTCGTGCAGGGACCGGCCAACCAGTTGCGCAAACTCACCGACGAGCTGGTGACCTGCAAAGGCGTGCGCAACGGTCGCCTCAGCCTCACCGCCGCCGCGATCCCGCCGCTGGTGTAGCTGGGGGGGGCGGATCCCCGTAGGAGCCTGCTTGCAGGCGATCAGACGTCGTCCTGCCGCAGTGCGCAGACCGCCTGCATGCAGACTCCTACGGCCGGCCCCGTGCTGCCCCGCTCTGGGAATTTTCGATCAACGCCCGGGATCGGCACGGACCCTGCAGTAACACCACTGCGACCAAACGTAACACCACCCGCCGATGACCGCCTCGCCTCTCTACGCCAAGACTCTCACCCACGCCGGCATGTGGTCCGGTGTGATCTCCCGCGGCAAAACCCTGCGTCTCACCGATCTCGAGGGCGGGGCCAACGTCGGCCTGCTTCTCTACAACGCCGACCTGCCCACCGAGCGCTACAACATGCCCGACACGCTCAAGGGGCAGCACATCTTCCACGTCCGCGCGCCCTACTGCTTGCACTCCGACATGGGCCGCATCCTTGCCTCGATCGTCGCCGACTCGGCCGGCTGGCACGACACGGTCTGCGGCTGCGGCGATGCGAAGCTCACCGCCGAGCGCTATGGCGAGAAGACCTTCCAGGCCGTGCGCAACGAGTACCACCGCAACGCGCGCGACTGCTTTCTCGTCGAGCTGGCCAAGTGGGGGCTCGGGAAACGGGACCTCGTGCCGAATCTCAACTTGTTCAGCAAGGTCGTGGCCGACGAAGAGGGCCGCCTGACGTTCGTCCCGGGGCACTCGCAGGCCGGCGGCTTCATCAATCTCCGTTTCGAGATGAACACGCTGGTGGTTCTCAACACCTGCCAGCACCCGCTCGATCCGAATCCAGCCTACCGCCCGCGCCAAGTGAAGCTGGAGGTCTTCCCGTTCGCCGGCCCCGTCGCGTCCGACGACCCCTGCCGCAACTCCAGGCCCGAAAACGGGCGGGCGTTTCGGAACACGGATGACTACCACGCGCTCCGCGCCTGAGGCCGAAACGCCCGAGAATTTGGTAGTTGGTAATTTGCAGTTGGTCCGGAGCCCGCCTTCACCACCGCCACCACGCCTGCGCCAAACTACCAACTACCAACTACCAATTACCAATTACCAATTACCAATTACCAACTACCCCTGCGCCTGCGCCTGCGCCTGCGCCCAAACTACCAAATTCAAATTTCAAACTTCTTCTTCCATGACCGAAAGCACTCTCGACCCGAGCGCGGCCGCCTACCGCCAAACCGTCCTCGCCGGCGACTATTGGTCGCACGAAATCAAGGCCGGCCAGATCCTCCGCATCGTCGATGTCGAAGGAAACCAGGCAGCGGATACGCTCTTCTTCGACGCCCACGACCCCGCCAACCGCTACAGCGCCTCCGACACGATCCGCCACCAGGCCGCGCTTTACCTCACCACCGGCACGCGCCTCATGTCCACCGAGGGCGACGCGTTGCTCACGATCGTGGCCGACACCTGCGGCCGCCACGACACGCTCGGCGGCGCCTGCTCCCGCGAGAGCAATACAATGCGCTATGCGCACGACAAGGAGTCCATGCACGCCTGTCGCGACAGCTTCATCCGCGGCGCGCAGGAGATCTCCACCACCTGTGGTTGCGCCCACCACGCCGACTTCGACTGGGGCAAGCGCGACATCACCTGCAACATCAACTTCTTCATGAACGTGCCGGTGACGCCCGCCGGCGACCTCAAGTTCGACGACGGAGTGTCCGGACCGGATCGTTACGTCGAGCTGCGCGCCGAGCGAAATGTGATCTGTCTGATCTCGAACTGCCCGCAGCTCAACAACCCCTGCAACGCCTACAACCCGACGCCGATCGAGGTTCTGGTGTGGGACGCCGAGTCCGCGGCGGCGTCGGGTTGAGGGATTGGAAGTTGGAATTTCGAATTTTGTGAAAGCATTCCCTCAGGTACACGTCGGGGACTCTGGCGCCGCTCGTGGTTTAAGCGCAGCGAGATACCCGTTGAGGACGGGCATCAGTTCGTCGAGCACCGCGTGCAGCGATTGGCGGTTCTCCACCTTTAGGAGATTTCGTCGGTCGGCTCTCCGCAGGAAGTGCCGTGTTTCATACAACGAGCCACGCGCGATTCGGACAAAACGTTGGTTGTCGGCCGCCGAGGCACGTCCGAAGCCTTCGGCGATATTTGCTCCCACGCTGTCGGCGGCCCGTACGAGCTGTTCGCCCACGGTTTCTTTCGCAAACGCGTCCCACCTGATCACGACATCCCACACGAGATCGGCCAAATCCTCGGCCAACGCATAGACCCGCAGTTCTTCCAGTTTCAGCAGTCCCATAGAATTTCCTCCTCTTCGGTTGGGGGGGCACCAGAGCAACCGGCTTCCGAGCGAAGCGCCCTGCCACCAACTTCCAACTTCAAACTTCCAACTTCTTCCCCATTGTTTCCAAAAATCCTCATCGCCAACCGCGGCGCCATCGCCTGCCGCATCATCCGCACGCTGCGCCGGCTCGGCCTCAGGTCCGTCGCTGTGTATTCGGAGGCTGACGTCGATTCGCTCCATGTCGCCCAGGCCGACGAGGCCATCCTGATCGGCCCCGCGCCGGCCGCGCAGAGCTATCTGCTCGGGGACAAGATCCTCGAGGTCGCCCGCGCGACCGGCGCACAGGCGATCCACCCGGGTTATGGCTTCCTGTCCGAGAATCCCGGATTCGCCGAGGCCTGTGCGGCCGCCGGCATCGTGTTCATCGGGCCGAAACCGGACCAGATGCGCCGCTTCGGTCTCAAGCACACCGCGCGCGAGATCGCGCAGGCCGAAGGCGTGCCGCTCCTCCCCGGCACCGGCCTGCTGCCCGACGTCGCAACCGCGCTGCGCGAGGCCGAGCGTATCGGATACCCGGTGATGCTGAAGAGCACCGCCGGTGGCGGCGGCATCGGCATGCAGTTGTGCTGGAGCGCCGCCGAGCTCGAGCCTGCCTTCGCTCGCGTCGACCGGTTGAGTCGCGCCAACTTCAAGGAGAGCGGCCTCTTCCTCGAGAAGTACGTCGAGCGCGCCCGCCACATCGAGGTGCAGATCTTCGGCGACGGTCGCGGCCATGTTGTGGCGCTCGGCGAACGCGACTGCTCCGTGCAGCGCCGCAACCAGAAGATCATCGAGGAGACGCCCGCGCCCGGCCTGTCCGACGAGACGCGCGCCCGCCTGCTCGATTTCGCTGAGCGTCTCGGCCGAGCCGCCGGTTACGAGTCGGCCGGCACCGTCGAGTTCGTCTACGACGATGCAACCGACGAGTTCTATTTCCTCGAGGTGAACACGCGCCTCCAGGTCGAGCACGGTGTCACCGAGGAGGTGACTGGAATCGATCTGGTCGAATGGATGGTCCGGCAGGCGGCCGGGGACCTCGACCTGACGGGCTTCGTCCGCCGCACGAGCGGTGCGTCGATCCAGGTGCGGCTCTACTCCGAGGACCCGGGCAAGAACTTCCAGCCCGCCACCGGGGTGCTCACCGAGTTTGTGATCCCGCGTAGCCTGCGCCTCGAGACGTGGTGCGAACGCGGCACCGAGGTCGGCCCGTACTACGACCCGATGCTCGCGAAGCTCATCGCCCGCGGCCCCGACCGCGCCGCCGCGCTCGCGCAGCTCACCCAAGCGCTGGCCGAGACGCGCGTTGGCGGACTGGAGACAAATCTCCTCTATCTCCGCCAGATCCTCGACTCGTCCGGTTTCGTCGCCGGCAAGATCACGACTCGCTACCTTGAGAAGTTGCCCTATTTCGCGCCCACGATCGAGGTGCTCGACGGCGGCACGCAGACCACCGTACAGGATTATCCCGGACGTCTCGGCCATTGGGACGTCGGCGTGCCGCCCTCCGGCCCGATGGACCCGTTGGCGTTCCGCCTCGCGAACCGCCTGGTCGGCAATCCCGCCTCCGCTGCCGGTCTCGAGATCACGCTCTCCGGCCCGACGCTGCGCTTCAACACCGCCGCCACCATCGCCCTCACCGGCGCCTCTCTCGTGGCCACGCTCGACGGCAAACCCGTTGCCGCCTGGCGCGCCTTCTGCGTGAAATCCGGCCAGACGCTTCGCCTCGGCGCGCTTACCGGCGCCGGCATGCGCGCGTATCTGGCAATCCGGCACGGCCTCGACGTGCCCGACTATCTCGGAAGCAAGAGCACATTCACGCTCGGCCTCTTCGGCGGTCACGCCGGCCGCGCCCTGCGCACCGGTGATGTGTTGCGGGTGAACAGTGGAGGAGTTGGTAGTTTGAATTTGGCAGTTGGCGCCGAGCCCACGCCTGCGTCCGTCCTAACTACAAATTCCCAACTGCCAACTACCCCGCTCGTTCGTCTGCCGGCTGCGCTCATCCCCGTCCACGAGCGGTCCTGGGAAATCTCCGTCCTCTACGGCCCGCACGGCGCGCCGGACTTCTTCCAGTCCGAGGACATCGCCGATCTTTTCTCCGCGACCTACGAGGTGCATTTCAACTCCGCGCGCACCGGTGTGCGCCTGATCGGCCCGAAGCCGCGCTGGGCGCGTGCGGATGGTGGCGAAGCCGGTCTCCATCCGTCGAACATCCACGACAACGCCTACGCCGTCGGCGCGATCGATTTCACTGGCGACATGCCGATCATCCTCGGGCCCGACGGCCCGAGCTGCGGCGGCTTCGTCTGCCCGGCGACGATCATCTCCGCCGACCTCTGGAAGGCCGGCCAGCTCCGGCCAGGCGACAAGGTGCGGTTCCGGCCCGTGACGCCGGAATACGCTCGGGAGCTGGAGGCCGCGCATGAGTATCAGATCGAGTCGCTTCGGCCGGCTCGTGCGCGGGTCGGAGAAGTTGGAAGTTGGAATTTGGAAGTTGGTCGTCCCCGCACCACGCCTGCGTCCGACCAAACTACCAACTTCAAACTACCAACTCCTCCGCCGGCCGGCCCCATCCTCCATTTCTCGCCGCAGACCGAAGCCCGACCGGCGGTGTGCTACCGGCGGTCGGGCGACAAATACCTGCTCGTCGAATACGGCCCGCAGGTGCTCGACCTCGAGCTGCGCTTCCGCGTGCACGCGCTCATGGAGTGGCTGGCCGAAAGCCACACGCCCGGCCTGCTCGACCTCACACCGGGTATCCGCTCGCTCCAGATCCACTTCGACAGCCGCGTGCTGCCGCTCGAGCGCCTGATGGAGACGCTCCTCGACGCCGAGGTGCACCTGCCCGCTCCCGACGACATGGAGGTGCCGACGCGCATCGTCCACC
>JAEZUE010000040.1 GCA_023443455.1 Verrucomicrobiota bacterium
CGCCGGGCCCCCCCCGGGCAACCCCCCCCCCCCCCCCCCCCCCGCAAGAGGCTCCACGACGTGGGGCCTCTTTTTTTGCCCGGAAACCATCCCTGCCACGGCGCGGCGACTCGATCGACAACGCCGCTCGCGCTGCTTCGGTCTCCACCGGAGGCGGAGGGAGGGGCCATCGCTTGCCGACGCGCCGCCTGCGCTCGGAACCGGCACGAACCCGAGGTCCGGCCCTCCAGTCGAACGACATCGTTGCCGCTGGGCTCCCGCTCCGCCTCCGAACAACACCATGCTTGCCTGACCACGCATTCCCCGGCATTTCCGACGCTCGGACATGGACGGGAAAAAGCCCTCAGCCCCCACCCCACCCAAGCGGCAGATCAATCCCATGCGGGAAGGATTCGTCGTTGGCGCCATGGTGTTGGCCGTCTCCAGCGCCGTATTGGCCTATACCTACACCTACGCCCGCCGGGCCCAGATCGAATCCGTACGCACCGAACTGGTACAACTCGCCAAAGCGGCGGCGGTGCAGATCGACGGCGACCTCCACGAAACCCTCGTCTCGCCCGACCAGAGCGGCTCCCCGTCACACCTCTCCGCCCTCGAACCCCTGCTGAAGATGCAGCGGGCGACCGAGGACCTCATCTACATCTACACCGCCACCCTGCACGACGGGCAGATCGCGTTCATCCTCGACACCGCCTTCTTCGTCCGCCCGCCCGACGACACCGACCCGCCGCCCAAGATCGGCTTTCTCTACACCGGGCGCGATACCACCCTGCGGCGTTCGCTCACCGAGCGGAAAGCCTACGCCGACGAGCACCCGGTGCCGGAACAGGTCCGCACCTACATGAGTGCCTTCGCCCCCTTCCACAATTCGCAGGGCGAGTTTGTGGGCGTGGTCGGCGTGGACATGTGGGCCAAAGACCTCGAGCAACGCCTCGCAACCTTTCGCCAGGTCGCCATCGCCGCCGCCTCGGGCATCTTCGGGCTATCGATGCTGATCGGCTGGTTGACCTATCGGCTGCGCCGCTCCGCCGCCACCGCCGAAGACCGCGCCATCGAGGCCGCCGACCGCCTCCGCACCGAGAAGGCCAAGACCGACGAACTCAATCTCCGCCTGCAACGCGCCATCCTCAACGCCGAAGAGGAAGCCCGCGCCGCCGAAGCCGCCAACCACGCCAAGAGCGCTTTCCTGGCCGTCATGAGCCACGAGATCCGCACCCCCATGAACGGCGTGCTCGGCATGACCCAGCTCCTCACCAGCACCAAGCTCGACGCCGAGCAGCAGGAATATGTCACCACCGTCCGAAAATGCGGCGAGACCCTGCTGGCGGTCATCAACGACGTGCTCGACTACTCCAAGATCGAGGCCGGCCGCGTCGAACTCGAGCACACCCCGGCCGACGTCCGCTCGATCGTCGAAACCGTGCTCGATCTCTTTGCGCCCCAGGCGATGGAGAAGCACCTCGAGCTGACCTTCCTCGTCGACCCCGATGTGCCCAGCCTGATCCTCGGCGACGTCACCCGTATCCAACAGGTCCTGTTCAACCTGGTCGGCAACGCCCTGAAATTCACCGCCTCCGGCGAGGTATTCGTTTCCGTCCAACGCCTCTCGAGCCAACCGCCCCAGCTGCATCTCGCCGTGCGGGACACCGGCATCGGCATCCCGCACGACCGGCTCGACCGCCTGTTCAAACCCTTCTCGCAGGTCGACTCGGCCAGCACCACCCGACGCTATGGGGGCACCGGCCTGGGTTTGGCCATCGCCCACCGCCTCACCGAGCTGATGCGCGGCCGCATGTGGGTCGAAAGCGATGTGGCCTGCGGCTCGACGTTCCACTTCACGATCCCCGCCGAGATCGCGCCCGACTCGCCGCCCCCGCCCCACGCCGCGCCCGAAGCCGCCCTGGCCGGCCGGCGCGCGATCATCCTCAGTGAAAACGCCACCCTGCGCCACACGCTCTCGGCCATGTGCCGGTGGTGGGGGATGAGCACCTGCGAAGTCGAACGCCCCGCCGCCGCTCTTTCACTACTCCGCGGCGCCACCGGTTGCGACGTCGCCATCATCGACCGCCAGCTCGGCTCGCGGGACGGCACCGAGATCGCCGAAAGCATCCGCGCCATTCCCGAACGGGCGCAACTCCCGCTGTTCCTCCTCGACAGCTCGGGCAGCCATGCCTCCGTCGGTCTCAACACCCTCATCGCCAAGCCGGTGAAGCCGAGCCACCTGAAGATCATGCTCATGCAGGCCTTCGGCGCCGAGCCCGAGAGTCCTTCCGACTTCCGCCGCATGGTCTCCGATTTCGACAGCACGATGGCGCGCCGCATGCCGATGCGCATTCTCGTCGTCGACGACGATGCGGTGAACCAACGCAGCCTCTGCCTCATGCTCGAACGCCTCGGCTATGCCGCCTCGCCCGTTTCCCGCGGCCAGGAGGCCCTCGAATTGGGCCACCGCGAAAGCTTCGACCTGATCTTCATGGACATCAGCATGCCCGGCATCGACGGACGGGAAACCACCCGTCGGATCCGCCGCCAATCGGAGCATCCCGCGATCCCCTGGGTGGTCGCCTTCACCGCGATGGCCGGACCCAACGCCCGCCAGAGCCTGCTCGAGTCCGGCATGAACGACTGCCTCTTCAAGCCCTTCCGCGCCGACGAACTCACCGAGGTCCTCGCCCGCGCCTTTCGCGCCCTGCAACAGGTCCGCGGCACCACCCTGAGCTGATGGTGCGGTTGAGAGGCGAGCGTCAATGGACGAGCGCCAAAGCATCGGTGGCGAGCTTCCAGCACGAGTGCTTCGCTCAACCTCCTCTGTGATCGGCCCCTCGACGCTCGTCACTCGACCGCCTGTTTACGGCTGAGCACGCTCTGCCCGCCGCCCCATGGCGCGGCCGTTTCGGCGCCCGGGCGACACGAAAAACGCCGACGGGGCATCTCCGGCCTTGCTTCGCCCTGTCAGGCGCGAAGATTGACCGCCCGCCATTCAGGAATCCGCCCGCCGAGCCGAAATACGAGTATGCCCGTCCGCCTCGCCCAACTGCTGCATCCCTCCCGCATCCTCCTGCAGGTGCAACAGACCAAACGCACGGCCGCCATCAACGAGGTCGCCCGCCTGCTCGAGGGCCATCCCGAGATCACCGACTACCCGCATTTCTACAACGAACTGCTCGCGCGGGAGCGGCTCGATCCAACCTGCATCGGCAACGAGGTCGCCCTGCCCCACGCCCGCACCGAACACGCCAAGGCCATCGTGCTCGCCGTCGGCCGCAGCCCCGGCGGCATCTTCTTCGAGAACTGCAAGCAGACCGTGCGCTTCGTCTTCGTCGTCGCCACCCCGAAGTCGCAGCCGGGCAACTACCTCGCCCTCGTCGGCACCCTCTGCCGCGTGCTCAAGGACCAGTCCGTGCGCGACGCCCTCATGGCCGCACAGACTCCCGAGGACTTCATCCGCCCGCTCCTCGAAGCCGAGGAACGCCTGCTCGCCAAGGTCTGATGATGCGGTCGAGAGGCGAGCGTCGAGGGACGAGCGCCAAAGCATCCGTGGCGAGCTGCCGGCACGAGTGTTTCGCTCGCTCTCCTCTGTGATCGGCCCCTCGACGCCCGTCCCTCGGCACTCGACCGAATGCTTGGCTGAGGCAACCTGCGCCCACCGAGGGCGTCGCCCGCCGCAGCCGATCCGCCAGTAACCCTCCGCCGGCGAAGGCCGGAGGGCGCCGGCGAACGCTTCCGTACGCATCCCCTCGATGCGCCGGTGCCGGATACCTCCCGCGCGCCGAACTCGGTGGCAGTGCTCCCGCGCCCCCACGGCGGCCGCGCCGCCGCCGATTTGCCGCTCCCCGTGCCCCGCCGGCTTGCGTCTCCGGACAACCGCCGCACCATGGCGCCCTCGCATGATCCGCTCGTTCGTCTTCAGCGAAGGAAAACTGGTTGCGCATGACCTCGAGGCCGAGGCCATGCGGCTCGTGCGTGCCGACAAGGGACTGCACCTCTGGGTCGACCTCGAGAACCCCACCGAGGACGAGATCCGGCTCGTCCTCGAGAGCGTATTCCAATTCCACCCACTCTCCGTCGAGGACTGCGTCGCCCCCACCAGCCTCCCCAAGATCGAGGACTACGAGGACTACCTCTTCATCGTCACCCACGCCGTCGCCTACGAGCACGCCGAACAGTTCACCACCACCGAACTCGACTTCTTCCTCGGCAAGGAGTTCCTCGTCACCTTCCACCGCAAGCCCCTGCTCTGCATCAAGTGGATGGCCGAGCGTTGCTCGAAGACCCCCGGCGTCGTCGCCCGCGGCACCGATCGCCTCGCCCACGACATCATCGACCAGCTCCTCGAGCGCTACACCCCCGTACTCGACGGCCTGCGACACAAGATCGAACTGATCGAGGCCCGCGTGCTCAAGGAGCAGGCCGACAACCTCACCGAGGAACTCCTCGACGTGCGCTCCGAGCTGGCCGAGCTGCGCCAGATCGTGCGCCCCCAACGCGACGTGATCAACCGCCTCGCCCACGGCGACAACAAGATCGTGCGCACGATCATGCTCCCCTATTTCCGCGACCTGCGCGACAACCTCCTGCGCCAAGAGGAGACGCTCACCGCCCTGGGCGACGCCCTGCTCGTCTCCTTCGACCTCTACCTCAACAAATCCGCCAGCCAAGCCAACGAAGGCATCAAGGTCCTCACCGCGCTCACCGCCATCAGCATGCCCCCGATCCTCATCGGCGCCTGGTTCGGCATGAACTTCACCCACATGCCCGAACTCGACAGCCCCTTCGGCTACTGGGGGGCGCTGTCCCTCATGGTCGGCAGCACCGCCGCGATGTTCGTGTGGTGCCGCCGCCGCCGCTGGATTTAGGATTGCGGGCGGAGGAGGGCGCCTCCCACGCCGCTTCAGCCCGCTCCCATCGGCTCCGCCAAACAAGTTTCCTCGCCGGCCCGCACATCGCCCTCCTCCGGCCGCAATCCCCATGATCCACAGCATTGTCTACCGCGACTCCCGCTTCGTCGCCGACAGTCCTCCGCTCGAGGCGCTCGCCACGCTCAAGCAGGACCCTGCCGTCATGCTCTGGGTCGACCTGTGCGAGCCGACCGAACAGGAGATCGACGTGGTGATGCGCCAGCTCTTCGCCGTGCATCCGGTCACCATCGAGGACTGCCTCCAGGACTCCCCGCTCCCGAAATACGAGGAGTACGACAGCTACCTGTCGATCGTCGTCCACGCCGTCGACTACACGCGAACCGAAAAGTTCAATACCACCGAGCTCGACCTCATCCTCGGGAAGAAGTTTCTCCTCACCTACCACCGGCGGCCGCTCAAGGCCGCCCAGACCTGCCGCGAGCGCTTCCTGCGCGCCCCGGGCACCCCCGTGCGCGGGCCCGACCGCATCGCCCACACCCTCATCGATCTCATCGTCGAGAACTTCAAGCCCGCCCTCGACGAGATCCGCGACGAGATCGAATCCATCGAGGAGGCCGTGCTCGCCCGCAGCCGCGAACCCCTCGCCCAGCGCATCGTCGACGTGCGCGAAGACATCACCACGCTGCGCGAAATCGTGCGCCCCCAACGCGAACTCGCCGTCGCGCTCGCCTCCGGCCGTACCGGGTTCTTCCGCCCCAAGCTGCTGCCCTATCTGCGCGACATCTCCGACGACCTCCTCCGTATCGAGGAACAGGTGAAGTCCTGGTCCGAGCAGCTCATCTTCACCTTCAAACTCTTCCTCAACCGCTCCACCCACGAGACCAACGAGGGCGTGCGCGTGCTCACCGGCCTCACCGCCGTCGGCATCCCGCTGATGGTCGTCTCGAGCTGGTTCTCGATGAACTTTCGCCACAGCCCGCTGCTCCAGTCGCCGGTCGCCTACGTCGGCATCGCCGGTCTCACCATCGCCAGTACGGTCGGCCTTTTCGTCTTCCTCAAGCACCGCAAGTGGCTCTGAGCCGTGATGATGCTGTCGAGAGGCGAGTGTCGAGGGACGAGCGTCAAAGCATCGGTGGCGCGCTTTCATCACGATTGCTTCGCTCGATCTCCTCTGCAATCGGCCCCTCGACGCTCGTCCCTGGTCACTCGACCGAATGCTTACAGCTGAGCGCACCCGCGGTCGGCCGCGGCGCCGCACCTCCGGTCCGGGCCCGTCGGGGCCCGCACGAAGCGCCTCTCGCCCCTGCCGCCTGCCGCGGACCGCGGACCACGCGCGGCATTGCCCGCCCGGCGCCGGGCACAACGGATCGGCGCACGTGCACGCGCAGCTTGGGTGCGCGTGCGCGCTGACCTGCGCGGCAGCCCTTCAGCCCTTGCCGATGCCGGAGGCCTTGAAGCCGAGCGCGCGCAGTTTCTCCAAGTCGAGAATGTTCCGGCCGTCGAAGAGCGAGGCGGGCTTCATCATCTGCCCGTACACGCGCTCGAAATCGATCGTCTTGAACTCGTCCCACTCGGTGAGCACGACCGCCGCATGCGCGCCGGCGGTGGCTTCGTACGCGTCGCCGCAGATCGTCACCGCCGGGTTGGGCCGGCCGTCGGCGAGCGTGGCCGGGAGGCCGAGGTCGCGGAAGATCTCCGCGGCCGGCACCTTCGGGTCGTAGATCGCCAGGCGGGCCTGCTCGGCGAGCAGGTCCTTGCACACGGTGATCGCGGCGGACTCGCGCGTGTCGTTGGTGTCCTTCTTGAAGGCGAAGCCGAGGATCGCGATGCGCTTGTCGGCGACGGTGTTGAAGAGCTCGCCGACGATGCGCTGGGTGAAACGGTGCTTCTGCCAGTCGTTCATCTTGACCACACTCTCCCAATACGCCGCCACCTCGGGCAGGCCGAAGTGGTCGCAGAGATACACGAGGTTGAGGATGTCCTTCTGGAAGCAGGAGCCGCCGAAGCCGACCGACGAGCGCAGGAATTTCGGGCCGATGCGCGAGTCCTTGCCGATCGCGTTGGCGACCTCGTCGACGTCGGCGCCGGTCGCCTCGCAGAGCGCGGAGATCGAGTTGATCGAGGAGATGCGCTGCGCGAGGAACGCGTTGGCCACGAGCTTGGAGAGTTCGGACGACCAGAGGTTGGTCTTGATGATGCGCTCGCGCGGCACCCAGTGCGCGTACACGCTCGCCAGCTTCTCCAACGCCGCCTCGCCCTCGGGCGTGCGCTCGCCGCCGATCAGCACGCGGTCCGGCGCCTCGAGGTCGGCCATCGCGGTGCCCTCGGCGAGGAACTCGGGATTCGAGAGCACGGAGAATTTCAGACCGCGGGCGTTGGCCGAGAGGATGGTCTTGATCGACTCCGCGGTCTTCACCGGGATCGTCGACTTCTCGACGATGATCTTCGGGCTGTCGGCATGCTCGGCGATCGTGCGCGCCACGCCCTCGATGTACTTCAAGTCCGCCGCGCGCCCTGCGCCATGGCCGTAGGTCTTGGTCGGAGTGTTCACGCTCACGAACACGATATCCGCCCCCTTGATGCCGCCGGCGACATCGGTGGAGAAGAAGAGATTTCGGCCGCGCGTCTCGCGCACGACCTCGTCGAGACCGGGTTCGAAGATCGGCAGGTTGTCGGAGTTCCAAGCGGCGATGCGCGCCACGTTCATGTCGACAACCGTCACGCGGATGTCGGGGCACTTGCGGGCGATCATCGCCATGGTGGGACCGCCGACATAGCCGGCTCCGATGCAGCAGATATTCATGGTCAGGTCTCGGGTTTGATTGATGTGCCGGGGGTTGTGTCGGAATTTCGGACGCCTGTCTACGCCGCGTTGCGCCGACCCCGTGGGGGATTCCCCGATTTTGCGGCGGCGCCTCGACGGCAAAACACCAGGTTGACCGCCGAAGGAGACGAAGGTCGCCCCCGGCGATCCCGCGACCGAACGGCAAGAAGAGAAAACCGCGCATCAGCCGCAACGCGTGCGACCGACTGAGACGCCAAGCCGGACAGGCTCGAAGCCATGGCCCGGAAAGCCTCGCGATGAGTGATCGCACTCGAGCGGCAGCGACATCATGTTCGCACGATGATCTTCGTTCTCCCCGGCATGGGCGCCGACCATCGCATGTACCACGCCCCGGTCTGGCAAGCTCTGCCCTCGGCCCGCTTCATCGACTGGCCGCAACATCAAGGCGAGCGATCGATCGCCGGTTTGGCGGAGCGCGTGATCACCGACGAGCGAATCCAAGATGGCGACACGGTCATCGGCTCGTCGTTGGGCGGCATCGTCGGCTGCGAGATCGCGAACCGACGCAAGCTCGGCGCCTTGGTTCTGGTTGGAAGCGCGAGCGCACCCGATGAAATCGCCGCGCTCCTTCGCTTGCTCCATCCGCTCGCCGCTTTGGCACCGCTCGAATTCATCCGAGCCGCGGCCGGCAAGCTACCGGGTGAGCTCTGCGAGATGTTTGCCTCCAGCCAAGCGGCCTTCCTTCGCGCGATGTGCCGCGCCATCTTCGAGTGGCAGGGACTCGCACCCGACCGGATTCGCCCCCTGAGAATCCACGGAAAAAACGACCACGTGATCCCGGCACCACCGACCGCGGACCTGTTGATCGACGGCGGGCATCTGATCGCCATGACACACCCGGATCAGTGTGTCTCCTTCATCGGCAAGCATCTGCCCCGACCGGTGGCCGAAGAACCGGCCGGCTGACCAACGAACCGCCCCCGCGGCCCTACTTCACCTTGGGCAGACGGAACTGCACCATGGGTGGCTCGTCGGCGGCGGGAGCGGCATCGTCGGTTTCCGCGGCGAAATCCTCCGGCTCGCCCTCCTCTTCGGCGCCGACCGGCACCGCGGGTTCCGCCTCCGCCCCGAGCGGCACCGCCATCTCGGGCTCGGGTTCCTGCGGGGTCAGACTCGCCGGCGCAGGCGAGGCCTTCGGCAACGCCGAGGCGATCAGCCGCCGCGCGATCGCGTCGCGCCGCCGTCCATACATGCCGCTGCTGCCCATCACCACGGCGATCACACGTTTGCCGTCGCGGTACACGGTCGCCGCAAGCGCATAGCCGCCGCGGGCAAGGTAGCCGGTCTTGAGCCCGTCGCAGCCGGGCACGTCGCGCAGGAGCTTGTTGTGATTCTCCATCACCAGCAACGGCTCCTGGCGGAACGTGCGCTTCTTGACCGACGAAAACTTCAACACCAACGGATGCCGCACCGCCTCGCGGGACAACGCGGCGATGTCGCGCGGGGTCGAGAGATCGGCCTCCTGCTTCGGCGACGCCAGACCGTGCGGCGTGGTGAACTTGGTGTGCGTCATGCCGAGCTGCGTCGCGCGTTGGTTCATCATCTGCACAAAGGTGTCGCGATCGCCGCCGACGTGGTTCGCCACCGCCAGCGCCGCGTCGTTGGCCGACTGGATCGCCGTCGCATAAAGCAGCTCCTCGAGCGTGAAAACTTCGCCCTCCTTCAGGTACACCTGCGAGCCGCCCATCTTCGCCTCCTCCGGGGTCACCGTCACCCGGTCGTCGAGCCGGACCTTGCCCGCCTCGATCGCCTCGACGGCGAGCAGCAGATTCATGAGCTTCGTCACGCTCGCCGGATACGCCGGGACGTCGGCGCAGTCCTCGAAGAGCACTTTGCCGTCGCCCGCGTCGACCACGATCACGCCGGTATAATCCTTCTCGGCCGGGGCGTTGGCGGGCGCCTTCATGGCGGCCGACAGGTTCATGACGGGCAGCGTGAGCAACAGCACCAGCGCCGCGCGGAAACGAAGGGAGTGGAGCATCGCGCCGAGGGTCCGCTTCCGGCCCCGCTCTGCAAACGGATTTTGACCCCTTCGCGCAACGCCGCCGATCCCGGCGCCAACCACCCAACAGAGGTGGAGCGAGGCGGCCCGCCGAGCCGGGAACGACCGCGCCACCGCAGCCGACACCGCACGCGTGACCCACGCGACCGGTCGCAGACCGGCCCTACCCGGTCCCATCCAGCAACGCCCGCAACCCCGCCTCGTCGAGCACCGGCACGCCGAGCTTCTGCGCCTTTTCCAACTTCGAGCCCGCTTCCTCGCCCGCCACGACGTAATGAGTCTTCTTTGACACACTGCCGCTGACCTTGCCGCCCGCCGCCTCGATCAACGCCGTCGCCGCCTCGCGCGACAGCGTCGGCAAGGTGCCGGTGAGCACGAAGGTCTTGCCCGCCTGCGGCGCCTCCACGCCCGCCGCGGCCGGCGCCGTCGGCTCCAGGCCCACGACACGCAACTCGTCGAGCAGGGCTCGGTTCGACTCCACCGCGAACCACTCGCGGATCAGTCCGGCGGTGCGTTCGCCGATGCCCTCGATGCTGAGCAGATCCGCGTCGCCGGCGGCGCCGATGGCGTCGAGCGAGCGAAAGCGCCTCGCCAGATCCTTCGCCGCGGCCGCGCCGACCTGCGGAATGCCGAGCCCGTTGATCACGCGCCAGAGATCGGCGTTTCGCCGGGCCGCGATGCCGTCGATCAGGTTGCCCGCCCACACCTCGCCCGACTTTTTCAACGGGAGCAGATCCTCGACCTTCAGACGGAAGATGTCGGGGATCGTCTTCACGAGGCCCCGTTCGACCAGCAGCGCCACCATCTCCTCGCCCAGGCCGTCGATGTCGAGGCAGGCCTTCGACGCGAAATGTTCGAGCCGCCGCCGCACCTTCTCGGGGCAGTCGAGGTTCGGGCAACGCCACACCACCTCGCCCTCGGCGCGCTTCGCCTCGCTGCCGCAGACCGGACACGTCGTGGGAAAAACATACGGAGCGAGCCCGGCCGGCCGTTTCTCGACGAGCACCTGCACCACCGCCGGGATGATCTCGCCGGCCTTTTCGATCAGCACGAAGTCCCCGGGCCGCACATCCTTGCGCGCGATCTCCTCGGCGTTGTGCAACGTGGCGCGTTTCACCGTCGTGCCGGCGAGTTGCACCGGCTCCAGTTCGGCCACCGGCGTCAGCGCGCCCGTGCGCCCGACCTGGATCGTGATCGAGTTCACGCGGGTCTCGGCCCGATCCGGCGCGAATTTGTACGCACACGCCCAACGCGGCGAAAGCTTGCGCGCGCTCTGCCCCTCGCCGCGCGCCCCGGCCTGCCGCTGCTGGTCGTGCCGGTCGATCTTCACCACCGCGCCGTCGGTCGCGTAGGCGAACGTGCGGCGGAGCTGGTCGAGCTCGCCGATGGCCGCCCACACCGCATCGATCCCGCGCACCGCCCAATGCTTCTCGACCACCGGCAGTCCCCAGTCGACCAGCCGCTGGAGATACGCCGACTGCGACGCCGCGGGCTCGGCCGGCTCGCAGGCGCCGAGCCCGTAGAGCACGATCTCGAGACGGCGCTTCGCCACCTCCCACGGGTCGAGCAGCTTCAGTGTACCCGCCGCCAAATTACGCGGATTCGCATACGGCTCCTGCCCCGCCTCATCCTGTTCGCGGTTGATCCGCAGAAACTCCTCGTGGCGCAGAAACACCTCGCCACGGATCTCGATCAACGCCGGGAAGCCGGTGGACGGTGCATTCGAGGCAACCTCGGCAAACAACGGCAGCTCATCCGACTCCGCCTTCCGGTCTCCGGTCTCCAGTTTCCCAACTCCGGTCTCCGGTTTCCGATTTCCGGTTTCCCGCAGCGAGTCCGCGAGCGCCTTGATCGTGCGCACGTTCGCCGTCACATCATCGCCCTCCTCGCCATCGCCGCGGGTGACGGCGCGCACGAGTTTGCCGTTCTCATAGGTCAGGCTCACCGCCACGCCGTCGATCTTCGGTTCGACCGTGTACGCGAGGTCGTCGGTGCCGAAGAGTTTGACCATGCGGGCGTGGAATTCGCGCAGCTCGCCCTCGTCGTAGGTGTTGTCGAGGGTCATCATCGCCTGCCGGTGCCGCACCCGTACGAACCCCTCCGCGCGGTCGTCGCCCACGCGTTTCGTCGACGAGACGCCGAGCGCATACTCCGGATACGCCGCCTCGAGATCGGCCAGCTCGCGCTTCAGGCGGTCGTAGTCGAAGTCGCCGATCTCCGGCCGCGCCTGACGGTAGTACAGCTCGTCATGGCGGGCGAGTTCGGTGCGGAGGGCGACGATTCGGGATTGGGCTTCGAGCGGAGTCATGGGCGCGGGATCGAGCAAAGTGATTCGCACAGCGAGCGCGAGCCCTGGAAAGGCTCGAACGACCCGATGCACCGCCCACAGGCCCTGGCACTCGCTGGAACACGGGCCCTGAAGCTACTGCAGGTTTTAAGCCCACACCTCGTGGAGGCCACGCCGCTGCACCGCACAAGGAAGCCGTTGTCACGTATTACGTGACAATCTCCGAAGCCCACCTCGCCGCCCCGGCCACGCGCCACACACCAGAAAGACACAGCGAAGCCCCCCGAAGTTGTCACGTATTACGTGACAGCTTCGGGGGGGGCTTCTCGATGAAGCACGGTTCACACCGCCACATCCCGACCTTTCACCCTTTTGGCTGCTTGTCGCGGCAGGCCGATACGCCCACAGTGCGACCTCCCCTATGAAGCGCTACCGACTTGCCCTCGCGGCCGTCCCCACGGCCTTGTTCATCGCCGCCCTCTCCACCGCTCCCCTCATGGCCACCGCCGCCACCGAGTCCACCCGCCCCGCCTGGCAGGATGAGACCCAGCTCCACGCCGGCACCGAGGCACCCGCCGCCACGTTCACCCGGTACGCGACCGCCGAGCAGGCGCTCACCTTCAACCGCGCCGCCTCGCCCTTCGTGCGTTCGCTCAACGGCGACTGGAAGTTCGCCTGGGTGCCCAAACCTGCCGACCGCATCGCCGGCTTCGCGCAACCCGACTTCGACGACTCCGCGTGGAAGACAATCCCCGTGCCGTCGAACGTCGAACTCGAGGGCTACGGCATCCCGATCTACACCAACGTCCAGTACCCTTGGCCCAACGCGCAACCCCCGCTGCCGCCCACCGACTACAACCCCGTCTCCGCCTACCGCACCTCCTTCCAGGTGCCCGCCGACTGGCAGGGCCGCGAGGTCTACGTGACGTTCGACGGCGTCAACTCCTACTTCGAGCTCTGGCTCAACGGCCAGCAACTCGGCTTCAGCAAGGACAGCCGCACCCCCGCCACCTTCCGCCTCACTCCGTACCTGAAAGCCGGCGACAACCTGCTCGCCGCCGAGGTCATCCGCTGGTGCGACGGCTCCTTCCTCGAGGACCAGGACTTCTGGCGCCTCAGCGGCATCTTCCGCGATGTCACGCTCTGGAGCGCGCCGGCGGCGACGATCCGCGACTTCCGGGTGGAGACTTCGCTCAACCACACCGACGACAACGCGATGCTGATCGTCTCGGCCGAACTCTCCGGTACCCAGGCGAAGACGGCTATGGTCGAGGCAATGCTCCTCGATCCCACGGGTCGCGAGGTTCTCCGCGAATCGTTCGCCCCGGTCACCGGCGGGAATGACAGCGGACCGTCCATGCTCGCCCGGCAGGTTGAGCGCCCTCTGCTCTGGTCCGCCGAGACCCCGCACCTCTACACGCTCCTGCTTACCACCAAGGACGCCGCCGGCAAAGTCCTCGAAGTCGTCCCGTGGAAAGTCGGCTTCCGCTCGGTCGAGATCCGCGATGGCCACCTGCTCGTCAACGGCCAACCCGTCCTGCTCCGCGGCGTCAACCGCCATGAGATCGACCCGGACCGCGGCCACGTCATGACCCGCGAGGGCATGCTCGAGGACATCCGCCTGATGAAGGCGAACAACATCAACGCCGTCCGCACCTGCCACTATCCCAACACCCCGGAGTGGTACGCGCTCTGCGACGAGTACGGCCTCTATGTGGTCGACGAGGCCAACATCGAGTCGCATGGCATCGGTTACGCCGAGGACAAGACCCTCTCCAACCAGCCCTCCTGGGGCCCCGCGCACCTCGACCGCACCATCCGCATGTTCGAGCGCGACAAGAACCACGCCTGCGTGATCGTGTGGTCGCTCGGCAACGAGGCCGGCTTCGGCGAGAACTTCCGCGCCACCTATGCGTGGTTGAAGGCCCACGACGCCACCCGCCCCGTGCAGTACGAGGGCGCGAAGAACTTCGAGACCAGCGACATCGTCTGCCCGATGTACGCCTCGCCGGAGAGCGTGCGCAACTACGCCGCCCTCCCGCGCACCAAGCCCTTCATCCAGTGCGAGTACGCCCACGCCATGGGCAACAGCACCGGCGACCTCTGGGCCTACTGGCGCCCGATCTACGACGGCGCCAAACACCTCCAGGGCGGCTTCATCTGGGACTGGGTCGACCAGGGCCTGCGCACCCCCGTGCCGGCGTCGCGAAAGATCGAAGTCATCGAGAACCCGCGCGCCCTCCCCGTGGACCCGCAGCTCGGCACGTTCTTCGCCTACGGTGGCACCTTCGGGCCCGCCGGCACCCCGTCCGACGGCAACTTCTGCGCCAACGGCCTCGTCAACGCCGACCGCGTCCCGCACCCCGGCCTCGCCGAGGTGAAGAAGGTGTATCAACCAATCCAACTCCGCGCCGTCGACCTCGCCGCCGGCAAGGTCGAGCTGGCCAACTGGGGCGACTTCCTCGCCGCGCAGGACTGGCTCGCCGCCGACTGGCGCCTCGTCGCCGACGGCAAGGTCCTCCAGCAGGGCGCGCTCGCCGACCTCGCCCTCGCCCCGCGCGAGACGAAAACCGTCACCATCCCCTTCTCCTCGTTCGCGCCCGCCCCGGCCACCGAGTATTTCCTCGAGCTCAGCTTCAAGCTGAAGGCCGCCGCCCCGTGGGCGCCCGCCGGCCACGAGGTCGCCTGGGAACAGTTCAAGCTGCCGCTCGCCGCGCCCGCCCCGGTCGCCGCCGTGGCCGAGCCGCCCGCGCTCCAACTTGATGAACAAAGCGACCGCTTCGTCGTGCGCGGCCCCGGTTTCGCCGCCGCCGTCGACCGCGCGACCGGCCTGCTCGTGTCACTGGAATCCGGCGACGCCGAGCTGCTCGCCGGCCCGCTCGGGCCGCATTTCTGGCGCGCCCCGGTCGACAACGACCGCGGCAACAAGATGACCGACACCTCGCCGGCCAAGAACACCTGGACGCCCGGCGGTGCCGGCATTTGGCGCAAGGCCCACGAGACGTTCGCCCCCACCGAAGTGGCGGTCTCCCGGCCCGCGCCCGGCCGCATCGTCGTGACCGCCACCGGCCCGCTCGCCGCCCCGCGCAGCACGCACCGGCTCGTGTGGACGTTCCTCGGCAGCGGCGACGTGCTCGTCGAGTCGGCGTGGACGCCCGAGCCCTACCTCGCCATCGCGGAGCCGCCGCGCTTCGGCATGCAGACCACGTTGCGCGCCGGCTTCGACCGGATCACCTGGTTCGGCAAGGGCCCGCAGGAAACCTATTGGGACCGGCAAGACGCCCGCGTCGGCCTCTACACCGGCCGCGTGCGCGACCAGTACTTCGACTACATCAAGCCACAGGAAACCGGCAACAAGGAGGGCGTGCGCTGGATCGCTCTCACCAACCACGTCGGCGTCGGCCTGCTCGCCGTCGGCCGCCCGCTGCTCAGCGCCAACGCACTGCACCACACGACCGACGACCTCTTCTGCGCCACGCAGCAGGAGAACTTCTACCGCTACCAGTTGCCCGAGCGCGACACCGTCACGCTCAACCTCGACCTGAAGCAGCGCGGTCTCGGCGGCGACGACTCCTGGGGCGCCCAGCCCCACGCGCCGTTCCGCCTCACGCCGTGGCCGCTGACCTACAGCTACCGGCTCAAGGTTCTGGTCGGCGGCGAAGACCTCGTGGCCCTGGCAAAAGACCCGGTGAAGTAGCCGAGGTAGGTCCACGTCTCCGACTGGACCCCACGGGCGTGGTCGGCTTGGAACTGGCCAGCCGAGCATCGAACCACCAAGACGGCACGAAAGCGCGCACCGGGGCGGCGATCCGCCCTTGGGCGCCGCTATCGGCCACATGCACGTGGCCGATGTCCAAGCGCGTTTTCGATGCGGACCGCTTGACCGTGCTTCCCCATGGCAGGAGTCCTGCTTGAGAGACCTTCCCTGTCCCAACCCAAACGCCACACAGCCATGTTACGGGAGCGTGATAACTTGCGTCTGCCTCTCGCCCGGTGTTGACCGGGCGCACGCGAAAACGTGGTCTCGGCAATCGTAAGCACAACCGTCCCTCGCGAACTCAACCAGTTCCTGAAGCCCGTCGGGCCCTCGCCGACAACCAAACCGAACAAGCCGCACTAGTGCCGGAATCCCGACGCCCGGGACTTCCGTGCCGCCCTGCATTTCCCTAGTCGAACCGTCCCTCCAGACAAACTATGAGAACCCACAAGCCCAATCGCGCACAGCGATCGACAGCAAATTCGCGCCGCCTCCAGGCCCTCGTCGCTTCGCTGCTGCTCTCGCTCTCGGTATCCGCGCAGGTGATCACCACCTCCGATCTCACCGGCAAGGTCGTCGCGGGAGCCTCCCTCCCGATCGAAGGCGCCACCCTCACGATCGTGCATGAACCCACCGGCGCCACCATCACCGCCACCAGCCGCTCCGATGGCAGCTTCGCGGTTCGTGGTCTCCGCCCCGGCGGCCCCTACACGGTTTCCGTTGCCGCGTCCGGGCACCAGAAGACCGAGTTGCGCGAGGTCTACCTCGACCTCGAACGCGGTGCGAATCTCAACCTCAACCTGCCCGCCGACGAGGTCATCGACCTCGACGCGTTCGTCGTCACCGAGTCGGCCGTCGGCCGGCTCTTCGATCCCACCCAGACCGGCTCCGGATCGTATCTGACCAGCAAAGAGATCAACGATCTGCCTTCCGGCGACCGCTCGATCAACGCCCTCGCCCGCCTCGACCCGCGCGTCCTCTACAACCGCGACCCGCAGGACCGCGCGATTTCCGTGAGTGGCATCAACAACCGCTACAATCGCATCCAGGTCGACGGCGTCAGCGCCTCCGACCCCTTCGGCCTCAACGGCAACAACACCGCCGCCGAGCGCAACGTGATCCCGATCGACTCGGTCGAAGCCCTCGTCGTCAACACCGCCCCCTACAACACCCGCAACGGCGGCTTCGTCGGCGCCCAGGTCAACGCCGTCACCAAGAGCGGCACCAACGAGTTCAAGGGCTCGGCGTACTTCACCTACCGCGCCCGCACCCTGGATCTCTTCGGCCAGGACATCGACCTTGTCGGCATCAAGCAGGACGATACCGACTACCCGCTCTCGCAGTTCAAGGAGCGCACCTACGGCCTCACCCTCGGCGGCCCGATCCTCCCGAAAAAGCTCTTCTTCTACGTCGCCTACGAGAAGGTCGACGAGGACCGCATCCCGCCCTCGCCCACCGCCCTGCCCGCGACCGAGACCATCAAGCAGATCCACGACCAGGCCGTCGCCCTCGGTTTCGAACCCGGCAGCTCGACCCCGCCCGACTCGAACAAGCTCAAGGATGAGAACCTGCTGGCCAAGATCGACTGGCAGATCAACTCCGACCACCGCGCGACCTTCCGCTACAACACGGTCGAGTCCAGCCGGCCCACCTTCCCGGGCTTCGGCTCCGGCTCCGGTCAGAACAACTTCTCGTTCGACTCCGCCTGGTACCAGCAGGAGGTCAAGAACACCTCCTACATCGGCCAGTTGATCAGCCGCTGGTCCGACTCCTTCGACACCGAGCTCTCCGTGTCGCGCAGCGAGTACCGCTCGGAGCCGATCAACAGCACCACCCAGCCCTACGTGCAGGTGCGCAACGTGCCCGTGCCCGGCACCTCCTACACCTCGTACGTCAGCTTCGGCACCGAATACAGCCGCCACTTCAACGAACTCGACACCACCAGCGACGCCGTCGAACTCTTCGCCGCCTACAAGCTGAACGACCGGCACACCCTCCAGTTCGGCGCCCAGTACGACAACGCCGACGTCTTCAACGCCTACGTCCAGTACCGCTACGGCTACTACGTCTACGACTCGCTCGCCGACTTCATGAACGCCGCCACCGGGGGCACGAAGCTGCGGAGCGGCAACGCCTACCAGTACAACGCCTTCATCGACGGCGTCGATCCGGCCGCCAACTTCGAGGAGGCCAACCTCGGCTTCTTCATCAACGACCGCTGGCGCCTGCGCGACAACCTCACCCTCGACCTCGGCCTGCGCCTCGACACCGCCCTCCTGCCCGACGACGTGCCCTTCAACCAGCTCTTCCAGGACACCTTCGGCGAGCGCAACGACCACACCTACGACGGCGACAAGATCCTGCAGCCGCGCGTCGGCTTCAACTGGCAGCCCGAGACCGCCCGCCGCACCACCCTCCGCGGCGGCGTCGGCCTCTTCTACGGCCGCATGCCCCGTGTCTGGATGTCGAACAGCTATTCGAATACAGGCATGAACTACGCCTCGTACTTCTCCACCGTCACCCCGCCGATCTCCGCCGACCCGGGGAACCAGCCCACCGTGGGCACCGCCCCGGCCCAGACCGTCGCCTTCATGGACTCGGACTTCCAGCTCCCCTCCCGCTGGAAGAGCAACCTCGCCTTCGAGCACGAGCTGCCCTTCGGCGACCTCAAGCTCACCGCCGAGCTCGAGTATTCGTGGGTCGACTCCGATGTCTTCTACGAGAACGTCAACATCCAGCAGACCGGCACCGGCCCCGACGGCCGCCAGCTCTACTGGAACAAGTACGCGGCGTCCTCCTCCGGTACCCGCCTCGTGAGCACGGCCTTCACCAACCGCGCCATGAAGCTCACCAACACCGACAAGGGCGACACCACCGTGGGCACGATCTCGATCGAGCGCCCCCGCAAGAGCGACGGCTGGTCCTGGAAAGCCTCCTACGTCCACACCGACGCCAACGAGGTCCTCTACGGCACCTCCTCGGTCGCCGCCTCCAACTGGAACAACCGCTCGATCTTCAACCCCCACGACCAGGCCGTGCACACCGCCGAGCTGGAGATCCGCGACCGCTTCCTGTTCAACATCAGCAAGGACTTCGAGCTGTTCGGCAAGAACCGCACCACCGTCTCGCTCTTCTGGGACTGCCGCAGCGGCCTGCCCTTCAGCCTCACCTACACCGGTGATGCCAACGGCGACAGCGTGTCGGGCAACGACCTGATCTACGTGCCGGTGCAGGGCGACACCTCCAACGTGCGTTTCGCCACCGCCGCCGACGAGGCGAACTTCTTCAAGATCGTCGAGCGCTTCGAGCTCGAGCAGGGCTCCGTGGTCAGCACCGCCGACCAGCGCTACCCCTGGGTCAACCAGTTCGACCTGAGCATCAAGCAGGACGTCAAGCTCCCCGCCTGGCGCCACAAGCTCGTGTTCAGCCTCGACATCCTCAACGTCGGCAACCTCCTCAACAGCCACTGGGGCGTGATCCACGGCAGCAACCAGTTCTACGTGAAACGCGAGAACGTCGCCACCGTCGCCTACGACGGCATCGCCAACCAGTACGTCTACAGCAAGGTCAGCACCAACCTCGCCGAGAACGGGTTCAACCCGGCCGTCGGCGCGCGCGGCGAGCCCTCCGCCTCCCGCTGGTCGGTGCTGTTCAGCGCCCGCTACGAGTTCTGATCCGGCCTCCGACCAAACGATCCGATCGCCTCACCGCACCGGCCCCGCAACGGGCCGGTGCTTTTTTTGGGCCGGAAGCCGATACGGCTCTGACGCAGCTCGACGAAATCGTTCAGGCCTGTGGGGCTCGACCTTGGCCGAGCCAATTGTAGGCACTGATCGCCACGCCTGCAGCAGGGTCGCCGCTCGCCGGCGGACCGTAGAAACACGAAGCCACCTCTGGTGCTCGAGCCAAAGCGGTCCGGACGCGAGGTCCAACCCTACACGCCGTTTCGTAGCGAAAGCCGCCAAAGCTTTCGGCATCGGAATTGGAGAGAACCGCGGGGTCGCTTGATACCCCACCGCGCGCGTCAATGCCTCTCGCCAACACCTTCGATTCGCCCGTGGGCGCCGAAACTCTGGGCGAGTTTCGCTACGGCACGGAACCTCGTCACTTCTGGCTGCCGCCTAACGGCTCGGCGATCACCGCCCGCCCTACTCCCCGCCCAGCGGCGTGAAGCGCCAGTTGCCGGTCGGCGCCGCGGGCACCTCGCCGTGCTTCTCGATCCACTCGATGATCAGCTCGCGGATCTCGCGGTTGTCCCCCGCGGCGGCCTTGGCCTCGCGGAACATCTTGTAGCCCCCGCCGCCGTTCTTGCGGTAGCTGTTGAGCGCGACCCGATACGTGGCCTCGAGTTCGAACGGCTTGCCGTCGCGCATCATGTTCCGGATACGGTCGCCGACCGGCCGCCGCAGGTCGATCTCGTACTCCACCCCTTCGGCTGTGTCGAAGTTGTAGCCGGGCGCGCGCGGGTCGGCGTGTTCCGCCACGGTCTTGCCGGGCTCGTACGGCAGGTAGTACTTCGCCGAATGCTCGAGCGCCGCCTTCACCTGCCGGCCCGTGACCTCGATCACGGCGAGCGTGTTCTCGTAGGTGTAGAGGCTGTAGACGTCGCGCACGGTCACCTCGCCCTGGTCGATGCGCGCACGGGGATTGAAACTCGCGGCGAAGGAGATGTCGGCGTTTCCCGCCTCGAGCTGCACCCGGTGCACCAGATCGAGGATTGCCGTGTCCTGCTCGCGCGCGACCGCACCGGTGAGCGTCTCCGCGCAGGTGCCGATGCGTTGGGCGAGCCAGGCCTGCGTCGCGTCATGGTCGGGCTTCACCAGCTCGAGGATCGCGGGGTCGGGCGTGGTCTGCTCGGTCGGCGCGAGGGTGGTGGATCCGCGCGCGATCACCTGCCAGGGGCGGCCGGCGGCCTCGCGTTCGACGAAGATCTCGGCCTTGGCCAACCGGTTGCCCCAGCGGCCGGCCTGGGTGAGCAGCGTGCCGCCGATCACCAAGGCCGGGTTCTCGCGATGGGTGTGCCCCATGAAGAGCACGTCGATGCCGGGCACCGTCTTCGCAATCTCGATGCAGGTGCTCTCGAACGGGATCAGGCCCGGGCCGGCGGGCGGCGGTTCCGCCAGATTCTCCTCGAGGCCCATGTGGGCGGCGAGCACCACGACATCGGCCCGCTCCTTCTCGCGCAGGAGCGGCACGTACTTCGCCGCCGTCTCGATCGGGTTGAGATAGACGAGGTCGGCGATGCGCTCCGGGGCCTCCCAGAACGGGATGCCCGGCGTGGAGATGCCGAGGATGGCGACCCGCACGCCCTTCACCTCCCTGACGATGTAGGGCGTGAAAAAGGGTTGGCCGTCGGACTTGCGCACCGTGTTGGCGCAGAGCCACGGGAACGCCGCCTCGCCCCGCGCCTTGGCCATCACCTCGCGGCCGAAGTTGTATTCGTGATTCCCCACCGTCATGGCGGCGTAGCCCATCGCGTTCATCACCCGCATCATCGGATCGCCCCGCTCCGGGGCGAAACGCACACGGTGGTAGCCCAACGGCGTGCCTTGGATCGTGTCGCCGCAGTCGATCAACAGCAGGTCCGGGTCCGCCGTCCGCTCCCGCAGCACCAAAGTCTGGAGCAGGGCCAAACCATCACGCGAGGGCTGGTCGCGGAAATAATCGACCGGATACACATGGGCGTGGAGGTCGGTGGTCGAGAGCACGGTGATCCGGGCCCGCTCGACCGCGAGCAGGTTCGAGCAAAACGCGGCGAGGGCGGCGGCGGCCAAGCCACCGCGAACGAAGAGGGGAATGGAGCGAAGTCGCATGGAAGGCGGAGAGCGTAGCGCTGGGTGGCCGTTTGTGAACCGGAGAGATGCAACGATTCCGAGATGTCACAAAGCAAGCGGCGGGCCGGCGCCACACCCCATCCGGCACGCCCAGCCGTGGCGCAGGCGTCCCTGCCTGCGAACCAGGACCCACTTCCGCACCCGGATTCGGGCACCCGCACCCTCACCGCGCCAACGCGCGACCGATCTCGCCACCGAGCGCCGCCACCGCTTCGCCGAGCTTGGCAGTGAGGTCGGCGTAGTCGCCCTCGGTCCATTCCTGCACCGGCGCGGTGAACACTCCCGTGGCGAGCGGAGCGAGATCCGGATTGTCCTTGGTTACGCGGATTTCCCACTGCGCCACGAAGCGCACCTGTCGACCCACCGCGCCCTCGGTGCCCTCGCAGGCCTGCACCCGTACCTTCACCTCGTAGAACGGCTTCGCGGCGTAGGGAGCCGGATACACCACGACCGGCCCCGCCGCCACGCGATACTGGAGCGCCGACGCGAGCGTCTGCGCGATGCTCTGCTCGAGCGGCTCCGCCCAGCGGGCGTCGGTCGCGTAGCGCATCTCGGTGCCGCCGGACCGCAGCGCGATCGCCGCCGTGCGCAGGTAGGCCGGCAGCTCGATCCGCCGCAGACCGATCGGCGGCTTCGCCGCGATCGCCGCCGTGGCATCGGCCGCGACGGTTTCGGGCGCGGAGAGCAGGTAGTAGCGGGTGGCGTCGGGTTGCGCCTTGAACATCGAGCAGCCGGCCAGCACCAACATCGCGGCGACCGGCAGAAACCGGGCTGGGCGAACAAACGCAGAAATCGTGAGTAAGGTCTTCATGGCGACGTTGTCCTTGTTATTTGCGATCGCGTTTGCCGGGCGCGGGGCGTCCGGTGAGCAGGGCCTTCGGGTTGCGTTCGAGAAAATCGACGAGGCGTTGCATGGCCTCGGCGGCCTCGCCCACGCGTTGGAGCGTGCGCACGGCCTCGTCGCCGAGCCCGGTCTGGGGGCCGACGAAGCTGCGCACCGAGGTTGCGGCGGCGTTGAGTTCCGCCATCGCGCCGCGGGCCTCGGCGAGCGTCTTCTGCAGCTCCTCGCCGGCCGGCACGACCTGCTGGTCGAAATGGCCGATCATGGTCTGCAACTCAGCGAGCGTGCGGCTCACGTCGGTGAACGCCGTGCCGATCTTCGGGTCGCTGGCGAGCGCACGCACCGCCGCGGCGGCCCCCTGCACCTCGTCGACGGCCGGCTGCAACTGGAGCGCATCGACCTTGCCGCGCACCGTCGCCATCAGGCCCTTCAGCTCGGTCGAGATCCCGGCGTAGTCGATCTGGCCGAGCTTGCCGAGCAGGTCGGAGATGCTCGCGGTGAACTCGGAGATCGCCGACGGCACCGCGGGCACCACGGGCCAGTCGGCCTGCGGCAGCTTGGCGGGCAGCGGGTACTTCTGCTCCTCGTCGAATCCGAGCTCCACATACAGCATGCCCGTCGCCAGGCCGGCCACCGCGAGCTCGGCGCGCATGCCGTCCTTCACGAGCTGCTCGATGCGCCCCTTCTCGGAGAAATCGATACGGCGGCCCTCGGGATCGACGAGCACGTTCTTGGTGACCTCGCACACGACCTCGACCGACGAGGCGTGTTGGGAGGAGTCGAAGCGCACGGTGATGTCGGCCACGCGGCCGACGCGCACCCCGCGCACCTTCACCGGCGCGCCCGGGTCGAGACCGTGCACGGATTCGTCGAAATACACGGCGAAGCGCTGCGGCTTGGTGAACAGCGAGGAGCCGCCGAACGCCAGCAACGCGACCAGCAGCAGCGCGCCGCCGCCGATCACGAACGCTCCGATGAGCGTGGGACTGAGTTTGGTTTTCACGATTGGTTCGAGACGGAGACCACATCCTCCGGGGCCAGAAACTCGCGCACCCGCGGATCGGTGGATTCGGCGAGCAACCGGCGCGGCGGCCCGTCGGCGAGGATGCCCTTCACGTCGCGGTGCAGGAGGATGGCCCGGTCGGCGATGCCCAGGATGCTCGGCAGCTCGTGCGACACGATGACCATGGTGGTGTGGAGGGTGTCGCGGATCTCGAGAATGAGCCGGTCGAGCGAGCGCGAGGTGATCGGGTCGAGGCCGGCCGCCGGCTCGTCGAAGAACAGGATCGGCGGATCGAGCGCGAGCGCGCGGGCGATCGCGGCGCGTTTGCGCATGCCGCCGCTCACCTCCGAGGGATACTGGTCCTCGCAACCGCCGAGGCCGACCTGCGCCAGCTTCCAACGCACGATCTCCCGGCGCTCGGCGGCGCTGAGATCGGTGTATTCCTGCAGCGGCAACGCCACGTTTTCGGCCAAAGTCATCGAGCTCCACAGCGCGCCGTACTGGTACGACACGCCGAAGCGCTGCTGCATCTCGCGCCGCGACGCCGGGTCCGCCGCGACGAAATCGCGCCCGAAATACTCGATACGCCCGGCCGCCACCGGCAGCAGCCCGATCATGTGCTTGAGCAGGGTGCTCTTGCCGCAGCCGCTCCCGCCGATGACGAAGAACAGCTCCCCCTTCGCCACCGTGAACGACACGTGCTGCAGGATCAGTTTCTCGCCGTGCCGGCACTCCACGCCCTGGACGGCGATCGCGTTTTCCGGAGTCTGCTTCGGCGGCTCCATGGCTCAGATCCCGAGGATGTTGAACAGCACCGCGAACACGGCATCCGCAATGATGACGCACAGGATCGCGGTGACGACCGCGGAGGTGGCCGCCCGGCCCACGCCCGCCGCGCTGCGATCGGCCTGGATGCCGCGCAGGCAACCCGCGAAGCCGATCAGCCCGCCGAAGACGAAGCTCTTGATCAGCCCGGTGGCCAGATCCGAGAGATCCAGCACGCTCTTGGTCTCGATCCAGTAGGTGATCGGCGGCAGATCGAGCAGCCCCCACGCGATGACCATGCCGCCGAGGATGCCGAGGGCGTTGGCGTAGAGCGTGAGCAACGGCATCATCAGCTGCAGCGCCACCAACCGAGGCAACACGAGAAACTGCACGGGGTTGAAGCCGAGCGTCTCCAAAGCGTCGATCTCCTCGTTGGCCTTCATGTTGCCGAGCTCCGCCGCGAAGGCCGCACCGGTGCGCCCCGCCAGCACCACCGCCGCCATCATCGGCCCCATCTCTCGCACCACGCCGATGCCGATCAGGTCGGCCACGTAGATGTCGGCCCCGAACTGCCGCAACAACACCGCCGACGAGTACGCGATGATCACCCCGACCAGAAAACTGATCAGCCCGACGATCGGCAGGCCGTGCGCCCCGCAAAGCTGCATCTGGCTCAGGCAGTCGGCCCAGCGGAAATGGCCCGGATGGCGGAGCACCTGGGCCGCCGCGATCGTGCAGTCGCCCATGAAGCGCGCGTAGTCGAGCGTGTCGTGGTAGAACTTCCGTGACGCCCGACCGACGTCGGCCAACCACTCCCACCGTCCGTCGGGGCCCGCGGCGCCGGCCGGGGCCAGTTGCACCAGTCCCGCGGGGATGCCGCCGGGCAGCCCCTTCGCCGCCAGCGCCCAACCGCGTTTCTCGCACCGCCGCCGCACCTCGCCGAGAAAGAGCACCAAGGCGGAATCCCAGAACTCGAGATCGGCGACCACCACCTCGACCCGTTGCCAACGCGCCTCCTTGGGCGGGCTCCAGGTCGGTCGTGCGGCGTCCTTGGCCCAACGCCCGCCCAGCGTCAGCCGACACAGCTCCCCCGCTTCATCGACCTGCAGCGTGGCGGCGTTGGCGGACCGGGTTTGCATGCGCTCGGGCCACCCTGCCACGTAACCGCTTCGTGGCGATGAAAAATCGGCATCCTTCCGGGGTTGCGCCGGCCCCGCCGATCCCCGGAATGACGGCTCCCGCCATGCCCGAATTCCGCACCGTACTCTTCGACCTCGACGGCACGCTGGTCGACGCCTTCAAGACGATCCACCGCGCCTATTGCCACACCCTGCCGCAGTTCGGCTACCCCGAACCCACCGAAGACCAGGTGCGACGCGCGGTCGGCGGCGGCCTCGAGAAGGCCATGGCGCATTTCGTCCCCGAGTCGCTCATCACCGAGGCCTGCCGCATCCATGTGGCCTATGCGGAGAAGATCCAGCTGGAGGACCCGACCGTCTATCCGGGCGGCCGCGAGCTGATCACGGCGCTCCGCTCCCGCGGCGTGAAGACCGCCGTGCTCACCAACAAGATCGGCGACCACGCGCGCGCCATCCTCGCCCACCTCGGCCTCGCCGAACACCTCGATCTCATCCTCGGTGCCCGCGATTGCCCCTGGCGCAAACCCGCACCGGAGTTCACCCACGAGGCGCTCTGCCGGCTCGGTGCGAAACCGGCCACGACGTGCCTGATCGGCGACTCGCCCTTCGACCTCGCCACCGCCGCCAACGCCGGTTTCCCGTGCTACTGCGTGACCACCGGCACCCACGGTGCCGAGGAACTCCGCTCCGCCGGCGCCACCGCCGTCTTCGCCGACCTCCACAAACTCGGCGCCGCGGTGTTCGGAGTGAAGTAGGTCCACGTCTGCGACTGGACCCGCTCAGCTCACGCCGGCAAGTTCACCTCGCTCCGTTTCCTTCGGGCCACGCCAACTGGAACCGGTCACAGACCGGTCCTACTGCCCCTCACTCCGCGTCCTCCGCCTTCGGCGCCTTCTTCCGCGGCAACGCGATCTCCTCCTGCACCGCGCCGGCCGGCTTGGGGAACTCCGCCCACACCATCTCCTTGCTCCCGATACGCAGCGGGTGCGCGAGCAGCCGGTCGCCGAAACGCGGCGCCAGCTCGTGCCAGAACTCGGAAAACAGCACGATCACGCCGGATTTCTCCCGCTGCAGCATCGCCTCGATCTCCTCGGGGGTGCGCAGCTCTCGTCCGGGCCGGTCGACGTAGAACGGCACGATCGCGAGCTGATGCCGGTACAGGTGGATCGGCTGGTCGGGCGCCAGCCGCGCCTGCGCCTCGGGGATGAGCAAGAGCGGCGCCTTCACCGGATTCAGCGCCGGCATCGCCAACGCCCCGGCGAGGGCGAAGTGCGCAAAGTTCACGCCGGCAAACCAGCCGAACCAACGCGTCGACAGCCCTTCGCGCCGCAGCAACCGCAGCAGCCAGTACCCGCCACCGAGCATCAGCAGTCCGCCCGGCAGGGAACGCAGCAACACGCCCGGGCCGCCCATGTCGACGAGCGCTTTGGCGAGTTTGATCCCCGGCTTGCTGTCCTCAGGCACCAGATGCGGCGCAAGCGGCGCCATACAGCCGACCACACCGAGCAGCAGCACCAGGCCGACCGCGATGCCGCCGGTGATCCCGGTCCAGCGGCGGGAGAGGCTGTTGAGCCGCGGCCAGCCGGCCGCCACCAGCAGCGCCGCCGCCGGATAGAGACCGAGGATGTACATCTGCCGCTTGCCCGAGAAGAGGCTGAACATCACGAGAATGAACAGCCCCCAGCCCATCACCCGCCGCCGCAACGCGCCCGCCCCGAGCGCCATGTACGCGGCCGGCAGGAATACCGTCCACGGCAGGAACTCCGTCGGGAAATGCGTCAGGTAGTAGTGGAACGGATTCGCGTGGTCCTGCGCGTTCGTCACGCGGCCGAACGACTTCACGCCGAACATTTTTTGGAAATACTCGTCGGGCCCCTGCCCGATCCAGCGCGCCGCGGCCAGCCAGAGCCCGGCGATCCCGCAGGCCAGCAACAGCCCCCACGCCCAGTGCCAGCGTTTCAACTTGGCCCTCTCTCCGTTCGCCCACGTACCGGCGATGTAGGCGCCGAGCACCACCGCCAGCGCCACGGGCCCCTTCGCCAGCATCGCCAGCCCGAGCAGCGTGTACGCCGCGAGCGGACGCCATCGTTTGCCGTCGTCGTTGAAAACAAAGAGCTGATACAGCGCGACCATGTTCAGCCCGAGCAGCAGCGCGTCGATCCGCCCCCAGCCGCCCTCCCACCAGACCAGGTAGGCGGTCATGGTCACCAGCACCGCGCGCCACGCGGTCGCGGCGTCGCTCCAGCGTTGCGCGAGCCGCGCGATCGCCCACAGCGCGAGGATCATGCCGAGCAGACTCGGCAGCCGCGCCGAGATGCCGTTGATCTCGCCCCCGGTCACCACCGAGGCGACGTTGATCAACCAGAACAGCAGCGGCGGCTTGTCGGGATAGAGGTCGCCGTTGACGTGCATCACCAGCCACTCGCCGGTCTGGTGCATCTCCCGCGCGACGTACGCATAACGCGCCTCGTCCGGCGCCCACAGGCCGCGTTGCCAATATTGGCCGAGCCAGAGCAGCACCGGCAGAAGAACCAACGCCCACACGGGCGGACGGCGACGGAACAAATCCATGGTGCCCCGACGCTGCCTGCGTTCCGCCCCGAGACGCAAGCCCGCGTCAACCGATCCGTGCGCCCCTACCGTAGGTCCGGTCTCCGACCGGACCATCCGGACCCGCCGTCCACCGCCCCCACCGCCAAACGCCACCCGGCTCTTGCCCCGTCCCCCGCTCCTGCTCCACCCTCCCCGCCGTTCTGACCACCGACCACAGTCCACCGTCGCGCAGCGACGCCCTCCGAAGCCTTGGCGAAGGGGGGCAGCCACCGTGCACCCCGCTCTCCACTCTGGCGCCGGACTGCGCGTACGTCGGCGAAATCGCGGCACCCTTCGCCACGCCGGAGTTCGCGCGCTGGCTCGTCGGACTGCCCGCCACGTTCGCGGACCGTGACGCCGATCTGGTCTACCGGCTGCGCAACAAGATCTACCGCATCGCCGATCCCGCCGCGCCGGACGGCCCGGGCTTCTGCGTGAAGGCCTTCAAGGCTCCGCCGCTGCTGCGCTCTCTCGCCTACCGCCGCATCGGCAGCAAGGCCGCCCGCTCCCACCGTTTCGCGCTCCACCTGCGTGCCCACGGCGCGGGCACAACCGAGCCGGTCGCCTACTTCGAACGTTGGTCCGGCCCGCGGCTGGTCGAGAGCTACCTCGTCACCCGCTTCCTCGCCGACGCCACCGATCTCTACACCGAGATGACGCGCCTGCTGCGCGACGATCCCGACGCCGCCAAGTACATCGCGCTGCTGCGCTTCACCGCCGGCGCCGTCCGCCGCATGCACGACAGCGGCTATGTGCACAACGACCTCGGCGGCCAGAACCTGATGTTCCGCCGCGTGGGCGACGCCGCCTGGGCCGACCCGTGTTTCATCGACCTCAACCGCGGCGACCTCTGCCCCACGCTCACGCTCCGCCAACGCGCCCGCGACCTCGCCAAGCTCGAGATCCCCTCGCACTTCCGCCGCATCTTCTTCCGCATCTACTTCGGCGACGGCCCGATCCCGCGCGAGTTCGCGCGTTGGGAGAATCTACAGCGCCTGCGCATCACCTGGCACAACGAGAGCCGCAAGTACCGCCACCCCATCCGGCACCTCCTGCGCCACCGCAACAAGATCGTCTCCACCGGCCGCCCCGCCTACCGCGACACCTGGCTCTGGGACGCCAAGTCCGGCCA
>JAEZUE010000064.1 GCA_023443455.1 Verrucomicrobiota bacterium
GATCATTGGGCCTGCGCTTCAGGCCCGAGCTTCACCGCTCGCGCAGACCAACGACCCTCAAAATCCCCGACTTCATGCCGGTTTTTAATTGTCGCTGGCGTCGGGGTCTAATTGTCGCGGGGGGCGCCCAGGCTTTCGATCCTTCGACCCTCGGAGAAGTGGAACCACTTATGCACACTGATGGCCACTGATCCGGACCGGCCCGTGGCGCTGCTCACCAGAGCAGCGATCTCCCAATTCCAAGGTAGGGCGATCCGTCCCCGGTGAGCCGTGGTTTCGCGACAGACGGTTCGACAACCGTCGACCGGTCACCGCCGATGCGCCTGCGGTAGGATCGCTCCAAGGTAGCGGCATCCGCCGAGGTCTTCGGCGTTTCGGGGGGAGAACCATGGTCAAACAACAGACATTAGGGTTTGACCCGTTATGATCGACCCGGAGCAAGCATGGCGGCGATCGTCGGTAAGCGGAATGGAAGTAACCCCCTTGAACACCGAGTTCAACGAGCGCGGACAAAGGGAATTGGCCTTTGGGCGGATTTAAGGGGTCATTACGATATGTTTGTGGTGGTCCATTCTTTGATCTTCTTGTGGATCGCTCGGATGGGCACGATCGGTTTCGATTCCAGCAAGCGGATTCCTTCATCAATGGCGGCAAGCATGGCCGGGGTTTCCTCGCTGAGCAGGCTCTCCTCTTGCCAGTTCGCGATTTCCCACTGCTTGCTCGCAGGGAGTTTCGCGATGGCGGCTTCGATCTCGGCGACGGTCTGCATGGCGGCGGCGGTAGTACGGGCGGGATGACGGCGGCAAGGCGGGGGGGCGCGGAGTACAGAATTGATGCGGAGAGGGCAATCGTTGCTCTGGCTCTGCTGGTCAGCTCTGCTGGTCAGCAGAGTGAACTCGGCGCCACAACGGGAGGAGATGTCGGGCGTAAAGGCCGACCAGCCGGGCGGTCGGATCGCTGCTCTCGCGAGCAACGCCACATTTTCATTCCGATCTCTGTGTTCTCCTCTGCCTCTGTGCTCTCTGTGACCTGCCGGACGGACGGCGCGGGGAGCCGCGCTACGACGGAATCGCCTGCCTCGATTGGCCCGGACTCTGTGCGCTCTGTGTGCTCCGTGGTGAGATACTTCTGTCGGATCGGAAGCGGTCCGCCGACGAGCGGCGACTCCACCGCAGGCGTGGGACACTTGTCCGGTCTTTGCGTGCTTTGCGGTTCAATAAATTGTCGGGCAAAGAGCCCGACACACCGGGCGGTCGGATCGCCTGCAAGCAGGCTCCTACATGTTCGCTGTGGACTCTTCCGGCTCTGGGCTCTCTGTGACCTGCCCCTACCTCGGAACGCGGTCTGAAGAGCCGCGCCACGACGGAATCGCCTGCCTCTGCGCCACGATCGGAGGAACGGATCGAAGGCCTTGGTGGCATCCGCTCCACGGAGCGGTCCGCCGACGAGCGGCGACCCTACCGAAGGCGTGTTGCTCGGGTCGTGGCTTTGTGATCTTTGCACAGCTATCCCTCACAACGCTGCATTTTTGGCACGATTCTCCTCGGTCGCAGTACCGAGCGGGATCGCCACAAAGAGGCACAAAAAGCCACGAAAACAATCCGGTCTTTTTGTGCATTTTTGTGCCTTTTCGTGGCCACAATCGGGTTTGGTTGCGGCTCCTCCGCGCTAGGTTCGTTGCGGTTCAATAATCCGAAGGGGCTGAACGGACTCACCATCCAACTACGGCTCACCGGGGACGGTTCGCCCTACCGGCGAGCGGCGGCAGATCGGAATAGCGGTGCAAGCTTTGCGCTTCGCCATGCGTGCGACGTAGGGCTGGTATGGTTTGGTTACGTTGCCAGCGGTGTGCGGCGGTAGAGCCAGCGGGCGAGCGCGGGGAGGATGAGGATCGCGCCGAGCATGTTCACCACGAACATGAAGGTGAGCAGCACACCCATGTCGGCCTGGTATTTGAGGCCGGAGAAGATCCAGGTGCTCACGCCGATGCCGAGCGTCAGGCCGGTGAAGATCACCGCGCTGCCGGTCTGGCGGAAGGCGAGGAAGAGCGCCTCGTCGAACGGTGTGCCGGCCCGCAGGTGGTATTGCAGGCGTGAGAACAGGTAGATGCCGTAGTCGACACCGATGCCGACGCCGAGCGAGATGACCGGCAGGGTCGAGGGTTTCAGGCCGATGCCGAGCGCGACCATCACGGCGTTGGCGAGCAACGACACGACGACGAGCGGCAGCACGATGCAGAGCGTGGCGCGCAGCGAACGGAAGGTGAGCAGGCAGAGCACGACCACCGCGCCGAAAACCCAGGCGACGATCGGCCACTGGGTGGCGCGCACGACCTCGTTGGTGGCGGCCATCACGCCCACGTTGCCGCTGGCGAGGCGGAAACGGATTTTCTCGGACGGGTGCGTGGCGGCGAACTCCTTCACGGCGGCGACGATGCGCTCGATGGTGGCGGCCTTGTGGTCCTCGAGGAAGATGATGACGGGCATCACGCTGCCGTCGGCGTTGAGCAGGCCGGTGCCGGTGTCGAAGGGCGAGGTGGCCTGCGCGAGCATCGCGCTGTTGGGCGGGAGCGTGCGCCACTTGAGGCTGCCCTCGTTCCAGCCGGCGTTGACGATCTTCGCGGCGGCGGCGAGCGAGATGGTGGACTGCACGCCGGGCACGTTGCGCATGTGCCACTCGAACTCGGAGAGGCGCGTCATCACGTCGTAGTCGATGCAGCCGCTGGGCACGGTCTCGCAGATGACCGAAAGCAGGTCGACGCCGACGGAGAAACGCTGGGCGATGGCGGCGGCGTCGAGGTTGTAGCGGGAGTCCGGACGCAGCTCGGGCACGCCGGCGTCGAGGTCGCCGATCTGGACCTCGCGCATCTTCGTCCACCCGAAGGCGCCGAGGGCGACGGCGGCGAGGATGATGGCGAGGGAGATGCCCGGCTTGGTGATGTGTTCGAAGTGGCGCCAGTGGGTGTCGGCGGCGGCGCTGCGGGCCCGGACCTTGGCGCAGAAGGTGTCGGGCAGGCGGACCCACGAGAGGATGACGGGGAGCAGCAGGAGGTTGGTGAGGATGATCAGCGCCACGCCGAGGCTGGCGGTGATGGCGAGCTCGCGGATGATCTCGATCTTCACGAGCAGCATCGTGAGGAAGCCGATGGTGTCGGTGGCGAGGGCGAGCGTGCCGGGGAGCAGCAGGCCGCGGAAGGCGGAGCGGGCGGCCGCGAGGCTGGTGGCGCCGGCGACGACCTCGTTGCGGAAGCCGCGCACCATCTGCACGGCGTGGCTCACGCCGATGGCGAAGACGAGGAACGGGATGAGGATCGAGAGCGGGTCGATGCCGTAGCCGAGCACGTTGAGCAGGCCGAGCTGCCAGACCACGGCGACGAGCGAACAGAGGATCGGCCAGACGGTGAGGCGCCACGAGTGCGTGTAGGCGAGCACCAACAGGCTCGTGAGCACGATGGAGATACCGAAGAACAACAGCACGCCGCGGGCGGCCTCGCCGACGTCGCCCATGATCTTGGCGAAGCCGATGACGTGGATGCCGAGACCGAACTCGCCGCCCTCGGGCACGTATTTGTCGCGGATCTGCTCCTCGATCGCGCGGGCGACCTCGAGGTAGTTGAGGCGTTTGCCGGTGGCGGGGTCGACCTCGAGCAACTGGGCGGAGACGATCGCGCCGGTGAAGTCGTTGGCCACGAGCTGGCCGACCTTGCCGCTCTTGATCACGTTTTGGCGGACCTGTTCGAGTCCGGCCGGCGTGGGCTGGAAGTCGGCCGGGATCACGGTGCCGCCCGCGAAGCCGTCCTCGACGATCTCGACGAAGCGCACGTTGGGCGTGAAGAGCGAGGTGACGGAGGCGCGGTCGACGCCGGGCAGGAAGAAGACCTCGTCGGTGACCTTCTTGAGCGTGTCGAAAAACTGGGGTTGGAAGATGTCGTCGTGTTTGACGGTGAGCGCGATGACGACGCGGTTGGCGTTGCCGAAGGCCGACTGGTACTGGACGAAGGTCTGGATGTACGGGTGCTCGGCCGGGAGCTGCTTGAGGAAGCTGGCGTCGATGTGGGTGCGCGCGGCGAAGAACGCCATGACCAGCGTGAAGGCCGCGAGCAGGCCCAGGGCCGCGCGGCGGCGGGTGAAGATCAGCGACTCGAGGGCGCCGGTGAAACGGTCAGCGAGGGTCATGGCGCGGAGGCGGCCGGAAAGAGGGCGAGGGGGCGAGCGTTGGGCTTCGAACTTCCAACTTCGAACTTCGAACTTCCAACCTCCAACTTCGAGCGGAAGTAGGACCGGTCTGTGACCGGTTCAGAAGGATGCCGCGAGGGAGCGGGCGGGAGCGCTGAATCGCAGGCAGGGACGCCTGCGCCTTGGGTTGGCGTGCGGGGGGGGGGGGGCGATCGCTGTGGGCTGAACCTCCAACTTCGAATTTCCAATTTCCAACTTCCAACTTCGAACTTCGAGGGGAAGCGGGACCGGTCTGTGACCGGTTCAGAGGGATGAGGCGAGGGAGCGGGCGGGGGCGCTGAATCGCAGGCAGGGACGCCTGCGCCACGGGTTGGCGTGCCGGCGGGGGCGGGCGAATGTTGGACGTCGAACTTCCAACTTCGAACTTCCAATTTCGAACTTCGAGCGGGAGTAGGATTGCAGGTCTGCGGGGCGGAGCGTCGAGCCGCTCCGTCCAAAGCGGCGTCGAGCCGCCGCACTCCAGAGTGAGCCGCGTTCGGACAACCCGTAACAACTGGGAACGGTTGGGCGGGGCTCATGGCATGAGCGTGGGCGGCGGCACGCGGTGGATGCCTTTTTCGCCGACGGTCAGGAGTGTGCCGTCGGCGGTCTCGATCAGATCGGCGATGCCGTCGCTGAAACCTGGAGACCAGGGCGCGAAGGTTTGGCCGCGGTCGCGGCTGACGAAGCAGTTGCCGCTCTGGCCGGCGAGCACGACGAGACCATTGCGCAGGCGGAGCCCGCCCATCAGCAGGGTCGGCGTGCCGGTGTCGACGGGGAGCCAGCCGGAGCCCCCGTTGGTGGAGCGGAAGACATGGCCGCGCAGGCCGTGGACGAGGAGCTGGCCGTCGGCGAGGGGGACGAGCCCGAAGAGCGAACCGTCGTAGGCGGGCGGGACGGCCTGCCAGGTGGCGCCGCGATCGCGTGAACGCAGGACGGTGCCGGCCTCGCCGACGAGGAAGAGCACGCCGTCGTCGGTGCGCGCGATCTGGTTGAAGTGGTATTCGTCGGGCTGGGGCGTGGACTGCGTCCACGTCTCGCCGGCGTCGTTGGTGTGGAGACACAACCCGTAGGCACCGACGGCGAAGCCCTCGTGGTCGTCGAGGAAGAGCACGTCGAGCAGCACGCTCTCGCGGTCGAGTCCGGCGGAGAGCTTGGCCCAGGTCGCGCCGCCGTCGCCGGTGCGCAGGATGGTGCCGAGGTGGCCGACGGCCCAGCCGTTGCGGGGGTCGGAGAACGTGACCGCCGTGAGGGTGGCGCGGGTCGGGCAGGGGGCCTGGGCCCAGGTGGCGCCCTGGTCGTCGGAGAGGAGGATGTGCCCGCGCTCACCGACCGCGACGAGCCGCGGTCCGGCGGCGGTCACATCGAGCAGCAGCGACCGTGCGGCCAAGGGCGCGAGCAGGGCGGGGCCGTCGGTGGCGGTGGAGGTCGCGACAGACGGGGAGGAAGAATCGGCCGGATCGGCCGGATCCGGCTGATCGGCCGCCTGCGCGATGGGCGTCGGGGCGAGGCCGAGCAGCAGCGCGAGCAGGAGTGCGCATCGCAGGGGCGCCGCTTGCGACGCCCTCGGGATGGAGCGGTGGGCGGGAAGGGCGTCGCAAGCAACGCCCCTACAGGGAAAGAGGGCGTCGCGAGCAACGCCCCTACGGGGGAGGCGCGGGCTCACTCAGCGCAGGCCCTCGGAACGCAGGGTCGCGGGGGTGAAGTCCTGCGCGGCGCGCTTGATGTTGAAGCGGTACATCTTGTCCTCGTTGTCGAGGCCGTAGACGAGGTAGCGGCCCGAGACCAGGTCGGTGTGGACCTCGAGGGTGCTCCAGAAACTGAGCACGTCGTAGTACTCGATGCAGTGGGCCTCGGAGACGCGCCAGAGCTGGCCGCGGGCGTCGTACTGGTCGACGCAGAGGATCTGCCAACTGTCCTCGTCGAGGTAGAAGGTGCGGCGCGGGTAGATGTGGCTGGTGCCGGGCTTGAGCGTGGCCTCGACGACCCAGACGCGGTGCAGCTCGTAGCGGGCGAGGTCCTGGTTGATGTGCAGCGGGGTGACGATGTCCTTGTACCGCACCTTGTCGCTGTGGAGCCGGTACGAGTTGTAGGGCACGAGGAGCTCGCGCTTGCCGAGGAGCTGCCAGTCGTAGCGGTCGAGGGCGCCGTTGAACATGTCGAGCTGGTCGCTGGTGCGCAGGCCGTCGGCGGCGGTGCCGGGGCCGTCGTACGCGACCTGCGGGGCGCGGCGCACCCGGCGCTGGCCGGTGTTGTACATCCAGGCGCTGCGCGGCTCCTTGATCTGGTCGAGCGTCTCGTGCACGAGCAGGATCGAGCCGGCGAGGCGGGCGGGGGCGGTGACGGCCTGCTTGAAGTAGAAGACGATGTTGTCGAGCTTCTCGGGCGTCATGTCCTCCTGGACATACGGGAAGAGGAACTCCTCCTCGAAGCGCACGAGGTTGTAGTCGCCGCCGCGGCCGGGGGTGGCCTGGTTGATGGTGCGCTGGGCGGCGGCGCTGCGGAAGCGCAGGAGGTGGTTCCACATCGCCTCCTGGCCGTTGGCGGGAAGGGGGAACGGCACGCCGATGACGGCGTCGAGCACGCCGTTGCCGTCGGGGGCGAGCTTGGCGTCGATGGCGGTCTTCTTCGTGGCGTCGTAGATGTACTGCGGGTTGGCGACGCTGCGGCGGGTCGGGTAGACGACGAGCTTGTAATCGGGGTAGGTCTGGAGGAGCGCGCGGTGGCCGGCGGTGAGCTGGTCCTGGTAGCGGTCGGCGTCGGCCGGGGTGATGGTGTGGAGCGGCTGGTCGTCGGCGAAGGGATCGGGGTGGTGCATGCCGGGTTCGTAGCCGGCGGGTGCGGTGGTGACGCCGCCGGTCCAGGCGGGGATGGTGCCGGCGGCGTTGCCGGCGCGCTCGCCGCCGAGCGGGGTGAGGTCGCCATCGAGGCGGGCGGCCTCCTCGGGGGAGACGCCGGCGGCGAGGCGGGCGGAGAGGAGTGCGGCCAGGGACGCGGCCGAGAGCAGGCGGAAGGCGGAAGTCTTCATGGGCGGAGGCGGGTAGGCCGGGTTAGAAGGAGTACTTGATCGTCGAGGACACGAAGTCGCGGTCATGGATGAGGTTCTGCGCGCCGGCGCCGGCGAAGTTGACGTAGCGCAGGTCGAGCGCCCACCGGTTCTGGTAGGTGAACTCGACGCCGAGGGTGAGGGTGCGGCGGCCCTCGACGAAGTTGCCCAGCGGCAGCGGGGTGTTGCCGACGAGGTCGTACGCGTAGCCGATGATCGGCGACGCATTCACGCCGGCGAAGAGGTCGCTGTAGTCGAACTTGGCGAAGAGCTGGAGGCCGGCGGAGAAGTCGTCGGCGAAGTCCTTGCCCGGGGTGGTGAGGAAGGCGCCGTTGCCGGTGCCGATCATGGCGAGGGCTTCGTTGGAGGTGTAGGTGCCGGGCGCGTCGTAGCGCAGCACGCTCTTGTCCTCGAGGCCGGGCACGCCGACGGCGGCGACTTCGGCGACGAGCGACCACTGGTTGGCGCCGAGCAGGCGGCCGAAGACCTTGGTGGCGGTGGCCTGCGCCTGCCAGACACCGTGGCGGCGGTAGCCGCGGATGTCGGTGGCGTAGCGGCCGGCGTAGTCGCCGAGCTGGTTGTACTTGCCGTACTGCGTGCCCGTCGGGGTATCGAGGGCGGACATGGCGGCGAAGAGCAGCTCGACGTCGTCGACCTGGAGGGGCTGGTTGAGCTTGTAGGAGACTTCGCCCTGGAGGGAGACGGTGCCGACGGTGGTGTTGAAGCTTGCGCCGATGAGTTGGATATCCTCGGGGTATTCGAGGTAGTAGCGGCCGGTGGCGGCGGCGGAGAGGAAACCGAGCTTCTTGGCGCCGACGGCGATCTGGGCGGCGGCCGGGTAGAAGGGCTGCAGCGAGGCCGGTAGGGCTCCGGCGGGCACGCCGGTGAGGGCGGCGCCGAGCAGGGTGTTGAGCGCGGCGGGCACGGCGGAGGCCGGGTAGCCGTTGGCGATCATCGCCGGGGCGAGGCTGGTCTGGGCGAGGGAACCGGCGGTGGCCAGGACTTCGGCGGAACTGATGCCGCGGGTCGGCGTGGTGGCGCTGATGAGGGGCAGGCGGTTGTGATAGTTGAGGAAGAAGGCGCCGAACTCGGTGTCGCCGAGGTTCGAGGCGAGGTAGTGGGCGGCGACGCCGAACTGGCCCTGGTGGTCGGCGTTGCGGTCGGCCGAGCGGGAGACGGCGCCGAGCGTGCCGGTGTCGGCGAGGGCGCCGAAGCCGAGGAAGACGCTCTCGCCGCCGACGCTGGCGAAGTCGTTGGAGCTGAAATACGAGCCGCGCGGGTCGAGGTCGGTCTTCTTGAAGGCGAGCAGGTAGAACGCGTCGAACGAGAGCGAGTCGTTCACCGAGATCGAGCCGGAGACCATCGGCACGGGTTTGAGCGCCTCGCGCAGCTCGGAGCCCGGGGTGCGCAGGCGGGAGACGTCGACGGGGTTGATGGCGTTGATGCCGTTCGGGATGAAGGTGCTCTCGCCCCAGCTGAGCACCTGCCGGCCGAAGCGGAGGTTGGCCGGCATCTCGGAGACCTCGAACTGGTAGCTCAGGTAGGCGTCGAGCAGGCTGATGTCGCTCTCGGTCTTCTTCTTGCCGAGGCTGCTGAGCGGGGTGCGCTCGTGTTTGGCGCGGCCGACCTCGAAGTCCTTGTAGTAGGTGGCGCGGAAAAAGCCGGCGAGGTTGCCGTAGCGCAGCTCGAGGTCGTGGGTGCCCTTGGCGAGCAGCGAATAGAAGCCGCGTTCGTAGTTGAGGTTGCCGTCGTCGCCGTTGACCGAGGCCGCGGTGCCGGGCACGCCGTCGAAGGAGGCGGTGGTGGCGTAGAGGTCGGGGGAGGGATCGCCGAGGCGGTAGGCGGCGCCGATCGAGAAGGTGGAGTCGAAGTTTCCGGTGACCGGACCGAAGTCGATCGTGACGGCGGAGGCGGTGGCGGCGGCGAGCAGGAGCCCGGAGGCGGCAAGGCCGGTGCGGGCGAGGGGGTTCAGGTATCGGTTCATCGCGAGGGTTGAGGCGCGGCGTGGGGGAGGCCGCGAGGATTTACGAATGGATCGTTGAGTGCCTGACGGAGGGGAAGGCAAACGCCGGAGCGGGTTTGATCAAGGCCGAAGCGCGGGGCCCGGGACGCTCGGGCGGAGCGGGTTTGGCGGTCGGAAAGGTCGGAGCGAGGGCGCACCGGCGTTGGGCAACGTGGCGGATGGCGATCCGGCCGTGCCCCTCGTCGCCCCGGGCGAGCCCCCGCCGGCGGTTCCCGATGTATTCAGAATACCGAATAACGTGACGACCGTCGCAGTATTTTCACAGGTGCTTTTGCGGGGGGGCGGGGGGGGCGGCTGGTGTGCGGTTTTCGCGGAGGGGGCATGCGCCGCGGTGGTGGTGGTGGGGCTGGTTCCCGGCGTCTCCGGTGAAGCGTCTCCGAGGTTAGTTGCGGTGGGCGCCTTTGGGGCGCTTCCCTCTCGGGGCGGAAACAACCGTTGCGCCGACGTCGGTTTCCCGCTGTTTTCTCCGCCCCATGGCGTCCGGTCTCGGCGAATTCATCCACATCAAGGGTGCCCGCGAGCACAACCTCAAGAACCTCGAGGTGCGCATCCCGCGGGGCAAACTGGTCGTCGTCACCGGCGTTTCGGGCTCGGGCAAGTCGTCGCTGGCCTTCGACACCCTCTACGCCGAGGGCTACCGCAAGTACATGGAGAGCCTCTCGGCGGCCGCCCGCCAGATGCTCGAACAACTCAAGCGGCCCGACGTCGATTTCATCCACGGCCTGTCCCCCGTGCTCGCGATCGAGCAGCGCACCGGCGGCGGCTCGCCGCGCAGCACCATCGCGACCGTGACCGAGATCGCCGACTACGCGCGCCTGCTCTGGGCGCTGCACGGCGAACAACGCTGCCCGCACGACGGCGGACGCGTCGTCCAGCACACGCTCGACGAGTGCGTCGAGAAACTCCTGCGCGACTGCGCCGGCCAACGCGCGATGCTGCTCGCGCCGGTGATGACGGCGAAGGTTTCCGTGCTGCGCGACGAACTCCCGCGCCTGCGCCAGCGCGGCTTCCAGCGTGTGCGGATCGCCGGCGAGATCGTCAATCTCGACGACCGCAACGTCATCCCGGCGGGCGTGAAGGAGGCCGCGGTCGAACTCGTGGTCGACCGCCTCGTGCTCAACCCCGACCAGCGCAGCCGGCTGGCCGACTCGCTCGAACTCGCGTTTCGCGAAGGGCAGGGACGCGCTTTCGCGCTCACCCAGGCCGGCAACGACGGGCCCTGGGTCGAGCAGGCGCTCAGCCAGAGCCTCGCCTGCGAGGTCTGCGGCACGATCTTCGAGAAGCTCACGCCGCGGCATTTCTCCTTCAACCACAGCGAGGGCGCGTGCCCGACCTGCGGCGGGCTCGGGCGGGCGCTGAAGTTCGCCGAGGAACTCGTGGTGCCCGACCCGAAGAAGTCGGTCCGCGAGGGCGCGCTCAAGCCGCTGCGCATCGGCGGCAAAAACGTCATCATCCGCAACAACGCCCTGCTCAAGCAGCTCGCCGAACAACTGCCCTTCGACGCCGACAAGCCCTGGCGCGAGCTGCCCGACGACGTGCGCCACGCCCTGCTGCACGGCGCGGGTGAGCGCGTCTTCACCTTCCGGCTCAAACGCGGCAACAGCGCCGAGACGGCGCCGTTTCCCGGCGTGTTCGCCATGCTCGACGAGTCGCGCCGCGAGACCAGCAGCGACGGTTTCGCCGCCCGCCTCGCCACGTACCAGATCGCTGGTGACTGCCCGACCTGCCACGGCGCGCGCCTCGCGCCGGCCAGCGCGGCGGTGGTCGTTGGCGGGGTGAGGTTGCCGGATTTCTTCGCGCTCGATGTGGAGCAGGCGCTTGCCTTCGTCGCCACGCTCGATCGCGGCGACGCCTCCGCCGACAACACGCCGTACGGCGAGGTCGTGGGCGGCATCCGGCAGCGGCTGCATTTCCTCAACGAGACCGGTCTCGGCTACCTCACGCTCGACCGCGAGTACTCGACGCTCTCCGGCGGCGAGGCCCAGCGCGTGCGGCTGGCCACCCAGCTCGGCATGGGCCTGACCGGTGTCGTGTACGTGCTCGACGAGCCCAGCGTCGGCCTGCATCCGCTCGACAACGACCGGTTGCTGCGCTCGCTCGTCGACCTGCGCGACCGCGGCAACACCGTGGTCGTGGTCGAGCACGACGAGGACACGATGCGCCACGCCGACTGGCTGATCGAGCTCGGGCCCGGCGCGGGCGCCGAGGGCGGGCGTCTCCTCTTCTCCGGCACGCCGGCCGACTGCATGCGCCTGCCGATGGCGCAGTCGTGCACCGGGCCGTTCCTCGCGCGCAAGATGAGCGTGTCGAAGGACGTGAAGGACTATCCCGCCGACGACCGCTGGCTCACGGTGCGCGGTGCGCGCGAGCACAACCTGCGCGACGTCACCGCGGCGTTCCCGGTCGGCGTGTTCACGTGCGTCACCGGGGTGAGCGGCTCGGGTAAGAGCACGCTGGTGAACGATATTCTCGCCTCCGCCGCGGCGCGCCGGCTCAACGGCGCGAAGATCATCCCCGGCAAGCACAAGGCGATCGACGGCTTCGACCATTTCGACAAGGCAGTCCGCGTCGACCAGGAGCCGATCGGGCGCAGCCCGCGTTCGAATCCCGCCACGTTCACGAAGCTCTTCGACCAGCTCCGCGATCTCTTCGCACAGGTGCCGCTGGCCAAGGTGCGCGGCTACAAGGCCAGCCGTTTTTCGTTCAATACCCGCGGCGGCCGGTGCGAGCGTTGCCAGGGCGACGGCCAGATCCGCCTCGACATGCAGTTCATGGCGGACGCGTACACCGAGTGCCCGAGCTGCCGCGGCCAACGCTACAACCGCGAGACGCTCGAGGTGCGTTTCCACGGATACACCATCGCGGACGTGCTCGCGATGTCGGTGAGCGAGGCGCGCCAGCTCTTCCGCAACTTCCCGCGGCTGGTCGAGAAACTCGATACGCTGGAGGCCGTCGGTCTCGGCTATCTCGCGCTCGGCCAGTCGGCCACGACGCTCTCCGGCGGCGAGGCGCAGCGCCTGAAGCTTTCGCTCGAGCTCAGCAAGCGCCAGCAGGGCCGCACGCTCTACATCCTCGACGAGCCCACGACCGGGTTGCACTGGGTCGACGTGCAAAAGCTGATGGACCTGCTCTTCAAGCTGCGCGACGCCGGCAACACGATCATCGTGATCGAGCACAACCTCGACGTGATGAACCTCGCCGACTGGATCGTCGACCTCGGCCCCGGCGGCGGCCGCACCGGTGGCGAGCTCATCTATGCCGGGCCCCGCGAGGGCATCCTCAACGAGCCCCGCAGCGTTACCGGCCAAGCCCTGGCGAAATGGCGCCGCGCGGCGGCGGAGTGAATCGCAAACTCGAGTGAATGAAGAGGATGGACACAACAGGGCAGCGTTGGGCGATCAGAAATCGATCAAGGGTTCTGCGGCTTTTCGGCGGGCCGCTGTTTGCCTTGTTTCTTGCCGGCTGCGTTTCTCCTTATTCTTCGATTCCGCGACACTGGGTCTACGATGGCCCTGAGAGAGATAGGGGAACGGGATACGATGGCACAGCAGAACTGGAAGGGCGACAGATCGTCTTTCGATTCAAACGGAACAACCAATTCTCAACCGACAATTCGACCTATTTGGAGTTGGTGGTTCCTCCCCGGGATTGGGGACGCGAGGTTCTCGAATACCGTGTCGCATTGCGAGAGCTGCGCACCACATCAGGAAAGGAGGCAAGCCCAGTCAAAGCAGCGGGAGTCTTGGCCGGTGCTCCTTTCGATGGACTGTCCTGTCTCTACTTCGAAAAAGATGGTCGCGCTTTTCTCGCTATCGGACTCCCTGCGGACCCGCCTTTCATGTACAAAGCTCTGCGCGCGGCTGAAACGAAATGAGCAACGTTTTGTCCTCGGTGACGAGGATGGTGCCGAGGGTGATGGCGAGCGCGGCGTACTCGCAGTTGTCGGTGGGGCGCTGGGGGCGGGCGACGAGGTCGAGCGCGGGGTGATCGGATACGGCATGTTCGCCGCCGGAGTCATCGCGCGAGGCGCTCATTTTTTCGCCTTCTTGGTGCGAGGCCTCGGGAGGTCGGGCATCGTGCGCTTCATGAACTCGTCGAAGAGCGGGACGGTGAACGCGGTGTCGCCGTGCTGGGGGCTGTAGATCATTCCCTTGGCGATGAGCCCGGCGCGCAGTGGGGCGACGCTCTCGGATTTCAACCCGAGGATTTGGGCGATATCTCCGGATCGTTGCGGTTGCTGGCCCAATTCAGCCATCGCGCGGAGATAGTCTTTCTCGCGGGGTGTGAGCCGGTCGAAGCGGACACGGAAGAAGTTCTGGTCGAGGTGAGCGATGACTTGGGCGCTCGCCGCCTGCACTATCTCGGCATCGATCGGTGAACCGGGAGCATGGTTCCAAGACACGGAGCCCCATTCCTGCAAAAAGTACGGATACCCTTTGGTTTGTCGGATGATTTCCTTGAGCGCCGCCTCGGTGAACGCCGCCCCTTCAGCGCGTACCGGTTCCTGGAGGGCGGTCCGCGCATCTTTTTCGTTCAAGGCGCCGACCTGAGGGAAGAGAAAGAGCCGTTCGGCGTACGATTTGGCGCGGCCGGTGTTGCCGGCCAATTGCGGTAGTCCGGCCCCGATGACGATCAGCGGAAGCTGTTCCTGTGCGATCTTGTGGACGGCCATGATCAACGCGCCGAGCTCGGCTTCGTCGACGTATTGCAGCTCGTCGATGATGATGGCGATGGCGGTTCCGGCTTCGGCGGCGGCTTCGCCCAACGCGATGAAAACGTCGGCCAGGTCGGATTCGAGAACGCCACTGTCGGCGACACCGAGTTCCGGCGGGCTGTCTAGGCTCAGTTCCAGTTCGCCGATGCTGACTTTGAGCCCGGACAAGAAGCTGCGGAGCACCCTCAGCCCCCGCTTGGCCTTGGCACCGATCGCTTTCCCGGTGTCCAAGTTCAGGATGAGTTTGCGGAGACCAGGCAGCAGTAGTTGCGCAAGCGGAACGGATTCGCGTGCCTCGACCATCACGGCCTTGTAACCCGCCTGCTCGGCCTTCTTGCGAATTTCCACCAATAGCACCGTCTTGCCCACGCCCCGCAGCCCGACGATCAGCGGACTGCGTTCGGAACGCCCTGCCTTGATGCGGTTCAGGGCCAGTATTGCCTAGTCGAGAAGGTCGTCGCGACCGGCGAGTTCCGGTGGCCGGTTGCCGGCGCCGGGGGAGAAAGGGTTGCGCAGCGGGTCCATGATTCAAGAGAACTTATCAATCCTTACTAACCTTACTGGATGGAGTCGTGAGATTGAGAAGCTGTCAAAAGAAGTCTCCAGGTCAGTCGCACCCAAGGGATCTTCAGAGGCGGTTGGCTATGGCGCACTGGCAGCGTTGGCCAGCGGGTGACACACTTTCGGCAGGGCGGCGAGCAACGCCTTGTCCTCGGTGACGAGGACGGTGCCGAGGGAGATGGCGAGGGCGGCGTACTCGCAGTTGTAGGCGGTGCACTTGGTGCGCGCGACGAGTTCGAGCACGGCGTGGTCGGAGAGGGCGTGTTCGCCGCCGAGCAGACAACCGGCGGCGTGGTGGGTGGCGCGTTCGGCGTCGGCAGGGGAGAGCTTCCCGGTGCGGATGCAGCCAGCGAGGACGTTGCGGAATTCGGAGCGCCAGAGCAGGGGCGCGGCCCATTGCGGATCGTGCCGGATGAGTGCCTCGATCTCGGCCGTACGGGGGCTTGGCAGCCAGCGGTAGGCGAGGATGTTGGTGTCGACGACGATCACGCCCGGCCCGCTTGCTTGAAGGTGGCGATTTCCTCGGCGGTGGTGGGGACGGAGGCGGAGGCATGGGTGGTTCCTCGACTGCTCCGACCAGTTGGCTTGTGCCGGCCACCGGTTCGCCGGTGTCGGGGGCTATGTTGGGGCGGCTGGAGCGACGGCGGGCGTCGAGTGTGCGTCGGGGCGTGTTCGCGAGGAGACGGCCGGGGCTTCAGAGGATGAGCATGGCGTCGCCGTAACTGAAGAATCGGTACCGCTTCGCGATCGCCTCGGCGTAGAGCTCGTGCAGCCAGGCGATGCCCTCGGGACGGCCCGGTGTGAGGAAGGCGGCCACGAGGCAGAGCAGTGTGGACCGCGGCTGATGGAAGTTGGTGATCAGCGCGTCGACGCCCAGGAAGGTGGAAGGCGGATACAGGAAGAGCGCCGCCTCGTCGAGGATCGGCTCCGGGGCGGGCGCGGCGTGCTTGCGCAGGAAATCCTCGATCGTGCGCACGCTGGTCGTGCCGACCGCGAGCCGGCGCCCCGGCCGGGCGAACAGTGCCGCCTGCGTGGCCGGCGGCACCTCGTAGAGCTCGTGGTGGATCTGGTGCGCCTCGATGTCGTCGGTCTGGATCGGGCGGAACGTGCCGAGGCCGACGTGGAGGGTGACGGCGAAGAACTCCGCGCCGGCGGCGCCGAGGCGCTCGTCGATCTCCGGCGTGAAGTGCAGCCCGGCGGTGGGCGCGGCCACGGCGACGGATTTCGAGCGGTCGGCGTAGTGGGTGCGGTAGCGGTCGCGGTCGAGCGGGGCGAGTGCGCCGCCGGTGTTGGGGTCGCGTTCGATGTAGGGCGGCAGCGGGACCTCGCCGATCGCGTGGGCGACCTCGACGATGGAGCCGTGTCCCGGGGTTTCAAAGACAACGCGGTAGCCGCGTTCCTCGTGCTTTTCGGCGACGGTGGCGGTGAACCAGCCCTCGCGGCCGAAGGTGGATCCGGGCGGGAGTTTGCGGCCGGGGCGGAGCAGGCACCACCAGTCGTTGGCCCCGTGCGCCGGCTGGTGGAGGAAACATTCGACCTTGCCGCCGGTGGGGCGATTCGCGAAGAGGCGGGCCGGGATGACGTTGGCGTTGTTGCGGAACAGCGTGTAGCGGCCGCCGATCAGGTCGGGCAGGTCGGCGAACACGTGGTGTGCGAACGTGCGCCGGGCCCGATCGACCACGAGCAGACGGGACTGGTCGCGACGCGTGGCGGGCGTCTGGGCGATCAGCTCGGCGGGCAACGGATAGTCGAAGAGGTCGGTCTTCACGGCAGGGGCGCATGGCAGTGCGTGCGCCGGGGGGCGTCAAGCAGCGGCCGCGGGCGCCGCGGCGTAGCGCACGCGGAACGCCGCGGTGGGTGGCCAGTGCTCGGAATTTTCGGCCAGGGTCGCCAGGCAGCGGTTGCGCAGTTCTTCGAGGCGGCCGCAGTCGAGCGGCAGGGGGCAGGAGCGCCACGGGCTTGCACGGTCGGGCCGGACCTCGGCGACGATCGCGCGGCGCAGCCAACAGCGGACCCGGTAGAAGGCGAGGTGGTGGCGGCCGGCGAGCCGGCGCCGGAGCGTGAAGACGAGGGCGAGGAGGTGTTCGGCGTCGGCGCCGCCGGTCAGGGCGTGGCGCAGCTCGAGCGCGAGGTCGACCAGCTCCGGGGAGGCGTGGCGCAGCTCGCCGAGCAGCAGGTCGAGCGTCTGCGGACCGTCGTGGAACGGGCAGGAGACCGGAGGGGCGGGCGAGGCATCCGCCCGGAGTGGATCGCGAAACGGGAGCGTGCCCATGGAGTGGGTGCGGCGCCCCGGGTAGGAGGCGTGCACGGCGGTGGACGGGGCGTTATTTCAGGTAGCTCTTCAGCATCCAGAGGGTCTTGCCATGCCACTGGATGCGGCCGATGGCCACGTCCTGCGTCTCGAGGTCGCCGGCCTGTTCGGCGGTGTCGCGCAGCTTGATGGCGTCGGCCAGGGTCTTCTCATGGGCGACGACGAGCCCGGCGACGAAATCCTTGGCGGGCGCGGTGACGGGCAGCTCTTCGATGCCGGCCTGTTGGGCGAGGGTGGCGAGACCGCCGACCGGGAAGGCGTCGATGATGCGCGCCTGTTCGGCGAGGTCGTCGATGGCCTCGAAGAGGTTCTCGTACTGTTCCTGGAAGGCCGAGTGGAGCTGGAAGAAGTCGGGGCCCTCGACGTTCCAGTGCGCATGGTGGGTGATGGCCATCAACGCGTAGGAGTCGGCGAGTACCTGCTGGAGGGCGGCGGCGACGGGGGAGGCGGTGCGGGTGGGAGCGGTGGTTTCGGTGGTTGTTTTCATATTCGGGAAATGTGTCGCGCCAAGCTACCGGGCGGGGGTGGGGCAGCAAGCGCGAGGGGCAGCAAACCCGCTCATGGCGCGAGTGGGGTGCCGGAGAACTTGGCATTGCGGGGGGCGAGGCCGCGCCTTCACGGTGGAGGGATGGCTTCCGCCCAGTTGATTCTGCAGTCGGTCGAGTTCGCGCATCCGGGGATGACCGCGCCCTTGTTCACGGAGCTGACCGTGCAGTTTCCCTCCGGCTGGACGGGCATCGTCGGTCCCAATGGCGCGGGCAAGACGACTTTGCTGAAGGTGGCCGCGGGGGAGCTGGCGGCGCAGGGCGGCTCGGTGCAGCGGCAGGGGTTGGCGCTGTACGTGGCGCAGCGCACCGACGAGCCGCCGGAGTTCTTCGAGGATTTCATCTGGGCGCCGGATGCCGCCGTGCTCAAGGCGCGGTTACGCGTGGGCGAGGACTGGCCGGAACGCTGGGCAACGTTGAGCCACGGCGAACGAAAACGGGCGCAGATCGCGGTGGCGCTCTGGCGCGAACCGGCGGTGCTCGCCCTCGACGAGCCGAGCAACCACATCGACGCCGAGGCGCGCCGTTTGCTGTGGCAGGCGCTCGAGGATTTCTGCGGTATCGGGTTGTTGGTGAGCCACGACCGCACGCTGCTGGATGGCCTTTGCTCGCAGTGCCTGCTGCTCGATCCGCCCACGGCGGTGCTGCGTCCCGGCGGCGTGACCGAGGCGCTCGAGCAGCAGGAGCGCGAGGAGACGTTTGCGCAGGGCGCCAACGATGCGCTGCGGCGCACCGCGAGCCGGCTCCAGGCGGAGGCGCAGCGTCGGCGGGTGATCGCGGACCAGAAGGCCGCGGCGGCGCGCGGTTCGAAACAGAAGAAGATCCCCGCCAACGACCACGACGGCCGTGCGATGCGGGCGCTGGCGAAGTTGACCGGCAAGGACGCCTACGCGGGCAAGATGGCCGCGCAGATGAAGCAGCGGGCCGGCAAGGTGGAGGCGCAGCGCGCCGAGTTCGCCGTGAAGAAGCGCTACGAGACCGGGATCTGGGTGGATGGCGCGTCGTTCATGCCGCGGGATTTCCTGCTGCGCTTGGCGGCGGGGCGTCTGCCGCTCGGCGGCGGGCGTTGGTTGCACTTCCCGGATCTGGCGATCGGCGGCGCGAGCCGCATCGCGTTGAAGGGAGCCAACGGCTTGGGGAAGAGCACGCTTGTGCGGCATCTGCTCGGCCAGCTGCAACTGTCGCAGGAAAAACTGGTAACGGTGCCGCAGGAGATCTCCGCGGAGGATTCGCGGGCGCTGCTGGAGGCGGTCAAACGCCTGCCCAACGACGAACGCGGTCGGGTGATGACGACGATCAGCCGCCTCGGCTCGCGGCCGGCGCGGTTGCTGGAGAGCGCGCTGCCGAGCCCGGGTGAAGTGCGCAAGCTGCTGCTCGCGCTCGGCATTGTGCGCGGCCCGCATCTCATCGTGATGGACGAACCCACCAACCACATGGACCTGCCCGGCATCCGCTGTCTCGAGGAGGCGTTGGCGGACTGTCCTTGCGCGCTGCTGCTGGTGAGCCACGACGAGGCGTTTCTCGAGAAAACCACCGAGACGGACTGGCTGCTGACCAAGGACGAAGCCGGCGACACGCGGCTGGAGATCGAAAACGCGCGGTGAACGCGCGGTGCTACCGGCAGTCGCAGCGGGCGACCTCGAGGTTGAAGTGGACGAGCTCGTCGTGGATGCAGATGCGCTCGCGATACTCGGCGGCGGTGCGGTCCTTGTGTGTTATGATCGTGGCGACGACGGCGTACTGGCCCAGGCCGACGCGCAGCAGGTGCAGGTCGGTGAGGCGCGAGTCGCCGTCGCTCTCGACGGCCTCGCGGATCTCGGCGGCGACGGGATTGTCCATCTCGCGGTCGAGCAGCACGGTGCTGGTCTCGCGCACGAGTCCGTAGGCCCAGCGCGAGATCATCGCGGCGCCGAGGATGCCGACAGCAGCATCGAGCCAGTTCCAGCCGAGGTACTTGCCGCCGAGCAACGCGGCGATGGCGATGACCGAAGTGAGGGCGTCGGCGAGCACGTGCAGGTAGGCGGCGCGGAGATTCAGATCGTGGTGACCGGAGCCGCCGTGGCCATGGCCGTGCCCGTGGGAGTGTCCGCCGTGGTGGTCCTGGCCGGAGCCCAGCAGCCAGGCGCCGAGCAGGTTGAAGAGCAGGCCGACGACGGCGACGAGCATCGCCTGGTCGAAGGCGATGGGCTCGGGGCGGAGCAGGCGCAGGACAGATTCCGACACCATGTAGGGCGCGACGACACCCAGCAGTATCGCGCTGGCGAAGCCGCCGAGCGCGCCGACTTTGCCCGGGCCGAAGGAGAAACGCCGGTCGCGCGCGTGGCGGCGGGCGTAGCGGTACGTGAATACAGTGATGCCGAAGGCGGCGGCGTGCGTGCCCATGTGCCAGCCGTCGGCCAGCAGGGCCATCGACCCGGTCAGATGGCCGGCGACGATCTCGACCGCCATGACGAGGACGGTGAGCGCGAGCACGAGGGTGGTGCGGCTTTCACCCGAAGGATTGCCGTGGCGGAAGTCGTGGGAGGGAGAGTGGTCGGCGAGGCAGGGCATGGGAGGAAGCTCGGAACGGGGAGTCGGAAGCCGGCCGGGACGTGGGGCGCTCCTTCAGGACGCCTCGGCGATGTTGTGACGCGGGGAGGGCTCAAGCGCCGCCCCAAAGTTTCAGCGGCGGGGCTTGAGATGCGGCGGCAACTTCGGCGTGCAGCAGCCGCCGGCGCAGGGCGGGGCGCTGCCGGTGCCGTGCGCGGCGGTGTGGCGGCGGCTGCGGGCGCCCAGCCAGAAGTAGGCGAGGGCGGCGAGGATCGCGGCGAGGACGAGCAGTTGGTCGAGCCAGGCGGGCATGGGCGGAATTGCGGATTTCGGAATGGGGAATGCGGATTGCGGAATGGGAGGAGATCCGGAACTCGGAACGGGGAAGTGACGGAGGACTCGGAAGGAAACCGGAAAGATGTATGGAAGGCGAAGGTAGGAGCCTGCTGGCAGGCGAATCGGTGTCAGGAAAGGGAAGGGTGCTGGATCGCCTGCAAGCAGGCTCCTACAGGTGAATACGGATCAGGCGAAGCCGAGCAGGCGCCCGCCCTGGTAGACGAGGAAGGCGGCCGACCAGGCCAGCGCGGTCATGTAGGCGAGTTGGAAGAGCGGCCATTTGCACGAGCCGGTCTCGCGGCGGACGACGGCGCTGGTGGGCAGACACTGCATCGCGAGGACGTAGAAGACCATGAGGCCGAAGATCACCAGCGGCGTGTAGACGGGAGTGCCGTCGGGGTGCGTCTCGGCGAGCATGCGCTCGCGCATCGAGTCGGTGTCCTCCTCGCCGCCTTCGACGGCGTAGATGATCGACATCGTGCCCACGAAGACCTCGCGCGCCGCGAAGGAGCTGACGATGCCCACGCCGATCTTCCAGTCGTAGCCGAGCGGTTGGATGAGCGGTTCGATCGCGTGGCCGAGCTGGCCGGCATAGGAGGCGGCCAGCGCCTGGGCGTCGGTGGCGTCGGGGTTTTCCGGTTTCGGGTAGGTCGAGAGCGCCCAGATGACGATGGAGATCGCGAGGATGGCGGTGCCGGCGCGCTTGAGGAACATCACGCCGCGCTCCCACATGCGCAGCGCGGTGGCGCGCAGCGACGGGCGCCGGTAGGGCGGCATCTCGAGCAGAAGGAGAGAACGCTCGCCCTTGAAGAGCGTGCGACGGAAGAGCCAGGCCATGCCGAAGGCGGTGCCCAGCCCGAGCGCGTAGAGCGCGAGCATCATGCCGGCCTTCTGCCACGCGCCCCCGGCGGGCAGGAGCAGCGCGATCAGGAGCGCATAGACCGGCAGGCGCGCCGAGCAGCTCACCAGCGGTGCGACCAGAATGGTGACAAGGCGATCGCGGGTGCTGTCGATCGTGCGCGCGGCCATGATGCCGGGAATCGCGCAGGCGAAGGAGCTGAGCATCGGCACGAAGGATTTCCCGTGCAGGCCCACGCGGCTCATGAGGCGGTCGACGATGAAGGCGGCGCGCGCCATGTAGCCGGTATCCTCCAACAGGCCGATGAAGAAGAACAGGATGAGGATCTGCGGCAGGAAGATGACCACGCCGCCCACGCCGGCGATCGCACCGTCGATGACGAGGTCGCGGAAATCGCCCTCGGGAAGCGCGGCTTCGGCCCAGCCGGCGACCGTGGCCTGGCCGGTCTCGATCCAGCCCATCGGCACCTCGGCGGCGCGGAAGATCATGAAGAACATGAGCGCCATCACGCCGAGGAAGAACAGCCAGCCCCAGACCCGGTGGGTGAGCACGGCGTCGAGGCGGTCGCTGACGGAGGCCTGCTCGGCATCGTTGGCGTGCTGGGCGGCCGAGGCGAGTTCGGCGGCCCACGAGTAGCGGGCCTGCACGGTGGCGGAGAGGCGGTCGATGCCGGCCTGCTCGATCTGCTCACGGGCGTACGCGACGGTACCGGGCAGTGCGCCGGGCAACGAGCGGACGAGCTCGTCGTCGACCGCGGAGAGCAGCAGCAACGCCTCGGCGATCGCGAAACGCGAGCCGACGACGCGCTCGCGCACGAGCGCCTCGCCGAGGGTGCGCGCGGCGGTCTCGACCGCTTCGGGCAAGGGCGCGCGCTGCGGGGCGGCGCCGCCGAGTTGGCCGACGAGGGCATGCTTGAGCCCGACGAGTCCTTTTTTCTGCGACGCGACGATCGGCACCACGGGACAGCCGAGGCGCGCGGCCAGCGCGGCGGGATCGGTGACGAGGCCGTTGCGTTCGGCGAGGTCCATCATGTTGAGCGCGACCACCAACGGCAGGCCGAGTTCGGCGAGCTGGGCGACGAGGTAGAGGTTGCGCTCGAGGTTGGCGGCATCGACCACGCAGAGGACGAGGTCCGGCGCGGCGGTATCGGCCACGCGGCCGAGCAGCACGTCGCGCGCGACTGCCTCGTCGGGCGAACTGGTCTGGAGCGAGTAGGCGCCCGGCAGGTCGAGCAGGTCGAAGGGCTCGCCGTGGGCGCCGGCGAAGCGGCCGACCTTCTTCTCGACGGTCACGCCGGGGTAGTTGCCGACCTTCTGGCGCAGGCCGGTGAGGGCGTTGAAGAGCGTGGTCTTGCCGCTGTTGGGATTGCCGGCGATGGCGATGGTGCGCACGGCGCGGGTGGTGGGGGCGGGAGTGGAGGTGGGTGCGGGCATGGCGCGGAGGATTGTGGAATGCGGATTGGCCGGACGGTGGGTGGGACCGGTCTCCGGCCGGTCGCGTCGGGTGGTGCGGCGAGGAGCAGTGGCGGGGAGCTGGCGGAGTCGGGGAGTCCGGGCGGAAACCGGATCTACTTGATGATGGATACATGCACGCCGGCGGCCTCGCTCTGGCGCAGCGAGAGGTGGTAGCCGCGCACGCGGATCTCGAGCGGATCGCCCAACGGTGCGTACCGCACGACGATGCATTCGGTGCCGGTCGTGAGTCCCATCTCGAGCAGGCGCTGGTGGGTGGCGGGAGGGAGGGCGAAGCCGGCGATTTTCGCGCGGGTGCCGACGGCGAGGCCGGCGAGGACGGTGGCGGTGGTGTTGCTCATGGTGGGAACGAGGGCGGTTGGTCTAGAGGGCGAGTTCGGCGCGGCAGCCGCACACCGTCGCGGCGTGGCGGCGGCCGTCGGCGGCGGGGAGCGGATTGAAGTGGCGTTGGAGGAATGCCTGCAGGGCGAGGCGACGGGTGAGTCGCGCGCGGTAGGTGAGCTCGATCGCCGTTTCCGCGGCGGCGAGGTCGGGTGCGAGCCGACGGTAGGGCGCGCCGTATTCGTTGTACGAGACGGCCAGCCCGAGTGCGTCGTCGGGGCGGGCGGGGAGGGGGGCAAACCAGTTCAAGCCGGCATCGGCGTAGAGATGCACCACGCTCCGGTCCGGTTGGGGGCTCAGACCGACCCGCCAGAACGCGCCGAGCGTGGGGTGTTCCTCGTCGGCCGCGGCCAGCACGAGATCGTGGACGAGGTAGAAACTGTGGTGGCCGCGTACGGAATCGGCGTCGGGCTCGAGCGCGAGGGTATCGAAATCGTCGAAACGACCCGTGTGGAACGCGCCTCCGGCCCGCAGCGTGGACGGGTTGCCGGCCAACTCGAAAGTGTACGCCCCTTCGCAGAAGGCGACGAAGCCCCGACCGGAACCGGTGTCCCAGGAGAACCCGTGGTTGGCCCGCCCGTCGTGGCCGGGACCGCCGTGGTAGAGACCGAGTTGCAGGGCGATCTCGTCGTTGATGGTGGCGGAGAAGTGGATGCCCGGCGCCGCGACGGCATAGATCGGGAAGGCGGTGCCGCCGCCGATGGTGCCGCAGTGGCCGGTGGCGACCTGGGAGGGCATGGTGCCGAGTGCGGAGTAGGCGAACAGTCCCGCGTATTCGGAACCCATGAAGTCGTCGTCGATCGCGATCTGGCCGATCTTGAGGGCGAAACGTTCGGAGCCCCAGGTTTGGCGGTAGAACAGGTTGAACACCCGCCACGCGTCGGAGGCCTGGATACCGCTGACCGGATTGGCGGCGCCGGTGAGGTCGGCGAGGCTCGCTCCGTGGCGCTGGTTCTCGATCCAGAAGAGCTGGGCGACGAGGGCGGAACCGGCCCGGGCGCCGAGCGCGGCGAGGTCGAGTTCGAGGGTGAGGTCGGCGAGGCTGTTCCAACGGGCACCGGTTTCGAGGCCGCCGGCGGTGTTGCCCCAGTATTCGCCGTAGATGGTCAGGCTCGGAGTGAGAACCCGGGGTGGTGCGGCGGGCATGGGAGCGGGCTGCGCCCGGAGCAATACCGGAGCGAGCAGGACCGCGCCAAGGAGCGCGCATGGTGGGAGCGAGAGCATTCGAATGAGCTGCTTAACGTGAAACGAGAATGCGTCGCAAAAGCCAAAGATGAGACTAAGACGCAATAGCAAAACAACACGCCGGGCTCTTCCCGCCGGTTCTTGGATCGACGTAAATTGCGTAAGATCAGTATCACGTGTGGTTGATGGAACGCTGCCTCCTTCCGGCGCGGTTAACGTCGATGGCTGGTTCCGATCATCAGGTGGTCGGCTTTTCGTTGCCGCCTCCCGCGGCAACGGTCCGTGGCTGTGTCAAAATCTCGCAAAAGACCGGACGCGTGGGGCAGCGCACTGGCGGGGCCTTGCAGGGGGGGCCTGGGGTCTCTGAACTCCGCAGTTTGTCCTCCGATGAAACGACGACTTCTGCCCTCCCTCGCAGTGCTGGCCATCTGGGCCGTTGGCATCGCGCACGCAGCGATCGATCCCGCCCTTCAGGTGAAGATCGATCAACAGTTGGTCTCGGCCAAGGCGTTGGCCGCCGAGCCGGCCATCGTGGCCGCGGCGAAGAGCTATGACGCCGCGCCGTCGTTCGACGCCCTGATGATGACCCAGGAACAATGGGCGGAGCTCAACGTCGGGGATTCGGCGCTTTCGGGCCTGTCGGATTCGGCGGCGAGCGCCGTTCTTGGACGCAGCGGCTCCCCGGCGGTGCTCGAGCTGTTCGTCTCCGGCGCGAACGGCGGGAAGATCGCCTTCGTGGGCAAACCCGAGACTTGGAGCGACGAGGGCTTGCCGCGGCTGGAGGTTCCGCTCAAGGGCGAGGTCTGGCAACGGGAGTACACCGCAGACGGCAAGTCCGTGGTGGAGGTCGCGGTGCCGGTTCTGCTCGGCTACAAACCCATCGGGGTGCTGGTGATCAAGCTGGACCCGCGGAAGCTGAAGTAGTCCGCGGCTTCCACAGAACGGCGCGCACCGTCGGGCCTTCGTCCGGGGGCGGCATCCCAATGCCCACTCGGACCGCGACACGGTTCCGCCACCCCTCCCGCTCGGGGCGGAACTTCCCGGGGTTGGCCGGCCGGCCCGCGATCGATCACTCGGAACCGGATACGAAAAAGGCGCCCGACCGGGGTCGGGCGCCCGAGGTCTTGGCCGCGTTCAGCCGGCCAGGCAGGCCTGGAGGTCGGCTTCGGCGGTGCCGGTGGGCATCAGGTTGAACTTCTCGACGAGCACCGCGACGATGTCGGGGGAGAGGAAGGCCGGCAGCGTGGGCCCGAGGCGGATGTTTTTGATCCCGAGGCTGAGCAACGTGAGCAGGATGCACACGGCCTTCTGTTCGTACCAGCTGAGGATCATCGAGAGCGGCAGGTCGTTGACGCCGCAGCCGAAGGCCTGCGCGAGCGCGCCGGCGATCTTGATGGCGCTGTAGGCGTCGTTGCACTGGCCGCAGTCGAGCAGGCGCGGGATGCCGCCGATCTCGCCGAACTCGAGCTTGTTGAAGCGGAACTTGCCGCAGGCGAGCGTGAGGATGACGCAGTCCTGCGGCACGGACTCGGCGAACTCGGTGTAGTAGTCGCGGCCGGTGCGGGCTCCGTCGCAGCCGCCGATGAGGAAGAAGCGCCTGATGGCGCCGCTCTTCACGGCGCCGACCACCGTATCCGCGACGCCGAGCACGGCGTTGTGGGCGAAGCCGATCGTGATGCGGCGGCCCGAGTCGGCGGTGGTGAAACCGGGCGCGGCGAGCGCGGCCGCGATGACGGGGGCGTAGTCGTGGTCGCCGATGTGGCGCACGCCCGGCCAGGCCACGAGGCCCGAGGTGAAGATGCGCTCGTGGTAGGTGGCGAGCGGCCGCTGGATGCAGTTGGTCGTCATGAGGACCGCGCCGGGGAAGGCGGAGAACTCCTTCTGCTGGTCCTGCCAGGCCCCGCCGTAGTTGCCGACCAGATGCGGGAACTTCTTGAGCTGCGGGTAGGCGAGGGCGGGCAGCATCTCGCCGTGGGTGTAGATGTTGATGCCCCTGCCCTCGGTCTGCACGAGCAGGTCCTCGAGGTCCTTCAGGTCGTGGCCGGAGACGAGGATGCACTTGCCCGGGATCGGGTCGACGCGCACCTGCGTGGGTTCGGGGTGGCCGTAGGCGGAGGTGTTGGCGCGGTCGAGCAGCTCCATGATCTGGAGGTTCACCGTGCCCGCCTCGAGGCAGAGGCCGAAGAGGCTGTCGACGGTGCCGTCCTGCGCGGCGACGGCGGCCAGCGCGCGGGCGAGGAAGGCGTATACGGCGTCGCTCTCGTGCCCGAGCAGGCGGGCGTGCTGCGCGTAGGCGGCCATGCCCTTGATGCCGTAGACGAGCAGCTCCTCGAGGGCGACGACGTTGCGGTCGCGGTCGGTGGCGCGGGCGTCGATCGCGACCGCAAGGCCGGCGATCTCGCGGGCGGCGAGGGTGTCGCCGAAATCCAACTCCAGCGCCCGCGCGGGAGCGGCGGGGCCGGCGAGCTCGGCGGTGCGGGCGTGCACCTGCAGGCCTTCGGAGATCTTCGCGCTGATGCGGGCCGGATCGAAGCTGACGTTGGTCACCGTGACGAAGAGCGCCTCGATGATGAAGCGGTCGGCGGCGGGGTCGCTGCGGCCGAGGGTGCGCGCGGCGTGGGCCTGCTGCGCGACGGCCTTGGCGACATGGACCAGCAGGTCCTGCAGGGCGGCGACTTCGCCATCTTTGCCGCAGACGCCGGTGGCGGTGCAGGCCGTGGTACGGTGGGTTTGCTCACATTGAAAACAGAACATGGTGTGGGTGCGTTTTGATCGCGCCTCCTTGGTACCATGGACCCGTGCGGTGCGCCTTGATGCGGCTCAAGGCCGGGCGATTCGCGGGATCGAAAGCACGGGCCGTGGCCCGCGATCGCGGCGGCTCACCCGCGGGCGGCGGGCTTGCGCACGAGCCAGAAACGGCAGTTGTCGGAGAACTCCTTCACGGCGCGCGGCTCGCGCACGAGGTCGTCGCGCATGACGTCGTATTCATGTTCCCACCCGGTGGCGGCGAGCTCGGCGAGCATCTCCTCGCGGGTGGGCAGGTGCATGAAGGTGCGGCCGTGTTCGTGCTCGAAATACCGGTCCCCGTACTCGTGCAGCCGCGGGTCCCGCGTTCCTTCGGCCCAGCGTTTCGCCTCCTCGGCCCAGAGGTGCAGCTCGTCGGGCTCGTCGCGGTCGTGCGTGGTGAAGAGGAACGGCGCTCCGGGCGCCAGCACCGCCGCGATGTTGCGCAGCGCGGCCCGCCGCGCCCGGCGCGTGGGGATCTGCATCAGGCCGTTGAAGAGAAAGAGGGCGCCGTCGAACGGTGGTCGGTGATTGGCGCGGGCCGCAGTGGCGCCCGTGGTGCGGCGCCCATCGGGTCCGTACCCGGCCATCGGCTCCATTGCTCCGCTCTCGGTGCGACCGAGCTTGCACCCTCCGGTTTTCGCGGAGCGCCCTACGGGCAGCAGCGCGCGGAGCTGCGAGGGCTTGGTGGCGTCGGCGTGGTGGAAGCGGATGCGGTCGGCGCCGCGCTGCTGGGCGAGATCGCGGGCCTGTTCGACGAGCTCCTCGGCGAAGTCGAAGGCCGTGAGGTCGTGGTACCCGAGTTCCCACAACGCGATGGTGGCGCGGCCCGCGCCGCAGCCGGCCTCGAGCAGGGCTGCGCGTCTTTTCGGGAAGAAACGTTCGACGAGCAGGCGCTCCGATTCCCACAACCCGAGCCGGTGGGCGGCGCGGGTGTAGAGGAGGACGGCCTCGAGGGCGTTGAAGTCGCCGCGGACGGTGGTGCCGTCGATCCGTGTCACTTCCGCTGCCATGCGGCGACGAACATGCCGTTGGCGCGCAGGTCTTGCGGCCAGAGGAAGGCGGTGGGCGACGAGAGACGAGTGTCGAGGGACGAGAGCGACAGCGGTTGGAGCTCCGGGTGGGCAGCAGTGAAGGCCTCGGCGACGGCGGTGGTCTCGCTGCGGGTGAGGGTGCAGACGGCGTAGATCAGGCGGCCGCCGGGCTTGAGGGAAGCGGCGACCTGGTTGAGCAGCTTGAGCTGCACGGCGGCGAGCTCCTCGACGTCCTGCGGGGTGGTGGTCCAGCGGGCGTCGGGGTTGCGGGCCCAGGTGCCGACGCCCGAGCAGGGGGCGTCGACGAGGATGCCGTCGAACTTGGTGCGCGTGGGCAGGTGGTCGGGGGATTCCCACGGGGCGACGCGGTAGTTGTAGAGTTGGGCGCGGGTGAAGCGGCGTTTCAGGTTGTCGAGGCGACGGCGGGAACGGTCGCTGCACCAGAGGGTGCCCTTGTTGCGCATGAGGTCGGCGAGGTGGAGCGACTTGCCGCCTTCGCCGGCGCAGACATCCCACCAGGTCTGGCCGGGTTGCGGGGCGCAGAGCGAGCCGACGATCTGCGAGGCGAGGTCCTGGATTTCGAAGGCGCCCTGTTCGAAGGGGGCGCAACGGTAGAGGTCGTTGTGTCCGGTGTAGCGCAGGGCGTCGGGCGCGAGCGCGTGCTCGGCGGGTTCGCAGCCTCCGAGCTTCTTGGCCAGGGTGGCGGCGGTGCCGGGGCGGGGGCGCAGCCAGAGCGGCGGGGTGTTCTGCAGCGAGCGCACCCAGGCCGTCTTGGCCTCGTCGGACTCGAAGGTGAGCTCCTCCCAGATCCACTCGGGCACGGCGCGGGCGAGCAGTGTCGGGCCTTTTATGGTACGCGGGTCGCTTTGGTACCGGTCCTGCAGGTCCATGGCGGCCTGGATCTGGCCGGGCAGGCGGGTGTCGCCCGGGAGCCATTGCATCCAGCGGAAGTAGGCGAAGACGGCGCGGGTGAGCTTGGTGCGGCCGGGTTGGGGAAACTGCGGGTGCCGTTTCATGAAGTCGCGCAGGGCGGCGTCGGCGTTGAGCCCTTCGCGCCAGCGGCGGATGACTTCGGCGGCGTAATTGGCGAGGGAGGAGAGGTTGGAGCGGGCGGGCATGCGATGGAGGAGCGCACTGTGGGCGTGCCGTCGCCCAGTGCAAAGGAGGAAGTGGATGGGAGGCCGGACGACCGAAGTGCCACGTCCGCGAGCGGCGGCACGGCAACGGGGCCGCCACGTGACGCGATTCGGGCGCGAGGTCCGCTCCGCCGTGCAGTCGTGGCGGCTCAGCCGCGATGATGCGGTCGAGAGGCGAGCGCCAATCCAATTGTGAACAAGGCGATTGCCCGAGGGTGCTCTCGATCTGCCTCCGAAACTCCGGCGCTCGACACTCGTCCCTCGTCCCTCGACCGAATGCTCACTGCTCAGCCGCGGCGTTTCCAGCGGTTGGTTTCCTTCAGCTCGATCGGGCGGGTCTCGATGAGGGTGCCGAGCAGGGCGGGGTGTTTGCGCAGTTGCTGGAAGGCGGCGGGGTCGAGCTTCCAGTTCAGTGCGCCGGCGGTCTCGGCGATGGCGACCATGTCGTCGTCGAAGAGGATGCCGACCTCGCTGCGCACGTCGCCGGAGGTCTTGAGCAGCATGTCGCGCAGGCTGCGGAAGAAGTCCTCGTTGCGCTCGTCGTCGGGGCGCACCAGCCAGGTGATGCGGCGCACGTTGTTCTGCAGGTGCGCCTCGAGCGGGTAGCATTCCTTCACGTTGAGGCGGGCGCCGTCTTCGCTGCGCAGGATGGTGCCGAGCACGGCGATCGGCTTCTCGGGCTCGAGGTGCTTGGCGTAGAGCTCGTAGGCGTCGGCGTACATGTTCACGGGCACGCTGGCGCCGCGGGTGGCGACAACGAAGGGCGACCAGGGGCGGTTGTCCTTCTTGGAGAGTTTCTTCTGGATACCGGTGGCGATGCCGCAGAGGCGGAACTCGGTCTTGTCGGGCAGGGCGAGCAGGTCCTCCTCCTTGTGGCTGTTGAGCGCCTCGGCGAGTCCGGCGAAAGCGGCGAGGGGGTGGCCGGAGACGTAGAAGCCGAGCAGTTCCTTCTCGAACTGGAGCTTCTCGGCCTGGGTGAAGTCGGGCACGTCGAGCTGCACGACGCTGGCGGCGGAGCGGCCGTTGCCGGCGGCGTCCTCGGTCTGGAGCAGGTCGAACATGGAGGCCTGGCCGGCGGCGGCGTCCTTCTGGCTGGAGGCGGCGGCGGCGAGGGCGGAGTCGATGGCGGCAAAGAGGGCGCCGCGGGGTTCGCCGGCGAAGTCGAAGGCGCCGGTCTTCACGAGGCACTCGAGCACGCGCTTGTTGACGGCCTTGGTGTCGACGCGGTGCATGAAGTCCTCGAAATCCTTGTACGGGCCGTTGGCGTCGCGTTCGGCGATGATGCGCTGCGAGGCGGCCTCGCCCACGCCCTTGATGCCGGCCAGGCCGAAGCGGATCCAGGCGGAGGGGGCGGCGGTGCCGGTCGTCCGGTCCCCGGTCTCCGCTTTCCGGTTGCGCATGACCGGGGTGAAGTTCTCGCGCGACTCGTTGACGTCGGGCCCGAGCACGGTGAGGCCCATGGCCTCGGCCTCGGCGATGAAGTGGGAGACCTTCTCGGCGTTGCCCAGCTCGGCGGTGAGCACGGCGGCCATGAACTGCACCGGGTAGTTGGCCTTCAGGTACGCGGTGTGGTAGGCGACCATCGCGTAGGCGGCGGAGTGCGACTTGTTGAAGCCGTACTGGGCGAACTTGTTGAGCAGGTCGAAGATCTCGTTGGCCTTCTTCTCGTCGATGTTGTGGTGCTGCTTGGCGCCGGCGACGAACTTGATGCGCTCCTTGGCCATGCCCTCGACGTCCTTCTTGCCCATGGCGCGGCGGAGCATGTCGGCGCCGCCGAGGGTGTAGCCGGCGATGACGCGGGCGCACTCCATGACCTGCTCCTGGTAGACGATGATGCCGTACGTCTCCTTGAGCACGGGCTCGAGCAGGGGGTGCGGGTAGACGATCGAGGCGGGGTCCTTCTTGCCGCGGGCGTAGTCGGGGATGAACTGCATCGGGCCCGGGCGGTAGAGGGCCGAGATGGCGTTGATGTCGTCGACGTTGGAGATGCCGACCAGCTTCGAGGCGTTCTGCATGCCGCCCGACTCGAGCTGGAAGACGCCGACGGTCTTGCCGGAGTTGAGCAGCTCGTAGGTGACGGGGTCCTCGACCGAGATCGTCTCGATGTCGAAGTCGGGCTTCACGGTGCGGCGGACGTTGTCGACGGCGTCGGAGATGACCGTGAGCGTCTTGAGGCCGAGGAAGTCCATCTTCAGCAGGCCGAGCTTGGTCACGGCGCCCATGTCGAACTGCACGGTGACATCGCCTTCCTGCGAGGTCAGCGGCACGAAGTCGTCGAGGGGCTGGTCGGTGATGATGATGCCGGCGGCGTGTTTGCCGGTGTTGCGGACCATGCCCTCGAGCACGAGGCCCTGCTCGACGATGTTCCGGGCGATGGGGTTGCGCTCGAGCTCGGCGCGCAGCTCGGCGGACTTCGCGATGGAGTCCTCGAGCGAGATGTTGAGCTCGTCGGGGATCATCTTCGCGATGCGGTCGGCATCGGCGAAGGGCAGGTTGTGCACGCGGGAGACGTCGCGGATGACCATCTTCGCGCCGAGGGTGCCGTAGGTGATGATGTTGGCCACGCAGTCGCGACCGTATTTGTCGCGCACGTAGTCGATGACCTCGCCGCGGCGGCGCATGCAGAAGTCGATGTCGAAGTCGGGCGGGCTGACGCGCTCGGGGTTGAGGAAGCGCTCGAAGAGCAGGCCGAAGCGGATCGGGTCGATGTTGGTGATGCCGAGCAGGTAGGCGACGAGGCAGCCGGCGCCGGAGCCGCGTCCCGGGCCGACGGGTACGCCGTGTTCCTTGGCCCAGTTGATGAAGTCCCAGACGACGAGGAAGTAGTCGACGAAGCCGGTGACGTTGATGATGGACAGTTCGTAGCCGGTGCGCAGCACGAGCACCTCGTGCGGGTCGAGGCCGGAGTAGTCCGGGGCGGTGGGCTTCTGGCCGGGCGGCAGGTCGGTGAGCTTGGCGAGGCGCTCGGCCACGACCGGGTGCGTGGCGGTGGCGGCCTGGTCGCAGCCGTAGCGTTTCTGCAGGCCGGAGACGCAGAGATCGAAGAGGTATTCGGCGGGGGAGAAACGGGCCTTGATCTCGGGTGGCAGCGGGTAGCGCGGGTAGCGTTCGGAGCCCTTGGGGAAGGGGATGGCCAGGTCGCACATCTCGGCCACGGCGAGGGTGTTCGTGAGCGCACCGGGGACTTCGCCGAAGACGGCGTGCATCTCGTCGTGCGACTTCATGTAGAACTGCGTGCCGTCGAAGCGCATGCGGTCGGCGTCCTCGATCTTCGAGCCGGTCTGGATGCACAGGAGCGTGTCGTGCGGCTTGGCGTCGGCGGCGTTGACGTAGTGGACGTCGTTGGTGGCGATGATCTGCAGGTCGAATTCCTTGGCGAGCCGGAGCAGGCCGGGGATGATCTTGCGTTGCTCGGGGATGCCGTGGTCCTGGATCTCGATGAAGTAGTTCTCGCGGCCGTAGATATCGATGAAACGGGCACAGTCGCGGCGGGCGGACTCGTAGTCGTCGGCGAGCAGGTGCTGGGGGATGATGGCGGCGAGGCAGCCGGAGAAGGCGATGAGGCCCTTCGAGTACTGGGCGAGCGTTTCCCAGTCGGTGCGGGGCTTGTAGTAGAAGCCCTTGAGGTGGGCGTCGGAGACGAGCTTGAGGAGGTTCTGGTAGCCGTCGAGGTTGCGGGCGAGCAGGCCGTGGTGGAAGATCGACTTGCCCTCGGCGTCGCCGCGGCCGGCCTTTTCGAGGCGGGAGCCGCGGGCGATGTAGACCTCGCAACCGATGAGGGGCTTGAGGTCCTTGGCCTTGGCGGCGTTGTAGAACTGGATCGCGCCGAACATGTTGCCGTGGTCGGTGAGCGCGACGGCCTTCTGGCCGAGTTCGACCGCACGTTTCATCAACCGATCGATGCGGCAGGCGCCGTCGAGCAGGCTGTAGTCGGTGTGCAGGTGGAGGTGGACGAAGTCGGCGGCGGACACGCCGACCATCGCACGGTCGGGGCGCGGCAGCGGCAAGCAGAATGGACGCGCGAAACGGGCGAGCGGCGCGAGGACTCCGGGGCGTCGCGGCCCCGCAGAGGGGCAAAGGAAGGGCGGACGGCGGCACGGAGGACTTCGCGAAGCGACGTCAGGGCGGCGGGACCGAGGTCTTCCTTGGGCGGGGCGCACGAGTTCGCGTCCCGTTTGCGGGATGCGAACGATGCACGGGTTGGTGGGTCGGGCCAGTTAGGTCTAGCCTGGGTTCGCGAGACGGCGGAGGTGACGCCCGAAGGACCGGTCATTCCGATGGGTGCGGGCCAAGGTGCGGCCCACCGACGGGTTCATGCGGAAACCGAAGCATTCGAGGGCGGTTTCGCGAGGCACTCGAGGAAAAGGACCGTCTCGAGGCGGTGGTTGCGCGGCACGGACGGTATGCTGTCGGCGGTTGCGACAAGTAGGGAGTCCGGCCGGAAACCCACTTGTCGCGAGGTGGTGGGGTTGTATGGGGGGCAACAGGTTGCTTGGGGGGAGTCAGGTGCCCGTGGCGGCGAGAGCGGCTTTCACCTTTGCGGGTGTCATCGGCATGTCCCAGAGACGGGCTCCGGTGGCGTCGTGGATCGCGTTGGCGATGACCGCCCCCATCACGATGATCGCGGGCTCGCCGCCGCCCTGCGGGGGCTGGTCGTCGGCGTCGAGGATGATCGTGTCCATCTTCGGCAACCACGAGAAGAGCGGGATCGCGTAGGTGTCGAAGTTGGTGTCCTGCAACACGCCGTTCGCGAAACGGACCCGCTCGGTCAACGCGTAGCCGAGGCCCATCGTGATGCAGCTTTCCATCTGCTGCTTCGCGCCGGCCGGATTGATCAACAGCCCCATCTCCTGCACGCACATCACGCGCTTCACGGTCACGTGCCCGGTCTCCCGGTCGACCGCGACCTCGGCGACCGTGGCGACATAGGTGCCGGCATCGAAACCGATCGCCACGCCCAGACCGCGACCGCTGACGCCCGCCTGGGGCTGCCAACCCCAGTGTTCGGCGACGCCCCTGAGCACCCGGATGGCGCGGGGATCCTTCAGGTTGCGCAGACGAAACTCGATCGGATCGGCGCCGGCGAGGCGGGCCAGTTCGTCGATCGACTGCTCGCGGCAGAAGGCGTTGGTGTTGCAACCGGGCGCGCGCCACGCGCCGACCCCGAACGGGTGGATCCCGGGCGGTCCCCAGAAGTCGCCCACGGCCGCGATCCGGTGGTCGGCCACGTCGTAGATCAGGTCGCCGCCACGGTCGCCGGCGAATTTCACGGTGTAGTCCCAGAACGCGATGCGCCCCTCGGCATCGACGCCGGACTTCACGTGCACCACCGCGGCGGGGCGGAAGGTGTCGAGGAAGAATTCCTCCTCGCGTGTCCACATCAACATCACCGGGCAGCCGGCGAGCTTCGCGAGGCGCGCGGCCTCGGAGGCCTGCTGGTTGGAGGCCTTGCCGCCGAAACCGCCGCCGACGAACGGCGTGATCACCCGCACCTGCTCCGGCGCGAAACCGAGCGTGCGGGCCACCTCCTCGCGCACGCCGAACGGGTTCTGCGTCGAGGCCCAGATCGTGGCGCGGTCGCCCTCGATCTGCGCGAGCGCGGTGTGCGTCTCCATCGCCGCGTGGGCGACGTAGGCGTTGCGGTAGGTGTGCTCGACGAGTTGCACCGCCCGCGTGCGGCCGTGGGCGAGGTCGCCGCCCTGTTTCACGGTGCGAGTCGGCTCCTTGCTCCGGTCGAGGTGGTCGAAGATGTTCTTGTGGTCGAGCGTCGAGGGCGACGGTGCCCATTCGGCGGAGACGAGGTTCAACGCGTCCTCGGCGACATCGGGCAACGCGTGCAGCACCGCGATGAAATCGCCGTCGCGCACGACGCGCGCCCCCTCGACCTGCTCGGCGGCGGCGGTGTCGACTTTCCGCAGCTTCGCGCCGTGGGCGGGCGGGCGCAGGATGCGGGCGTACAACATGCCCGGGAGCCGAAGGTCGCCGGTGAACTTCGCCTCGCCGGTGACCTTCGCGCGGGAGTCGCGGCGCAGCAGCGGCTTGCCGACGATCTTGAACTCGGCGGGCTTCTTGAGGTCGGGGGTGGCGACGACCTTGCGCTCGATCCGGCGGCCCTTCGTGAGCTCGCCGTAACCGATCGTTTGTGACGGATCGGCGGTGTCGACAACCCTGCCGTCGACCGTGCGCAGCCGCTCGACCGGCACCGCCCACCGCTCGGCGGCGAGGGCGAGCAGCACCGCGCGCGCCTCGGCGGCGGCCTTGCGCCAGAGCACGCCGAACGAGCGCGTGGTCAGCGAGCCCCAGGTGCCCTGGTCGAACGGGCACAGCTCGGTGTCGCCCATGACGATCTCGACGGCGTCGAGCGGGGCGTCGAGCTCGTCGGCGAGCATCTGCGGCAGCGAGGTGATCGGGCCCTGGCCCATCTCGATCTTGCCGGTGAAGCAGGTGATGCGGCCGTCCTCGGCGATGCTGAGGAAGGCGTTGAAATCCGTCGGCACCGTCGGGCGGGCGCGGAAGGTCGTCTGCGATTCGGACTCGGAGTCGGCGCGCAGCCGGGGCCCGAGTGCGACCCAGACCAGCAGGCCGGCGCCGCAGCGTTGGAGGAATTCGCGGCGGGTGGGCGGACGCATGCCGAAGGAGGCGATGCCGCCGATGGGTGTCTGGTTGTTCATGACGCAACTCCTTCCCGCATCGCGGCCGCGGCCTCGAGGATGGCATCGATGATGCGGACATGGGCGCCGCAGCGGCAGAGGTTGTCGTTCATCCCGGCGACCACCTGCTCGCGGGTCGGCTCGGGGTTCCGGTTCAGCAGCGCGACCGCGGTGAGGATCATGCCGGGGGTGCAGAACCCGCATTGCAGGGCGTCGTGGGCGACGAACGCCTGCTGCACCGGATGGAGCACTCCGTCGATGGCGAGTCCTTCGATCGTGGTGACGTCGCGGCCGGCGGCGGTGCGGGCCGGTTCGGTGCAGGAGCGGTAGGCCTCGCCGTCGATGAGCACGGTGCAGGCGCCGCATTGGCTGATGCCGCAGCCGAACTTGGTGCCGGTGAGGCCGAGTTCGGTGCGCAGGAGCCAGAGCAGGGGGCGGTTGGGATCGACGGTGGCCTGCACCGGGCGTCCGTTGAGGCGGAAGGAGATGACTTCGGGCATGGGTGTGGTCGGGGTTTGAACGACACGAGCCTGGGCGGGCCGGCGGATCGGAGGGATCGCCGCGGAGGCGGGGCAAAGTTTGTCCGGAGTGCGGTGCGGTCAAGTGGCAGGGCATCGCCGGCACCGGGCGACATGGCACTTCAATGCAGCCGGCGGGCGGGCGTCGGTTTTCGCAATGGCCACGGGCCGAGCTGGTGCGCTACGTTGTGCGGCATCCCCAATCGCTCCAACGCCATGTCCGAAATCGCTGCCATCGTGGAAGCTCTGTGCATGAACCGTGGAGGACCGGCCGCGCTGGCCACGCTGGTCGCCGTCGAGGGCTCGTCGTATCGGCGAGCGGGCGCGCGGTTGCTGGTGCGGGCCGACGGCACGTCGCTGGGCTCGATCAGCGGCGGCTGCCTCGAGGAGGATCTGAAGGAGCGGGCGAGCACGGTGATCGCCCGGGGCGGGGCGGAGCTGGTGACCTACGACACGACCGCCGAGAACGATCTGGTCTGGGGCGTGGGGCTGGGTTGCCAGGGTGTGGTCAAAATTCTCGTCGAAGTGGTTCCGGTGGGCGTGCCCTCGTGGGCCGAGACGGTGCGGGCGAACCTCGCGGCGCGCCGCCCGACGGATTTGGCGGTGGTGCATGGCGGTGCCGATACGTTGGGCACACTGCTGGGCGCCGCGGCGCCGCGCGACGAAGCGGCGGAGGTGTTTCGGCAAACGATCCCGGCGGCGCCGGCGCTGGTGGTGTTCGGTGCCGGCAACGATGCCCGGCCGTTGGTCGCGTTTGCCGCGGCGCTCGGGTGGCACGTGTCGGTGGCCGATTCGCGCGCGACGTACGCCACGGCGGAGCGTTTTCCCGAGGCGGCGGCGGTGCGGGTGGCGCCCGCGGCCGGGCAGCCCGCGCTGGTCGTTGCGGATGCCGCGAGTCATGTGGTCGTGATGACACATCGGTATCGCGACGACCTCGCGCTGCTGCGCGAGTTGCTGCCGCGACCGCTCGCGTATCTCGGCCTGCTGGGGCCGAGAAAACGGACCGAGCGCTTGTTGGCCGAACTCGCGAGGGAGGGTTTCTCGCCGGACGAAAGCATGCTCGCGAAACTGCATGCACCGGTGGGGCTGGATCTCGGCGGCGACGGGCCGGAGGCGGTGGCGCTGGCGATCGTCGCGGAACTGCAGGCGGTGCGCAGCAGCCGGACGGGAGGAAATCTGAAGCATCGCGCGGGGCCGATCCATGGTTGAGCCGGAGCCCATCGCGTTGGTCGTATTGGCAGCGGGCGCGTCGCAACGCATGGGGCGCGCGAAGCAGCTGCTGCCGGTGGGCGGCGAAGCGTTGGTCCGGCGGGTGGTGCGCCGGTTGACCGAAGGTTTTGCCGGCGAGGTGGTCGTGGTGCTCGGCGCGAACGCGGAGGCGGTGCGCACAGCGCTCGACGGACTGCCGCTTCGCGTGGTGGTTAACGACGCGTGGGCCGAAGGCATGGGCTCCTCGTTGCGCTGCGGCGTGGCGGCCGCTCTGGCGGGCGGAAATCGCCTCTCGGCGGTGGTCGTCGCTCTCGGCGACCAACCGACGATCCGCGGTGCGCACCTCGCGCGGCTGTGCGAGGAGTGGCGCGGGACCGGCCGGCCCGTGGTGGCGTCGGAAAGCGGCGGTGTGTTGATGCCTCCAGTACTGTTCGCCGCGGCCTATTTCCCGAAACTGCTGGAGCTGGCCGGCGATGCGGGCGCGCGGGCTCTGCTGCGGAGCGCGGGTGAGGACCTGGCGGTGGTGCCGGCCGGGCCGATGACCGACCTGGATACGCCGGAGGACTATGCGGCCTATCTGCGGGAGAATCCGTAGTCGGGGGGCGAGGGGGGCTGATTGGTCCGAGATCGGAAGGTCGTGGTGCAGGCGTCCCTGCCTGCGGGGCCCGAGATCGCAGGCACGGAGGCCTGCGCCACGCTCTGGCGTGCTCAATTGCGTGTCGGAGGTTCGGCGACGAGGTTCGACCTCACGGCGAGCGTTCGGCTACGGCGTGGGCGTCGGCGCAGTCTTCTGCGGCGGGTCGACGGGGGTGTTGTTGAGGGTGTTGCCGGAGATCTTCGACGGGCGGTCGCTGATGAGGAAAAGGAGCGGTTTGGTCGGGGCTACGATCTTGTTGTTTCGCAGGATCAACTCGCCGGGGGCGTCGAGCTTCTGGGCGTGGATGTCGGTGCCGGTGTCGAAGAGGGTGAGCTTACCGCCTGTCACCACGATCTGGTTATCCTCGATGCGCAGGTCGCCGCAGGAGCGGCCGACGACGATCGCGCTGCCGAGCGCGGAGGGCACGTGCAGTTGGGAGTGTTCGAGGGCGCCCCGGAACGCGAACTCGGAAAAGACCACGTTGGTCGAAATGAAGGTGCAGCGGGTGAACGTGAGGTCGCTGAACGAGCGCGCGATCTGCATCGGGGCCGGGGCGGTGCTGCGGAACGTGCAGCGCGTGAAGGTGGCGAAGCGGCCGCCGTCGCCATCGAGCGTGAGGCCGCCACCGGGCGTGGTGGCGTCGGGCTGGCGGACGAAGTCGCAGTCGACGAACGTGGCTTCGTAGCTGTTGGAAAGGTTGAGCGCCTTGCGTCGGCCGAAGACGCGCAGGCCCTGGGCGGAGAAGTCGCGCGTGGAGCGGGTGAGGCGGATGATGGCGCGCGATTTCGCGATTTTCGTGCCGGCCGGGAAGACGGTGCCGGGGGCTGGGTTGCCTCGGCCGGGATTGCGGAGGACGGCTCCCGCGGATTCGGAACGCATGATCTCGAGTAGCGCTTCGCCCACGGTGATCGCGCCGGATCTGGGCAATTCGAAGAATCCTTCGCCGGTCTTCAGTCGAACCGTCACGGTCTTGCCGGGCGAAGGAAGGGTGAACGGCTCGGCGGTTTCCGCGGCCCAGTTGAGCGAGGCGAGCGTGTAGTCGCGAGACAGTGGATGCTTGAAGACGATGCCGCCGTCGTCGGAGGTGGTGGCGACTTCGTTGAACTCGCCGTAGTCCTGGTCGAAACGGCAGGCGCCGTTGCGGATGAAGACGAGGTCGCCGGGGGCGAGGTCGGCGGCGCGGGCGGGTTCGCGCAGGCGAAGACTTCCGGAGCCGGCGGCACCGCTGTCGGGGGCGAACGGGTACTCGTGGTCGACGCCGGTCAGCCAGCCGACGTGTCGGTACGGAGCGAGTACGAGGCCTTCGTCGAGTTTCGGTCCGGTCGATATCATGGTGTCGCGCATGCCGGCGCCGAGCAGGCGCACATGGTCGCGGTCGATGCGCCAACCATGGGCGGTGGCGACGTAGCGGCCCGGCGGGATGCGAATCGTGCCGCCCTCGGGCGGAAGCGAGCGCAGGGCGTGTTGGAAGACGACCTCGTCGACGCTCCAGTCGAGCGAGGTCACGAAGGGATAGTCCTTCTGGATGTCGCGAAGATTCTTGTACCGTTTTTGCGCGATCCACTCGCTGACCGGGTGCGGGCGGTTGTCGCCGATGGCGCCGAGGGTGCGGAGATTGAGCTCGGTAGCCGGTGTATCGGAGGTGGGCGAAGTGGTCTCGGTGGCCGAAGTGGACGGTCCAGGGGGCGGAACTGGCGCCGCCTGCAGTGCGGTTGAAAGGATCAGGACCGGGAGGAGGAGTCGCGGGCGCACGGTGGCCAAGGGAAGCAGGAGTCTCAGCAGGGGCAAGAGCACGGGTAGGGCTGTGAGGTGAATACAACCGCTGATGTCGACCGAGAGGGCCGGCTGTGGTTGAGGTGGACGGCCGTGGTTGAGATGGGCGGCCATGGTTGAGATGGACGGCTGTGGTTAAGGTGGACGGCCGTGGTTGAGATGGGCGGCCATGGCGCGGGATTCATCCCGCGATGGCAGGCGCGAGCGAGAGCGGTGATTGGCGTCATCTTTCAAGTCGAACACCGCGGCCTGAAGGCCGCGCCACGGCGAAGGGGAAGTGCGCGAAACCGCAGCGGGAAAGGGGCCTGGGCGCCGCGGCGACAACGACCTCCGGTGTCGCTCGAGATGGACGGCCGTGGCGCGGGATTCATCCCGCGATGGCAGGCGCGAGCGGGAGCGGTGACTGGCGTCATCTTTTAAGTCGAACACCGCGGCCTGAAGGCCGCGCCACGGCGAGGGGGAAGTGCGCGAAACCGCAGCGGGAAAGAGGCCTAGGCGCCGAGGCGACAACGACCTCGGGCGTCGGTCGAGATGGACGGCCGTGGCGCGGGATTCATCCCGCGATGTCCGGCGCGAGAGCGGTGACTGGTGTCGTCTTTCAAGTCGAGCACCGCGGCCTGAAGGCCGCGCCACGGCGAAGGGGGAAGTGAGCGAGAATGCAGCGCGATTTAGCTCTCGGGGCAAAGCGGTGGCGCGGGGGCTTGTTCGCAAGGGACCATGGCTACCGCCGGAGCAGTTTCTTCAGATACGGCGCCGTGGGGCTGCGCTTGAGTTTGGCGAGGCCGGAGACGGGGCCTTGGTAGAGGAGTTGGCCACCGGTCGGGCCGCCATCGGGGCCGAGTTCGATGAGCCAGTCGGCTTCGGCGAGCAGGTCGAGGTGGTGCTCGATCACGGCGACGGTATGGCCCTGGTCGACGAGACGGTGGAGCAGGTGGATCAACTTCTCGCAGTCGCTGAGGTGCAGGCCGATGGTGGGCTCCTCGAGGATGTAGAGATTCCGTGGTGACTCGCCCCGCTGGCGCTCCTTGTACGATTGGAGGCCGCGGGAGAGCTCGGTGACGAGTTTGAGCCGTTGGGCCTCGCCGCCGCTGAGCGTGGGGCTGCTCTGGCCGAGCGTGAGGTAGCCGAGGCCGGTCTCGCACATGAGCGCGCAGACCTCGCGGAGCTGGCTGTGGAAATCGAAGAAGTCGCGCGCCTCCTCGAAGGTCAGGTCGAGGATGTCGGCCACGCTCTTGTCCTTCCAACGGATCTCGAGCAGTTCGGGACCGTAGCGGCGGCCGTTGCAGGCGTCGCAGGTCACGAAGGTGTCGGGCATGAAGTTCATCTCGAGCTTCACGCGGCCGGCGCCGGAGCAGGTCTCGCAGCGTCCGCCGGCGGTGTTGAAGGAGAAGCGGCCGGGGCTGTAGCCACGGATCTTGGACTCGGGGATGGTGGCGAAGAACTGCCGGATGAGATCGAAGACGCCGAGGTAGGTCGCGGGTGTGGAGCGTGGCGTGTGGCCGATGGGCGACTGGTCGACCTCGATGATGGATTTGAAGGTGGTGGCGCCGGTGAGCGTGTCGAAGGGCGGATGGACGAGGGAAGATGGGCGATGGGAATCGCTGCTCTGGCGAGCAGCGCCACGGGTGGAATCGATGCTCTCATGAGCAGCGCCCCAATGGGCGCCTTCGGCGGCGGCGGAGAGGGAGACCTCCTGGGTGCATTTCGGCGCGAGCTTGAGGAAGTCGCGGCCGGTGAGCTTGGGCTTGTTCTGCTGGATCGCGCAGGCGACGGCCGGGTGGAGCAGGTCGCGGAAGAGGGTGGATTTGCCCGCGCCGGAAGGGCCGGCGACCATGATCAGGCGGCCGAGCGGAAGCTTGAGGTCGATCGACTTCAAGTTGCGGAGACGGGCTCCGGTGAGCTCGAGCCACGAGGGCGGCCCGACGGCCTTGTCACGTATTACGTGACAAGTGCCACTGGCCGCGGCGGCGGCTTGGGCGCGGGTTTTTACGGCGTTCATTTCGCCGCTCTGGCGAGCGGCGCCACGTTTGGACGTTGCGGTGACGGGGCGGTACTCGCCGCGGATGGGGTGCGGGATGCCCTTGTCGAGGTAGAGGCCGGTGAGCGAGTTCGCGTTTTTGCGGAGGTTGGCCGGGGTGTCGTCGGCCAGCAGCTGGCCGCCGTGGCGACCGGCGCCGGGGCCGAGGTCGATGATGCGGTCGGCGTGGTCCATCACGGCATCGTCGTGCTCGACGACCAGCAGCGTGTTGCCCTTCGCGCGGAGGCGCTCGAGGGTGGCGATGAGGCGGTCGTTGTCGCGCGGATGCAGGCCGATCGAGGGCTCGTCGAGCACGTAGAGCACGCCGGAGAGGTTGGATCCGAGCTGTGAGGCGAGGCGGATGCGCTGGGCCTCGCCACCGGAGAGGGTGTCGGCGGAGCGTTCGAGCTCGAGGTAGGCGAGGCCGACCTCGTCCATGAACTTCAGGCGCTCCTCGATTTGCGGGACGATGTCGCGGACGATGAGCTTGCCACGGGCGTCGAGTTCGAGGTCGCGCAGGCGGGCGACGAGGGCGGACGGCGTGAGCGCGAGCAGGCCGGGGAGCGACAGCGGGTCGCCGTGCCTGAAGTATAGATGCACGGAGCGCGAGATGCGGTTGAGGCGCGTGCCGGCGCACTCGGGGCAGGTGCGCAGCTGGGCGCCGGATTCGTCGTCGAAGAGGTGCGCGAGCTCGGCGATCTCGGGCGGGGTGTCCTCGCCGTCCTTGTCGGCCTTGAGCATCCAGGGCGCGAGCCGGCCGTGGCCGCGGCAGACCGGACACCATCCCTTCGGCGAGTTGAAGGAGAAGTCCTTGGGGTCGAGCTCGGGGAAGGTCTCGCCGGTGGCGGCGTCGGTGCGCGTGGTCGAGAACCAGGAGATGATCTCGCCGGAGGGCAGGAGGAGGAAACAGGTGCCCTTGCCGAGGCGCAGGGCTTCGGAGAGGAAAGCGGAGACCGGAGGTTCGGTAGAGGCGCGGACGGCGGCGGATTTGGTGGCGGAGTGCTTTGCGCTTTTCTGTTTCGTGGTCCGGCTCTCCGGTTTCCGGTCTCCAGTTTCCGGATTTTTCAGGTCGGCGACGACGACTTCGACATTGTGCTCCTTGAAGCGGTCGAGCTTGGAGAAGTTTTCGACGAGGAGCAGACGACCGTCGGCGCGCATGAGCGTGTAGCCGTGGTCGCGGATCCAGTCGGCGATGGGCTGGTGGTGGCCCTTGCGGCCGCGCACGAGCGGGGCGCAGAGATAGAGGTGTTTCGCCTTCTTCGCGGCCGGGGTGGCGAGGGCGGCAAGGAAGTGCTTCTCGAGTTCGGGGCCGGTGAAGGCGCGCACGGGCGCGCCGCTGACCGGGTGGTGCTGGATGCCGAGCTTGGCGTAGAGGAGGCGGAGATACTGCGCGACCTCGGTGATGGTCGCGACGGTGCTCTTGCGTCCGCCGCGGGTGATGCGCTGCTCGATCGCGACGGTGGGCGGGATGCCGGCGACGCGGTCGACGGCCGGGCGGGGGAGCTGTTCGACGAACTGGCGCGCGTAGGGCGACATCGACTCCATGAAACGGCGCTGGCCTTCGGCGAAGACGATGTCGAAGGCGAGGGTGGACTTGCCCGAGCCGGAGACGCCGGTGACGACCGTGAGCGAGCGCAGGGCGATGGAGAGCGAGAGATTGCGGAGGTTGTTCTCTCTTGCGCCGAGGATGGAGAGAACGGGGGAAGGCTGGTGGGAGATGAGGGCGGCGGGATCGCTGCTCGGGCGAGCAGCGCCACGGGGGGCGGGCTCGGCGGCGATGAGCGTGGGTTCGGCGGAAATCCCGGCGAGCGCTGCCCGCAGATACGGTGCGGTGGCGGTGCGGGTGAGGGCAAGCTGCTCCGGTGTGCCCTCGGCGACGATACGGCCGCCGCCGGCGCCGCCCTCCGGACCGACCTCGATGATCCAGTCGGCGTTCTTGAGGATGTCGGTGTTGTGCTCGATCACGACCACGCTGTGGCCCTGATTGACGAGGGCGTGGAGGACCTGCAGGAGCCGGCCGACGTCGTGGCGGTGGAGGCCGGTGGTGGGTTCGTCGAGGAGGAGGAGGGCTCCTCTTGGCATGGATGATGGCGGATGGGCGACGGGGGATGGAACGTCGCTGCTCTGGCGAGCAGCGCCACGTGGGGAGGCTGGACGGGCGTCGGCGAGCGACGCCCCTACCGCAAGCGTTGGCTCGGTGTAGTTGCCGAGGTATTTGACGAGCTTGAGGCGCTGGGCCTCGCCGCCGGAGAGGGTGTTGAGGGGTTGGCCGAGGGCGAGGTAGCCGAGGCCGACGGTGGCGAGCGGCGCGAGGCGGGCGTGGATGACGCGTTGCTCGGCGAAGAACTCGAGCGCCTCGCGCACGGTGAGGGCGAGCACGTCGGCGACGCTGCGGCCTTGCCAGGTGCAGGCGAGGATCTCGGGTTTGAAGCGGCGCCCTTCGCAAATCGGGCAGGGCACGTAGACGTCGGAAAGAAACTGCATCTCGACGGCTTCGTAGCCGAGGCCGTTGCAATGCGGACAGCGGCCGTCGCCGGCGTTGAAGGAGAAGCTGGAGGCGGAGTAACCCGCCTCGCGGGCGGTATCGGTCGTGGCGAAGAGGTTGCGGATCGAATCCCAGGCGTCGGCGTAGAGGGCGGCGTTGGAGCGTGGGGTGCGGCTGAGGGGGGACTGGTCGACGAGCACGATCTCGCCGAGGTGTTCGGTGCCGTGGATGGCGCCGATCTCGGCGGGGTCTTCGGCAAACTGGCGGCGGGCGGCGAGCAGGCCCTGGTGGACGACGTGGTCGAGCAGGGTGGACTTGCCGGAACCGGATACGCCGGAGAACGCGACGAGGCGGCCGAGCGGGAGGCGGAAGGAGAGATCGCGGAGGTTGTGTTTCGAGACGTGCTCAAAAACCAGCCAACGGGTTGTCGCCTGGGCGGGGGCGGAATCGCTGCTCTGGCGAGCAGCGCCACGGAAAACGGAATCGCTGCTCTGGCGAGCAGCGCCACGGAAAACGGAGTCGCTGCTCTGGCGAGTTTCGCTACGAAGGTCGACCGGGCGGCGGAGGTCGGGGACCGGGATGAACTTCCGGCCGGAGAGGTAGTCGCCGGTGATGGCGGCGTGGGAGGCGAGCAGGGCGGGGACGTCGCCCTGGAAGACGACATGGCCGCCGGCGGCGCCCGGCTCGGGCCCGATCTCGATCACGTGGTCGGCGGCGCGGATCATCGCCTCGTCGTGCTCGACGACGACGACCGTGTTGCCGGCGTCGGTCAGGGAACGAATGATACCGATGAGCCGGTCGATGTCGCGCGGGTGCAGGCCGACCGAGGGTTCGTCGAGGACGAAGAGCGTGTCGACCAGCGAGGAACCGAGACAGGAGGTGAGGTTGACGCGTTCGACCTCGCCGCCGGAGAGCGTGCGCGACTGGCGGTCGAGGGTGAGATAGCCGAGGCCGACTTGCTGGAGGTAGCGCAGGCGGGCGAGGATGGCGTCGAGGGCGAGGTCCTTCTGGTGGACGACGGAGTCTTCGCTGCTCTGGCGAGCAGCGCCACGGGCGGAGGCGGCGCTCTGGCGGGCAGCGCCACGGAGGGAGGATTCGAGCAGTGGGAGGAGTTCGGAGACGGGGAGCTGGTAGAGTTCGGGGAGGGTGCGGCCCTGCCATTGCCAGCAGAGGGCCTCGGGTTGGAGGCGGGAACCGTGACAATCCGGGCAGAGGTTGTAGGCGCGATACCGCGAGAGGAAGACGCGGTAGTGCATCTTGTAGCTGCGGGCCTCGAGGTATTTGAAGAACCCCTTCAGGCCGTACCACGCGGCGGGCCACTCGACGCCGTTTTCGCCGTAGCCCGGTTCGCCGTCGATCACGTAGGCCTGCTGTTCGGGGGTGAGATCGGCGAATGGAATCTTGGTCGGGAGCTTCTTCTTTTTGGCGAACGAGAGCAGGTCGCGTTTCGATTCGCTGAAGACTTCGCCTTCCCAGCACTTGATGGCGCCGTCGTCGATGCTCAACGACTGGTCGGGGATCGCGAGGCGGTAGTCGATGTCGATCACGCGGCCGAAACCGCGGCATTTCGGGCAGGCGCCGAGCGGCGAGTTGAACGAGAACATCGGCGCCGAGGCGGGACGGAAACGGCGGCCGGTCTTGGGCGAGTGGAGACCGCGGGAATAGTGGCCCACTTCGCGGAATGCCCGATGGGAATCGCTGCTCTGGCGAGCAGCGCCACGGGTGGAGGCGTCCTCGCCGAAAACGAAGACTTCGTCGCGCCCGAAATGGAGGGCGGTCTCGACGGCTTCGGTGAAACGGGCCTTGGCGTCGGGGGCGAGGGCGATGCGGTCCTGGACGACGTAGAGGGCGGTGGCGGAGTCGGGGAGCGTGCGGTGAAGTTCATCCGCGCTCTCACGAGCGTCGCCATTTTTCGGATCGCTGCTCTGGCGAGCAGCGCCACGGGAAGGGGCAGAGAGCAGTTCGTCGACGCGGCGGAGAGTGCAGTCGCCCGAGGCGTCGGGGATGAGGACGCGCTGGTAGGACTGGCCTTGCAGATTCTGGAGGATCTCCGGCCAGGTCATGTTTTCCGGCCGGTCGACGCGGAAGGCGACGAGCACGGTGGTGCCGGGATGGGCGGCGGAGGCCTTGGCCCAGATGGTCTGCGGGTTGTCGTCCTCGATGCGTTCGCCGGTCTGCGGATCGAAGCACTGGGCGACGTGGCCGAACCAGACTTTGAAGTAGTCGCAGAGCTCGGTCATGGTGCCGACGGTCGAGCGCGACGTCTTCACCGTATTGCTCTGCTGGATGGCGATCGAGGGGCGGATGTTCTCGATCGAGTCGACCTGCGGCTTGGCGAGTAGCTCGAGGAACTGGCGCGTATAGGCGCTGAACGTCTCGACGTAGCGGCGCTGACCCTCCGCATGGAGCGTGTCGAAAACCAGGGAGGATTTGCCGGCGCCGCTCAGGCCGGTGACGACCACATAACGGCCGAGGGGGACATCGAGATCGAAGCCCTTGAGATTGTTCTGGCGGACGCCGCGGAGGCGGATGGTTTCGAGCGTTGGCATGCGGGGAGCGCGCAGGGTTAGGCATCGCGGCGCGACGCGCAACCCACCGGCGGGCGGAATCGAAGATCAGTAGGCGCGCTGCGGGAGGCGCCGATCAGGATTCGGCGCGGAGCCGTTCGAACAACGCGAGGTAGGCCTCGACCTGGCGGTCCGGGTTGAAGCGAGCCCGCGCCCAAACCTGTGCGGCGGCGGCCATGGCGGCGCGTTGGGGCGGGCAGGCGAGCAGCTCGGTCAGCGCGGCGCCAAACGCGGTGCGGTCGCCCGCCGGCACGAGCCGGCCGGTGGTGCCGTCGAGGAAGGTCTCGCCGACGCCGTCGGTGTCGTGCGCGATGACCGGCAGGCCGGCGCATTGGGCCTCGACGAGGAAATTGGGCAACGACTCGAAGCCCGGTTGCGAGGCGAGGGCAGCGATGCTCGCGCGGCGGTAGAACCCGGCGGGGTTGGCCTGCCAACCATGGAAGAGCACGCGGTCGGCGATGCCGGCCTCGGCGGCGGCGCGTTCGCAGGCGGGGCGCTCCGGGCCGTCGCCGACGAACTCGAGGCGCCAAGGCAGGTAGCGCGGAAGGCCGGCGCAGGCCGCGACGAGTTCGCGTTGGCCTTTGCCACGGCGGAACTGGGCGACGTTGAGGATGACCGGTGGCTCGGCCGGAGCAGGGACGAGCGTGAGCAGCTCGGGGAAGAGCAGGGCGTTGGGGATGACCGAGCAGCGCTCCGCGGCATCGAAACGCTGGCGCGTTCCGCTACGAATAGAGACGGCATCGAAACGCTGGTGCGTTCCGCCACAGAGCGAATCGGCGTGCGTGCGGCGCGCGAACTCCGAGTTGGCGACGCTGTGGCGGACCTCGGTCAGCGAGCGCCGGAAGGCCGTCGGCAGGGCTTTGCCGGTGCGCAGCGTGGCGATGACGGCCGCGCGCGGCAGGGCGCGTTGGAGTTGGCCGGCGCGGCTGTTGGCCATGCGGCCCATGCAGAGCACGATGTCCGGGGCAAGCGTGCGCGCAGCCTGCATCAGACGCGGTGCGAACCAGTCGAGTCCGAGGTCGAAGGGCTGGAGCGTGCGGTGCGCGACGTTGGTGCCGGCCAGCTCGCCCGCGAGGGTGCCGCCCGGGCGGAAGGTGAGCAGCGTGACCGCGTGGCCGCGGGCCACGAAAGCGCGGGCGAGGAATACGGTCTGCCGCTCGGTGCCGCCGCCGCGCAGCCAGTCTTGGACGAGGAGAATTTTCATTGCTCCGCGGGGGTGGGGAACGAGAGTCGCCCGACGACGATGAACAACGGTTTCTTCAATCTCGTGCTGCGTTGGCTGGTGTTGGCGACGGGCGTGACGTTGGCGGCGAATCTGGTGCCCGGCATCCATTGCGCCGACGGCACGACGCTGTTCGTTGTCGTGGTTATCCTGAGCGTCTTCAACGCCTTTCTGAAACCGTTGCTTGTGCTCTTCACGCTGCCGCTGGTCGTGATGTCGGCCGGCTTCGGGCTGTGGCTGATCAACGCGTTTCTTCTCTGGGTCACCAGCCGCATGGTCGAGGGCTTTCATGTCTCCGGCCTCTTTGCGGCGCTCGTCGGCTCGGCGATCATCAGCATCACGAACCTCGGTTTCACCTATCTGCTCGGCGGAAAACGTCGGCCTCCGGGCCAGGGCGGTGGCGGACAAGGGCCGCGTCGCCCGGCACAACCGCCTCGCCCGGCGCCGCCGCCCGGCAAGGGCGACGTGATCGACGTGTAAGGAGGGCGGGGCGGAAGCCGGGGCGGGGTATCGCTGAATCCCCGAAAAAACGATACCGCTGGTAATTGGTCCTTCCCGGGAGCCGGAGTTGGTGGTTGATTCAGTCGCGCGCTGATTGTGCGTAACTGGTAATCATGACAATCACCCCCATCCCTCCGCGCCGTTTCTGCGGCTTTCTTTGTGTTTCTGCTCGGGTTCTGCCCTTCGCTAGTTTTTGGCGGTAACTCCTATACGTTCCCCGCGTTCAGCACGGGGACGATCCATGGCGGTGGTGCGGCGTACACGAAGTCGTTGGATGTGTCGGCGTTGCCGGCGGGCACGGAGTACCTGTTCGCGGTGGTGACGGCGGACTTCACGTCGCAGGGAGCCGAGGCGTACTCGAACACGATCCGGATGGAACTGAACAACGGAGGTTCCACGGTGTTTTTGCCGCAAACGTCGGCCGCCTTTGGCGGTGCGGAGAATCGCAACAGCACGACATTGCGTTGGGCGGCAATGTTGGCGAAGTCCTCCTACGTGGGCGGAGACAACCTGACGGTGAAGCTGGATGACGGCTATGGCGATGGTGGTGCGATCTATGCGTCGAAACTGGACAATGTCAGGGTGACACTTTACCCGGCCGCGACTGGGGCGCTTGAGATCTCCGGCAACGTCGGAGAGGCAGGTGCGACATTGAGCTATACCGACGGCACAGCCAAGACCGTGACCGCGGATGGGGCGGGCTCCTATTCGTTACCAGTCGCCTACAACTGGTCCGGCACGGTCACGCCCTCGAAGGCTGGGGTGACGTTTGTGCCTACGAGCCGAGCTTACACCTCTGTGACGGCCAGCCAGACCGGGCAGAATTTCGTCGGCTACTCGGCTCCGGTTGTCGCAGTCCTTAATCCGAGTCATGGGCCTGCATCCGGAGGAACTGTGGTAATGATCGGTGGGGCGAATTTTACGGGGGCCACAGCGGTGCGTTTTGGTGGGGGCGACGTCGCGAGTTTTACGGTCAATAGCGCCACCTCAATCACCACAACGGCTCCCGCGGGGGAGCCGGGCAATGTCGGTATAACGGTGACGACTCCTGGTGGAACCAGCACTCCCGCAACGTTCACCTATGATGCGCTGCCGATGATCAACGTCATCGACCCGGCGAGTGGACCGGTTTCCGGTGGAACGGTGGTTTCGATCGGCGGCACCGCGTTCACCGGCGCGACTGCCGTGAGCTTCGGGGGCGTGTCCGCGTCGAGTTTCACGTTGCACAGCGACTCCACCATCACGGCCACAAGTCCTGCCGGAAATCCGGGCCGGGTCGATGTCACCGTGACCTGCGCCGGGACGACCAGCAACGGTGTGGGCTTCATCTATGACGTGCCGGTAACCGGAGTCGATGTGCCGACTGCTGGAATCTACGCGACGGACGCGACCCTCCGCTTCGCGGTGACGTTCGATGCAGCGGTCGCGGTGACCGGTGTGCCGACCTTGCCCCTGACCGTCGGTGCCACGGCGCGGGCCGCGTCGTATGTCGGCGGCAGCGGCTCGGAGCAACTGGTGTTTGAATACACGGTGCAGCCGGGCGACGACGACTCCGACGGGATCGTCGTCGGTCCCGCACTCAGCCTCAACGGCGGCGCGATCAACGCGGCCGGCCCTCATCCGGCGTTGTTGGAGCTGCACAATGTGGGCTCCACCTCCGGCGTGCTGGTCGACACCGTCGGCCGGACCTATACGGGCTGGGCGGCGGCCGGCTTCTCGGCGGCGGAATTGGCCAATCCGGACATTTCCGGCAGCGGCGCCGATCCCGACGGTTCGGGGGTGACGAATCTGATGCGCTACGCACTCGATCTCCCGGCCCGTGGTCCGGTCGACGTGGATGTGTTTGCCGAGTACGACGGCACGACCTCCCCGGCGACGCTCGAGTTGGCGTTCCCGGTCCGCGCTTTTGCCAACGACTTGAGCTACACGGTTCAGTCGAGTTCGGATCTGGTGAGCTGGGAGGATGTCGCGAGTTACAGCGCCAACGGCGCGGCGCGAATCGAGGTGTGTTCCACGGCGGTGCCCGCCGGCACGTCGCGGCTTTTCCTGCGACTGCACGTGTCGCTCATGCGTTGACCGGGGCCGGGCGTCGAGGCGGCCGCGCTCCCCGACCGGAGCGCGGCCATTAGCTCCCGCCATCCCGCGCCACGGTCGGCGCATCGTTCTTACTGTCCTGCTTCGCGGCGGTTTTCCCGGTTGACCGGGGCGGGGAAGGGGGGCGTTTTGAAACCCAAGTTCCCTTCGGAACGGCTACCATCATGTCCGAAAACACTTCCTACGATCTCGTTGTCATCGGTGGCGGCCCGGCTGGTTATGCCGCGGCCATCCGCGCGGGCCAGCTCGGCAAGCGCGTCGCGTGCGTCGAAATGGAGCGCGCCGGTGGCACCTGCCTCAACTGGGGCTGCATCCCGACCAAGGCCCTCCTCAAGAGCGCCGAGCTCTACAAGACCTTCCAGAAGGCCGACGCCTACGGGCTCGGGGTGACCGGTGCTTCCTTCGACTTCGAGAAGATCGTGCAGCGCTCGCGCGGCGTCTCCGACCAGATGGCCAAGGGCATCGAGTTCCTCTTCAAGAAGAACAAGGTCGACTACTTCGTCGGCAAGGCGGCGATCAACGCCCCCGGCCTGGTCGAGATCACCGACGGCGCCAAGAAGGGCACCGTGCTCAAGGCCGCCAAGACCCTCGTCTGCACCGGCGCGAAGCCGAAGCGCATCCCCGGGCTCGAGGTCGACGGCAAACGCGTGATGACCTCGCGCGAGGCGCTCGCCCGCACCGAGCAGCCGAAGTCGATCGTGGTCGTCGGCGCTGGCGCGATCGGCGTTGAGTTCAGCTATTTCTACAACGCCTTCGGCACGAAGGTGACGCTCGTCGAAATGCTCCCGCAGATCCTGCCCGTCGAGGACGAGGAGGTGGCGAAGCTGCTCGAGCGCAGCCTCACCAAGCAGGGCCTCTCGATCCACACCGGCACCAAGTGCGAGGATATCCAGGTCACCGACACGGGCGTGAAGCTCAAGCTCGTGAAGGGCGACAAGACCACCGAGATCGAGGCCGATGCGCTGCTGCAGGCCGTCGGCGTGGGCGCGTACACCGAGGGCCTGCTCGGGCCGAAGGTGAAGCCCGAGATGGATCGTGGGTATCTGAAAGTCGACGACAAGTACCAGACCTCGATCACCGGCATCTACGCCGCCGGCGACATCATCGGCCCGCCGTGGCTGGCGCACGTCGCCACCTTCGAGGCGATCAACGCCGTCAACGGCATGTTCGGCGCCGGCAAACCCGAGCGCGTGAAGACCTTCCCCGGCTGCACCTACTGCCACCCGCAGGTCGCCAGCATCGGCCTGACCGAGAAGGCCGCGAAGGAGCAGAAGCTCGAGTACAAGGTCGGCAAGTTCCCCTTCACCGCGTCCGGCCGGGCGGTCGCCGCGGGCGACTCCGAGGGCTTCGTGAAGATCCTCAGCGACGCCAAGACCGGCGAGATCCTCGGCGCGCATGTCATCGGCGGCGAGGCCACGGAGCTCATCACCGAGTTCGGCCTGGCGATGAACGTGGAGGCCACGATCGACGAGATCCACCACACGATCCACGCGCACCCGACGCTCAGCGAGGCGCTGGCCGAAGCCGCCGCCGCCACCCACGGGCAGGCGATCCACATCTGATCCCGCGCCATCCGATTCGACGGGCCGGACTGCCGGGCAGTTCGGCCCGGTGGCGTTTGTTCCGGTGAACGGGCGAACGAAAGTCCTTTTCGTCTGCGCCCAGAACCGGCGGCGCAGCCTTACCGCGGAGCTGCTCTTTCGCGACGATCCGCGGGTCGAGGTGCGTTCGGCGGGAGTGCGGCCGGACGCGCGGAGGCGGCTGGGCGAGCGCGACCTCGCCTGGGCGGACGTGGTCTTCGTGATGGAGCGGGAACACAAGCGCCGGATTCTGGAGCGCTTCGTCGGCCTTGATCTGCCGCCGATCGAGGTGCTGGAGATTCCCGACGACTTCGAGTTCATGGACGAGGCGTTGATCGAGATGTTGCGGGCGACGCTCGATGCGGAGTTCGACCACCGCCTCTGCGATTGAGGGCAGCGTCGGCGGTTCCGCCCGGGTTCGCGCAGTAGGGAATCTTTCCGATCGCATCGTTCGCGCGCGGTTTTCCTCGACGCCACTCCCCAAGGTTGCGGGAATGCGGCGGACTCAATGAGCGCCCCCGCCCCACAGCCCCTTCGCGTGTTCATTTCCGGCGGCACCGTGGCCGAGCGCGCTCTGCTTCACGCCCGGATCGCAGCGGCGCCGTCGCGCCCGGAGGTCGTGGAACTGGCGGACGAACGGGAGGCGCCGGACGGCCAGGAGGACCTGTTTCGGCGGCTGTTCGTGGCCAATCCGATCGCGACGGTGATGCTGCGCTGGAGTGATCTGGGAATCATCGACGTCAATCCGGCGTTCGCCGCGTTTTCCGGTTACACGGCCGAGGAGGTGATCGGGCGCAGCGCCTCCGAATTCGACTTCCTTGTCGACCGGCACCAGGGGCTCGAGATCCTCAACCGCCTGCGGGCGGGCAACGAAGTGCGCTTTGTCGAGGTCTCGTTCAAGACCAAGGGCGGCGGGTCGCGGCTTTCGACCGGCTTTTTCGAGCGGGTGCAATTGGACGGGGTCGACTACCTGCTGGGCATGATCGTCGACCTGAGCGAGCGCGACCGGGCGGCGCAGGAGATCCGGAAATTGGCGGCCTTTCCCGAGCTCAATCCGAATCCGGTACTTGAATTCGACGAGGACGGTCGGCTTTCGTACTTCAACAAGGCGGCGGTGTCGCTCGCGCAGTCGATCAATGCGGAGACGGTCGAGTGCATCGTGCCGGAGGATGTGCGGCTGGTGGTCATCGAGTGCCTTGCGACGCAGCGGCCCCGGTTGCGCATGGAAACCCGGCATGGGCTGCGCACGCTGTCGTGGTCCTTCTATCCGATCGTGCCGCTCAACGTGGTGCACTGTTATGTCGGAGACATCACGGAGAAGCTGCAACTCGAGGAGCAGTTCCGGCAGTCGCAGAAGATGGAGGCCGTGGGGAGGTTGGCCGGCGGAGTGGCGCACGACTTCAACAATCTGCTCACGATCATCCAGATGCAGATCTCGATGCTGAAGATGCGCGGCAGCCTCGGGGCCGAGGCCGTTGCCGGAATCGAAGAGATCGCGTCCGCGGCCGATCGCGCGACCAACCTCACGCGGCAACTGCTGACCTTCAGCCGTCGCCAGGTGAAGGCGGCGAAGAACCTCGACCTGAGCGATCTGGTCGGCGGCATGACCAAGTTGCTGCGGCGCGTGCTCGGCGAGGACATCGTGCTCGAGAGCCGGTTCGCGGCCGAGCTGCCGTATGTGCATGCGGACCCCGGGATGCTCGAGCAGGTGCTGCTCAATCTGGCGGTGAACGCGCGCGACGCGATGCCTCGCGGGGGCCGGCTGCTGCTCGAGCTCGACGCGGTCAAACTCGACGGCGCGGAGGCCCGGAGCCACCCGCAGGCGCGCCCGGGGCGCTTCGTCTGCCTCACGGTTTCGGATACAGGTGGCGGCATCGCCGCCGAGAACCTCTCCCGCATCTTCGAGCCGTTCTTCACGACCAAGGAGGTGGGCAAGGGCACCGGGCTGGGCCTGGCGATCGTCTATGCGGTGGTCCGCCAGCACGATGGCTGGGTCGCGGTCGACAGTGTCATCGGATCGGGGACACGGTTCCGGGTGTTTCTGCCGGCGATGGCCGCGGCCGTCGCGCGCACGGAGGCGCCCGTCGCGGGGGAACCCCAGCTGCCGGGCGGTTGCGAGACGGTGATGGTCGTCGAGGACGAGGTCGCGGTGCGGGCGGTGGCGCGCATGGCGTTGCGGCGCCTCGGCTACACCGTGCTCGAGGCGGACAACGGTCCGGCGGCCCTGCGGCTTTGGGCGGAACTGGGTGGGCGGGTCGATCTGCTCTTCACCGACATCGTCATGCCGGGCGGCATCTCCGGGCACGAGCTGGCGGCACGGCTGCAGCTGCTCAAGCCCGGGCTGAAGGTGCTCTACTGCAGCGGCTATTCGCAGGAGGCGGAGCAGTTCGATCCGGAGAGCGGGCGCAGTGCGTTGTTTCTGCCCAAACCGTACAAGACGACCGACCTCGCGGTCGCGGTGCGGCGTTGCCTCAGGGATTCCGACCGGTAGACTTCGCCGCTGTCCCGGCCTCTGCCCCATGCCCATCAGTGTCGAAATTCGCGACCGTCATCTGCAGGTGATCTGGAGCGGCACGATCACCACCGACGATCTCGGTACTCTTTTCCGCGAGCTGCCCGCGGCGGCGATGCGGTGCGGTTTCACGCCGCACGTGCTCCACACGATGGATTCGGTCGGGGACCTCGAACTCGGCACTTGGGATGCCTGCGACTATTCGCTCCGGCGGGCCCGTACGGAGATTCCGGCCAAGGTGCGGGCGGCGTTCGTCGCGTCGACTCCGGTTGCCGGGGCGATGGCGCGCGTCTTCGCCAGCTTCAACCGGAACCCCAATCTGGAGATGGCCACGTTTCCCGATCGGGACGAGGCGTTGCGCTGGCTCCTGCCCGATGCCGGCGGGGAGGTTTCGCCCGGCGGCGGGCCGGCGGCGAACCTCTCTGTGTAGTTGAAGCTTCGATTCGTCAGCGGGCGAGCACGAGCCGCGGGGCGGGGAGCGTGATCCCGGCCTTCTTCAGCGCGGCGGCGCGGGTCTCCGTGACCAGTGCGATGTGGTTCGTCCATGCCGTCACCCGATGGGGGGTGGCGCGGCCCAGCTTCGATTCGTCGATACAGAAATAGGCGAGAGCCGAGTGGCCGATCACCGCCTGCTGGAAGGCGGCGAGATTGGCGTGCGAGTTGGTGATGCCGGCCGCATCCATGCCTTCGCCACCGAGGAAGGCGGCGTCGAACTTCCAGTCGGCCAGCGCCTGCACGGAGCGGGCGCCGAGGATCACGGCCTGGCGGTGGAGAAACAGTCCGCCGAGCATGTGCAGCTCGATGCCGGCCGCGCCGCCGAGGATGCTCGCCACGGGGATGCTGTTGGTCACGACGGTCAGGCCCTCGAAACGGCTGCGCCGGAGCATCTGCCGGGCGAGCGCCTGCACCGTGGTGCCGGCGTCGAGGAAGATCGTGCCGGAGGAGGGGATCTTCGCCGCCGCCGCCCGTGCGATGCGCTGCTTGGCCGTGCGTGCCCAGTGGGCGCGCTGGTCGAGGGAGGCGAAGGTGGTGTTGTAGTCGGCCAGTGCCCCGCCGCGGGTGCGGGTGATGTGGCCGCGCGCGGCCACCGTGGCGAGGTCGCGTCGTACCGTGACGATGGACACACCGAGGCGGGTGGCGAGGTCGGCGACGGGGAGAAATCCGTCGGTGCGGATCAGGTCCCGGAGCCGCTCGCGGCGCGCTTCGACGATGTGCAGGGGGACTCGCATGGACCGGGAGGCTGGACACCCCGGCCACCGAATGCGAGAGCGCGTCATGCGGAGCGTCCGCGCCGTTTGCCTCCGCCCCCGCGGATCCGCGTGTGTCGGGGCGGAGGTTCGGGCGTGGCGAGGGTGTGTCGTTCTTTTGTGGGGCGAACGTGGGGGCGTGACGGGCGAATGGCGACGGACGAAAGGCGCGACGGACGTGTAGGGGGACGGAGTGGCATCCGACCATTGTCACGTAATACGTGACAATGTGTCTTTGCCGGTTTCTCCGCTGGCTGTTCTCCGGGGCTTTCCTTCGGGGCCTACCTGCGGGGCGTGCCTGCGGGGGCAGGCGAGCACGGTGTGACGGGTTCCGCGTGGCGGACTTGTCGATCGGAACGGCGTCAACCGGCGTGGCGTCCGGTGCGGGCTGTTCCGGCCGGGGTGGTCTCGCTGGCAGTGCGGGTGACCTGGGTGACCCACTCGAGAAGTTGGAGTGTGCGCTCGGCGTCGGGTTGGGCTGTGCGGCTCATGAGGAACTCGTGCAATCGCTGGCGTGGTAGTCCCAGTTCGCGGGCCAGCAGGGCCTTGGCGCCGCGGCGCCGGAGCAACGGTAGCACGGCTTTCAGCAATGCGTTCCAGCGTGGCGTCTGGTGTCCGGGGCGAAGGGTGCGGAATTTGTTGCTTGGGAGGTGTCGGCGTCTTCGGACCGGCATTTGTTCCGGCGCTTCCGGGGTCGTGAAGATGGCGAGCAGGAGGTTCGCGATGCCATCCACGCGGGGGTGAATTCCTTGGGCCATGCGAGGCACAATGGATACTTGTTTCCCTGTGTCACCTTCAACATGACAGGATTCCGTCCGGCCCCGGGACATCGGGCGGGGGGGGCGCGCCCCGTGGTGGGAGGGGGGGCGGTCTTGTCACGTATTACGTGACAAGACCCTGGAGTTTGGCCAACTGGAGATGGATTCAGGCGGCGGCGTGCTCGATGGCGTGCGCGAGACCGAAGGAACCCTGCCAGTCGGCGAGCAGTTCGGGGCGGTCGACGAGCTGGGAGCGCAAGGCGG
>JAEZUE010000027.1 GCA_023443455.1 Verrucomicrobiota bacterium
AGCGAGAGACAGGCAAAACGCAGAAGTCCCAATGCTGCTGCTGCGATTCTCAGAAAAAGCCATGAAAACCGGAGGCCAACCAGACGGCACATCCAACGACTCTATGACGCCCGTTTTCCAATCACAGTCTGCGATTCGTCGTGGCTGACCTGATGCGTTCGGCACAAAGATGAAAAGCCTCGCGAAGATCGTCGCTCTACTCGCAGCGTTGCTGCTGGTCGGATGCGTGACCAAGGACTTCAAGGTCGTCGATGCGTTGCACGCTGGCATGGCCCCTGAAGAAGCCCGAGCAGCGATCCAAGCATACGGGTTTGCGCTTGGGGGGGCGATCGATCGCGCTACCAGCGGATGGCCCAAAGAAAGAGAGAAGGCATTTGCAGATACTGGCTGGAGGGCTGGACGCGAAGAAGAGCGCACAGGGAAGCGTATCGTGCGCGCCGAGTACTACCCAGTTGGCCACGGTTTTCTTGGCGCTGGCGAGTTGTACCTCTTCTATGGCGAGGACGAGCGGTTGATTAGCTTCTATCGATACCAGATCAATTAGCGTGAAAGACCGGCCGAATCGGGTAGCCGGAGGTAATTAGCCTCCGGCCCCCACACCACCCGGCGTACGGGTCCGTACCGGGCGGTTCCGGTCTCCACTAGCCGGCGACGGGTTTGGTGCCGTCGGGATAGTGGTAGGCGAGCCAAGCTTTGTGCAGCGAGACCACCCCTTGTTGCTCGAGCCACTCGTTGTTGAGCGCGGCTTGTACGATGCTGTTGGTGCTCATCCGCCAGCAGGCCTTGCGGGACCGGCTGCACAGATGCACTTGCTCGGGATCGGCGCCGAGGTGCAGCAGATTTCTCCGCCGGCAGCGGGCGCGTTTCCATTGCTTCCAGTAGCATTGCCGCACTCGTCGTCTCACCCACCCGTCGATCTCGCGGACCTCCGGGTAGTTGTAGCCCAACCGGTAGTAGTTGATCCAGCCGGTCAGGTACCGACGCAGGGCGAGCAGACGGGTCTCCATCGACACGCCCCACGTGCGTCCGGTCAGTCGCCGGATCTCGGCGTCGAAGCGCTCCCGGGCTGCGGGGCTCCAACGGATCTTGCCGCGATAGACGCGGAACCCGAGGAACGTGCATTGCCACAGGGGCGCCACGCGGCTCTTGGCCGAGTTGACGAGCAGCTTCAGTTTCCTTTCCACGAACCGAACCACCGAGGCCATCACGCGTTTGGCGGCGACGCGCGTCTTCACGAGGATGAGGAAGTCGTCGGCGTAGCGCGCGAAGCGCAGGCCGCGGGCCTCCAGTTCCCGGTCCAACGGCGTGAGGGCGATGTTGGCCAACAGCGGCGAGAGCGGTCCGCCTTGGGGCACGCCCCGCAGCGTCGGTTCGCGTTTGCCGTCGGGCAACACCACCCCGGCGCGCAGGTAACGGCCGATCAAACACAGAACACGTTTGTCCCGTACTTGTTCGGCCACCAACCGCATCAGACGGTCGTGGTCCACATGATCGAAGAAGCCCTTCAGGTCGCAGTCCACCGCCTCTCCCAGACCGTTGGCGACGGCCCGGTGGATCGACTGCACCGCGGCATGCGCGGTGCGGCCGGGCCGGTAGGCGTAGCTGTGTTCGCTGAACGTCTTCTCGAACACCCCACCCAAGACTTGGGCGAGGGCTTGCTGGATGACTCGGTCCAGCACCGTCGGGATGCCCAGCGGCCGTTGGCCGCCGTCTTTCTTCGGGATGTACGTGCGGCGCACTGGCGCCGGTTCGTACCGCCCCGCCTGCAAGGCTGCGCGGATCCGCTCCCCGTGGAGCTTCATGTAGGCGGGAAACGCGGCGATCGACATGCCGTCGACGCCGGATGCTCCGCCGTTGGCCCGGACTCGTTGCCATGCGGCATTGAGGTTTTCCGAGCTCCACACGCGCTGCCATAGCTCTTCGTCCCGACCGCAGTCTTTCTCCACCGCGTTCGTCCGCTGCCCTCCGACTCCGCCGCTCGGCTTCATCGTCGGCGGCAAGGACGTCGCGGTCTCCGCGGTCCCAACCAGTTCGGTCCTTCGTGCCTGCGTGAGACCTTCCGGTCCATTCGGGGCCGAGCTTGGGCCTCGACCTCCTACTCCCGGCTCGTGTCCGGCACTACTACGACCTCGGCTGACTCCTGCCCGCTCCCCGGCAGCGTTGCCGCCACCGGTGCTCCGCGCACAGGCCGCGGCGCTTCCCGGACAGGCCTCCCTGAGTAAGCCAGTGAACCTTCCCTGCACAGCCCCGCGCTTTACCTCCGGCACTGAATCCGGGACTTCGTTGTGTGGTGCCAACTCGTCCGCACCGTCGGCCTCGCAGCGCGTTTCTGTTCGTGGGCTCGCAGTTTTGACTCCGGCTTCCTTCCCACGATGCCTCGCGACACCGCAGTTGCCTTCATCTAATGCTTGGTCTTTGGATTCACGCATTGAGAACTTTCATCTCTTGGTTCACTCACATGTCAGGCGCACACCAGACGGCACATCCAACGACTCTATGACGCCCATTTTCCAATCTCAGTCCGCGATTCGTCGTGGCTGACCTGATGCGTTCGACCTCCACCGCCGCGAAAAAAGGGTACGCAGCGGAAGACCTTGGCTCCTCACATCGTAACCACGAATCCATGGCGGCGGACGTGCTCATGATTCTAACAGAAAGGGAAAGCGGTCGGATGTCGCAGCAGTCCCGCCGCCGGCTAAGGTCGGCGGCTCAACCTCGCGTTAGAGCCGCCCGACCGCCGCGCCGGCGGCGGTATTGTACCGAAATCGGGCGCAGTGGGTATCGGGCGGAGCCGGAGCCCTCCGTCATGGAAACTCCGAATGGCGACGGGGAGAACCAAACCGTTCAGACGCGGACGACCGTAAGGGCGCGGCTGGTCGAACAAGTCGATACAGCTGACGTCGGCAACGAAGCGCGCGCCTTCCAAGCTTTGGCTGGTCGCCGACGCAGCTGATCTTTATCGTT
>JAEZUE010000075.1 GCA_023443455.1 Verrucomicrobiota bacterium
GGGCGGCCGGATGCCCCTTGGCGAGGTCGGCGGCGTGCGCGGCGATCTTGTAGGCGATCACGCCGGCGCGCACGTCGTCCTTGTTCGGCAGGCCGAGGTGCTCCTTCGGCGTCACGTAGCAGAGCATGGCGCAGCCGTGCCAACCGATCATCGTGGCGCCGATGGCGCTGGTGATGTGGTCGTAGCCGGGGGCGATGTCGGTGGTGAGCGGCCCGAGCGTGTAGAACGGCGCCTCCGCGCACCACTCGAGCTGCTTCTTCATGTTCTCCTCGATCATGTGCATCGGCACATGGCCGGGGCCCTCGTTCATGACCTGCACGTCCTGCTTCCACGCGCGCTGCGTGAGCTCGCCCTGGGTGAGCAGCTCGCCGAACTGCGCGTCGTCGTTGGCGTCGGCGATCGAGCCGGGGCGCAGGCCGTCGCCGATGGAGAAGGCGACGTCGTAGGCGGCCATGATCTCGCAGATCTCGTCCCAGTGGGTGTAGAGGAAGTTCTCCTGGTGGTGCGCGAGGCACCATTTGGCCATGATCGAGCCGCCGCGGGAGACGATGCCGGTCATGCGACGGGCGGTCAGCGGCACGTAGCGCAGCAGCACGCCGGCGTGGATGGTGAAGTAGTCGACGCCCTGCTCGGCCTGTTCGACGAGCGTGTCACGGAAAATTTCCCACGTGAGCTCCTCCGGGCGGCCGTTGACCTTCTCGAGCGCCTGGTAGATCGGCACCGTGCCGACGGGCACGGGGCAGTTGCGCAGGATCCACTCGCGGGTCTGATGGATGTTCTTGCCCGTGGAGAGATCCATGAGCGTGTCGCCGCCCCATTTCACCGACCAACGCATCTTCTCGACCTCCTCGTCGATGGACGAGGCCACGGCGCTGTTGCCGATGTTGGTGTTGATCTTCACGAGGAAGTTGCGGCCGATGGCCATCGGCTCCGCCTCGGGGTGGTTGATGTTGGCCGGGATGATCGCGCGGCCGCGGGCCACCTCGCTGCGCACGAACTCCGGCGTGATCTCGCGCGGGATCGAGGCGCCGAAGTTCTGGCCGACGTGCTGGCGGAAGAGCGAATTGCGCGGCCCCTGCTCGGTCATCTCGAGCAGTTCGCGCGTGCTCTGCAGGCGCATGTTTTCGCGGATGGCGACGAACTCCATCTCGGGCGTGATGATGCCCCGGCGCGCGTAGTGCATCTGCGTGACGCAGGCGCCCGGCTTGGCGCGCAGCGTGGTGCGGCCGGTGCGGTCGAAGGGCTTGAGCGGGTTGCGCTGGCCTTCGCGTTCGGCCTGTTCGCGGTGCTTGGCGGAAAGGTAGCCGTCGTCGATCGGCAACACGGCGCGTCCCTCGATCGCCTCGGTGTCGCCGCGTTCGGCGATCCACGCGGCCCGGATGGCGGGCACTCCCTTGGTCACATCGCCATGGAAGGCCGGGTCGCCCCACGCGCCGGCGGTGTCGTAGACGCGCACCGGATCGTTGGGGACCTCGGTGCCGTTGGGCAAGCGCGTGGGCGTGAGGGCGATCTCGCGCATCGGCACGCGCAGATCGGGACGGGAGCCCGGCAGATAGACGCGGTTGGAACCCGGGAAGACGGAGTGGCCGGAGGCGGTGGTAGCGGTGGTGGACATGATGGCGGAGTGTGGTGCGATCCGCCCCATTCGCGCCGCCGGGAGAACAACCCCGGGCAAGCGGGCCTGTTTTCCCTTCGGCGCGTGCGAGGCGCATCAGGTTCGAAGGCTTGCGCGACGGATCGTGTCGCAATCTCAGCCCGGCGCCCCGGGCTCACCTAAACGAGGTGGGCGGAAGCAAGGACCGCCCGGCCGCATTTTCAACTGCGAATTCCCTTCAGGAACACCCCTCGATTCCGATCACATACCCACCCCGCTCGTTGGACAGGTCCGGATTACCGAACAGTTTCTCCCTGCCCCCGCCTGATCGCCCCTACGGACATGGGTCTCTTCCTACCATTTTCCCGCCCGACCCAGATCGGTATCTGCTTCGGTGCCCTGGCCTCCACGCTCGCTGCCTCGGCAACTTCGCCATCCCCGGCGCCAACTGCCGACGACTCCTGGGAACTGGCGGGCTTGACGCTCCAGGAGCTCGGCCGGATCGAAGTCACCACCGCCACCCGGACCGCGTTGCCCATCAACGTGGCGCCCTCGACCATCTACTCGTTCTCCGCCGAGGAAATCCGCCGACGCGGCGCCCGCTCCCTGCTCCACCTCGTGGACCGCCTCGTCCCCGGCGCATTCGTCACGGAGGACGGCGACGAGCTGATCGCGGCATTCCGTGGCGTGGCCGTCGACAACAACTCCAAGGTGCTGCTCCTGATCGATGGCCACGACACCAACATCCAATACGCCAAGGGAGCCACCCCCGCGCTGGAGCTGGGCCTGATGGAGGACATCGAACGGGTCGAGGTCATCGTCGGCCCGGGCTCGGCCCTCTACGGCTCCGGAGCGACGATCGCCGTGATCAACGTGATCACGAAGGCCCCGCCCGCCACCGGCAGCGAAGGCAGCGTGCACTTCGGTATCGGCAACGGCGGCACGTACGTCGCCGACTCCACCTGGCGGGCCCGCCTCGGGCCGGACTGGGCGGTCGCCTTCGCCGTCGGCACCCTGAACTCGACCGGCTTCCGGAAGACCAACCCGGCCGGCCGCGACAACTCGCCGCTGAACATCGGCCGCTACCGCCACAACACCCGCGCCTCGGTCCGTCTCCACTACCGCGCGCACACCGAGCTCTACGCCCGCTTCGACCGGGTCGCGCGTGCCATCTGGAACAATACCGCCGACGAGACCCGCGCCTCGCCGCTCGACACCTTCGACTACGCCTTCGTCGAGCTCCGGCAGAGCGTGCCGCTCTCCGACGAGCTCCTGCTCAAACTCGCGGCCAGCTACGACAGCTGCTCGAACAGCCGCCGCGCCCTCGACTCCGGACCGAAGATCCGCGCCGTGGGCGAAACCCACGCCGCCGGCTCCGCCCGGCTCTTCCACTCCCCGCGGCCGGAGTTCACGCTCGTCGGCGGCGCCGAGTACCGCCACGACCGCTACGGCGACGACTGGTCCGGGCAGAACTTCAACATCGCCCCGACCTACGATCCGGGCAGCGGCACCTGGAGCGGACTCGACACCGACTACAGCCACCGCACGCTCACGCCCTACGACCGCGACTCGCTGGGCCTCTTCGCCCAGGCCGCCGTCGCACTCGCCCCCCGGCTCTCCGCCGTGTTCGGCGTGCGCTACGACCACCAGGAAGCGCCGCGCATCTCCGAATCCGAATCGTTCACCCCCCGTGTCGCCTTTGTCCTCACGCCCCGCGCCGGTCTGACGACCAAGCTGATCTTCACCACCGGATTTCGCCAGCCGATGGCGATCCTCACCACGCCGGACGACTACTTCCTCGGCGGCGCCGGCATCTCGGCCATCACGAAGCCCGAAGTCGTGCGCTCGCTCGAATGGAGCACCGCCTGGCTCGCCCGGCCCGACCTGAGCGTGACATTGAACACCTTCTACAACCGCTTCGAAAACCCGCACAGCCTCACCACCGACACCGCCACCGGGAAGCTCCTCTTCACCCAGGGAGGCACCGTCGACTTTGTCGGCGGCGAGCTGCTCGTGCACTACCGCCCCGCCGACCGCATCTCCCTCGCGCTGGGCCACCAGTTCGTCGGGCTCGGCCGCCGGGCCGACGACCCGTACCACACCTTCCGCGCCCCCACTGCGCGCAGCCTGCTCTTCTACCCCGAGCACGTCACCAAGCTCACCTGCGACTGGCCCCTCGGCCCCGACGTGGCGCTCACGCTCGGCGGATCCCATGTGTACGACTCGCTCGGTTACACGCCGACCGGCGCCGTGGCGCACACCGGAGCGTACACGCTGATCGACGCGGGCCTCCGCTGGGGCAACCCGCAGCGCGGCGGCCAATGGGGTCTGGATGTGGGCAACCTCCTGAACCGGAAGACCCGGGTGCCGATGCCGGCGACCGTCGGCCGCCCCAGCGACATGGTCCCACTGCCCGGCGTATCCGCGATTCTGAGCTACCACCGGCGGTTCTAGCCCGCCGGTTTCGCGCCGCGGGAGTGGAATACCGCCCCGGCGAAAGCCGGGGGCCGGTCGGCTGCGACCTCGGTAGCCGCCGACACGGCGCCAACGGCAATCAGGCCGGGGTGCCGCCGCCGCCACGTTCGGCGGAATCGGATTCGCGCGGGGCCGCCGGGGCCGGCCCGGGTTCCACCGGCTTTTCCTCGGGCGCCGGAGGCGGCCGGAGCCGGGCGAGATCGCGCCGCGCCAGCTCCGACTCGATGAAACCGACGATGCCCGACTGCACGCAATTCTCCAGCTCGCGTCGCGCCGTCGCCACCTCCCCCCGCGCCAGCGCAACCTGGCCGAGCGAGAAGTACGCCTCGCACTGCTGCTCGGTCGTGCGCAGATCGAAGGTGTCGCGCGCACCGCGCAGGAGCGCCGCACGGTCGATCTTGCCGAGCAGAAAATCCTGGATCGGCGCCGGCCACGCGCCGTCGGCGGGCCGATTCTTTTCGAGCCACGCCGGATCGGTGTCGCCCCGGCGCAGGCCCGCGAGGAAGGCGAAGATCGCCTCGTACGGGCGGTTCGGGTGGTCCGCCGGCACCGCGCGGAAAAGCTGCTCCGCCTCGCCGAACCGCTCCTGCGAATACGCGAACACCGCCAGCGAGGAGCGCAGATAGTCGTTGCGCGGGGCGCGCGTGCGCAGCTGCGCGAACAGGGCCTCCGCCTCGGCGGGCCGCCCGAGCTTCGAGAGGATCACCGCACGGTCGATCAGCCAGGGCACCACGTCGGGTTGCAGCTGCAGGGCCTCGTCGATGTCGGCCAACGCCGCCTCGAGCCGCCCCACGTTCGAGCTGCCCAGCGCCCGCATCCGCAGATGCTCCGCGCGGAGCTGCCTGTTGTCGCCCGCGGCCACGATCCAGAGGGATTCGCGCGCGTACTCGCGCACCGCATGGTCGGCCAGCAGCGGATGGATCGACGGATCCATGCCCTCGAGCACCTCGGCGGGCTGCTCCGCCGGCCGCGTGAGCTGGAACCCGGGGATGCGCCCGTCCTCAACCCTCGAGTACAGGGCGGCCGCCTCGTCCGGCGGCAGGACCAGGGGCAGGCAGCGTCGCAGAAAATCCAGGTCGGCCGGGGCGAAGAACCCGCGGTTGGCCGCGACCGCCCGGCCGGCGATCATCGCCAGCTCGCCCAGACCGAGCTCGAGCGACGCCTCCGCGAACTGCACCAGCTCGCGCTGCTCGATCGCCCGGTCCTCGTCGATGAGCCGGGTCCACAACCGGCCGAACTCCTCGGCGGTGTCCCGGTCCTCGCCGTAGCGCACGGCGGCGACCGGATTGATCCGGCGCAACAACGCCAATTCCCGCGCAAGCTTTTCGCGGACCTTCGCCGGCAGCACGATCGGCGCGTTGTCCTCGTTGCCGAGCGAACCCGGTTTGAATCCCGCCAGACTCTGGATCAACGCCTCCAGCGCGATCCCGTCGGCCGGCCATTCCGCCACGATCCGTTTCAGCCCCCGCTCGCGCGCCCGGCGGCTCTCGCCCCACCCCTTCTCCACCTCGCGCAGCTCGTCGAGCCGGCGGAAGACCGTCCAGTGGGTGCGGGCCTGCTGGGTGAACCAGAAGGTGCGTTCCTGCACGTTGAGCGGCAGCGACTGCACGCCGACGGTGAAGACCATCGACGCGCGGAACAGCTCGCCCGCCTCCATCAGCAGGCTGCCGTGGAGCATGAGCAGGCTCGAGTCGCGCGGGCCGAACTCGAACCACGCGTGCCAATAATGTGGATTCCGCACGGTGAGCGCGTCGACCTCGTCGACCGTGAGGCGCTCGCGTTTCTCCCGGACCAGCCGGGCCTGGGCCTCGGCGATGTCGCGCCGCAGCGCCGCGATCCCGGGCGCCTGGTCGGCCGGCAGGTTGGCATAGACGCCGACGATGTCGTCGACCTCGCGCCGCCCCTCGGCGCGGGCGTTGGCGAGCGAGGAGACGAACGCCGCGACCGCCGGCGAGGCGGGTGGCCGCGGCGCCACGGTGCCCACGCAGCCGGGCTGCACCGCGGCGGCAAGCAGGGCGAGGAACAGGGCGGCGCGGCGGGCGGGCGGGCAGAATGTCATTTCTGGCTGGATTCGACGGGAGGCGGGACCACACGACAGGGCAGCAGCGCTGCATCCTGCATGCCATGGATGATCTTCTTGTCGGGCGGGCAGAAGGTCGCGAGCGCGCCGCCGAGGCGCACGTCGTCCCCGACGACGAAATAGTACGGGCACAGGCGCAACCGGCCCTCGTGCTCGCGGGCGTGGCCGTGCGCGTCGTAGAGCGGGTGCCGGCCGCGGCAGGGCTTGCGATAGCGCTGGAGCAGGTGCAGGTGCGAGGGCGCGCGGGCGATCGCGGCGTCGACCGCCGCCTGCCATTCGTCGCGCGAGCTGTCGCTGCCGAGCGTGACGCTGCGCGCCCCCCAGGCGGTCTCGTCGTAGCCGGAGATCTTGATGATCAGGTCGCGTTCCTTCTGCGAGGCCGCCGCGAGCTGGCGCCAGTCGGCGATCGGGCGGCCGCCGACCTGCGGCGCATCGAGCACCGCGCTGGGCGGCAACGGCGAGGGATCGATCGCCCACGATTCGGGGATGAGGCCGCGCAGGGTGCGCAGCGCGCCCTTCGTGAGATTCTCGGCCCAGAAATCCTGCAAAAGGTGGTGGTGAAACAGCGCCAGCGAGAGCTTCTCCTCCTGGAACGGCCGCAACGGCGGCGCGAGCACGACCTCGCCGCCGGCCCACGCCTCGAGCAGGTGGGTCGCGCAGGCGATGTTGGGCAGGTCGAAGAGCTCGAAAAACCGATACGCGACGTCGATCTTCTCGGGCGAGCCGTCCGCGTCGAAATACACCGCGCCGCCGAGCGGGAACACCTGCTCGGGCCGCAGGCAGTGCACGCGCCGCCCGCGCTGCTGGAGCTGCGCGGCCAGCCACTCCATCTCGGGCCGGTAGGTCGCCGCCTCCTCGCTGACCACCAGCGCGATGGTCGGGTGCGTCGTGGCGGGGGCGAGCGCGGCGAGGGCGGCGTGGAAGCCCTCGATCATGGCGTCGCCCGCGCCGAGGATGCCGCCGGCCGGTTCGTAGAGGCGGTTGAGAAATGCGGTCAGGCCGATGCCGCCGGGGACCGAGTCGAGCTCGGTGAGCGCCCAGCCGGTGTCGGTGAGCAGCAGGTCGGGCCGGAGCACCGGCGGCATGCTCCCGCGCTGGCGGGGCTCGCGGGCATGGGCGAGCAGGCCGGCGGGCTTGCCGCGGTCGAGGTATTCGGCAACCCAGGGCGCGAAGAGCGGCTTGTTGCGCAGCAGGTTGCGCCCCGCGTGCGAGCGCAGGTAGAGCGTCTCGAGCGCCTGGTGGAACTCGAGGCAGGCCCGCCCGATCTTCTCGAGCTCCGCGGCCTGCGCCGGGGAGAGCGCCCAGGCCTCCGGGGAAAGGCGCCACGATTTCGCCTCGAACAGCGGCTGCGCGTCGAGCGCGGACTGGATGGCGGCGTGGGAGAGCATGGGAAAAACGAACCTAGATCAGTGAACAGAGAACGTTGAACACCGGGTCTTCCGAACCGTCCCGAACGATGGGTGGATCAAGCAGCTCCGGCTCGAGGTTCATCGTTCGATGTTTCCTGTTCGAAGTTCGCGGCGCGTCCGCGCCGCTCAGTCCTCCATCTTGATGTCCTTGTTGCGATGGCGCGGCGAGCCGGCGCGCAGCCAGCCGTTGACGAAGCGGTCGAGATCGCCGTCGAGCACGCCGTCGACGTCGCTGGTGTCGACGCCGGTGCGCAGGTCCTTGACCATCTGATACGGCTGCATGACGTAGCTGCGGATCTGGCTGCCCCAGCCGATCTCGCCCTTCTCGCCGTAGAAGCGCTCCATCTCGCTGCGCTGCTCGTCGAGCTTCTTCTCGTACAGGCGGGCCTTGAGCACGTTCAGCGCGCTGGCGCGGTTCTTGATCTGCGAACGCTCGTTCTGGCAGACGACCACCAGGCCGGAGGGAATGTGGGTGAGACGCACCGCGGAGTCGGTGGTGTTGACGCCCTGGCCGCCCTTGCCCGACGAGCGGTACACATCGACCCGGATCTCGCTCTCGGGGATCTCGATGGCGATGTCCTCGTTGATCTCGGCGATCACGTCGACGGCGCAGAAGGAGGTGTGGCGGCGCTTGTTGGCGTCGAACGGACTGATGCGCACGAGGCGGTGGACGCCGCGCTCGGCCTTGGCGTAGCCGTAGGCGTTCTCGCCCTTGATCAGCAGGGTGGCCTTGGTGATGCCCGCCTGCTCGCCCGGCTGCACGTCCTGGACCTCGACAGTGAAACCGCGGCGCTCGGCCCAGCGGTTGTACATGCGGAAGAGAATGTCGGCCCAGTCGTTGGACTCGGTGCCGCCCGCGCCGGACTGGATCGAGAAGATGGCGTTGTTGCGGTCGAACTGGCCGGTGAGGAAGGAGGCGATCTCGATGTCGTCGATCTCCGAGGACATGGTGGCCACGGAGGACACGAGCTCCTGCTCGTACATCTCCCTCTCCTCGGCCGAGGCGGCATCGACGAGCTCGAGCATGACATCGATGTCGTCGACCTTCTTCCGGAAGGCGACAACCGGGAGGACCGCCTTCTTCAGGCCGTTGAGCTTGGCGATGTGGGCCTGCGCGCGCTCCTGGTGGTCCCAGAAGGTCGGAATGCCCATCTGCCCCTCCATGGCCTCGATCTCACGCAGCTTCTGCTCGCCGTTGAGAAACTTCCACAGGTGGCCGCTGCGTCGCTTGATGTTGTCGATTTGCGTGAGGGTCTCCGGAAGAATCATGGCAAAGCCTCCGAGGACATGCGGGCACCCGGCCCGGCGCAACCGTGAAGTGCGGGAGGGCGGCCCGGAGAAAACGCAGGCGGGACCGGGATTGTTTCCGGGCCGCAGGCTCCCGACGCTCGCCCGCGCGGCTCAGGCCTTCTCCTTGAACACCATGTCGATCGCCAAGGCCGCGGCCAAAAGCAGCGCGTTGCCCGCGCCGCCCTCTCGCACCGAGATCACGTAGTTGTCGGCACTGGTGAAAAGCTCCTGCGTCAGCCCGGCCCATTTTTTGGTCACGGTGCCCATTTCAGCGCCCGACAGATCGAGGAGCTTGAAGTTCCAGCCCTTCCAATCCCCCTTCACCTCGGCGAATTGCTGACCGTCGGCACTGAAGACATGGAAGCCGCCGCCGAGGGAGAAGAGTTTCGCCCGCAAAGACCCCAGCGGCACGCCGGCGCCGTCCGTGACCTCGACTTTCGCGCGAAAGAAGGTGAAACCGCGTTTCAGCACCAACACCGGCGGTTGCCCCTCGGCCGGAGCGATCTCCACCCGGGTCGGCAGCTGATGCTTCTTCACCAGCAGGCGCAGGTACTTCAACCAACCCGAAACCGTTTCCCGCGCGATGCCGACCGGCTGCCCCGTTTCCGGATCGAGCAGATCGTAGGCGTCGGTGAGCTTGAGCAGGCCGACGTGTTCGCGAACAAGGAGCAGGTGGTGGTCGAGGAGGTGCACGGGCGCCAGAAGGATTGGGCCGCGGATACACCGCAAACCCAAAAACCGCACGCTTCCCGGCCCCGGGCCGCCCACTCTTGACGGACGACCCGTGCCACTGGCATCACTGGGCTCGCCTGCGGCCGGCGCCGGCGCTTGTCCCGGTCCGCTGTATCCTCCGCCCCGCGTCACCATGTTCCGCTTCCCCCGCCTTCCCCTCCCCCGACTTTCCGGTGCGATTCTGCTGCTCGCCGGCCTCGCCCTGCTCCCGGGCTGCCGCAAACTCGACAAGCCCTCGCCGGCCAAGGTCCAACGCCAGACCGCCGCCACCAAAGACGCCTTCCTCGGCTACCTCACCCCCGGCGAGATCGGCACCCCGCTCACCCAGCCGCCCTGGATCGCCCACATCTCCACCTGCGACCTCGACCGCGACGGCCTCGACGACGCCCTCGCCTGCGACGCCAAGGAAAACAAGACCCTCTGGCTGCGCCAGACCGCACCCGGCACCTTCGAGGAGATCGTGCTCGATGCCGCCGGCAAGGGCCCCGTGCACGTCGAGGCCGCCGACATGGACGCCGACGGCGACCTCGACCTGCTCGTCTCGGAGATGGGCTTCGTCTTCCCCAACAACGACAAGATCGGCACGGTCGTCATCCTCGAAAACGACGGCCGGCAACACTTCAAACGCCGCGAGATCCTCACCAACACCACCCGCGTCACCGACATGCGCGCCGCAGACTTCGACGGCGACGGCCAACTCGACCTCGCGGTCGGCCAGTTCGGCTACGACCAGGGCGAGGTTCGCTGGATGCGCCGCACCGGCCCGTGGACGTTCGACAGCGAGATCCTCCTCGACCTCTCCGGCGACATCAACGTGTGCGTGGCCGACTTCAACGGCGACGGCCACCAGGACATCGTCGCCCTCATCTCCCAGCAGTGGGAGGAAATCTATTACTTCGAAAACGACGGCCGCGGCCATTTCACCCGCAAGCTCATCTGGGGCTCCACCAACGAGGACTACGGCAGCAGCGGCATCAACGTCGGCGACCTCAACGGCGACGGCCGCCCCGACGTGCTCTACACCAACGGCGACGGTTTCGGCCCCGCCGTCACCCCCGGCCCGCGTCCCTGGCACGGCGTCCAGTGGCTCGAGAACACCGGCGGCGGCACCTTCAAGTATCACCGCATCGGCGACCTCGCCGGCGCCTACAGCCCGGTCGCCGTCGACCTCGACCAGGACGGCGCGATGGATCTCGTCGTCACCACCGCCTACAACGAGTGGAACCAGAAATCCCTGCCGCCCTCGCTGGTCTGGTACCACAACGAGGGCAACGGGCGCTTCGCCCCGCGCATCCTCGCCCACAGTCCCAAAGATCTGATGACGGTGGCCGTCGGCAAGTTCGACGGCTCCGGCCGCCCCACCCTCATCACGGGCGGCTTCCCCGTGAACCCGCCCTACACCCGGATAGCCCGCATCACCCTCTGGAAACGCTGACCCGATGAAACGACCGCTCGCCCTCGGACTCGCCGCCGCCCTGCTCCTGGCCGCCGGAGGTGGCGCGGCACTGCATTGGCGCAACCAGCAGCAACGGGCCGAAGTGCTGGTCGCGTCGGCGCCCCTTGCACCGGACCTCTCCGCGTGGGCGCCCGAGCTGGGCCGCCGGATCGCCGCCTGCGAACAACGCGTGCACGCCGGCCCCGACCCGCTGCCCGCCCTGGGCGAGCTGAGCCGTCTGTATCACGCCAACGGATTCCACGCCGAGGCCCGCCAATGCTACGAGGGGCTCGAGCAGCTCCAGCCCGACGAGCCCCGCTGGTTCCACCGCCACGCGCTCATCCTCGCCGGCTTCGGCGAGATCGACGAGGCGCTCCGACTCTGGCAACACGTCGCCGAGATCGCCCCCGACTACCGCCCCGCCCGCCTGCGCCTCGCCGACCTGCACATCAAGGCCGACGACTTCGCCGCCGCCCGCGCCGAATACGAAAAGGTCCTCGCCCGGTTCCCCGCCGAGCCCTACGCCATCCTCGGCCTCGCCCGTTGCGAGATCCAGGCCGAACGCTGGTCCGCCGCACGCCCCCTCCTCGAGAAGCTCGTGGCCCAGACCGACTTCATGCTCGGCTACGACCTGATCGTCACGATGTACGAGCGGCTCGGGCTCACCGACGAGGCCGCGCGCATCCGCGGCATGTACCGCGCCTCCGGCGGTTACCGCGACGCCCCCGATCCCTGGCTGCTCGAGCTCGACGACGACTGCTACAACTCCTACCAGCTCTCGCTCGCCTCCGGCGCCGCCGAGCGCAACCAGGACATCCCGCTCGCCCGCAGACGCATCGAGCAGGCCATCGCGATCAGCCCGGACGAGGGCACACTCCATTTTCAATACGGCGCGCTCCTGCTCCGCCAGAAGCAGTACTCCGCCGCCCGCGAGCAGTTCGAGACGGCCACCCGGATCTCGCCGACCTTCAGCGACGGCTGGGCCTTCCTCAGCTCCGTCCTCGAAACCGTCGGCGACCGCGACGGCGCCTTGCGCGTGCTCGCCCAGGGGCTGAAGCACTGCCCCAACTCGCCCGGCCTCCATCTCCAGAACGCCCGCAACCTCATGCGCGAACACAAGGTGGAGGAGGCGATCGAACAATACCGCATCGCCATCCGCCTGCGGCCCAACGAGGCCGACGCGTACCTCGGCCTCGCCACCACCCTCATCACCCTGGGCCGCAAGGAAGAGGGCCTGGAGCAAGTCGACCAGGCCCTCGTCGCCGAGCCGGAGCATCCGATCGCCCTCAGTATCCGTGCCTTCGATGCCATCCTCGACGGCAACGAGCTGATGGCCCGCCGGTGGATGCAGCGGGTCGTCGACCAGCCCCGCTCCACCGACTCCGACAAGCAGCGCCTCGCCTCCGCCTACCGCCAGCAGTTCGGCCACGACTTCCGGTAGGCCTCCCGCAGCAGGACCGGTCTCCGACCGGTCCATCCGGATTCGAGTCCGAGATGGCGGCGCGAGTCCAACAGGTCCGGTCACAGACATGGACCTACGAACCGGTGCGCCTCCGACAACACCGTCCGGGCATCGGGAACCAAAACCGGAACGCTGGCGCGTTCCGCTGCGGGACCTCCAGCCTCAGCGCCCCGTGCTGCCGAAACCGCCCGCGCCGCGCGCGGTGTCGTCGAGCACCTCGACCTCCTGGATCGGGCAAAGGACAACCGGATACACCCCCATCTGCGCGATGCGTTCGCCCTTCCGGAAGCCGAACTTCTCCTTGCCCAGATTCATCAGGATCACGCCCACCTCGCCGCGATAGTCGGCATCGACCGTGCCGGGCGAGTTGAGGACCATGATCCCGTGCTTGAGCGCGAGACCGCTGCGGCTGCGCACCTGCACCTCGTATCCGGGCGGTACGGCCACAGCGAGACCGGTCTTCACCAACAGCCGTTCGCCGGGGGCGATCGAGCCGTCCATGTCGGCGTACATGTCGAAACAGCTGGCGTGCTCGGTGGTGCGCACAGGGAGCTTGGCGGTGGCGGTGAGGCGTTTGATGCGGAGTTGCACGGCGTGTGTGGGTTGAGTTTGCCGCAATGTGGGCAGACGCCCCCGCCGCCGGCAATGCCGGTTTGCTGAGGGAAACCGCCCGACTTCGGCAACTACATCGCCGACAGACAGCCGCCGTTCAACCCCAGCCCGCCACCACTGCGCGTCCGCCGGCGATCCCGGGGCCAACACGAGGAGAATGTAACGTATTATGCTACATTCTCCTCGTAGGCGGAGCGCGTTATGCCGGGAGGAGTAGACCGTCGCTTGCTCAGGCGATTCGCCCCTCCGGCCCTGCACCGCCGGCCCTGCGCCGCCGTCCCGGAGGTTGTCACGTAATACGTGATAATCGTTTCCCCGACGAAACTAGGAATAGCATCCCGATTGCGCGCGGCCCTGCGCATCCGCAAGCCAGTCCCGGCTCCTGCGATTCGCGTTCCGCAGCGCCAGGACGGCCACTCACGGTTGTCACGTATTACGTGACAACCTCCGTGGGCGGATCACGCTTCGAGGCGCGACATGGCCGGCGCGCGCTTGCCAGCAACGGCCGGCGGCGCCGAGCATCCGGATATGCCCCTCCGCCGGTTGTCCCGCTCCGCCCTCTGCGCCGCAGTGTTCGCAGCCATCCCCGCGTTCGCGGCAGACGCCCCCACGCCACCGCCGGACTGGCGCGCACAAGCCACCGCACACAGGCTCACACCCACCCAGATCGAGCGGCTCGAGCGCGACGGCTTCGTCGTCACGCCGCAGTCGCTCCCGCGCGGCTTCGAGGCGCTCAAGGGCGGGCGTGAGCCGGCGTTCCTCTCCTCCGACATCGCGCTCGAAGTCTTCCACGCCCTGCTTGCCGATTCGATGGAGGCGCTGGCCGTCGCCCGCCGCGAGCCGCTCGCCGCCTATCTCGGCACGCTCTGGAAACACACGAACGCCGTCGCCGCGTCCATCGCCACCGATCCCGTCGGCCAGCGCACGCTCCGCCACGTCCGGCTCACGCTCGGCCCGGCGCTCGTGCTGCTCGGCCAGCCGCTCGACGGCGCCTCCGCCGAGGAACGCACCGCCATCGACACCGGGGTGCAGCGCATCCGCGCCGGACAAACCACCGAGCCACCGGCCTGGCTCGCCCCGGCTAGCGAGGACCCGTCGCTGGCCGCGCAGGAGCGGATCGACTACGCCGGGATGAGCCCGGTCGGCTTCTACACGCGCACGCCGGAACTCGCCGACCTCTTCCGCGCCACGCGCTGGCTCCAGTCCGTCCCCTTCCGCGCCCGGATCGACCACGAGGCTGTCGCCGCCGTCCTGCTCCGTGACCAGACAGACACGGCCCCGCTGCCACCCGCGCTCACCGTCTGGTTCGAACTGCTGGCGCCCTATCGCTCGCCAGCGGTGAGCGACATCTTTGAAGGCAAGGATTTCGAGAATACGGCGGCGCCCGACCGGCCCGCCGCCGCGCGCAAGATCCTCGAAGGCCGCGCCGCCTTCGAGATCGACCCCGCCCGGCGCCACCGCACCGGCAAGAATGCCGAACCGGACCGCCTCGTACTCCACGTTCTCCCCGCCGGGCTCGCCACCGATCAAGATGCGCTCAACGAAGCCGTCGCCGCCACCCAGCGCAGCGATGCGCTACCGACCGGCCTCATCCTCGCCGACTGGCTCGGCTTCGCCCCGGCCGCTCCCCTTGCCCACGCCGCCGGTTGGATCACGCCGAAGCGTCCATGGGTTCCCGAACCGTCCGCGCTCTCGCGGGATGAAGAGTTCGAGCGGAACTTCAACTACGAGATGTCCCTGCGCGGCGAGGTCCTCAACGCCCGCACCGTCTCCATCGCCGCGGCGCTCCAGCCGACGCCGCACGACCATCTTCTCGCGCTCTGGCGCTCGCTCGCGCAACCGCCCGCGCCGTGGGCGCCGGAATTCATGCACCGGAGTGCGTGGCAGTGGAAGTCGACCAACACCGCCCTCGCCAGCTGGGCGCTCACCCGCCACGCCTTCGCACTCGAACTACCGGATTGCTTCGCGATGGTCGAAGGCATCGACGATCCGCCGCCGCTGATCCTCGAGCCTGCGCCGGAATTTTGGTCGGCCATTCGCACCGTGGTTGAAGTCTTCGAACAGCGTTTCCGGCAAGCGGAACTCCTCAGGTCATACAGCGGGGTCGAGTTGGATGCCGCCTGTACGGCATGGAACTCCGGCGACACCGCCGCGCTCGGCCGCCTTTACCTCATCGACCGCTGGTCCGCCCTGCTGAAGGTCGCCCGCAGCACCGAGCGGCTGTGCCTGCGCCAAGGCGCGCACCTGCCCGCCGATACCGAGGACAAGCACCTCGTCTCCTTCCTCTACGACAGCCTCTTCTTCGCCACCACCGGCCAAGGCGGCGGATTCATGGGCGCCAGCGGCCAGATCCCGCCCGATCTCGCGCCACAGGTTGTCCCAGTCTGGAGCAACCCGACCACCCGCGCCACGTTGCATGCCGCCGTCGGCCGGCCGCGCTGGATGTGGGTGCTCTACCCATGGGAAGGCCGCCCGGTGCTCTGCCGCAGCGCGGTGCTCACCTACCACGAGTTCGTCGAACCCGACGGCAAGCGCGTAACCGACGAGGAATGGAAGGCTCGACTCGACTCAGGGCCGCCGCCCCGCGCGCCAGAATGGTTGGCTCCCCTTTTCGGAGAATAGACCTGTCGAAAGCAACACACCGCAGAGCCTGAATCGCTTCGCGATTCAGCTACGACATACCCGGCGACGAAAAAGGCGCGCCGGAGTACGGCGCGCCTTTAAAAACGGGAAGCGGGAACGCTCAGGGCTCGGAGACGGCCTGGTCGTAGAACTTCACCACGTCGCGGTACTCGTCGCCTTCCATGAAGGCCATCGCCGCGCGCGGGTGCTGGTTGAGGTAACCGGTGAGCATGTACGGGATCGCAAAGCCCCAGCGCAGCTCCTCGCGCATCGGTTCGACCTGCTTCTGCAGCACGTCGAGGATCGGGCGCATCTTGAACTTCGGATTGTGCAGGAAGCTCAACGCGAGCTCCATCGGGCAATTGCCCGCGCCGCGGCCGAGGCCGCCGATGCTCGCGTCGACGTAGTTCGTGCCGAGCACGATCGCCTCGATGGTGTTGGCGAAGGCGAGCTGCAGGTTGTTGTGGGTATGGATGCCGATCTCCTTGCCGGCCGGCCTGGTGTATTTGGAGAAGCGGTTGTACAGGTCGCGAATCTGCTCGCTGTAGAAAGTGCCGAAGCTGTCGACGATGTAGAACGCCTGGGCGGGCGACTGCACCATGACCTCGAGCGCGCTCTCGAGCTCGCTCTCCGGCACGGTGGAGACGGCCATGAGGTTCAGGCAGGTCTCGTAGCCCTTCTGGTGGGCGTCGTTGACGATCTCGAGCGCCGCCGGGATCTGGTGGATGTAGGTGGCGACACGGTACATGTCGACCATGCTCTGCTCGCGCGGGAGGATGTCGTTCTTGTAGTCCGTGCGCTCGGCGTCGGCCATGATCGAGATCTTGGTCGCACCCTTCTTGTCGCCGACCACGCGGCGGATGTCGTCCTCCGAGCAGCATTTCCACGCGCCGTACTTCTCGCGGGGGTACATGCTCGCCATGCCCTTGTAGCCGAGCTCGCAATAGTCGATGCCGGCGGCCACGTCGGCCTGATAGATGGCCTGCACGAACTCGAGCGGGAAGTTGTGGTCGTTCATCAATCCGCCGTCGCGCACGGTGCAGTCGAGCACCTTGATTTCGGGGCGGAAGGAGACCCAGCCTTTGGAACCGGTGGGATTGGTATCGGAGTTCTTCGACATGGAGTGGCAGTCGGTTGCGGGAGGGGGTGGAAAAACTCAAGTCGTGGCCGGATCCCCCGGCGCAGGCAAGCCCCGAGACCGGCCCGGCGTTGTGACAAGTAGAGTGTCCGGCCGGACATCCTACTTGTCCACGGACCGACCGGGGCGCTCGGCGCACGGGAGAGGGGGATGGCAGAGCGAAGAAGTGGGTCCACGTCTCCGACTGGACCCGACCGGGCTCGGGCAGAACCCTGCGGCCCGGAACCGGAGGAACCGGTCCCAGACCGGTCCTACTGGGCCGGCCAGGCTTTCGCGTAGGCGGCCAGCACCTGCTCGATGAAGGCGCCGACCTCCGGCGATGACGTCCGACGCGACGGGGCGGCATCGAACCAACCGAGGGTGCGCTTGATGCCGTCGCGATAGGCGATCTTCGGCGCGAAACCGGGCACCGCGGCACGCAACTTGGCGTTGTCGAAGATTGCCGTGTGGGACTTGTCGCCGAGCAGCGTGCCCTCGAGTTCCGGCCGCCACGCGATCAACAGCTCCGAGGCGATGTGCACCAGGTTCGGCTGCGACACTCCGGCCGCGTTGGCGGTCTGGGTGTAGAGTTCGTCCCAAGTGAGCGCCTCGTCGGAAGTGATCTGAAAATCCTCCCCGAGCGCCCTCGGATTGCCGAGCAGGCCGACCAACCCCGGTGCGAAATCCTCGGCGTGGGTGATCGTCCAGGGGCTGGTGCCGTCGCCGGGCACGATCACCGGCTCGCCGCGCCGCATGCGCTCGACCGTGGTGAAATCCGTCCAGCCGCCGATCGGCAGCGGGATCACGGTGTCGTAGGTGAGCGACGGGCGCACGATCGTGTACGGCAACCGCCCCACCCCGGCCCGGCGCAGCACCTGTTCGCAGGCGATCTTGTCGCGCGAGTAGTGCCAGCGCGGATTCTCGAGCGGGGTACGCTCGGTCGTCGGGGCGAAGCGCCGCGGTTTCGCATAGGCCGAGGCCGAGCTGATGAACACATACTGGCCGCAGCGCCCGCCAAAGAGCCGCAAATCGCGCTCGATCTGGTCGGGCGTGAACGCGACGAACTGCACCACCGCGTCGAAATGGTGGGAGCCGAGCACCGCCGCGACCGCCGACTCGTCGTTGATGTCGCCAAAGAGATCCCGCGCCCCCGGGATCCCCGGGCGCCCGGGCCGGTGGAGCAGCCACAGCTCGTGCCCGCGTTGCAACGCCAGCCGGCTGCAGGCGGTGCTGATGTTGCCGGTGCCTCCGATGAACAGGATCTTCATGGGTCGAAAACGTGCGAGAGTGGGGGAAACGGACGGGGCCCACCCATGCGCCCAAGCCGGCTCGCGCGCAAGTCGCCGCCGGGCACGATGCAAATACCGCCCCTCAATCCGCCCACCGCCCGATCCCGACAATTTCGTCGCCCCGCCCTCTTCCGCATCGACAACCCCAAGCCGCCCGCCGATACCGCCGTGGTGAACCGACGCATCCTGCTCCTGTCGTCCGAACATACCGGCCATGGCCACAAGAGCATCGCTCAGTCCCTGACCTCGTATCTGACCGAGCTCGACGCCACGGTCGATGTGCGCACGGCCAACGCCTTCGATTTCTTCCCGATCGTCGGCACCGCGGTCGAGAAATTCTACATCCCGCTGATCACCCATGCCCCGTCGGCCTGGGGGCTGTTCTTCGCCCTTTCCCACCGTTTTCCCCGTGTCCTCAACTGGCTCTCCAAACAGAGCATGGAGTCGCGCTTCATCGCCCTCGTGCGCGAGTACCGGCCCGACCTGATCGTGAGCGTGCACCCGGGCTTCGTGGGCTGCGCCCTCGACCTGCTCGAAAAAAACCGGCTGCAGGTCCCCTTCGTCTCGCTCATCGCCGACCTCGTCACCTTCTCCTCGCTCTGGGTCGACAAACGCAGTTTCCGCACGATCAGCCCGACGACCGAGGCGACCCGGAAGCTGATCGAGATGGGCATCGCGCCCGAGGCGGCGCCCGAGCTCGGATTCCCGATCCGCCGCCGTTTCGAGACGCCCCCCGCGGTCTTCGAGCAACGCCTCGCCCGCCGCCAGGCCGGCGCCCCGCTGGGCATTCTCGTCTTCGCCAACGCTTTCCCCAAGACCCGCACCCGCAGACTCGTCGCCACCCTGCTCGGGGTCGCGGGCTCACGCGTCACGGTCATCACCGGCCGCGACGAGCGCCTGAAGGCGGCGCTGGCCGACGCCTTCGCCGACCAGCTCGGCTCCCGTGTCGTGCTTCCCGGATACGTCACCGACATGGAACGCCACATGGGAGAGAACGATCTGCTCATCACCCGCGCCGGCCCGAACACGCTGCTGGAATCCGTCAGCTGCGGTCTGCCGATCATCATCACCGGCCACGTGCCCGGGCAGGAAGAGGGCAACCCGGGTTGGATCGAGAGTCGCGGTCTGGGCATCATCTGCCGCGAGATCCCGGCCCTGCCCGGCGCCATTGCCGGCCTGCTGGCCGACGACTCGCGTCGTTGGTTCGACATCGCCGAGCGCCAACGGCAATACGCCCAACGCGTCGCCGGACGCGACACCGCGGCGTACCTGCTCGGGCTGTTGGGCCGGAGCGGAGCGTAGTTGCAGGTCGGCGCGCCGAGGTGGCCGAATCAGCAAATGGCCAGGTCGGCGCCAGGGCCTGCAGGGCGTACGGGGTCCGGCTCGAGCCAAACATCGCCGGCACGGAGGCCGGCGCCACGCCCGGTCCGGCACGCAAGAGCGTGGCGCAGGCGTCCCTGCCTGCGGAATCGGACACAGCACGGCGCGTGCAAGCACGCTGGCCTACCGCGACCATACGCCGGCATTGCCGTCCAACTTCCAGATGGACCGGTCGCAGACCGGTCCTACCTTCCGCCTACTCCTCGTCCTCGACTGCGACCTTCGCCAAGGCGCCCCCCACCTCGGACACCGCGACAACCGGCTCGGGCGTGCGGACGTACCGCCAGGCGCGGCCCAGCAGATCGTGGCGCATGATCGCAAGGTAGAGCACCCACGAGAAGGCCAGCGCACAAAACACGTCGATGATCGAATGCTGCTTCACCAGCACCGTCGACGCGATGATCACGAGGTTGAGCGCGAGATTGCAGAACTGGAACACCCGGCGCCCCGACAGCCGCCCGTCGCGCTTGAGCGCCAGATAGACCGCCATCGAGTCGATGACGTGCATGCTCGGGTTGGAATTGGTCGGCGTATCCACGCGATAGAGCCACCGGATCAGATCGAAGTCCCAGCCCTGCCCCAGACTCGCCAGCGCGGGGCGCAGGTTCTGGCCGTTGGGGAAAAGCAGATAGATGACGTAGCTCACGCCCATGCCGATGTAGAGAAAGAGCATGAGCTGGATGAACCCCTTGGGGTTCGCGAAACCCGTGTAGGCGATCGCGCCGGCGATGTAGAGGTACCAGAACAGGTACGGGTAGATGCCCAGCGACACGAAGGGGATATGGTCGTCGACCGACGTGTACATGATGTACTTCGCCACGGGCACCGCCTGCTCCACATACTGGAACCCCCAGAAATACAGGGGATAGATCAGCAGGATGAGCAGGTGCTTGTAGCGCTGGGAGAAGCTGGCGGAAGGCGCGGACATCGAGTTCGTGACCGCTTCGTAACAGAGGGCTTTCGCCCCCAGCAATCTCCGTTTGCGGGGAGGTGCGCGGTACGCTCTGCAAGAAACGCCGGCTGGGCAGATCGCGCGGGACCATGGCCATGCCATCAAGCCGTAGGGGCGTCGCTTGCCGACGCCCGTTTAACCGCGCATTTCCCAAGGTCCGCCCTGGATGAAGGGCGTCGACGAGCGACGCCCCCACCCGCCTGCCGCAGAGCAGCGGGTGGGGCGACTCGCCGGCCTCACGGCCGGCGCCACGGCAAGCCACGAAAACCTCAGCCTTCGGCGCGGGCGGCGGCGTCGGCCTCGATCTGCTGGCGCAGTTCCTCGAGCGCGGCCTTGGTGGCGGCCTTCACGTCGGGGAGAAGCTTGGCGTTCTTCACCTTCGAATTGCCGAAGAGGTAGAACTTGATCTTCGGCTCGGTGCCGGAACCGCGCACGGCGTAGCTGAAGCCGTTGGCGAGGGTGAGGATGTAGAGATCCTGCGCGGGGATCTCCTTGCCGTCGGCATCCTTGAACTTCTGCCGGCCGAAGTCCTGGAACTTCTTCACCTTGATCCCGCCGAATTCCTTCGGCGGCGACTTGCGGTAGGAGGCGAGGATGCGGGCGATCTTCGCCGCGCCGGCGGCGCCCTCGTAGTAGATGTTGCCGACCGACTCGGTGTAGAAGCCGTACTTGAGGTAGAGCGCGTCGAGATACTCGGTCACGCTCTTGCCGGCCTTCTTGGCGGCGGCGGCGAGCTCGCAGAAGATCAGGCAGGCGGTGTTGCCGTCCTTGTCGCGCACCGTGTCGGTGGGCAGGTAGCCGTAGCTCTCCTCGCCCCCGAAGACGTAGAAGGTGCTGTATTTGAGCAGCAACTCCGCGCGCTTGGCCGGCGTGGTGTTGTCGTAGTCGAGCGCGATGCCCTCCTCGGCAAAGAGCTTGGCCTTCATCTCGGCCTCGTAGTCGGCGATCTTACCGCCGATCCACTTGAAGCCGGTGAGGGTGTTGATGACCTTCAGCCCGTGCGCGGCGCCAATGGCGTCCTGCAGCTGCGAGGTCACGAAGGTTTTGATGAGCGCCGCGCGCTTGGTGCCGCGCCGCGGCAGCACACCGCGCTTCTTCATCGCGGCGATGCGGTATTCGGCGAGCAACGCGCCGATCTGGTTGCCCGTGAGCAGCTCGAGCTGCCCCTTGGCGTTGCGCACCGCCACGCCCATGCGGTCGCAGTCCGGGTCGGTCGCGAGCACGACGTCGGCGCGGATCTTCTTCGCCAGGTCGATGCCCTTGGCGAGCGCCTCGGCGTTCTCGGGATTCGGCGACTTCACGCTCGGGAAACGCGGGTCGAAGGCGTACTGCTCGGGCACCGTGGCGTACTTCACGCCGAAACGGTCGAACAGCGGCAGCGTCGCCACCCGGCCGGTACCGTGGATGTTGGTGAACACGACCTTGAGCTTCGAGCCCTTGAAGATCTTCGGATCGATCACCGCACCCGCGGCGGCCTCGAGGTAGGCCTCGTCGGCGGCCTCGCCGAGGGTAGCCACCGCGTCGAGCTTCTTGTCGAAGAACTTGGCGACCTCTTCCCAGTCGACCTTGTCGACCTGGCGGATGATTCCCTTGTCGTGCGGCGGCACGACCTGCGCGCCGTCGTTGAAATAGACCTTGTAGCCGTTGTCGTGCGGCGGGTTGTGCGAGGCGGTGATGACGATGCCGGCCGACGCCTTGAGATAGCGCACCGAGAAGCTCAACTGCGGCGTGGAGCGCGGGCCGTCGAAGATGAAGGCCTGACCGCCGAGCTGCACCCAAGTGGAGGCGGCGAGCTCGCAGAAGTGGCGCGAGAAGTGGCGCACGTCATGGGCGATGACCAGACGCGGCTGGTCGGAGGAGCCCGCCTTGGCGAGGAACGACTTGGTGTAGCGGAACAGGCCGACGGTCGCGCGCACCACGGTGAAGTCGTTGAGCACGTTGCAGCCGACCGCCGGGTGCTCGGGCGAACCCTGCGCGCTCGGCTCGCCGATCTCGGACTTGGCCGTGGCCTTGCCGATGGTGCGGCCGCGCATGCCTCCCGTACCGAACTCGAGGGTACGGTAGAAACGGTCGTTGAGCTCGGGCCACTGCTCGGCGGCCACGAGTTCCTCGACGGCCGCGCGGGCCCAGTCGGGAAGGAAGCTGCCGCCCAGCCAGGTGCGCAGGTTCTGCGCCGTGCTCGCAAGGATCTTCTCGGCCTGCTCGGCCGCCGCGATTTGGTCGATCGTGCTCATGGTGTCTTCGTATTCGTAGTTCGGGGGATTCTGCGGAAAGGGAAGCGCATGTGGGAGCCTGCTGGCAGGCGATCTGTGCTCGGAATCGCCTGCAAGCAGGCCTGCCTTGGATTGGTTGGCTCAGCCGAGGACGAGGCCGTCGGCGATGGCGGGTTTGGTTTTCAGCGCGCTCCACGCGGCGAGGAAAGCGGGCTCCTCGTCACCGAAGAGCGGCGACACCTCGAGCGCGAACGGCGCGAGCCCGGTCGCATCGGAGGCCACTTCGACACCCGCGGCGCGCAGCCAGCGCACCCACTGACGGATCTGGTCGTCGCGGCAGGTCTGCGGCGAGTCGACGCCCTCGGCGTTCTTCACCGGGCTGAAGTCGTCGCCGCGCGGCGCCTCGATCGTGACCGAGCTGCGGGCGAACGGCAGCGCGTCGAAGACGAACATCTCGAACTTCACGCCGTTGGGCTTGGCCGGCTTCACGGCGTTGCCGTCGGCATCGACGCACGGGATCTTCTTGTCGGCGCGGTGGAACGGGAGGGCCTCGTCGCCCTTGGCCATGCGCTCGATGAAGCCGCGGCTGAAGACGTGGATCGCGACGCTGCCGGCGATGAAGCGCAGGCGCCCCGCGGCATCGACCTCGCGTTGGCGCTCCATCGGCAGATCGCTGTATTCGACGACCAGCGACTTGCCGCGCTGCACGCAAAAATGGCCGACCTTCTCTTCCGGGTACGCCTTCGGGATCATCTTGCTCGAAAGCTCGGCGCCGGCGCGCACGTGGAAGCCGACGAAGGTCGGGTCGATCACGCGCACCAGCGGGTTGTCGACCTGGAAATAGCTGAGCACGTCGATGCCCTCGCGGCGCATGAGTTCGAGCGCACCGCTGCGGTCCAGCGCGCGGAGCGAACCGCCGTGTCCGTCGGGGCTCATTGCGATCGAGGATTTCGTCTCGAGCAGGATTTTGCCGTCGAGATCGACCGCCGGCATGCGGCCCTGGCGGAAGAAATGCACCTGCTCGCGGGACAGGCCGAAGAAGTTGTTTTCGACGAAGAACGACTCGGTGGCCACATGGTTCGCGTGACTGGTCATGATGAACCAGTGCAGCGGCTTTCCGTAGCGGCGGCCCGCGGCTAGGATCTTTTCGGCGAACACCTGGAAGAGCGACTTCTGGAGGACCGGCGTGACCTTGAACGTGCCCTTCGGGCCGTCGTAGCCGAGACGAGTCCCCTGCCCGCCCGCGACGACGAACGCCGCCACGCGCCCCGCGCGCAGCGCCTCCTCGCCGATCTTGCGCGCCTCGGCCCAGTCGGCCGCGTCGCCGCCATGCTCGGGCAGCAGCACGTACGGCGCCGGCTCGAGGTCGGTCAGGTCGACCGCGGCGCCCGTGGAGCTGCGCACGAGGGTGTCGGTCAGCCGGGCGATCTCGGCGAGATCGATCTCCCGCGCCTGCTCGGCGAGCTGCGTCTGCTCGGCAGGCGTGAGCTCGTTCCAAAAACGAAAAACATGGCCTTGGCCGGCCTGGTTGAAGGACTCGATCAGCTGGGCGGTTTCCATGCGAGCTGGCTAGCGTCGACAACTGCCCCCGCCGCGCAACGGCAAAGTCGGGCTGCGAACCGTCCGATTTATCGCCGAATTCGCGGGGCTTATGCGACGGCAGGGATGGCCCGCAGGTCCACGTCTCCGACTGGACCCGGCGGGCTCACGCCAGCTCCTCCGGCTCGAGCCCAACTGAACCGGTCACAGACCGGTCCCTGGAGTTTGGCCAACTGGAGATGGATTCAGGCGGCGGCGTGCTCGATGGCGTGCGCGAGACCGAAGGAACCCTGCCAGTCGGCGAGCAGTTCGGGGCGGTCGACGAGCTGGGAGCG
>JAEZUE010000085.1 GCA_023443455.1 Verrucomicrobiota bacterium
CCTGGCACAACGAGAGCCGCAAGTACCGCCACCCCATCCGGCACCTCCTGCGCCACCGCAACAAGATCGTCTCCACCGGCCGCCCCGCCTACCGCGACACCTGGCTCTGGGACGCCAAGTCCGGCCAACCGTCCGTCGTGCTCGAGTCGCGCGACCGCCGCCGCGAACGCCCCACCGCCGACCTCTTCCGCGTCGCCTGGCACAACCTCCTCCGCGGCCCCAATATCTGGAGCCGCTACCGCGCCCTCCTCCGCGAGGCCTATAAAAACCCCGTCGACCTCACGCGCCGCCTCGGCGTCGCCGTCGAGACCGGACCGCACTTCGCCGCGCAACTCGCGATCCTCGCCGAGACACCCGGCCTGCCGGTCTTCGTCCGCTGCTATTTCCACCAGGGCGCCGCCGGCCTCGACGCCTGTGCCGACGCCGTCGCGTTGCTCGCCGCCCGCGGCCACGAGATCGCGCTCGGCCTCATCCAGTCGCGCCGCGCCGTGCTCGCGCCCGACGAATGGCAGGCGTTCAGCGCCGAGGCGCTGCGCCGAATGCACGCGCACGTCCGCTTCGTCGAAGTCGCCCACGCCGTGAACCGCGTGAAATGGGGCATGTGGGGCCTGAAGGAAACCGTCGCCCTCTGGGATTCCGTCGCCACGCTCCGGGTACAATTTCCGACGGTAAAGATCCTCGGCCCGGCAGTGAACGACTTCGAGTACCACTACTACCCGCCGCTACTTGCCCGATTGGCCGGCCAGATCGACGGCCTTTCGAACCACCTCTACGTCGACCGCCGCGGCGCGCCCGAGAATTTCCAAGGCCAGTTCTCCCTGCTCGAAAAATGCGCCCTCGGCCGCGCCGTCGCCGAAGCGCACGGAATCAAGGGAGGTTTCTACATCACCGAGACGAACTGGCCGCTGCGTGGCACGGGCGAATACTCGCCGCTGGCCGGCGCCTACACGCCCCGCGACTACATCGAGAGCCCGCTCCACGTCGACGAACCAACCTGCGCCGCGTACCTGATCCGCTACGCATTGATAGCCCTCTGCTCCGGCATGACGGAGCGCGTCTGGTGGTGGAACCTCGCCGCCCACGGTTTCGGCCTCGCCGACGAACTCGCCGCCTGCCGCGCCCGTCCCGCTTGGCGCGCCCTCGTGCACTTCCACCGCACCGTCGGCACCTCAACGTTCCGGAGCCGCGAGCAACGCGACGGCGCGATCTGGTTCCACTTCGACACGGCCACGCTCGTCTACGCCCTCGCGCCCACGACAATCACCGTGCCCGAAGGAGTAGCCGCCGTGTGCGACATGGAAGGCAACCCACTATCACTCCGCGCCGGCGAGATGCTGAAGGTCGAAGGACTGCCCGTGTACCTCAGCCGCTGACGGCCGGAGAATCTGGAACTCACGGACTCAGGAATGGACGAGCCCAACATTCGTTCCCTGCCCCTTAGTGCGTGTCTGGGAAATTGCGTGGCCCGTCACCGAGAGCACACCGCTGGAGCGCAAGGCGGGAGCGGCAGATTGGGCCGAGGCCCTGTCGGCCGCTCCCAACGCCGCGCGGCAGCGGTGCGCTCCGGCCCGTAGGGTGAAGCCGTAGAAGGTACGGCGCGGCGTTGCAGCACTGGCACGGGCCTCGGCCCGCCTCCAGTGGCTGCGCCTTGCGGCGCTCCTTCTTCAGCTTCATGCCGGACCGCGATATTTCCCAGACACGTCCTAGGCAATCGATCCGCCGTAGCTGGATGACGAAGTCATTCAGCCGGAGCGAGCGCGGTTCAGAGGGTGTCGAGGATCTCCTCGCGGGTGACGCCCTTGGCGGCAGCCACCTCGCGCAGGATGGCGTTGAGGGTGCCGGCGCGCAGCGGCTTGTGGTCGGGCACGCTGAGGCGGTGGTGTTTCGGGGCCTCAGTCTGCAAGATGATGTGGCTGCCGACCTGGTTGACCTTCGCGTAGCCCCACCGCGTGCAAAGCACGTGCGCCACGTCGCGGCCGTAAAGATCGCGGGGCAATCTCACGCCAGCACCTCATCGCGGACCAGGTGCAGGCGCAGCCGCTGGGGCGCGGCCCGGTCGAAGTAGAACGCCGCCACCGCTTCGCGTACATTGACGCGCAACTCGTCCCAAGTGTCGGCCTGCGTGATGATGCTTTCGCCGAGAGCTTCGGCGACGAAGCCACCATCGGCCTCCTGGGTGACAATAAAAACGAGTTCGTTCATGGCAGGGGAGGTAATGCACTCCGCTCCGGCGCGGCAAGCGTCGACCCCAGATGGTGGAACCTCACCGCTCACGGCATCGGCCTCGTCGACGAACTCGCCGCCAACCGTCCCCGTCCCGCCTGGCGCGCCCTCATCCACTTCCACCGCACCGTCGTCCGAGTGATCAGGGGTCATTACGATAAGTTTGAAATACGGCTCTTGTAGCGCCTCAAAGCGTCGGCGCGGCGCCCGGCGGCAATCTCGGTAACATTGCACCCTCCCCGCCGTCGACGCCCATCACAAAGTAGCTGTTCAGGAGCACCTCGGCACGACCACAAACATATCGTAATGACCCCTTAAATCCCTCTGCGCAAATCTGTGGCTACACTTCCCTCCTCCGCGTTCCTCCCGGGGTTGTTCGTTTCACTATCCCGACGACGTGGGCAACAGACCGAATCTTGACACATTCGCTATTCGCGAACAGCGTATCCCTTTCTTGATCAAGCCACAGGACATCTTCGTTGCGCTCCGGCTCGTTTTGAAGCGTGCGCCCGGCACCTACGCCAACCTAGGCGCAGAGTTGGGCATGAGCGCATCCGAGGTCCATGGCGCGGTCCGACGGTTGCAGGAGGCGCGACTGGTGAACCCCAACAGTCAATCCGTGCGGCGGGAGGAGCTGCTTCGCTTTCTGGTCAATGGAGTCCCGTATGTCTTCCCAGCGCAGGCCAAAGAGGTCACCCGGGGGCTTCCGACCGCATGGGGACACCCGGTTCTCGCCAGCCGTTTCGCCGACAGCACGGAGCCGCCACCGGTGTGGCCGAGCGCTGAAGGCAACGTGCGAGGGGTCGCCGTCAAGCCGCTCTACCCGAGCGTCCCACAGGCTGTCGCCAGCGATCCCGAGCTGTACACACTGCTTGCACTGGTGGATGCGTTGCGCGTGGGACGCGCCCGCGAGCGCAATCTCGCGCAAGCTGAGCTGACGAAGCGCATCGAAGCCGATGAGCAATGACCTGCTGACCTCGATGCTGCTGGTGGCGGCGAAGCTGGACGAACTCGCGCTCGATCACGTCTTTCTGGGCGGCTCGGTGCTCCGGTTTCTCCTCGATGCACCCGACCTCACTCCAGTCCGACAAACACACGACGTCGATGTAGCGATCGGAGTCGTGGCGTTCGAGGCCTACTCCGCCCTTGAGGAACAACTGCGCCAAGCGGGATTCGACCACGACATGCGCGAAGGTGCGCCGAAGTGCCGCTGGATCTTCGGGGACACCATTGTGGACATCATGCCCGCTGGTGGCGACTACCTCGGATTGAATACAGCTTGGTTCAAAGAGGCGGTGGACACGGCCAAGACCATCCAGGTGGGCAATGCCACACTGAGAATTGTCGAACCTGCGGCATTTCTCGCCACAAAGCTCGAGGCCTTCAACGACCGAGGAGGCGGCGACTACTTGGCAAGCCACGACCTCGAGGATGTGATCACAGTGGTCGATGGCCGACGGCACATCGTCGAGGACGTACAACTCGCCCCTCGCGAACTTCGCGACTTCGTCGTCACCGAGTTCGCCCGGCTGCTGGCAGTGAGCCGGTTTCGCGACGCCATCGCAGCCCACCTGCCGCCCGATGAAGCGAGCCAACAGCGCACGCCCATCGTCCTATCCCGACTGCAGGCCATCGCTGCAATCTGATCGACGCGGAGGTCTGAAGGGGACAGGAGGCCTGAAGGGAACATGGCTCGGCTCTTGACAGAGGCAGATCGAAGGCCGCCAAGGCACCGCCGGCTGAGCGAGGGATTCGACCGCGAATACGGGAGTCACGGATTACACGGCCGGGCAGCGTACCGGCGGGTCCGATGCAGGCAAGGGAGGAGGGGGAGGGAGCGAGGAGCGAGCAGGCGGCACTTCCGGATCAGCCGTAAGCATGCGGTCGAGTGTCGAGGGACGAGCGTCGAGGGGCCGATCACGGAGCAGATCGAGCGGAGCACTCGTGCTGGAAGCTCGCCACCGATGCTTTGGCGCTCGTCCCTCGACGCTCGCCTCTCGACAGCATCATCACAGCTGAGTTCATGAGTTCCAGATTCCCCACCCCTCCGCTCCGGATCGGTGCTCATCCGCGTGCATCGGCGGTTCCACTTCCGGCGTCTTCCGACCCGCGGCTCACCGGGACGGTTCGCCCTACCCCACGGCGCACCATCCCGCGCGCTGGCCGACCCCACCTGCCTGTATTCCACATTCCAGATTTGGCTGAGCGACTTCGTCGCCCAGCTACGGGCGGCAATCGCCACGTCCCAAACTCATGGGACCGGTCACAGACCGGCCCTACTTCCACGCGGCAAACAGCCGCTCGTACACCGCCTCGATGCCGGCGGCTTCGCGTTCGATCGAGAAATTGGAGACGACGTGCTCGCGCCCGGCCCGCCCCATCGCGGCGGCGCGCTCCGGCTCCGCCATCAGCTCGCCGATCCGCCGCGTGAGCGTCGCCATGTCGTCGACGTCGCAGAGGAAACCGGTCTCGCCTTCGCGGATCAGGTGCATCGCCGCGCCGACGCGCGTCGCCACGACGGGCGTGCCGCTGGCCATCGCCTCGGCGGGCACGAGGCCGAAACCCTCCCAACGCTGCGGACCGACGGCGATCGTCACCCGTCGCAACCACACGGGCACCTCCTCGGCCGGACGTTCGCCGAGAAACACGATGCGTTTCTCCAACCCGGCTGCGGCGACCTTCGCCTGCAGCTTCGCGGCGAACTCGCGTTGGTCGACCGTGACCTGCCCGACCACCACCGCAGTGAAATCCGGATACTGCGGCAGCAGCTCGAGCATCGCGTCGACGAAGCGATCCACGCCCTTCTGGGCGCGCACGCGGCCAAAGACGCCGACGCCGTACTTGCCCGGCAGGCCGGTCGACGCCCATTCGGCGGCGCGGTCGGCCGCAGGGCGGTAGATCTCGGTGTTGATGCCGTGCATGTTCACCACATGCGGGACCTCGAGATACGAGCCCGACTCCGGCGAAGTCGCGATCACGGCATCCATCCGGCGCAGGAGGAAGCGCGTCCAGGCCGAATGGCGACGCTGGGCGGCCGAGGTGAAGAGCAGCTTGAGCGGCTGGCGCAGGAAGGTCTTCAACACCCAGCCGGCGAGCATCTCGTTGTTGCGCCGGGCGTGCCAGATGCGGCCCGGGCGGCCGGGCGGGCGGCTCCAGCCCCGGGTCAACACCGAGCCCCACGTCACTTTCGGCCAATGCGCCGGCAACCTCGGCCCGAGCGCGGCGATCGGCAGGTGCTGCGCGTGCACCGGCAGCAACGCGGCCACGGTCGAGGTCACCCCGCTGTAGCGGTATTTCATGCTGGCGGCGATCACCTCGACGCCGCGCAGGTCGCGGATGTTGTGGGCGTTGCTCGACACGGTCGCCCCAAGCAACACGGGCGACGAAAGCAGCGCCAACACTTTCTTCGATCGGCGCCGATCCTCACCTCCCCGCGTCCGGTCGACAGCAAAACGCCCGGTCCTCCGCGGAGGGCCGGGCGGTGAAGATTCTCCTGACGCCCCTATTTCTCCAGCGCGCGAAGCTCGGCCTCGGCGGCGGCGGCCTCGGCGTTGGCCTTCTCCAGCGCGGCCGCCCGGGAGAGCGCCGCCTGTTGGTCGGCCTTGGCGGCAGCGAGTTTCGCCTTCGCCAGCTCCGCCCGCGCCTGCGCCGCCTCGAGTTCCGCATCGGTGGTCGTTTCACCCAACGCGAGGCGGTCCTCGCGATCCTGCCGGGCCTCGATCTCCGCCCGTTGGCGATCGGCGGCGAGCCGCTCCGTGCGCGCCTCGGCGCGATTGGCGTCGGCCTGATGCCCGATCACCGAACCGACCAACGCGCCCACCAGCACGCCGATGCCTGTATCCTTGGATTGATGCCCGATCACGCCACCCGCCACACCACCGAGGATCGCCCCGGTCGCCGTGCCGCTGCCGACGTAGTCGGACTCGCACCAGCCGCCCTGGACATAGGTCACACGGCCGCCGACATGTTCATAACGGGGTGCCACATAGACGACAGTCGCGCTCGGCGGGACCGCCCAATAGCCGTCGATCCAGAGCCAAGTGCGGAAGCCCACATCCCAGTTCCAATACCCCGGGATCCAGACGTGCCGATGGCTGGGCCGATGCGACCGCCATTCGTGCCGCAGCGGCGGCGGCATGTGGTTGACGTAATAATGGGGCCGCGGGCGATGCTTCGACCAAACCGTGCGGTAATGGCGATCGTGGTGCCGGTCGCGGTCGTAATGCCGGTCCCGATCCCGGTGGCGGTCGGAAGAGGAGGAGTAATGGGATCGGTCATGGCGACGATCGTCGCGCCGCTCGTCACGATGGTCGCGCGCTTCGGCGGGAAGCACGACAAGCAGGGACGACGCCACGGCGCCGAGGAGGAGGAGTTTGGTTTTCGCACTCATGGTCGGAAAGGTTGGAGTTGCGTTGTCGGGTTCTGAGACGGCCGAACCGGGAAATGGTTTCATGCCGGATCGCCGGGCCCTCGTCGAACCCGAAGCTACCAGCGGCGCCAACCCCGGGTTTCCCAAGCGAAAACCGTGACCGGCGGCACCCCGGATGGAAAACGGCGGCCCGTTTCCACCCGACGAAACCGACCACGCCGGGCCCCCCGCACCCCACGGCCCGACATCGGGTGCACGGCGCGGCTTGCGCTTCGCCCTGCGCGGATTAACTGCAACGCACCCGCCCCGAACACAATCCTCTCCGCCCATGAAACTCGCCTTCATCCACGGCTGGAGTGTCCACCATACGGACACCTACGGTGAACTCCCCTCGATCCTCGCCGCCAAGGCCGCCGGCTGCGGAATCGACCTCGATCCGATCGACGTGCACCTCGGTCGCTATATCAGCTTCAAGAACACGGTGCGCATGGACGACGTCGTGCGCGCGCTCGACCGCGCGCTGCGCGAGGCGGTCGGCGACGGCCGCGGCGGCATCGCCCCGTTCTCCTGCATCACCCACTCCACCGGGGGGCCGGTCGTGCGCGAGTGGGTCATGCGCTACCACGCCGAGACGATGGTCGACTGCCCGTTGCGCCATCTGGTGATGCTCGCTCCGGCCAACCACGGTTCCGCGCTCGCCGCGCTCGGCTCCGCCCGCCTCGGGCGCCTGAAGGCGTGGTTCGAGGGCATCGAGCCGGGCGACAAGATCCTCGAATGGCTCGAGCTCGGCAGCACCCCCGGTCGCGAGCTCAACCTCGCCTGGATGGAGATCGCCCCCTTCGCCGGCGGCGGCTCGTTCATGCCGTTCGTGCTCACCGGCGAGAAGATCGACCCGAAACTCTACGACCACATCAACAGCTACACCGGGGAGGCCGGTTCCGACGGCGTGGTGCGCGTCGCCGCGGCCAACCTCACCTACTCCTGGCTCACGCTTCGCCAGAGCCGGGACCGCGTGCCCATGGCCCACGGGGGCGAGGCCACGCTGCTCGCCTTCGACAGCAAGCTCGAACGCGCCACCCCGGCCGCCTTCCGCCTCGTGCCCGACGCCTCGCATTCGGGCACCAAATACGGCATCCTGCGCAGCCCCACCCTCGCCAACGCCGACGAGAAGCCCGTCGTCGCCGCCATCCTCGGCGCCCTCTCGGTCCGGACCAAGGCCGCCTACAACGCCCTCGCCAAGACCTGGGCCGAAGCCACCGCCGCGGAACAGGAAGGCCGGTCGAAGTACCGCCGCTGCTTCCAGATCGTCTTCCAGATCACCGACGACCAGGGCGAACGCGTGACCGACTACGACGTGATCCTGCTGGCCGGCGCCAAGTACGACCCCGACAAGCTCCGCAAAGGCTTCTTCGTCGACAAACAACGCAACAAACGCAGCCCGGAGCACATCACCTTCTACCTCGATTTCGACGTGATGATGGCGGTGCCCGACGAGCAGTTCGGTTTCCGCATCGTCGCCCGCCCCGACGATGGTTTCGCCTACTACGAACCGGCGGAGTTCCGCTCGAGTGCGCGCACGCTCGACGAGTTCGTGGATCCGAACACCACGCTCTACGTCGACATCGTGCTCCGCCGCCTCGTCGATCAGGAGACCACCCGTTTCGGCGGCATCGACGGCGCCCCCGGCGAGTTCAAGGACACCAAACCGGCCGGCAAGCTGGTCGAGTGAGTTGTGCCTGCGTGGCGCCACTCGCCATGACCAATGATTCTGTAGGCCACCGCGCCGAGGTGGCGTCACAGCAAACACCGTAGCGGCGGTCGCCAAGGCCGTCGACGGGACACCTGCAAACTGGCGTGGCTCGCAATCGCGTCGAGCCGCGATTGGGAAAGCGGCGTCAAGCCGCCGCACTCCAAAGCTCGCCCACGTAGGTCCGGTCTGCGACCGGACTTTCTCGGTTCCCGAACACCAGCAACGCCCGCGCCCAAACGGGCCGGTCACAGACCGGCCCTACCGCACCCCTCACCGCAGCGCCTTCGCCTGCGCGTCGAGGTGCTTCTTGATGCTGCCGCACACCGTGTCGCACATGTTGAAGATGCCCGCGTCGGCGATCGCATAGAGCACATTGAGCCCCTGCTTGCGGCGGGTGAGGATGCCACAGGTGGTCAACACCTGCAGATGTTTGGAGATGTTGGCCTGGCTCGTCTCCTGCCGCTCGACCAGCTCCGACACGCTCAGCTCGCCGTCGCGCAGTGCCATGAGAATACGGAGACGCATCGGCTCGCCCATCGCACGGAAACGCTGGGCGATGAGTTCGATCGTTTCGGTCGGCAGCTCCTTGGCCATGCCGAGAAACAGAAACGGAAATCCGGGGCTTGACGATTTCAATCTTCCATATAACTAAGTAGCTATTCAGTTGAACGCAACTTCTCTTTTCGCCATGAACAACGAACTCCGTCTCCGCGCCTTCGCCGGCGTCATGATCCTGATCAGCGTCGCGCTCGTGCACTTCGTCAGCCCCTGGTGGCTGCTCTTCACCGCCTTCATCGGCCTCAACCTGATCCAGTCCGCCTTCACCGGGTTCTGCCCGCCGCTCTGGGTTCTCCGAAAGCTCTTCCCGGAAAACGGCGCCGCCCAGGCCTCCTGCGACTGCGACAAGCACTGAGCCCGGAGCACCCAACCTGTAGGAGCCTGCTTGCAGGCGATCATCTCCCCGCCACGCCGCCGGCCCCGTGATCGCCTGCAAGCAGGCTCCTACAGCACGCCGCCCCCTCATTCCCTCACTCCCTCACTCCCCCGCCCCCTCATTCCCTCACTCCCTTTCTCCCTCACTCCCTTTCTCCCTCACTCCCTTTCTCCCTCACTCCCTTTCCTCCCCATGCGCTTCCTTGCCACTGTCCTCGCCGGAGTCATACTCGGCACCCTGTTGGGCTACTTCGGCCAGTGTTCCTCCGGCACCTGCCCGCTCACCTCGACCTGGTGGCGCGGGGCCATCTACGGCGGAGTCCTCGGCACGTTGATCGCCTTTTCCTCAAACCGGTCCTGAAAACGCCGGTCCTTCCCGTCGCCCGCCCATGAAACACCTCCGTCTCCTTCCGAGCCTCGCCGTCCTTCTGTTCGCCGCCGGTTGCGGTCGCGAACCCGCCGCCGCCCCGGCCCTGCCGACCGCGACCGTCAGCACCATCTCGGTACAGATTCTCACCGACCAGCGCCGGACCGAGCTCCCGGGCACCGTGCGCGCCGTCGAGCGCGCCGCGCTCGCTCCCAAGGTCACCGGCACGATCACCAGTCTGCCGATCGTGCTCGGCCAGACCGTGAAGAAGGGCGAGACGCTCGCCACCATCGCCGCCAACGAAATCAACGCCCGCCTCGCCCAGGCCGAGGCCGGCCTCGCCCAGGCCCGCCGCGATCTCGAACGCGAGACCGGCCTCGAGGCCAAGGGCGCCAGCGCCGCCGAGACCGTGCGCAGCATGCAGGACCGCGTCCGCATCGCCGAGGCCACCGTCGCCGAAGCGCGTACGATGCTCGCGTATACAATTCTCACCGCCCCGTTCGACGGCGTCATCACCCGCCGCCTCGTCAACGAGGGCGACCTCGCCTCCGCCGGCATGCCGATGCTCGAGATGGAAAACCCGGCACTGCAACGCGTCGAGGTCGAGGTGCCCGACGGCCTCGCCACCGCTCCGGTGGGCGCCCGGACACCCATTCGCATCAACGACCTCGCCCTCGAGGGCCGCGTGGCCGAGGTCTCGCCCGCGCTCGATCCCGTCTCCCGCACCTACCTCGCCAAGATCGACCTGCCCGCCGGCGCCACCGTGCGTTCGGGTCAGTTCGCCCGCGTCTCCTGGCCGGCCGGCGAAGGCCGCGCGCTCGTCGTACCGGCCTCGGCCGTGAGCACCTTCGGCCAGATGGAGCGGGTCTTTGTCGTCGCCGACGGCCACGCCGCCATGCGCCTGGTCAAGACCGGCGCCCGCCACGGCGACCGGATCGAAATCCTCTCCGGCCTCGCCGCAGGTGAGACGATCGTCACCACGAATACGGCCACCCTGCGCGACGGCCAGCCTGTGGAGGTGAAGTCGTGAGCGCACCGTCCGCCCACCCGGCCGGCGATACCCCGCGCCAGTTCGGCTTCGCCGGCAAACTCGCCGCGCTGTTCATCGACTCGCGGCTCACCCCGATCATCATCATCGCCTCGATCCTGCTCGGCGCCTTCTCCGTGCTCATGCTCCCGCGCGAAGAGGAGCCGCAGATCAAGGTGCCCATGGTCGACGTGATGGTCGCGATGCCGGGCTCCACCGCCGCCGAAGTCGAGAATCGCATGACGCGCCCGATGGAGAAGCTCCTCTGGGAGATTCCCGACGTCGAGTACCTCTACTCCACCTCGAATCCGGGCAACGCGATGACGATCGTGCGCTTCAAGGTCGGCACCGATCTCGAGGCCGCCCTCGTGCGCCTCAACCAGAAACTCCAGGCCAACTTCGACCGCATCCCGCTCGGCGGCGGCATGCCGTTGGTCAAGCCGCGCTCGATCGACGACGTGCCCGTGCTCGCGCTCACCCTCCACAGCGCCACGCACGACCACCTCACCCTGCGCCGCCTCGCCGCCCAGCTCGACGACGAGATCAAATCCATCCCGCAGGTCGCCGAGACCACCTTGATCGGCGGCGTGCGCCGCGCCGTGCGGGTGCAGCTCGACCCCGTCGCCCTCGCCTCGCGCGACCTCTCGCTCTCCCAACTCGTGCCCGCCCTCCGGCAGGCCAACCGCCAAGCCCAGCTCGGCTCCCTGCCCACCGCCGATACCGATGTGCTGCTCGAAACCGGCACCTTCCTGCGCGACGCCGCCGATGTGGGCGCGGTCGTCGTGGGCGTTTTCCAAAACCGCCCCGTCTACCTGCGCGACGTGGCCACCATCGCCGACGCCGCCGAGGAACCCGCCAACTATGTGCTCTTCGGCTCGGGTGCAGGGTCGGCGCTTGTCGACGCACCGCATGCGGCCACGGCATCGGGCGCATCCGGCGATCTCGAGGCCGCCGTCACCCTCAGCGTCGCCAAGCGCCCGGGCGCCAACGCGATCGACGTCGTCAATACAGTGCTCGCCAAGGTCGACTCGCTCAAGGGCCGCCTGTTCCCGGCCGACGTGCACGTCGCCGTCACCCGCGACTATGGCCACACTGCCGCAGAGAAATCCAACGAGCTGCTGCTGCACATGGGCATCGCCGTCTTCGGCGTGGCGATCCTGATCCTCTTCTTCCTGGGCTGGCGCGAATCGTTGGTGGTGTTGCTCGCGATCCCCTCGACCCTCGCGCTCACGCTGCTGGTGTTCTACCTTTACGGTTACACCCTCAACCGCATCACGCTCTTCGCGCTGATCTTCTCGATCGGCATCCTCGTCGACGACGCGATCGTGGTCGTCGAGAACATCGTGCGCCACGTGCGCCTGCCCGGCGCCGACAGGAAGCCGCTCACCCAGGTCGCCCTCGACGCGGTCGACGAGGTCGGCAACCCGACCGTGCTCGCCACCTGGGCCGTGATCGCCGCCATCCTGCCGATGGCCTTCGTCGGCGGCCTCATGGGCCCGTACATGCGCCCGATCCCGATCGGCTCGACCGCCGCGATGGTATTCTCGTTGTTGATCGCCTTCTCGGTGACCCCGTGGGCCGCCGTGCGCGTGCTCAAGCGCCACTTCGGCGGCTCCGGCCACGGCGCCCCCGCTGCCGCCCAAGACCACGACCATGCGCCCGACGACTGGTCCACCCGCCTCTACCACAAGGTCATGGACCCGCTGCTCGACCACGTGCGTTGGCGCTGGGCCTTCCTCATTGCGATCGTCGCCGCCCTGCTCGCCTCGATGGGGCTGGTCGGCATCGGCGCGGTGAAGGTCAAGATGCTGCCCTTCGACAACAAGTCGGAGTTCCAGATCATCCTCAACACCGACGAGGGCACCACCCTCGAACGCACCGCCGCCATCGCGCAGGAGATGGCCGCCGCCCTGCGCGACGACCCCGCGGTGCGCGACTACCAGATCTACGCCGGCACCGCTTCGCCGTTCAATTTCAACGGGCTCGTGCGCCACTACTTCCTGCGCAGCGGCCCCAACGTGGCCGACATCCAGGTCAACCTTGTCGGCAAGGGCGAACGCTCCGCCCAAAGCCACGACATCGGCAAACGCATCCGCCCACAGGTCGCCGCCATCGCCGAAAAGTATGGCGCCGCCGTCGCCGTGGCCGAGGTGCCGCCCGGCCCGCCCGTGCTGCAGACCCTTGTCGCCGAAATCTACGGACCCACGGAGGAGGCCCGCCTCGCGCTGGCCGACCGCGTGCGCACCATCATGGAGCAAAGCCCGGGCGTGGTGGACCTCGACTGGTATGTCGAGGCCCCGCAACCGAAAGTCCGCTACATCGTCGACAAGGAGAAGGCTGCCCTCGCCGGCATCACCGAGGCCGACATCGCGCAGGCGCTCCAGATCGCCGCGCCCGGACTCGCCGCCGATCTGCTCCACCTGCCCGACGAGCGGGAGGACATTTCCGTCATCCTCGAGCTACCGCGCGCGGCCAAGGGCGAACCCGAGGACCTCTTCTCGCTGCGTATCCGCAGCGCCCAGAACCCGGCCGCTCCGCTCGTGCCGCTCTCCGAGCTGGTGCACATCGAACGCTCCGTGCGCGAACGCAGCCTCTACCGCAAGAACCTCGTCCCGGTCACCTACGTCACCGCCGATGTCGCCGGCGTGGTCGAGAGCCCGGCCTACGCGATGTTCGCGATGAACCGGGAGTTGGCGAAGATCGACGCCCGCGAGTTCGGCGGCACGTCGCCCGAGCTCGAGATCCTCAACATGAGCATGCCCTTCGACCCGCGGCAGCCCGCGATGAAGTGGGACGGCGAATGGCACATCACGCTCGAGGTCTTCCGCGACCTCGGCCTGGCCTTCGCCGCCGTGCTGGTGCTGATCTACATGCTCATGGTCGGGTGGTTCAAAAACTACATCACCCCGCTGGTGGTGATGGCAGCGATCCCCTTCTCGCTCATCGGTATCCTCCCGGCGCACTGGGGCATGGGCGCGTTCTTCACCGCCACCTCCATGATCGGCTTCATGGCCGGCGCGGGCATCGTCGTGCGCAATTCGATCATCCTCGTCGACTTCATCGAACTGCGCCGCTCCCACGGCCTCTCGCTGCGCGACGCCGTGGTCGAAGCCGGTGCCGTGCGCTTCCGTCCGATGCTGCTCACCGCCCTCGCCGTGGTCGTGGGCGCCGCCGTCATCCTCGCCGACCCGATCTTCCAGGGCCTCGCGATCAGCCTGATGTTCGGCGAAATCGCCTCGCTGCTCGTCAGCCGCATGGCCGTGCCCGTGCTCTACTTCATGACGAACCAGAAAAAGTAGGGGCGCCGCTTGCGACGCCCGCCGTAGGAGCCTGCTTGCAGGCGATCCCGGATCCGATCCATCCGCCGAGCACAGATCGCCTGCAAGCAGGCTCCTACATCCAGCCATCTCTCACCCCAACCTCCACAAGCCACATCCCTTCTGTCCCTTCGAAGTTCGGTGTTCCCTGTTGAACGTTCGAAGTTCGCCATCGCTCATCTCCCATGCCTCCGCCCTCGATCAACTTCGTGCAACTCATCCTCATCGTGCTCGCCTTCATCATGGCATTCACGGTGTTGCGCCCGCTGCTGTTCGGCGGCCGGCGTATTTCCGCCCAGGATGCGTACCTCAAGCTCAAGGAGGGCAACGCCGTCCTCATCGACGTGCGCGAGCCCGGCGAATGGCGCAGCGGCGTGGCCCAGCCCGCCAAGCTTCTCCCCCTCAGCGACCTGCGCGGCGAGCGCCGCCAATGGGGCCAGTTCCTCGCCGCCAACAAGGACAAGGAGCTGATCCTCTACTGCGCCTCCGGCCTGCGCTCCGGCACCGCCGCGATCCGCCTCAAGAAAGAGGGTTTCAACGCCGTGAACCTCGGCGGCCTGCGCCGCTGGACCAGCATCAATCTGCCCACCCGCAAACCGTAGGAAAGGTAGGACCGGTCTCTGACCGGTCCCTGGAGTTTGGCCAATTTCAGAATCGAGGTCGGTCTTAAATTTAGAGTGACAGACCTTAGTATAGGCGCCAGCCTGCAGTCATGTCCGATCCTGCGACACGAGACGAGATCCTCGCCG
>JAEZUE010000100.1 GCA_023443455.1 Verrucomicrobiota bacterium
AACGCTCCAGTTCTCCCTCGCCCCGCGCCAGCCTCCACCGCATCGGACTGATTCTTGGTGCCACCTTCACTCTGAATCTGCTGTCGGCGACAGCAGCCGATCCGACTCCACGCATTGATCCCGCCACACCGGCGCAGGTTTTCCCGCTGAGCGCTGTCCGCCTGCTCAACAGCGGCCCGTTCGCACCCGCCGTGGCCGCGAATCGCGAATACCTGCTCGCGCTCGATGTGGACCGCCTCGTCGCGCCGTTCCGCCGCGAAGCGGGCCTGCCGGTCAAGGTGCAACCCTACGGCAACTGGGAGAGCAGCGGCCTCGATGGCCACACCGCCGGCCACTACCTCTCCGCGCTCGCGCACATGATTGCCGCCGGTGCGGATACCCCGGACGGTCAACTGCGCAGTCGTCTGACGTATCTGCTCGGTGAGTTGCGGGTCTGTCAGGACGCTTTCGGCGACGGTTACCTCGGTGGCGTGCCGGGCAGCCGCGAACTCTGGCGCGCCATCGCCGGAGGAAATGTGGCCGCGATCAACAAAAAGTGGGTTCCCTGGTACAACGTGCACAAGACCTTCGCCGGCCTGCGCGATGCCTACCTCGAGGCGGGAGATCAGCAGGCTCGCGAGCTGCTCGTCCGTCTGGGCGACTGGTGCGTGGCGGTCACCTCCGGTCTGAACGACGAGCAGATGCAGCGGATGCTCGGCATGGAGCACGGCGGCATGAACGAATCGTTGGCCGACCTCTACGCGATCACCGGCGAGGCGAAGTACCTGACGGCCGCGAAACGTTTCAACCACCAGGCCGTGCTCGACCCGCTCATCGCGCACCGCGACGAACTCACCGGTAAGCACGCCAACACCCAGATCCCGAAGGTCGTCGGCCTCGAGCGCATCGCCACGCTCACCGGCGACCGGGCCGCCGAGTCCGGCGCACGTTTCTTCTGGGAAAACGTCACGCAGCACCGCTCCGTGGCGTTCGGCGGCAACAGCGTTTCCGAGCACTTCAACGATCCGAAGGACTTCCACGGCTTGCTCGGCCACCGCGAGGGCCCCGAGACCTGCAACACCTACAACATGCTCCGGCTGACCGAGCAGTTGTTCGCCGCCGGTCCGAGTGCCGCCTACGCCGACTTCTACGAGCGCGCGCTCTACAACCACATCCTCGCCTCGATCAACCCGCAGCATCCGGGGTACGTCTACTTCACGCCGATCCGCCCCGCGCACTATCGCGTCTATTCCGAGGTGGAGAACTCCTTCTGGTGCTGCGTCGGCACCGGCATGGAGAACCCGGGAAAGTACGGGGAGTTCATCTACGCGCGCGCCGCCGACGGCCTCTACGTGAACCTCTTCATCGCCTCCGAGCTGACCGCGCCCGAGCTCGGGCTGGTGCTGCGCCAGGAAACCGCGTTCCCCGACGAGGAGACCTCGCGGCTCACGCTGAAGCTCGCCGCGCCGCGGACCTTCACCTTGCACGTGCGCGTGCCCGGCTGGGTGGGGCAGGGGGAGTCCTCGATCAAGATCAACGGTGAACCGCTCGGGGTGGACGCGAAGCCGTCCTCCTACGTGCCGCTGTGCCGCGAATGGAAGAGCGGCGACAAGGTCGAGATCGCGCTGCCGATGCGCACTACGGTGGAGCAGCTGCCGGACGGCTCGCCGTGGTATGCGATCCTCCGCGGCCCGCTCGTCCTCGCCGCGCCCTCGGGCACCTGGGACATGACCGGCCTGCGCGCCGACAACTCCCGCATGGCGCATGTCGCTGCCGGCCCGGTGCTGTCCCTCGACAGGGCGCCCTCGCTGCTCGCCGATGCGGCGACGATTCCCTCCAAAGTCGTCGCCGATCCGGCGGCCGGCCCGCTGCATTTCCGGCTCATCGACATTGTCGAGCCGGCCGCGCCGCAGGGCGTGCCGCTGGTGCCGTTCTTCCGACTGCACGACTCGCGCTACCAGATGTACTGGGAAACCACCACGCGTGAGTCGCTTGCTGCGCGCAAGGAGCAGTTGGCCGCCGCCGAGCGCGCTCTGGCCGCCCGCGAAGCCGCCACGCTCGACCGCGTCTCGCCCGGCGAGCAGCAGCCGGAGGTCGAACATGCCTACCGCGGCGAGGAGACCGAGAGCGGCCTCCACAACGGCCGCCACTGGCGGCACGGCAAGATGATCGAGTACACGCTCAACACACGGGGCGAGAAGAACGTGACTCTCTCGGTCACGTACTCGGGCTCCGACTCCGGCCGCCAGTTCGACATCTTCGCCAATGGCGTGCTTGTCGCGACGCAGGATCTTGTGGCCGAACGCATCGGCGAGTTCGTCGACAAACAATATGCGCTTCCCGCCGCCGCCTTGGCGGCCGCTTCGGACGGCCGCATCACGATCCGTTTCGTGGCGAAGAAGGTCCTCGCCGGCGGTCTCTTCGATGTGCGCCTCCTGCGCGCCGAACCGGCGCCGGCCCCGGGCTCGAATCCGCTCTTCCGCGACGTCTTCACGGCCGATCCCGCTCCGCTGGTCGTGGGCGACACGCTCTACCTCTATGTCGGCCACGACGAAGCCCACGGGAACCAGATGTTCAACATCACCGAGTGGCTCTGCTACTCCACGAAGGACATGAAGCACTGGACGGCGCACGGCTCGGTGCTCAAGCCGACGGACTTCAAGTGGGCCACCGGGGAGGCGTGGGCCTCGCAGGTCGTGGAGAAGAACGGGAAGTTCTACTACTACACCACGGTGCAGCACGGCGAACCGTACGTCGGCAAGTCCATCGGCGTCGCCGTGGGCGACAG
>JAEZUE010000006.1 GCA_023443455.1 Verrucomicrobiota bacterium
CTCGCGGTGCCCGCACACTCGGCCGTCGCCAGCTCCGGCCGTTTGGCGTGCGCGGGCACCGGCTGCCCAGGTCGACCGCCGGCGCGGACGTCGCTGGGCCTTCGCTCCACCACGTGCCGGGTTGCGCTGCGGCCCGTCGCCGACCGCGGCGGCTGAACGCGGCGCTCCGTACGATCCGCGCCGCGACAACTCCGCTGCGCTGCGCGTCGCGTGCCGCTCCTTGCCGCTCGCCTTCGCCGAGCCTGCGGCGGGCAAGCCTACGCCTCGCGTTCTGCGTTGCGCTCCTTCGTCGCTGCACTGCGAGCGCGAGCGCCGATCTAAACGGGTCAAACCCTAATGTCTGTGGTTGATTTTCGTGGGGCGCATCTCAGTTTCTTGATTGGCATGGTATGCTGGTGGCGATGAGCACGACCTGCGAGAAGACCGCGCCAAGCGCGGATGGGATTGAGACGTGCGCACGGCAGTTGTGCGTGACCGCGGCCGAACTGGCCGTCGCGTTGGAGGAAGGGGTGTTGCGCTTCGTTGGCAGCGCCGAGAAGAACCTCGGGCATCTCGAAGCCGAGGTCGCGGCCCAGTCCCAGGAGTTGTTGCGGCAGGCCACCGAGCGTGCCGCGCAGCAGAAGGCCGAGGCGACCCCGCCGCACTGCCCGCAGTGCGGGCGGCCGGTGGCCCGGGTCTCGCACGGACATGCGCGCACGTTCAGTTCACGTTCTGGCGAACTGACGATCCGGCGCAGTCGCGGCTATTGTTCGCGCTGCCGCAAGTGGCGCACGCCCGCCGACACCGCGCTGGGCCTGGCGGATACGGCCGGCTACTCGCCGGCGGTGCAGGAGATGACCGCGTTGCTCGCCAGCAAGATGCCCGCCGCCGAGGCCAGCGTCGTGCTCGAACGACTCACGGGCATCTGCGTGCCCCGCGCCACGCTCGACCGCGAAGCACGCAGACAAGGCCAACGGGCGGTGCAACTGCGCGACCAGCTCGACGCCCACCCGGTCGCGCCGCCCACCCGCCAGCTCGAGTTGCCCCTCGAGCCCTACCAACTCATCCTGCAGATCGACGCTTGGAATATCCGCGAACGCGACCACTGGGGCCGCAGCGAGGCGCTCCGCCGCAAAGGCGGTGAACCCGAGCGCTGGCACTGGGTCTACACCGGTACGTGCTTCCGACTCGACCAGCGGGCGCGCACCGCCGGCGACCGCCCCGTGATCGTCGAACGCGGCTTCGTCGCCACCCGCGAAGGCGTCGAGGCCCTGCGCCGCCAACTCCACGCCGAAGCCCGCCGCCGCGGCCGATCCAAACGGGTCGGCCGATCCAAACGGGTCAAACCCTAATGTCTGTGGTTGCGTTTCGCGCCGACCCCGGCAAGCTCGGCGGGCATGGCACGAAAACTTAGGATCGAATACTCCGGGGCGCTGTACCATGTGATCAACCGCGGGAACTACCGCGCGGACATCTTCAAGGACGAGGGGGCGCGGGCGGCGTTCGAGGCGTGCCTGTGGGAGGCGTGCGAGAAGACCGGCTGGGTGGTGCATGCCTACGTGATCATGCGCAACCACTACCATCTGGCGCTGGAAACGCCCAACGGCGACCTGGTCGCGGGCATGAAGTGGCTGCAGGCGACGTTCGCCAACCGCTTCAATCGTTTCCGGGCGGAGCGCGGGCATGTTTTCCAGGGGCGCTATCAGGCAATCGTGCTGGAGGATGCGCATGCGCTCGGCTCGGTGTGCCACTACATCCACCTCAACCCGGTGCGGGCGAAGATCGTCGCGGCGGCCGATCTGGCGACGTTTCGCTGGGGTAGCTTCCATTGGCTCGATCAGAAGCGGAACCGGCCGGCGGCGCTCCAGTTCGAGTCTGCCCTCGACGATGCCGGCGGACTGGCGGACACGCCGGCTGGACGGAAACGCTATCAGGCGTACCTCGAATGGTTGTCCACCGACACGAAGGAGCAGAAGGCCCGTTGCTTCGACCGGATGAGCCGGGGCTGGGCGCATGGAACCCGCGAGTTCAAGAAGGCTTTGCTTGAGGACCAGCAGGATGTGCGCGCTGTCGGCTCGATCGCCGAGGCCGACAGCCGCGAGGCTCGCGAGCTGGCGTGGGAGACGGCGTTGACTCGTTGTGTCCGTTCGCTGGGCAAGGCGAAGACGGATCCAACTACGACGAGAAAGGCGGAGCCGTGGAAGGTCGCCATCGCCACCCACCTCAAAGCCACCACGACGGCGAGCAATCCGTGGCTCGCCCGACGGCTGCACATGGGAGACCCCGACGGCGTGAGCCGCTATTGCGCCGAGTGTCGCGCCGGGAAGCGTCCGGAAGCCGCGGCCCTGCTGCGCAAAATCACAGACATTAGGGTTTGACCCCTTAATCCGAAAACGGGCTCGACCGAGTCGGTCGGGGTGGTTTGAGTTGCGGAATGCTCAACACGCTCGATGCCATGCATGCCCGCCGCTCGATCCGCGAGTTCACCGATGAACTCGTGCCGGCGGAGACCCTTCGTCAGCTCGTGGAGGCGGCCGGCCGCGCCCCGAGCTCCAAGAACACGCAGCCGTGGCAGCTCTTCCTGGTGCAGGGCGCCGCGCTCGAGGCGCTGCGGGGCGACTACCTGGCGGCCTTCGACGCGAAGGCCCCGGGCAAGCCGGGTTATCCGTACTCGCCCAACCCGCTGCCAGAGGAATGGACGGCGCGGGCCAAGGAGGTCGGCATCGGGATCTTCAAGCACAAGGGCATCGGCCGCGACGAGATGGAGAAGCGCGTCGCGCACGACCGGGAGAATTTCCGGTTCTTCGGCGCCAAGCAGATGTTCTTCCTCGGCACGAAGGCGTCGGCGTTTTCCTACGGCCAGTTCCTCGACTGCGGCTTCGTGCTCGACAATCTGATGCTCGGCCTGACCGCGCTCGGCTACGGTTCGTGTCCGCAGTTCAGCGTGATGATCTATCCGGAGCTGTTGAAGAAGCACATCGCCGGCACGGAGGACACGTTGTTCATCGCCGGCCTGCCGTTCGGTCGCCCGAAGCCCGGCAGCCATGTGAACGAGTTCCAGCCCGCCCGCCTGCCGCTCGACGCGTGGTTCAAGACGGTGGAGTGAGCGGCGGCGGCCGATTTTCCGTCGTAGGAGCCTGCTTGCAGGCGATTCCGGGCACGCATGCCGGGACCTCCCACCTGAGAATCGCCTGCAAGCAGGCTCCTACAGTTGGGGTGCTTACGACGAGGCGTTGGCCTTGATCGTGGCGATCACGGTGCTCCTGGTTGCGGTGGTCGTGCCGCTGAGCTCGACCAGCTTCCAGTCGATCGACTCGGCGCCGAGGGTCAGCCGCGCCTTCGTCGTCGCGGCCTCCAGAGCTTCGGCGAGATCGCCCTTCACCGACGAGCCGGTGAAGTCTTCAACACTGCGTCCATTGGCGGGCATGAGCTTATGCATAGGTGGCGCGAATCGTAGGGCCGGCCTCCCGCCATGCAACGATCATACTGGGCTTTTGCCGCTGTCCCGGATCTGCGCGCCCCGATTCGTTTTCAGGTAGGGCGAGGCGTCCTCGCCGAGCCGTGGGCTCACCCGGAGAGTTCGTCCTGCTCGGCGCGCAGCAGCCCGAGCACGAGCGAGCCGGTGATCGTTCCGTCGGGGTGGAGCTTGTCCTCCCGTATGTGCCCCTCGCGCACGAAGCCGCATTTCTCCGCGACGCGCCGGCTTGGGTGATTGGTGTCGTCGCACCAGAGGGCGATGCGATGGGCGCCGAGGTCGCTGAAGGCGAAGGCGAGGGCGCGGCGTGCGGCCTCGGTGGTGAAGCCCTGGTTGACGTGCGCGCAGTCGGTGAAGAAGCCGAGATTGAGCGTCGGGAGCTCGGGATTGGTCACGCCGAGATAGATCTGCCCGACGAACTCCTCGGAACCGCGGAGAAAGACTCCAAGAAAGAAGGCGGTGCGCTCGCGCCACTGCTTCGCGAAATCGGCGAGCACTTTCGGCGTGTCGGCCTCGCAATGGATGTCGAAGATCGAGTTTCCAGATTCGAATCGCTCGAGGTGGGCGTGGTTGCGCAGCGCCATAGTGTAGTACCAGTCGGCATCCTCGGCGCGGTAGGGGCGCAGGAAGAGGCGGTCGGTGTCGAGGCGTTCGGGCAGGGCGCGGAGTTGGCGCAGCGGCATGGTGGGAGGGTGTGCGGACCTTGCGCGGAACCGAGCGGGAAATTCGGCGGAATCGCTCGCGGCCCCCCGCGACAATTAGACCCCGACGCCAGCGACAATTAAAAACCGGCATGAAGTCGGGGATTTTGAGGGTCGTTGGTCTGCGCGAGCGGTGAAGCTCGGGCCTGAAGCGCAGGCCCAATGATCAC
>JAEZUE010000018.1 GCA_023443455.1 Verrucomicrobiota bacterium
GCAGCCGGCCGAAACCGGTCACGATGTAGAGCGAAATGTACTCGTTGGGCCGGCCGCCGGGGAACCACGGCCAGAGCCCGTCGCCGAGCTGCTGGTCGGTGAGTTTCTTCAGCGTGCGCGCGGTCTCATCGTCGAGGCGGTTGGCGTCGAAGAGCACGCCGACGTTGCGGCGCGCCTCGCTCTCGCTTTTCGCCTCGCGCACCCACGGCGTTTCCTCGAGCAGGACCGACTTGAGGTCCTGGTTCTTGGTCAGCGGGCTGTCGAGGGCGGGCGTGTTCTTCCACTGCTCGAACACGCGGCGGATCTTCGGATCGGAGTTCGCGATGTGGCGGGCGAGCGCGTTGGCGTAGAGCCGGTTGAACACCTGTTCGCTGCACTCGTACGGAAACTCCATCAGGTACGGCAGCGCCATCACCGCGTACCACGCCGGCTGCGAGGTCATCTGCACCGTAAGCGACTGGTGGCGCAGCGTGGCGGACTTGCCAGAGTCGAGCAGCTTCTGGAACGTGAATGCCTTCGTCTGCTTCCCGCGGATCGGCAGCGGCAGCGACTCGGTCACCAAGATCCGGCGACTGAGCACCGGGAGAAAACCTTCCTCGCCGTCGCTCGCCTGCTGGGTGGCGGCCACGGCCTTGTAGGTGAGGAAACCGAGGCCGTCGGGCACGGCGATGCGCCACGAGTAGCTGCGCGACTGTTTGGCGGGCACGTCGAAGGACTGCTCGGTCGCGGTGTTGCCCAGCGCGGCGTCGACCGGCGCGAGCGTGGCGGCATCGGCGAACGTGAGCTTCACCGTGCCCTGCTGATGCCGGTCGCTCTGGTTGCTGATCTTCACCGTGAACTCGATCGTATCGCCCTCGCGCACGAAGCGCGGCGGGTTCGGTTGCACCATCAGGTCCTTCGCGGTGACGGCCGTGTCGATCAGCCCGCCCGCGCGCAGTTGCGCGTCGTGCGCAAAGCCGAGGAACTTCCACTCCGTGAGCGCCTCCGGCATCGTGAACGTCATCCGCACCACCCCGCCCTTGTCCGCCGTCAGGTGCGGGAAGAAGAAGGCGGTTTCGTTGAGGTTCTTGCGCGCGGCGACTTTGGTTAGGTCGGGTTGGGGAGCGGTGACGGTACTCTCATCCTTCAGAACAGTCCCCGACAGTGCTTCGTTGGCAGCATAGCCTTGAACGCTTTTCGCAGTCGCTTCGAACGGAGAAAGAACGATCTCCTCTTCATCACGCGCCATACCCCCTGATGCCGGCGCGCTCGGCATCGGCATCATCGCGCTCTTCACCATCCGCGAGCGGTACTCATAGCCCCAGGCGTCGGCCACGATCTCCGACGGGAACGCGCGGTAGCTCCACGAGGTGCTGCGGTGTTCCTGCTGCCACCAGCCCTGCACGTGGCGGAAATCCTCGCGGGCGTTCTGAAACTCCCGCAGGCCTAGGCCGTACTCCGAACGGAAGACACCGAACTGCATCGGCCAACCGTGTGGCGCGTATTGGTCGAGCGAGGCGTCGTACAGCGCGGCGACCATCTCGGCGCTCGCGCGCTGGGCGTCGGGCCTGGTGATCACCGCCGTCCACGTCTCCTTCTGTCCGGGCAGCAGCTTCGACCGAAAACTCTCCCACTTCACCGTGAGCTGCTTGTTCGTCCACGGCACCTGCACGATGCGCTCGTTGAAGTACCCGCGGTTCTCGCGCACGAACAGCGTGCGCACCGTGAACCCGCCGCGCATAGCCTCGGTCGGCGTGAACGCGATCGACTCCTGTGTGCGCTCACCCTTGGTCCAGTAGCGCTGGAGCAACTTGCCGTTGCACTCGATCTCCACGAAGAGCCGGCCGCTCGGGTAACCCGTGCCCCAGAACGCGGTGAATTTCTCGTCGGGCTCCACGTGCCACTTCGGCGCGGCGAACAGCTCCGGCACCTTCACGCCGTAACGCGTGGCGGCGGGGTCGATCACCTCGAAGGTCTCGCGCGCCGTCACCGCCTTGCCGAAGCCGTCCTTCGTCTCGACGACCACGCGGTACAGGCCGGCCTTGAGCGTCACCGGGATCACCACGCGCCCCTCTGCCGTCGTGCGGAATGGCTGCTCGGCCACGACCGCGCCCAGCGCCCACGACTCGGGCTTGGTCGCATCGGGCTCCGGCTCACCCTCGCCGCTCCACCACCAGCGCTGCTCGCGCTGGAGCGGCGCGCGCTCGACGGCGAACGGTTGCTGCAGCGCGTAAACTTTGAAAAGACCCTCGGCCGGCAGCGGCTGGCCGTCGAGCGTGCCGGTGCCGACGGCGATATCCACCGGCTGGGCGGTCGTGTTCCACTCGGGCAGGCTGAACGTCGCCCGGAGCGCAGTGTAACCGACGCTCACCGTCGTGTCCTGCGAACGCGTTTCGCCGGTGGTGTCGGTCACGTCGGCATGAATCGAGTAGTTGAACACCGGTTCGTTCTTGGCCGGCACCGAGCGGTCCGGCGCGGCGGTGAACTCGATCTTGAAGGTGCCATCGTCGGCCGCGACCGCCGTGCCGTGCGCGATGGCCTTGCTGGCCGGCGGCTGCCACCACCAGCACCAGCGCGGCAGCTGCACGCCGCGTTCGACGCGCCACGCGACCTTCGCGCCGCCGATGGCCGCGCCGGTGTACGCGGCGGCCTTGCCAGTCACGACCACCGGCGCCTCGAGCTTCGACGCTTCCTTCGGCGTCTCGAGCGTCACCTGAAATTTCGGACGCTTGTACTCCTCGACGTTGAAATGCGTGCTGCTTGAGCGACCGAGCACCGAAATCGACATCATGCCGGTCACGCGGTCGCGCGGTGCGGTGAACACGCCGTCGAACGAGCCGTAGTCGTTGGTCGTGTGCTCGGCGCGCGCGATCTCCTGGCCGTTGGGATCGTTGAAGACGACCGTGAGCTTCAGGCCGGCGATGGCGGAGTACTTGGCGGCGTCCTGGTCGTGGCGGATCGAAACGCCCTTGTAGTAGACCGACTGGCCGGGCCGGTAGATCGCGCGGTCGGTGAAGAAGACGGTCTGCGAGTCGGCGCGGTGGCCGATTTCCCCGGTACGCGTGGTGAACGCCCGCAGGCTCGGCACGGCGTGCCCGTCCTTCTCGGCGAGGATCACGGCGGCGCGGTCCTTGGCGGTGATCTCGAAGCGTCCGTCGGCATCGGTGCTGGTCGCGACAGCGGGCTTGAAACGCCCCTCACGATCCTGGCGCCACATACGCACCGTAGCGTCGGCGACAGGTTCGCCACTGCCGGCGCGCAGGACGAAGCCGCTCTGCGTGTCGGTGCCGTAGCGAGTGCTCAACACGAGCGCCAGGTCACTCACCCAGATGCTGGCCATCGAGACCTGGTTGCCGCGCTCGCCGAACTCGGGATCAACGCTGGCGAAGACGACGTAGAAGCCGGGCTTGAGCGTGGCGGGCGCTTTCACCTTCTCGGTGCGTTGTTTGAAGTCGGGTGTCGCCGGCAGTGCGGCGTCCCACGTGAGCGCCGGATTCGCGTCGAGCAACTCTTTGACGCGCTCCTGCTCGAAGTCTCCAAATCCCCACTGCGCGCGCCGCACGTAGTCGTCAAAATCGACCGGCACGGCGCGGAAATGGACGTGCCCGATATTGCGGTACGTCACGTCAAGCGAGGGCCACGGTGCGTTCCAGACCTGCTCGGTGGCGAGGCCAATGGACGGCGCCTCGATCTGCTTGATGAGGTTGAAGCACAGGTCGCCGCCGTAGGTGTTCGGGAAGGCCTTCAGCCCGCGCGTCGCAAGCGCATGCGCCGCGGTCGGATCGTCGGCGGAGTTGGCGCGGATCGCCAGCTGGTAGATCGCGCGGGCGAAGATCTCGTGCTTCGGGTTCGCCTCGATGAAACGCGTGAGCGCCGCCTCGTAACGCTCGGTCTTCTCCTCGCCCACGGCGACGTTGAAGCCGTAGTCGAGCCGCGCGAGGTCGGCGTCGAGGAAGGCGGAGCGGTCGGCATCCTTGCGGTGGAAACGCAGCAGCGCCTGGTGCAGCGCGAGGGCCTTCAGCTTCGGCGAAGTCGTGTCGGAAGTCTCGGGCTTCCACGCGAGGAACGCCTCGGTGTCGCCGAAGATCGGACTCGCGGTGTCGATCTCGAAAGCGTCCTCGGGCGACACGCGGCCGAGCTCGCCGGCCTGGTAGAACGAGAGCGCCTCACGGGCGAGAAAGTCGAAGAGCGTG
>JAEZUE010000038.1 GCA_023443455.1 Verrucomicrobiota bacterium
TTCGGGCAGGTCACAGAGGCGGAGGAGAGACGGAAGGAGATCACAGAGGGGAACTTGGGTATTCGCAATGTGGTCCGGCCCACTCACCAATATGGTGAGTCTCTCCGGCTTCTAGTTTTTCTCCGACTTCTCTGCGTACTCCTGCCTTACCTCTGGGACCTCAGTGTCCAACTGCTTTGTTTAGGATCAGCCACGGGCCAGGTCGGCGCCCTGGCCTACAGGGCCGAACGGCATCCGGCTCAGCCGTGACGACGAGAGTCGAGCGTCGAGTGGCGAGCCCCAATCCATTTGTGCACAAGGCGATTGCCCGAGGGTGCTCTCGATCTGCCTCCGAAACTCCGGCCCTCGACGCTCGCCCCTCGTCACTCGGCTGAATGACGACGGGTTAGTGCCCGTCAGTGCGCGTTAGTGGTTTCACTATTCCGGTGACAGAATGCTCGCTGCTCTGCCGAGCAGCGCCACGGGCCGGTCCGGATCAGTGGCCATCAGTGTGCATCAGTGGTTCCACTTCTTTTCTGGGATCGAAGGATCGAAAGCCTGGGCGGGTGGGTTGGCGGGATCGATTGGCGCCCAGTCGGAGACGTGGACCTACGGGCTGGCGTGCCGGCGCGTGGGTACGGGCTGCGACCGGTTCGGATGGACTCGGCAGGGCGGCTGGAGCGTGGGAGCTGGCGGGATCGAGAACCGCAGGCAGGGGCGCCTGCGCCACGGTCGAGCGGGCCCGACGGCGCTTGGGGTCGGTCTCCGTGTCGGCGGCGTTGGGCCTTGGGCGGGCGAGTCGGTGGGCGGTTGTCGGTGGACGGCGTGCCGTGCGTCGCCGTGGCGAAGCGGTGTGGGCGCGAAGGTTCCGCGGCGCGGCGCGAGCAAGCTCGCGCCCTACGGGCTGAATGGCTCCGCCATCCAGCTACGGGGCGGAAATGGGCCGGTCGGAGACCGGCCCTACTTCGATCACTTCGGCTCGGCGAGGGTGAGGTCGACGGTGAGTTCGCGGCGGTTGCGCACGATGGTGATCCTCACGGTGTCGCCGGCCTTCTTGCGCTCGAGGGCGAGGCGCAGGTCGCCGGCGGTGCGGATCGGCGTGTCGTCGATCGCGGTGATGAGGTCGCCGAGCTGGATCTCGCCGAAGCGGGTGCGGCGGGTGGGCAACAGGCCGGCCTTGGCGGCGGCGCCGCCGCGGGTGACATCGAGGATGAGCAGGCCGCCGGTGATGCCGAGGCGGCGGGTCACGTACGGGTTGGCGACTTCGAGGTCGAGCGAGGGGCGGCGGACTTTGCCGTAGGCGATGAGTTCGGGCACGACCCAGTTGACGGCATCGACGGGGATGGCGAAGCCGATGCCGGCGGAGGCGCCGGAGGGGCTGCGGATGGCGGAGTTCACGCCGATGAGCCGGCCGGCGGAATCGAGCAGCGGGCCGCCGGAGTTGCCGGGGTTGATGGCGGCATCGGTCTGCACGACATCGCGGATCGGGGTGCCGTCGGCGCCCTGGATCTCGCGGCCGAGCGCGCTGATGATTCCGGTGGTGAGGGTCTGGTCGAGGCCGAAGGGGTTGCCGATGGCGAAGACGGCCTGGCCGACGCGCAGGTCGTGCGAGGCGCCGAGCGGGATGGGCAGTAGTTTTTCCTTGGGGGCGTCGATCTTGAGGACCGCCAGGTCCTTCTCGGGGGCGACGCCGACGAGCTTGGCCTCCCAGGTGGTGCGGTCGGCGAGGGTGACGCGGGCGGCGTCGGCGTTCTGAAGGACGTGGTAGTTGGTGATGATGTGGCCGGAGTCGTCCCAGATGAAGCCCGAGCCGGTGCCGAGCGGGATCTGGGCGATGTCGCGGCTGAAGAAGTCGATCTGCTCGGCGACGGTGGTGATGTAGACGACCGAGGGGGAGGCTTCCTCGAAGAGGCGGATGTTGCGTTGTTCGCCTTCGCCCAGATCGGCGCGGGGGGCGACGGGGCGGGTCTCGGGCGCCGGGTCGACGAGGGTGGCGGCGAGGGCGTTGGAGCGGGAGAGCCAGAGCCCGGCGAGCAGGCCGACGAGCACGAGGGAGAAGGAGCCGAGGAAGAGGGAGCGACCGGAGACGTTCACGGCGCTAGGAAAGCGCGGCGGCGGTTTGGTGCCAAACGGGAAAAGGGCGGCGGCGCGCAGGGCCGAACCGCGAGCAGGGAGCGGGGGCGGCGAACACTGAACATTGAACAGCGAACACTGAACATTGAAGGGGGGAGCCCGGTGGGCTGGGGCAGGCGACTGCCCCTGGGGCGAGCGGCGCCACGGGATAGGGCCGAAACTCTTGGCGAGTTTCGCCACGGAAGAATCGGGCAACCCGGGTCGCGCCCTACGGGACGACCTTGGCGACGAGGGCGCGGAGGGCGTCGGGCTGGAAGGGCTTCTGGAGGAAGCCGGCGAGGCCTTGTGCTCCGAATTTGGCGACGGCGTCCTGCTCGCTGTAGCCGCTCATGAGGATGACGGGCAGCTCGGGGCGGATGCGGTTGATCTCGCGGAAGGTCTCGGCGCCGTCGAGCTCGGGCATGGTGAGGTCGAGCAGCACGGTGCTGAAGTTGTCGCGGCCGTTGTGGAAGAGCTGCACGGCCTCCTGGCCGTTGGCGGCGGTCTCGGCTTCGTATCCGAACGAGCGCAACATGCGCGCGAGCACGCTGCGCACGGTGTCCTCGTCGTCGACGACGAGGATGCGGCGGGCGGGCGGGGCCGAGGGCTTCTCCTCGGGCGGGACCATGGCCGACTGTTCGGCGGCGGGGAAGAGCACGAGGAAGGAGGCGCCCTTGCCGGGCTCGCTCTCGACCTTGATGGCGCCGTTGTGGCCGCGGACGATGCCGATGACGGCGGAGAGGCCGAGGCCGCGGCCGGTGAACTTGGTGGTGAAGAACGGCTCGAAGATGCGCTGGAGGGTCTCGAGGTCCATGCCGGTGCCGTTGTCGCTGACCTCGACGAAGATGTAGTTGCCCTCGGGCAGGTCGGGTGCGAGCTGGGTCTGGCGGAGGTATTCCTTGGTGGCGCGCATCGCGCCGGTGGTGATGCGGATGAGGCCGTCCTTGTCGCCGATGGATTCGGCGGCGTTGGAGACGAGGTTGATGACGACCTGGCGGAGCTGGTTGACGTCGGCCTGGATGAGCGGGAGGTGCTTGTTGAGGAAGAAGCGCAGCTTGGCCTTCTTGGTGGTGGAGAGCTCGAGCAGGGGGGCGGCCTCGGTGATGAGCTCGGAGAGGTCGAGCAGCTGCACGACGAAGCGGCCCTTGCCGGAGTAGGCGAGCATCTGGCGGCAGAGTTCGGCGGCGCGCAGCGAGGCGTGCTCGATCTCCTCGACGCAGTTGTAGGGCGGGGTGCCGGCGGCGAGGTCGAGCTTGGCCAGCGAGGCGTTGCCGAGGATGCCGGTGAGCAGGTTGTTGAAGTCGTGGGCGATGCCGCCGGCGAGCACGCCCAGGCTCTCGAGCTTCTGGGTCTCGCGCACGCGGGCCTCGGTCATGAAGCGCTCGGCCTCGGCGGCCTTGCGCGCGGAGATGTCGCGGGCGACGATGAGCACGCCGCGGGGCGAGCCGTCGTCGGCGGCGAGCGCGGTGGCGTTGCACAGGAGCGGGACCGGCTGTGTCGGAGAACTGGAGACGAGGCCGATCTCGGCGTCGCGCACGGTGCCGCGCAGGAGGGCGTCGGTCCAGAGTTGGCGGGCGCGCACGGGGTCGGCGAAGCGTTGGGCGAAGTCGACGCCGATCAGGCCGGAGCGCTCGGAGGTGGTGAGGGTCTGGGCGGCGGGGTTGAGGTCGATGATGGTGCCGGCGGCGTCGAGCACGAAGACCGGGTCGGGGCTGAGGTCGAGCAGTTGGCGGTTGTAGCGGCTGAGCTCGTGGAGCTCCTCCTCGGCGTGTTTGCGCTCGGTGATTTCCTGGATGACGCCGGCGATGGTCTGCGCCGCGCCGGGTTTGCCGACGACGGCGCCGTGGCCGTGGAACCAGCGCACGGAGCCGTTCTGGTCGATGAGGCGGAACTCGAGGTCGATCTGGGGCGCGCGGCCCTCGCTCACGGCGAGCCATTGGGCCTGGAGGCGGTTGACGTCGTCGGGGTGGACGAGGCGCATCCACTCTTTGGGGGTGGTGTTGGTGCCGGCGGGGAAGCCGAGGATCCGGTCGAGCACGCCGTCGTTGCCGAGGGCGTGGGTGGCGAATTCGTAGCGCCAGACGGAGGTGCGGCCGGCGGCGAGGGCGCGGCGCAGCTGGGCGGGATCGGCGAGGACGTCCTGGGGGCCGGGGGCGTCCGCGGGGTGTTGGGAGATTGGGTCCATCGTTGGCGGGGTGTGCGCCGAGGGGCGTGCTCGATTGGGGAAAGTGGGGCATTATCCCGGGGCGGCGGGCGTTGGCAATCCCGTTGGTCCCCCATGGAGAGCGATGCGCGAGGGAGTCTCGCTCCGACGGCGCGATGTGTTCGGCCGGATACCGCGCGGCGGGGCGGGGGAGGCGGGATCGGGGCAAGCGCGCCCGCCGGGCAGGAGTGGGCGTGTGGCGGGGCGGGCCGTCTACTCCGCGGCCCAGCGGCCGAAGATGCCGCAGGGCAGCACGGTGGCGTCGCGTTGGGCGGGCAGGCCGATCTCGCCCACGGAGAGGGTGCCGCCGGCGGAGGCGGGGAGCAGGGCGGCGAGCAGGTTGCCGGCGACGACGGGCGAGAGGCGGGCGGTGTAGCTGTTGATCAGGAAGAACAGGGGCCGGTCGGAGAGGATCTTCCGGCAATCCTCGAGCAGGCCCCAGAGGTCGTCCTCGAGTTTCCACATCTCGCCGGAGCCGCCGCGGCCGTAGGTGGGCGGGTCCATGATGATGGCGTCGTAGCGGCGGCCGCGGCGTTGCTCGCGTTGCACGAACTTGCGGCAGTCGTCGACGATGTAGCGGATGGGGGCGTCGGCGAGGCCGCTGAGCGCGGCGTTTTCGCGGCACCATTCGACCATGCCCTTGGCGGCGTCGACATGGCAGACCGCGGCGCCGGCCCGGGCGGCGGCGACGCTGGCCGCACCGGTGTAGCCGAAGAGGTTGAGCACGTTGATCTCGCGGCCGGCGGCGCGGGCGCGGCGGATCAGTTCGGAGGACCACTCCCAGTTGACGGCCTGTTCGGGGAAGAGCCCGGTGTGTTTGAAGCCGGTCGGGCGGATGCGCAGCGTGAGGTCGAGCGGGGCGTAGCGGATCGTCCACGACTCGGGGAGCTGGCGGCGGAATTCCCACTTGCCGCCGCCGGTGGGGCTGCGGTGGTAGTAGCCGTCCCAGCCTTCCCAGGGCTGGCCGTCGCGGCGCGGCCAGACGACCTGCGGGTCGGGGCGCACGAACACGTACTCGCCCCAACGCTCCTGCTTCATGCCTTCGCCGCATTCGAGGAGACGGTAGTCTTCCCAGTGGTCGGCGAGTTGGATCGGCAGGTAGTTGAGCGGCATGGCCGCAGAGCGCACACGGGAAACGCGCCGCCGGAAAGCGAAAAGCGGGGCGGGGTTCCGGTTCTTCGTCGGGGCGGAGAGGCGGGCCCACTCCGCGCTCGTCAGCGCGAACCGGCAACGCCAGTGTCCGCCCTGCCCCGGCTTTCGCCGAAGAGCCCGCCCATCCTCGTCTTCCCGAAGTGAAAAAGTCCAAGCCCACCACCACCACGCCGGCCAGTCCCTTCACCGTGTATTTCGCCGGTGAACTCTTCAGCGCGAAGCATCTCGTCGGCAACGCCTACCTGGCCGAGGCGATCTACGAGCGCTCGCACGGTCGTTTCCAATGCCTGCTGCCGCAGGAGCTCGACGTGCGCCGGCGCAGCCTGCACGGCATCCGCGACCAGGACATCCAGGCGTTGCTCGAGTGCGACGCGGCGATCTTCAACTACGACGGTGCCGAGCTCGACTCGGGCACCGTCGTCGAGTTCATGTTCGCGAAGTTTGCCGACATCCCCTCCGTGCTGTTGCGCACCGACATCCGCAACGGCGGCGACCAGCGCAACGAGCCGTGGAACCTCATGACGAGCTTCTACCCGCGCACGGTCACGGTGCTGGCCGACAGTCTCGCCCCCTACCGCAAGGCGGCCCTCCGCCACCAACGCCTCGATACGCCGTTGCGCCTCGCCGGCCAGCACGCGACCGCGGCGGCCCAGGTCGCCTGCGACCAGATCGCCGCGCAGGTCGTGCGGGCGCTCGAACGCGTGGTGAAGATGACCCCGGCCATGCCGAAGAACCTGCGCGAGGAGGTCTACCAATGGATGGGGCTCATGCCCGGCATGCAGGGGCGGCCGAAGGAGTTGAAGCGCAAATTCGAGAGCATCCTCGCCCGCAAGATCGGTCGCGACCTGCTGTGACCGGCGGGTGTCGGATGGACCACGCCGATGGTTGATGACCTGCAGATGACATCCGGCCCGGAGAACCTCATGCCGTCCCGCGCCCCCTCGCCCCGAGAATTCGCGCTCCGAGCGAAGGAGTCCGCCGGGCGATGGGGCGAAACTCGTCGGAGTCACGGCCCTCCACGCACCGTCGATGGTCTTCGCCGCCGCCGCCACGATGTGAACTCTGTCGGATAGTCCTGCGCCTGCCGTCCATTCTTCATCGCCCATCCCCTCTCGGTCATCCCTTCTCGCCCATGCTCCACGTGCTGTCCCATCCCCTCGGCGCCCATCTGGTCACGCAACTGCGCGACCAGCGCACGCCTCCGTCGCAGTTCCGCATGCTCTGTCATCGGGTGACGACCCTGCTCGCCGTGGAGGCGACGCGCGATCTCGCCATTCGTGTCGAGCCGGTAGATACGCCGCTCGAGCCGCACGCCGGCGCGGCGCTCGACGAGCCGCTCGCGGTGGTGCCGGTGCTGCGGGCGGGGCTCGGCATGGTGCAGCCGATCGTCGACTTGTTTCCGGATGTCACGGTCGGCTACATCGGCCTCGAGCGCGACCACGACACCGCGCTCCCGCGCAGCTACTACTGCAAGCTCCCGCCGTTGGCGCGGCGTCGCGTGCTGCTGGTTGATCCGATGCTCGCCACCGGCGGCTCGGCGGTGCGTGCGCTCGATCTGATCGCGGAGCTGAACCCGCGGGCGGTGGCGTTGCTCAGCATCGTGGCGGCGCCGGAAGGCGTGGCGGCCGTCGAGGCGAAGCATCCCGGCGTGCCAATCTTCACCGCCGCGCTCGACCGCGAGCTCAACGCGAAGAAGTACATCCTGCCCGGTCTCGGGGACTTCGGCGACCGGTTGTACGGGACGTGAGCGAAGCGGGGGCGCTCCTCCACGACGCCCCGACCGGCGTGGCTCGCGGGCCCGATGCCGCAATGTCATCGGCCAGGGCGGACTGAAGCCGCGCCCTACGTGGGGGCCTCGGTTTCGTCGATGGTGGACGTAGGCCGCCATCTTGCCTGGCGTCCACCGCCTCTGCGCAACAGGTCGCTCGGTTGCGGGCTGGCGCGGCGGGGGCGGGGCGGGCAACGTGGCGCGGTGTTCACCCCATTCCGTGCTTTGTATTCGTTGGTCGGACTTCTGGTGTGCCTCGGCGCCATCGCGGCCGAGCCGATCGATCGCCTCGCGTTGGTCTCCCGCCACAACCCCGTCGTGCGGGCGGTCGATCCGGAGGCGACGCTCACCGTCGGCAACGGCCACTTCGCCTTCGGTTGCGACCTCACCGGCCTGCAGACCTTCGCCGAGTTCCACCACGACAACGGTGTACCCACGGAAACCCTCGCGCGCTGGTGCTGGGTGAGCGATCCGAATCCGGAGAACTTCACGCTGGCCGACGCGAGCCGGGATTTTGTCGAGGCCGACGGCCGCATCGTGGCCTATCCAACCCGTTCGGGCACCCCGGCCGGCGCGTGGCTGCGCCGCAACCCGCGGCTGCAACCGCTCGGTCTGCTCGCACTCGACTGGGACAAACCCGACGGCAGCGCGTTTGTGCCGGAAGACGTCGAGGAGCCGGAACAGAAGCTCGATCTGTGGACCGGGATCGTGACCAGCCGCTTCAAGCTCGGCGGTGTTCCGGTGAAGGTGACCACCGCGTGTCACCCCGAGGCCGATGTGCTCGCGGTGCGGATCGAGTCCGCCCTCGTGCGCGCAGGCAAGCTGCGGGTGCGGCTGGCGTTTCCGCGCGGCCACGATCCGGCGGTGAAGAACACGCCCCCGCTCGACTGGAGTCGCCCGGAGGCACATGTGTCGCGCCTTACCCGGGCTGTCGGCCGCTCGGCGGCGCTGGTCTCGCGGGAGGTTTATGGCACGCGGTATCTGGCCGAGGTGACGGCGCCCGTGGAGGAGTTGGCGCCGCACGCGTTTCGCATCGGCGCGGCGGCGGAAGACGGCGTGTTGGCTTTCACCGTGGCGTACCGGGATGGTGACGACGGCGCTGCCGATTCGCCCTCCGTCGAGGACGTCTTCGCCGCCAGCGCCGCGCATTGGGATCATTTCTGGCGCACCGGGGCCGTGGTTGATTTTTCGGGCAGCACCGATCCGCGCGCAGCGGAGCTCGAACGGCGCGTGGTGTTGTCGCAGTACCTCACGGCGGTGCAGCTCGATGCCGACGTGCCGCCGCAGGAGAGCGGACTCACCTGCAACACCTGGTACGGCAAGCACCACACCGAGATGATCTGGTGGCACACCGCGCAGTTCGCGCTGTGGGGGCACGACGAGATGTTGGCGCGAAACCTGTCGTGGTTCGTCGCGCAATTGCCCGCCGCACGCGAACTCGCGCGCAGTCGTGGTCTGCGGGGCGCGCGTTGGGCGAAGATGTCCGGGCCCGAGATGCGCGAGAGCCCGGGCGGCAATCCGCTCATCGTCTGGAACCAGCCGCACCCGATCTACCTCGCCGAGCTGCTCCATCGGAATGCGCCGACGGTCGAAACCCTCGCGCGCTACCGCGACCTCGTGTTCGAGAGCGCCGACTGCCTCGCCGCGATGGTCCGGCTTGATCCGCAACGCGGCGAGTACGTGCTCGGCCCGCCGCTGTGGATCGCGCAGGAAATCCACGATCAGGCGACGAGCCAGAATCCCGGGTTCGAGCTCGCCTACTGGCGCTGGACACTCGGCATCGCCCAGCAATGGCGCGAGCGCCTCGGTCTGCCGCGCGACCCGCAGTGGGACGACGTGATCGCCCGTCTCGCGCCGCTGCCGCAGAAGGACGGCCTCTACGTCGCGCTCGAGTCGCATCCGGATACGTGGGACAACATCGCGAGCCGGCACGACCACCCGACGATGCTCGCCCCGCTCGGCCTGTTGCCCGGCGGTCCCGAGGTGGACCGCGCGACGATGGCACGCACGCTCGACGTCGTGCTCACGCGTTGGGATTGGGAGACGAAGATTTGGGGCTGGGACTATCCCATGATCGCGATGACTGCGACTCGCCTTGGGCGGCCCGAGGATGCGGTCGATATCCTGCTGCGCACCGGCCCGAACAACCGCTATCTGCCCAATGGCCATTGTCCGCAGCGCAGCGACGAGGCGCGCATCGGCAGCGCCGCCAAACCGCGCATGGAGATCGCCACCTACCTGCCGGCCAACGGCTCGCTGCTCGCCGCCGTCGCGCTCATGGCCGCCGGCTGGGATGGCAACGACACGCCGTATCCCGGCTTTCCGAAGGATGGCACCTGGTGTATCCGCGCCGAGGGGCTGAAGTCGTTGCCCTGAGCCCGTTGGCGCCGTGCTCGGCTGCGCCAACTCTCGCGGGCTGAAGCCCGCGCCTGGAGTTTGGCCAACTGGAGATGGATTCAGGCGGCGGCGTGCTCGATGGCGTGCGCGAGACCGAAGGAACCCTGCCAGTCGGCGAGCAGTTCGGGGCGGTCGACGAGCTGGGAGCGCAAGGCGGT
>JAEZUE010000054.1 GCA_023443455.1 Verrucomicrobiota bacterium
GATCGAGCCCAACCTCCTCACCCACATCGAGGACGTCCTCCTCAACCGCCGCCCCGACGCCACCGAGCGCCTCGTCGCCCTCGCCGACGAGATCAAGGCCGCGACCGTGAAACCGGAAACCGGCGCCGCGAAACCCGACACCGCCACAGCCGACGCCTGGCGCTCGCTCCCCGTCGAACAGCGTCTCTCGCACGCCCTCGTCAAAGGCATCGACGCCTTCGTCGAGGCCGACACCGAGGAAGCCCGCGCCAACACCGCCAAGTATCCGCGCCCGCTCCACATCATCGAGGGGCCGCTCATGGACGGCATGCGTGTCGTCGGCGACCTCTTCGGCGCCGGAAAGATGTTCCTCCCGCAGGTCGTGAAATCCGCGCGCGTGATGAAGAAGGCCGTCGCCGTGCTCACTCCGTACATGGAAGCCGAGAAGGCGCTCGCCCGCCGTATCCGCGAACTCCGGCGCCGGGCAGCCGAACTCCACGCCGCCGCCCCTGCCGGCCCGGTCACGCTGGCCGAAGGCTTCACCTACACGCCGTATCCCGGCCTCACGTCCGAGGAGCGCACCGTCGAGCAGAAGTTCGCCGCCGAACTCGCCGCCGATCTCGATGCCGCCGCTCGCCGTTACGAGGCCGAATTCCGCAACATTCTCGACCGCAACAGCGCCCAGGAACTCTCCCCCGACTACGCCGGCACCGGACCCGACGACCGCGCCAGCCGCACACGCTGGAGCGTCGCCACCCTCGGGGTCGCCGGCGGCTTCATCGACTGGCTCTATCCCCGTCGTCTCGCCGCGCTCCAGCCCGACAGCCTGGTCGCCTTCAACGCCGGCGGCCAGGGCAGCGGCAAGACCCGAGCGACCGTCGACTTGGACCGAAACAACCCCGCGGCCCTTTTCATGGACGGGACGCTCCAAGACCCCGTGCGAAGCCGCACTCAGATAGAAGCCGCGCAAATGGCAGGTCACCAAGTTCAGATTCGCTTCGTCTATCGCCCTTGGGGGAAAGCCGTCATCAACATCATCGAGCGCGCCGCCGATCCTGCACAGGGGCGCATCGTACCGCTCCTCAGGGCCGCGGGAGGGCACTATCAATCTGCCCGTACCGTCCTCGATTTCGCGCACGACCTGCTCGGCGATGCAGAAGACATTGCCGTCATCGATAATTCAAACTTCGAGCACCCCGCACTCCGCGACCTCGATTGGTTACGCGCACGCCTCAACCCGCCAAAAGACAAACTAGTTGAATCCGGCCTGAAGATCGCCGAACTGTACTTTCATGAGCGACTCCACATCCCAAGTTACGAAACAATTCGGCACGGATTTTTCCAGGGCCTCCCGTGCCCGGGACAAGTTCCGCCTGCTGAACGAGATGACGATCGAGGCCTTGCGCAAAGCGGGACAAGAGCGGGCGGCGAAGGAAAAGACGGTCGCGGAACAGAAGCAGGCAGTCGCCTCCAGCAGCTAACCTCCACCGTCGCCGACGACTCCGGCTCCTCGGGCCGCATCGTCATGGCGACCGTGAAGGGCGACGTGCACGACATCGGCAAGAACATCGTCGGCGTCGTCCTCGCCTGTAACAACTACGAGGTGACCGACCTCGGCGTCATGGTCCCCGCCGAGAAGATCCTCGCCGAGGCGAAACGTCTCGGCGCCGACGCCATCGGCCTTTCCGGCCTGATCACCCCGTCGCTCGATGAGATGGTGCATGTCGCCAAGGAGATGCAGCGCCAGGGCTTCACCATCCCGCTGCTCATCGGCGGCGCCACCACCAGCCCGGCGCACACCGCCGTGAAGATCGCGCCCGAGTACCCGCACGGAGTGGTCCACGTGCTCGACGCCTCCCGCGTCGTCAACGTCGCCTCCGCGCTCCTCTCGCCCGAGCAGAAGCCGGCCTTCGTCGCCGACCTCGTCGCCAAACAACAACGCCAGCGCGACGACTTCGCCGCCCGCCTCAAGCGCACTCCGCTCCTCCCACTCGCCACCGCCCGCTCCCGCGCCCCGCAATTCGACTGGTCCACCGTCGACATCCCCCGCCCCGAGTTCCTCGGCTCGCGCACATTCTCCACTCGTCCCTCGTCGCTCGACACTCGACTCGATCTCGAAGAGATCGTGCCGTTCATTGACTGGGCCCCGTTCTTCTCCGCGTGGGAGCTCACCGGCCGCTTCCCCGACCTCCTGAGCGATCCACACATCGGCACCGAAGCCACCAAGCTCTTCGCCGACGCCCAGGCGCTCCTCGCCCGCATTGTCGCCGAAAAGCGGTTTCAGCCGCGCGCCCTCATCGCGTTCCTACCGGCGAACTCGGTCGGCGACTCCGTCGAGGTCTACGCCGACGAACAACGTAGCCGCGTCGTCGAGACCTTCCATTTCCTCCGCCAGCAGAACGAGAAACCCGCCGACCAGTTCAACCACTGCCTCGCCGACTACGTCGCGCCGAAGAGCAGCGGCCGGATCGACTACCTCGGCGCGTTCGCCGTCACCGCCGGCCCGGGCGTCGAGGCGTTCGCCGCCGAGTTCAAGGCCGCGCAGGACGACTACTCCGCGATCATGGTGCAGGCGCTCGGCGACCGCATCGCTGAAGCCCTCGCCGAGTACTTCCACAAGCAGGTCCGCGACCTCTCCGGCTACGGCCTCGCGGAAAACCTCACGATGGAGCAGATTATCCGGGAGAAGTACCGCGGCGTCCGCCCCGCGCCCGGGTATCCGGCGTGTCCAGACCACACCCAGAAGCCGCAGCTCTGGAAGCTTCTCGACATCGAAGCCGCCACCGGCATCGGCCTCACCGAGAGTTGCGCGATGAAACCTGGCAGCAGCGTGAGTGGTTTCTACTTCAACCATCCCGAGTCGAAGTACTTCGCCGTCGGCAAACTCGCCCGCGACCAGGTCGAAGACTACGCCCGCCGGCAAGGAACCCCCGTCGAAGAGTCCGAGCGTTGGCTTGCCCCCTACTTGGGGTACGAGGCGTGAGGCATCTCAGTCGATCCGGCCGTGCCAGACACGCCGGTCTCTTCGATCATGGGCGATCGCGAACACGACCACTCGATTCAGTTCTACCAGGTAGAATACGCGGTACGGAAATCCTTTGAGCCGAATTCGGCGCGCCGGTCGGTAGATCAACAATCGGATGTGCAGTCGGGTGCTCCGCCAATCGCTCGATAGCGCACCGAACAGAGCCTAGGAATCGCTCGGCGAGCAATGGGCTCAGGTCGCGATACCAACGAGCAGCCTCCACGGCGTCACCACGTGCCTCGGGTTTGACAAGTACCGGCAGACTCACAACCCGAGTTCCTGCCTGATCGATTCTTCCGCAACAGCCCACGCGGTACCAACGTCCGGCCCCTGTTGATGGGCAAACACCCGATCGGCAATCATTCTCCGTTCGGAAGGCGTCAGCTCCATGACCACGTCGTCGAGCGCATCAAGACGATCCCGGATCAATGCACGTTCCTCCGGGCTAAGCGATTCAAGACGGGACAAGATCTCAGTCGTGCTCATACGCCGAACCTTAGCGGATTCCATCCCGATGCAACGCCAAGGTTGCGAGGGAACAAGCCGACGCGCCCAGGTCCGCGAGGCGTTGCTCGAAGGAGATCGTACCGCCTTGGATCGCGCCGCCGCGGAAGGCTGGCCGCACCTCGGTCGCGTCTGGTACGAGATCGACCATATTACTCCCGTTTGCGATGGCGGGCACGAGCATGGCCGCGCCAATCTCCGCGTCGTCTGCTACCGCTGCCACAAGGCGCTCACGGCCGAGCTGAACCGCAATCGCCGTGCCGCACGCAAGAAGGCGAGCTGAGCCGCCGCGCACTCCCTTCGCCAATTCAGGTGCAAGTCCTCACGTCTCCCAGCGTCAGCCGCATCTCGTTGCCGTCCTTGAAACCGAGCTTCTCGTAGAGACGCGCCTGCCTCGCCTGTTCGGAAGCATGCAGCCGGGCGAGAACCACACCCTTCCCCCGCAGCCAGTCGAGCGTCGCCTCGGTAAGCCGCCGCGCGTGGCCGTGCTTCCGGTACTCGGGCAGTACGTACACATCCATGATCCAGCCGTAGCGGCGCGGTTTGAGGGTGTTGGCGGGGAAGTCGTCGCGGATCATCACGCCGGCGGTGGCGATGATCTCGCCGTCGGCGAGCCAGCCGAAGTGCGCGATGGTATCGGCGCAGTTGCCCTCGGCATGGAGCGCATACGTAAGCTCGCGCCCGTCGTGAGCCAGCCGCGGGGCCTTGCCGCAGAGGGCCTCAGCCCTCGCCGAGTTCGGCCTCGGACTCGGTCTCGGTCGCGGAGGCGAGCTGGATGAGACTGTCGAGCGAGGCGAAGTGCTGCGAGAGGTCGAACTCGGTGCGGAACTTGCCGACGATGCTGTCGAACATCGCCTTCTTCTCCGCCTTGAGCGCCTGGATACGCTCCTCGATCGTGCCGGCCGTGATCAGACGGTAGACGAAGACCGGATTGGTCTGGCCGATGCGGTGCACCCGGTCGATCGCCTGGTCCTCGACGGCCGGGTTCCACCACGGGTCGAGCAGGAAGACGTAGTCGGCCGCATGCAGCGTGATGCCGGTGCCCGCGGCCTTGAGGCTGACCAGCATGATCGCCCGGCCCTCGTCGTTCTGGAACGCCTGCACGGGTTTCTGCCGGTCGACCGTGCCGCCGGTGAGCTCGTAGCGGGCCACGTCGGGGAACTGCGCGGCGAGCACCTCGCGCACGCGGTCGAGGAACATCACGAACTGCGAGAAGATCACGACCTTGTGGCCGCCGGCGAGCACCTCGGCCAGCTTGGCCACGAGCATGTTGAGCTTGCCGCTCTCCTCGGTGCCGGCCTTGACCCACGGCAGCAGGTCGGGGTCGCAGCAGGCCTGCCGCAGACGGGTGAGCAACGCGAAGAGGCTGAAGGAGCGCTCCCGCATCGCCGAGCCCAGGTCGCTGCCGAGCCGGCGCAGACCCTCGTCGCAAATCTTCGCATACTCCATGCGCTGCGCGTCGGTGAGCGGGCAGCGCAGGTCCATGACGACCTTCGCGGGCAGCTCCTTGGCGACCTCGTCCTTGGTGCGCCGCAGCACGAACGGCGCGATCTGCAGGCGCAGCCGCTCGACCGTGGCGTCGCGGTCGCGCTGGATCGCCGCCTCGAAGCCCGCGCGGGTGCCGAGCAGGCCGGGCAGCAGGAAGCGGAAGATCGACCAGAGGTCGAGCTGGCGGTTCTCCAGCGGCGTGCCGCTCAGCGCGATGCGGTTCTGCGCGCGGATCTCGAGGCACGCGTGCGTGACCTTGGCATCCGGATTCTTGATATACTGCGCCTCGTCGAGCACCGCCTGGCCGAACTCCATGCGGCCGAGCAGGTCGCGGTGCTTGCGCAGCTGGGCGTAGCTGGCCAGCCAGAGCGCCGGGGTACGGATGCCGATGAAGTCGTTGTTCGCCTTCAGCACCTCGACGCGCAGCTGCGGGAAGAACTTCGCCGCCTCGTCGCGCCACACCGGCACCACGCTGGCCGGACAGACCACGAGATGGTTGCGGGTGAGATCGCGCGTGGCCAACAACGCCAGCACCTGGAGCGTCTTGCCCAGGCCCATTTCATCGGCCAGCAGGCCGTGGCAGTCCGTCGCCGCCAGGTGGTGCATCCACTCGATGCCCCGCCGCTGGTAGGGGCGGAGAAACTTGGGCAACGCGAGCTCGGCCGCCGGTTCCGCGCCGAGCACCCGCTGCTTCCAGCCCTCGAGCTCCGCGGTGAGCGTCACCTTCCAGCGCGCCTCGTTGAAGAGCGAGAAGACGATGTAGGGCGGCAGGGTCTTGCCGTGGAAATCCGCCGCCATGCGCTTCCACGACTGCATGCCCTCCCATTTCTCCGTGGGCAGCGACACGATGCCCACGCCCGGCAGCATCACCTGCTGTCCATGCTGTTTGGAGACAAGGTCGACCTCCTCCGCCGTGAGCAGCCGCTCGCCGGCGTGGAACACCCAGCGCAGGTCGATGCCGGCGCCGCCGCGGGCCCGCACCGCCTTGGCCTCGACGTCGATGGTGCGCACGCCCTGCTGCATGCCCTCCACCGCCGCGTCGACCTCGACGTTGAAGTGCTTTCGCCATTGCGGGAGCACGTTGCGCAGGAAATCGGGGATCTCGCGGACGAGCTCGAGCACGTAGGCGTGCTGGTCGGGATGGAAATGGAAATGCGCCTTGCGCGCATAGGTGGCCAGGCCGATCGCCTTCGCCCGGTCCGCCGAGCTCAGGTGCAACGTGCTCGCGCTGCCCGCGCCGTAGGCCGGCAGGCGGCGCCCGTCGGGCTCGACCCAGAACGCCTCGCACGCCAGCCCCTTCGCCACCGACTTGAAATGCAGCAGGAACTCCCGATGCACATCGTCGCCAGCAGCCTTCGGCTTGTCCACGGCCGCGGCCGGCTTCGCGACCGCCTTCTCGGCCGGGAGCTCCATTTTGCGCTCGCCCGCCCCGTCCTTTGCCGGTGCGGACTCGCTCGCCAATGTCGGCAAGGCCGGAATCTCCTCGGCCACCAGCTCCTCGATCTCGTAGAGACCGGCCACCGCGATGCCCTGCGCCACGGTCTCGTCGGTCGAGGACGAACGCACCGCCGGCTTGCCGTCCGCCCATTCGATGACGGTGTAGTCCTCCTTCTTCTCGACCCGCCGATGGATGATCGCGTCGTTGGCGCCGAGCTCGACCTCGCGAATCTCGCTGTCGCGGTAGATGTTGCGCCCCAGCTCGAGCGCTTCGGACGAAAAATGCTGCTCCCAATCCTCGGCGAGACGGTCGAACCACCATTCGAGAGATTGCGGGGAGTAGATGCGCTTGGGGCCGTGCGTGTGCATCACCGGGGATAAAGGGGCGGACCTTAGGTAGCCGGCTCCTCCTCGGGCAACCGCAATTTTCGCGCATTCCCACCTTCGCGGACATTTCCGCAGAAAACGCGGGACGCCCGCGCCATTTTCTGATTCCGCTGCGCCGATTCGCCGTTTCACTGACGCAACTCATGGCGCACTCCCGCCCCTCCCTTTTCCATTTCGGCTCTCAACCGAAACCGGTCCCCGCCCCGGCCCGCTGGGCCTCCATCCGCCTCTTCGCCATGGATGTGGACGGAGTGCTCACCGACGGGTCCATCTACGTCTCCTCCGACGGCGCCGAGATGAAACGCTTCTCCGTACTCGACGGCATGGGACTCGCCCGCCTGCGCCAGGCCGGGATCGAGGTCGCCTGGATCTCGGGACGCCACTCCGGCGCCACCACCCGCCGCGCCGAAGAGCTGAAGGTCGCCCACCTCGTCCAGGGCCGGACCGACAAACTCGTCGCCCTGCAGGAACTCGCCGCCCGCCTCGCGCTCTCATCCGAACAAATCTGTTACATGGGCGACGACGACATCGACGCATCCGCGATTTCCTGGGCCGGCATCGGCGTGGCGCCCGCCACCTCGATGCCCGCCGCCCTCGACGCCTGCGACTTCACCCCGGCGCGCCCCGCCGGCGCCGGCGCCGTACGCGAAGTCTGCGAACACATTCTTGCCCGCCCTTGAAACCGGCCCCCGCCATGCGCCCGCCTCCGCCCCCACGCCTCCATCTGTTCCCTGGCTTGGTCTCGCTGCTGTGCCTGGTCGGCCTGCCCGCAGCACACGCCGCCCTGCCCTCCATGCTCGATGCGCCGATCGTCGACTTCCGGCTCGCGCTCTTCGACGATCAAAGCGGGCGCAAAACCTCCGACCTGCGGGGCAAGACCGCCGTGTATCTCGGCTCCGAACAAGTGGAGATCCGCGACTTCACCCTCACCCTGCTCAACCGCAGGGGAGACCACGCCCTGGTCGTCGCCAGCCCGAAGGCGAGCCTCCAGATCAAGACCCGCATCGCCACGGGTGACGACACCATCCACGTCGAGGGCCCCGGCTACGCGCTCGACGGCAAACGCTGGCAATGCGACGAACCCACCCGCAAGATCGCGATCCGCGAAGGCGCCAAGGTGACCTTCGAAGCGACCCTGATCGACATTCTCAAATGAAACGCCCCGCCCTGCTGCTCACCGGCTGCCTCGCGCTCGCCGCCATCGCGCTCCGCGCCGAGGAGGCCCCGCTGCCGCCGACCACCATCACCAGCCAAAACCTCGACATGCAGAGCACCGACACGGAGAGCTACTTTCTCTTCACCGGGCTCGTCGTCGTGAAGGGCAACAACATCACCCTCTCCTGCGACCGTCTCGAGGCCATCACCACGCGCGACAAGAACGACGTCTTCCAGGACAAGGACAAGACCTCGCTCGGCCAGGTCGGCAAGTTCAAGAACCTGCTCGCCAGCGGGCGCGTGCGTATCGAGCAGGCCGGACGCGTCGCCACCTGCGGCCGCGCCGAGGTGCTCCCGGGCGAAGACCGCATCACCCTCACCGAGGACCCCATGGTTCGCGACGGCGACAGCACGGTTGTCGGCGAGCGCATCATCCTCCTGCGCGGCGAACGTCGCGCGATCGTCGAGAAGGCGAAAATCACCCTTCCCGGCCTCAAAGACCTCAGCGCCCCGAAAGAAACCGCCGCCCCCACGGCCCCGGCCAAGACCACGCCGTGAGCACACCCGAACCGAACAAACCCGCGACGGCCACGCCCCCCTCCGCCGGCACGGAGGCCGGCGCCACGCCTCATCCGGCACGCAACCCCGTGGCGCAGGCGTCCCTGCCTGCGATCCCCGGCTCCTCCAACCCCGCCGAATCCCAACCTCCGGCCTCACCCGACATCGCCGGCACGGAGGCCGGCGCCACAGCCGTCCCGCCGCACCAAGCCTCCGGCACCCCTCCCGTGGCGCAGGCGTCCCTGCCTGCGAAACCCGCCACCGCCACGGCATCCGGCTCAGCGCCGTCGGCCCAGCCGGCCACGGGCCCCGGGCGCTCCGTCATCTCCGCGCGCGGGCTGGTCAAGGTCTACGGCCAACGCACCGTCGTCGGCGGCGTCGACATCCGCGTCTCGGCCGGCGAGATCGTGGGCCTGCTCGGCCCCAACGGCGCCGGCAAGACCACCACCTTCTACATGATCGTGGGCCTCGTGCCCGCGACCCGGGGCAACGTCCTCCTCGACGACCGCCCCATCACCAAAATGCGGATGCACCAGCGCGCCCGCGCCGGCCTCGGCTACCTGCCACAGGAGCCCTCGATCTTCCGCACCCTCACCGTCGAGGAGAACGTGCGCGCCGTGGTCGAGACGATCGGCCTGCCGCGCCGTCTCCACGCCGCCCGCACCAAGGAGCACCTCGACGAGCTCGGCCTCTGGCACCTCGCCAAGCAGCGCGCCTACACCCTCTCCGGCGGCGAGCGCCGCCGCCTCGAGATCGCGCGCGCCCTCGTCACCCGCCCGAAGTTCCTGCTCATGGACGAGCCCTTCAGCGGCGTCGACCCGATCTCCGTGGCCGAGGTACAGAAGATCGTGCTCGATCTCAAGAAACGCGGCATCGGCATCCTCATCACCGACCACAACGTGCGCGAGACGCTGCGCATCGTCGACCGCGCCTACCTGATCCACCAGGGCCGCGTGCTCACCGAGGGCACCGGCGAATTCCTCATCGGCGACCCGAAGGCCCGCGAGTTCTACCTCGGCGAGGACTTCAACCTCTGAGCCAAGCATTCGGTCGAGTGACGAGTGACGAGCGTCGAGGGGCCGCTCGCAGAGGAGATCGAGCGAAGCACTCGTGATGGAAGCTCGCCACCGGCGGTTTGACACTCGTCCCTCGACCGGGCGCGGCAGATCGTACGCGGCAGGCAGGTTCCGCGCCGTCCCCCTGTCGCCTCCTTCGTCCCAGAGACGAAGGGCGGGAGCTACGCCCCACCCACGGGACGTCCGCTCGGCAGAGTCGTCGCATGCACCACGCCGTGGCGGATCGCGTAGTCGATGACCTCCTCGATGTGGTGACAATCCAACTTCGCCATGATGTGCTTGCGATGGTCGGCCACGGTCGCGACCGAGCAGCCGAGCACCGCGGCAATCTCCTCGTTGCGCAGACGTTGGCCCAACAGCGCCAGCACCTTCTGCTCCTTCGGCCCGAGCAGCTTGATCGGCGAACACGGGTCTCGCCCGCTCAGGGAGAGCAGCTCCTGCACCGCCCGTGAAACCACACAACCGCCGCCAAGCACGATCCGCAGCGCCTCGACCAGTTCTCGCTGCGTATCGTTCTTGTGGACAAGGCTGATGCCCGCCAGCTGCAGCTGCTTGAAGGGGAACGCCCCGAGCACCGAGCTCAGCGCCACCATGCGCGTGGCCGGATGCGCCGCCGCCCATGCCACCGCCCACTCCACCGAGGAGCCGTCGCCCAGATCCAGATCGAAGAGGATCAGGCGGACGCCGTGCAGCTCGCCCTCGCGTTGCCGCAACTCGGCGAACGAGCCGATGCCGACCACGCGCGACGCCTCCAGCTCCCGTTCGAGCAGGCGCCCGAGGTAATCGCGCATCAGGGTCTGGTCTTCCAACACAGCCACCAACATGATGGCGCGAACCTAAGGGCCCGCCATTCCTTGGCAATGCCGCGAACGCCCTCGAGCGAGTTCCGCCCCCCCACCCGCTCCGATACGGGCCCGAAACGAGGCCCGGAACTCCCTGCCCGCGCTCCCCGAACACGACCGACGCCCACCCGCCGAACCGCGTGCTTTTTGGGGGGCGAAAACGACGAAGCCCGGCGCGGGGCCGGGCTTCGGATTCAAATCTCGGTGACGCCGAGGCTCAGCCTTCCTTGCGCCACTTGAAGACCACGGTCGACATGGCGGGCAGCGTGAGCTCGAGCGACTGGTTGTAGCCGTCCCACGGCACGTCCTGCGCCATGAGGCCGCCGCCGTTGCCCTCGCCGTTGCCGCCGTAGTACTCGGAGTTGGAGTTGAGGAGCTCGCGCCAGTAGCCGGCGCGCGGGGCGCCGATGCGGTAGTTGGAGCGGCTCACCGGCGTGTAGTTGCCCACCACGACGATGAGCTCGTCGGGGAAACGTTCACTCAGGCGCAGGTAGGCGACGACGGAGTTGTCGGCATCCCAGTTGGCGATCCAGCGGAAGCCCTGGTGGTTGAGGTCGTTGAGGCCGAGCGCGGGCTCGTTGCGGTAGAGCGCGTTGAGGTCGCGGACGAGCAACTTGATGCCGGCGTGGTCCGGATACTGGAGCAGATGCCAGTCGAGGCTGCGGTCGTAGGCCCATTCGCGGGACTGGCCCCACTCGCTGCCCATGAAAAGCAGCTTCTTGCCCGGCCACATCCACTGGTGGGCGTAGAGCGCGCGGAGGTTGGCAGCCTTGTCCGGGATGTGCCACGCGGCCATCTTGAGCAGCAGCGAACCCTTTCCGTGCACGACCTCGTCGTGGGAGAACGAGAGCACGAAGTTTTCGGAATACTGGTAGAGCATGCCGAAGGTGAGGTCGTTCATGTGCCACTTGCGGTGCACGGGCTCCTTCTGGAAGAAACGCAGCGTGTCGTGCATCCAGCCCATGTTCCATTTGAGGTCGAAGCCGACGCCGCCGTCCTGCACCGGTTTGGTGATGCCGGCGAAGGCGGTCGACTCCTCGGCGACCATGAGCACGCCGGGATAGTAGTGGTGCACGAGGCCGTTGACCTGCTTGAGGAACTCGATCGCCTCGAGATTCTCGCGGCCGCCGAACTTGTTGGGGATCCATTCCCCCTCCTTGCGGGAGTAGTCGAGGTAGAGCATCGAGGCCACGGCGTCGACCCGCAGGCCGTCGAGGTGGAAGCGGTCGAGCCAGGCGAGCGCGTTGGCGACGAGGAAACAGCGGACCTCGTGGCGGCCGTAGTTGAAGATCAACGTGCCCCAGTCCTGGTGGGCGCCCTGCTTCGGGTCGGCATGCTCGTAGAGGTGCGTGCCATCGAAGCCCGGCAACGCGAAGCTGTCGCGCGGGAAATGCGCCGGCACCCAGTCGAGGATCACGCCGATACCGCGCTGGTGCAGGTAGTCGACGAAGAACTGGAAATCCTCGGGCGAACCGTAGCGGTGCGTGGGGGCGAAGAAACCGGTGACCTGGTAGCCCCACGAGCCCTCGAAGGGATGCTCCGCGATCGGCATCAGCTCGACGTGGGTGAAGCCCATCTCGAGCACGTAGTCGGCGAGCAACGGCGCGATCTCGCGGTAGGAGAGCGGGCGGTTGGCGTCCTCGACGATGCGTTTCCACGAGCCCAGATGCACCTCGTAGATCGACATCGGCCGGTCGAGCGTGGCGTTCTGGGCGCGCTGGGTGAGCCACTCGGCGTCGCCCCATTCATAGCGGCGGGTGTCGAAGACGATCGACGCATTGTTCGGCGGGGCCTCGAAATAGGTGCCATACGGGTCGGTCTTGAGAAAGATGTTACCGACCTCGTCGCGCAGCTCGTATTTGTAGACCTCGCCCGAGCCCAGCCCGGGCAGGAAGACCTCCCAGACGCCCGAGCCGCCGAGCGGCCGCATCGGGTGCGCCCGACCGTCCCACTGGTTGAAGTTGCCCACGACCGAGACGCGCTTGGCGGCGGGGGCCCAGACGGCGAAGGCGACGCCGGGCACGCCCTCGATCTCGCGGACATGGGCGCCGAGCTTCTTGTAGATGAAGTGCTCGTTGCCCTGATTGAAGAGGAAGAGGTCGTGTTCGCTGATCGTCGGCAGGAACGAATACGGGTCGGAGAACTGGCGGATGTCGCCCGAGCGCAGCGTGGCGCGGAGCTGGTAGTGGAAGACGTCGGAGCGTTTCGAAATGAAGACCTCGAAGAAGCCTTCCGGCGAGAGCTGCATCATCGGGTAGCGCCGCTCGGGCTTGCGCGTCAGATCGACCACCTCGCAGGCGGTCGCCTGTGGGAGGAAGGCCCGGACGATCACCCCGCGCTGGTCGTCGAGCGTGTGCGGGTGCATGCCGAGAAAGGCATGGGGATCCGCGAGCTGGGCCCGCAGGAGCAGTTGGAGAGAGTCTGGGGCGGCAGAGGGTTTGGCACTCATGCGGAAATTGTGGTCGGCAGTATTCGCGGTGTGGCGGACGACGCAAGCGCGCCCCGTGCCAGCGACTCACTTCCCCGGTCGGTTTTGTCCCCCGGTCGCCGAAAACGCGGGATCGAGGAATCGCCGGTAATGTTCCGCGAACTCCTGCGGGCGCTCGGACATCGGCACATGGCCGCAGTCGCGAAGAATCACCGACTCCGATTGGGGAAGACCGCGTTCCAACACGATCACACTCGAGAGATCGCGCATCCGATCCCGATCCCCCCAGAGGACCAGGGTCGGCACCGCGATCCGAGATAGGGCGGGCTCGAGCGCCTCCATCTCCGGAGTGATCTGGCTCAGGATCACATCATGGTTGTCCGCCATCATCCGCGCCCGATCGACCAGCACCCGTTTGACGAAGCCGGGAATCTCCGGCACCTGCACCACCAGAAAGTCCATCCGGCGATCGAAATCCCCGAGCGTCCTCACAACCAGCGGCGGCCGTTCCCCACTGCGGATGCCCTCTTCCATGTCGCTCAGCACAGGCGAGCGCACACCCGTGCAATCAACCAGCGCGAGCGACCGCACTCGCTCCGGGTGAGCGACCGCATAGTGGCCCGCGATCTGGCCGCCCATCGAGTTTCCCGCCAGATGAAACCGCGTCAGCCCCAGCACCTGCGCCAACCGTTCCAGACGCCGGACCTGCTCCTCCATCCGATAGGACGCACCGTCCACGAACGAGCTCTCGCCGAAACCGGGCAGATCCGGCGCGACCACGTGAAAGGCGGGTGTCAGATCCCGGGCACATCGGGTCCAGTTGTCCTTGTCCGCACCGAATCCGTGCAACAGGACCACCGTTTCGCCAGCTCCACCCTCCAGATACGCGATCGAGTGGTCGTCCACCTGCACCCGCCGAAGCACCAGCCCCGCCGCAGTACGCTCGGACCTCTCGTTGTGCTGCACCAACCACCGGGGAACCGCACCATGGAAAACCGCCGCGGCAGCGATCACCCCGAGCAGCAGCGACGCCCAGTGCCACCACGCAATCCGTCGAGCGACGCGGTGGCGGCACACCGGTTCCGGCGCCGTCTGCGCCGGCGCACCCGCTGAAGCCATGGGCATCGCCGGTCCAGGCACAGCGGGATCGGCGCCGGGCGGAAGGGCGTTCGCATCAAGTTTGTTCATGGCCGACCAGGTATTCAAAGCCTCCACCGCATTGCGCGGGGCCAACGCGGAGGAGCGCGGAATCGATGGAGGGGGATGACTCGGGAAAATGCCCCGAACCGGAACCGTCCCGCCCGGAAGCGTGGAGAATGCAACCACCCCGCGGCCCGATGTCGAGAGCGAGGATACCGGGCGCCTCGCCCCATCGACCATCCCCAGAACCGGCGTTCCCCGGCTCCGCAGCGGGAGATTGCACCACGCCGCGGATTCCTTTTCGCTGCCGGCCGCGTGAAGCTTCGCCAAACCCTCCTCGTCCCCTTTCTCGCCCTTGCCGCCGCCGCGCGCAGCCTTGCCGCGGACCAGGCCCTCGACCTGGTGTCGACCACCGACAAGCCGATCGAATTCGACTACAACACCAAGCAGATGGTCGTGCTCGATGCCCGGCTGACCTACGGCGACCTCATCCTCACTGCCGACGAGATCCGCTACGACGACCAGAAGGCCGAGGCCCACGCCCGCGGCCACATCGTGCTCACCCGCGGCGACATCCGCCTCATCGCCGACGAGGGCACCTACACCCTCGCCGACGGCAAGGTCCACCTCGTCAACACCAAGGCCGGCTACTACCCGCTCTACCTCCAGGGCGGTACCCTCGAGGGCAATACGCACGAGTTCACGCTCCATGACGCCACCCTCACCTACGGCGAACCCGGCTCGTTCAGCCCCACCCTGCGCGCCGAGTCGATCGACTTCATCGAAGGCAAGAGCTTCCGCGCCCACCACGCCCACCTGCGCGTCGGCCCCGTGCCGCTCGTGCCGCTGCCCGTCTTCAGCCAACGCCTCGACACCCCGCCGATGGAGACCGACATCCGCGCCGGCTTCCGCAGCTCCACCGGCGCGTTCCTCGACGTCACCGCGCTCGCCCCGGTGTCGAACGGCATCCATCTCGGCCCCGAAATCGGCGTCTACACCAAACGCGGCCTGATCCTCGGCCCGGCCGCCAGCTACGACACCCTGCGCGGCGACACCTCGCTGGTCGGCGCGCTGCGCAGCGGCTGGATCTACGATCTCGGCAGCCGTGAAGACCGCGGCCTCGACAGCGAGGGCCGCCAGATCGGCCGCCACCGCGGCTACATCGACTGGCGCCACCTCGAGAACTTCGGCGACAAGATCTCGCTGATGGCGCAGGTCGGCTATTGGAGCGACTCGGAGATCATCCGCGACTACGCCCGCCACCGTTTCGCCCGCAACCAACAACCGGAGACATTCGTCGGGGCCAGCTACACCGAGGACAACTTCGTCGGCTCGGTCTTCGCCCGCTTCCAGACCAACGACTTCCAGATCACCCGCCGCCGCGAGCCCGAGGTCTCCGTCAAGCTGCTCGCCTCCCCGCAGGACCTCGGCGTGGTCCAGCGCGGCCACGTCGCCTTCGTCAACCTGCGCGAGGACGCCTCCACCGTCTCCCCCGAGCTCTCCAGCGAACGCCTCGACGTGTTCTACGGGCTCGAGCGCCCGACCGCCGTCACTCCGTGGCTCACCTACACGCCGGTCGTCGGCGGCCGCGTCTCCCACTATTTCTCGCCGCTGGGCGACAAGGACGACTACACGCGCGTGCTCGGCCAGGTCGGCGGCGACATCCGCGCCCGCGCCTTCGGCCAGTTCGACGTGCAGAGCGAGCGCTGGGGCATCGACGGCCTGCGCCACCTCGTCGAACCGTTCGCCCAATACCGCTACATCCCCGATGCCGAGAAGGGCGCCGCCTACATCCCCGACATCGACCGCTCCGTCTTCTCGACCCGCCTCCTGCCGATCGACCTGGGCGACATCCGCGCCCTCGACGAGCTGCACGAGATCAACACCCTGCGCTACGGCCTGCAGCAACGCCTCCAGACCCGCGACGCCAAGGGCGGCGTGCGCGACCTGATCGTGCTCACCCTCGCCCAGGACCGCCACTTCAACCGGCTCGTCGCGCCCACCCTGCGCCGCAGCTCCGACCTCCACGCCGACATCGCCCTGATGCCCGCGCCATGGATACGCTTCGACGCCTTCCAGCGCCTCGACCCGCACAGCTGGCGCCTCGAGGAGTTCAACTCCGGATTCACCCTCACCGACTCGCAATTCTGGACCGCCCGCTTCGGCACCCAGTTCCTGCGCGACCAGCTCGAGGAATACACTCTCGACGCGAGCATCCGCCTCAACGAGCGATTCACCCTCACCGGCCTTTGGCGCTACGACGCCGTCGACTCGCAGTTCTACGAGCAGGCCTACGGCATCCGGCAGACCTTCCGCAACCTCTGGTCCATCGAGTACGCGCTCGCCTTCTACGAAGGCCAGCGGCGCGAGTCCGGCATGCAGTTCCGCATCTCGCTCGAAGTGTTCGATTTTTAGTCCGCCCCACCCCGGTTTCCCCGTCGGCGAGGGAGCGCCACCCATCCGGGTGCGTGCGCTCCACGTCCGCCCCATCTCCGTATCCGCTCCGCAACGATGTCCTCTCCCGCCGCCAACCCGACGCCCCCCGGTGCGGGTCGTGCCCACCGCCAGCTCGCCATCTTCGGCGAACTCCTCCGCTCGATCCTCCACGCCGCCCGCCACGAGTCCGCCTTTCCCTCCTTCCTGCAGCAACGGCTCGGCCGCGACCGCCGCTTCGGCTCGCGTGACCGCCGTCTCTACCGCGCCCTCGCCTACTCGGCCGTCCGCCACCTCGTCTGGCTCGAGAAGACGCCCGCCGAAGACCGCCCCCTCGTTGCGCTCTGGCTCGCCGGCGACGAACCCGTGATCACTGGGCTGCGCGAACTGCTGTTGGCCGACTGGCCCCAACTGCCCCCCTCGCTCGCCGAACGCGCCACCCTGCTCTCCGCCCGCTACGACAAGGGGTTCTCCGCCGACTCCCTCTTCCCCGAGTGGCTTTCCGCCGAAGCGCCCACCCTCACCGGCGCCGAGCGCGACGTCCTCCTGACCCGCCCGCCACTGTGGTTGCGCATGCAGGGCGCCGCCGCGCAGCACGTCGACGACTGGCTGCGCAGCGAGGGCATCCCGGTACGCAGCACCGCCGATCTGCCCGACGCCCGTGCGATCCTCGCCGAGACGGATCTGAGCCACAGCCCGCTCCACGAGTCCGGCGCCTTCGAAATCCAGGACCTCGGTTCGCAGCTCATCCTGCACCTCGCCGCGCCGATACCCGGCACGCGTTGGCTCGACGCCTGCGCCGGAGCCGGCGGCAAAACCCTGCAACTCGCCCAACTGCTCGGCCCCACCGGCCACGTCGACGCGACCGACATCCGCCCCGCCGCCCTCGCCGAACTCCGGCAACGCGCCACCCGCGCCGGGCTGGCCAACATCGCCACGCTCGACCAACCGCCCGCCCCCGAGACCCGCTACGACGGCGTGCTCGTCGACGCGCCCTGCAGCGGCTCGGGCACATGGCGGCGGCACCCCCACCTGCGCTGGCAGACCAGCACCGCCGATCTGCGCCGCCATCATCAGCGCCAGACCGAGATCCTCTTCGACCAAGCCGACTACGTGCGCCCCGGCGGCCGCCTCGTCTACGCCACCTGTTCGCTCGCGCGTACCGAAAACGAGGACACAGTGTCCGCCTTCCTCGCCGCCCACCCACAATTCCGGGTGGTTGCGCCCGCCAGGACCTTTGCTTGCCCGGCCAACGAACTCGGCACCACGATCCCGCCGCACGTGCACGACTCCGACGGCTTCTTCGTGAGCGTGCTGGAGCGCAGCCCGGAGTAACCCCACGCCCCATCCGGCACGCCAGCACGTGGCGCAGGCGTCCCTGCCTGCGACCCTCGATCCCGGCCAGCTCCCGCGCCCTCGCTCAACCACCCACGCCCTCCCCTGCGTCTCGCATCCGCCACCGCCGGCACGGAGGCCGGCGCCACACCCCATCCGGCACGCAAGACCGTGGCGCAGGCGTCCCTGCCTGCGATCCCCGATCCCGCCCGCGCTCCGACCCTCCGCTCCGGGCCTTTAGCCACCTGCGCAACGCCCGAGGGCAACCACTCCGGTTTTCCGCTTTGACCGGCCCGGCCGCGGGTTCCAGAAACAGCCCTCACGGCCGCGAACTCGCACCCATCGCGGCCGCTCCCATATCCATGGCCTGGAACCGCAAACACCTCATCGGCATCGAAGAGCTCAACCGCGACGAGATCGAGACGATCCTCGGCACGGCGGCCACGATCCGTCACTTCCTCGACCGCGGCGCCAAGAAGCTTGGCGCCCTGCGCGGCAAGACCGTCGTCAACCTCTTCCTCGAACCGAGCACCCGCACCCGCCTCGCCTTCGAGACCGCCGCCAAGCGCCTCGGGGCCGACGTCGTCGCCTTCGACGCCAAGGCCAGCTCCACCACCAAGGGCGAGACGCTGCGCGACACCGCCGAGAACATCCAGGCCCTCGGCGTCGACATGATGATCGTGCGCCACGCCGCCGCCGGCTCTGCGCAGTACCTCAGCGAACGCCTCTCCATCCCGGTGATCAACGCCGGCGACGGTTCCCACGAACACCCCAGCCAGGCCCTGCTCGACGCGTACACCATCCGCGAGCGCCTCACCCACCTCGCCGGCCGCAAAGTCTGCATCCTCGGCGACATCCTCTTCAGCCGCGTCGCCCGCTCCAACATCTGGCTGCTCACCAAGCTCGGCGCCAAGGTCACCGTGGTCGGCCCCTCCACCCTCGTCCCGCACTGGTTCACCAGCATGGGCGTCGAGGTCTCGCACAACCTCAAGTCCGCCCTCGCCGATGCCGACGTCGTCATGCTTCTCCGAATTCAGCACGAGCGGCAGAACTCGTCCCACTTCCCCTCGCTCGGCGAGTACACCAGCATGTTCGGCCTCAACAAGACCCGCGCCAGCTGGCTCAGCCCCGAGGCCATCATCATGCACCCCGGCCCGATCAACCGCGGCGTCGAGATCGACAGCGACCTGGCCGACTCCGAACGCTCCGTCATCCTCGAGCAGGTGACCAACGGCATCGCCGTGCGCATGGCCATCCTCTACCTCTGCGCCGGCGGCGACCCCGAGAAGGTCGGCCAGCACGTCGAGTAACCCGCCCCCGCCCGCAACCTTTCCGCCGCCTCCCGGCCCACCGCCCATGCCCAAGTACCTCTGGATCTCCAACGCCCGCGTCATCGATCCCGCCAACAAACGCGACGCCGAGGGCGACCTCTTCGTCGCCGACGGCAAGATCGTCGCCAAGCTCACCGTCGAACAGAAAAAGAAGGCGCAGAAGATCAACGCCCGCGGCCTCGTCGCCGCCCCCGGCTTCGTCGACATCCACGTCCACTTCCGCGAGCCCGGCCAGACCCACAAGGAGACGATCGAGACCGGCACCCGCGCCGCCGCCGCCGGCGGGTTTACCACCTGCGTGTGCATGCCCAACACTACGCCGCCGGCCGACAACCCGGGCACCATCCAGTTCATCAAGGACGCCATCGAGCGCTCCGCCATCGTCCACGTCTACCCGACCGGTTGCATCACCGTCGGCATGAAGGGCGAGGCCCTCTCCGGCATCGGCTCGCTCGCCCGCGCCGGCTGCGTCGCCATCACCGACGACGGCATGTGCGTGCAGAACAACGAGCTCATGCGCCGCGCCGTCGAGTACGCGAAGATGTTCGGCATCCCGGTCATGGACCACTGTCAGGACTCGGCCATGACGCAGGGCGCGGTCATGAACGAGGGCTTCATGTCCACCAAGCTCGGCCTGGGCGGTTGGCCCAACGCCGCCGAGGACGTGATCGTCTCGCGCAACGTCATCCTCTCGACCTACGCCGGCCACCAGATCCATCTCCAGCACCTCAGCTCGAAGTACTCGGTCGAACTGGTGAAACGCGCCAAGGGCCGCGGCGTGCACATCACCGCAGAGGCCACCCCGCACCACATCGCGCTCACCGACTCCGCGCTGGCCGGCTACGACACCCACTTCAAGATGAACCCGCCCCTGCGCACCGAGGAGGACCGCAAGGCGATCATCGCCGGCCTGCGCGACGGCACCATCGACTGCCTCGCCACCGACCACGCCCCGCACACCAACTACGAAAAGGACAAGGAGTTCGACCATGCCCCCTTCGGCATCCTCGGACTGGAGACGGCCTTCCCGGTCTGCAACCAAGTCCTGGTGAAGGAGAACCGTTTCACCCTCCGCCGCCTGGTCGAGCTCATGACGATCAAGCCCGCCGAGGTATTGAAACTGCCCGCCGGCACCCTCTCCGAGGACGCCGTCGCCGACATCGTGCTCTTCGATCCCGAGGAACAGTGGACGTACGACGCCGTGCACGGCTTCAGCAAGTCCGCCAACTCCCCGTGGGACGGCCAGAAACTGCGCGGCCGCGTGAAGACCACCATCGTCGCCGGCAAGATCGTGTATCAGGACGGCAAGATCGTCGCCTGAGGCAGGGCACAGACCGCAACGTAGGGGCGTCGCTCGTCGACGCCCTTTTTCTTTTTCCCGATCCGGCACGGAGGCCGGCGCCACGCCCCAACATTCGGCACGCAAGCGCGTGGCGCAGGCGTCCCTGCCTGCGACCCCCGATCCCGGCCAGCTCCCGGGCCCTCGCTCCCGCGCCCTAACCCACAGCCCACGCCGTCCTCTGCGGCTCGTATCCGCCACCGCCGGCACGGAGGCCGGCGCCACGCCCGACCATTCGGCACGCCAACCCGTGGCGCAGGCGTCCCTGCCTGCGACCCCCGATCCCGGCCAGCTCCCGCGCCCTCGTTCCCGCGCCCTCGCTCCACAGCCCACGCCGTCCCCTGCGTCTCGCACCCGCCACCGCCGGCACGGAGGCCGGCGCCACGCCCCAACATTCGGCACGCAAGCGCGTGGCGCAGGCGTCCCTGCCTGCGATTCTCGACCCCGGCCGGCTCCCGCGCCCTCGCTCCCGCGCCCTCGCTCCACCACCCACGCCGTCCCCTGCGTCTCGCACCCGCCACCGCCGGCACGGAGGCCGGCGCCACGCTCCCCCTACCATCCGCGACCCGCTCTTCAGCCTTGGTTCGGCCCGAGGACTCTCCCAACATCCGCGCGATGCCCGACCTGTCCTCCGCCGCCTCCGCGATCCTGCTCCTGCAAGGCATCCTCGTGCTCGGCGGTGTGGCACTGGCCGGAGCGTGGTTCTTTGCACCGGCACTGAGGACACGACGCCGCGGTCCCACCCACATGCCTCGTTGGGATGCCGCCCTCGGCGACACCTTCCTCATCGCCTGGATCGCGCTCTGTACGTTCTTCGTCGGATCGCTGCTCGCCGGCAGCATCATGAAGCAATTGGGGCTCGAGCCCACCGATGGCTGGGCCTCCGTCATCGCGGTCCTGGGATTCCAAGGATCGATGATCGCCGTGCTCGCGGTCTTTGCCCTCTACCGCCGTTCCCTCGGTCGCCCCCTGCCCCCAACTGAAGTCCGCCCGGCCGAGCCGCTCGCCGATCGGGCCCTCGTTGGCGCCGCCGTCTTCTGCGTGGCGATGCCGTTCGTGGTCGGCACCAGCTACCTCTCCACCCTCGCGATGAACAGCCTCGGGCTCCCGATCGACAACCAGGAGCTCGCCAACATTTTCGCCACGGCCGACTCTCCGCTTCTCGTCCTAGCCCTCACCGTCGTGGCAGTGATCGTGGTTCCGGTGAGCGAGGAGGTGCTCTTTCGCGCCGGGGTCTTCCGCATCCTCGCGCGCTACCTGCCACACTGGGCCGCAGTCCTCATCAGTGCCCTGGCCTTCGCAGCCCTCCACGGCAGCATGGTTCACTTCATCCCGCTCACCGTGCTCGGCGCGATCTTCGCCCTCGCCTACGAACGTTCCGGCAGCCTGCTCGTGCCGATCACCGCGCACGCCCTGTTCAATCTGAACTCCATCATCGGCCTGCTCGCCGGTCTCGGCGCCACTTCGTGAATCCGTTCACCGACAACCCCGCCGAATCCGTCGGCGCTCTCGGCGAACGCCGCCTCATCGCCCACCTGCGCGACTGGCTCGGCGCCGCCACGTTGCGCTCGCCTTTCGGCATCGGCGACGACTGCGCGGTGCTGCCAGGCACCGGCAAACGTCGCCAGCTGGTCACCACCGACCCGGTGCTCTACGGGCGCCACTTCGACGACTCCCTGACGCCCGCCGCCGCCGCCGAAAAGCTGCTCAAGCGCAACCTCAGCGACATCGCCGCGATGGGCGGCGTGCCGAAGTCGGCGGTCGTCTCCCTCGCCCTGCCGCGCCGCGTGTCCGTGGCGTGGATTCGCGACTTCTACCGCGCCCTCGGTCGCTGCGCCCTCGCCCACCGGATCACGATCGCGGGTGGCGACGTCTCCGAGTCGCCGGATCTGCTCGGTGCCTTTCTCACCCTGCTCGGCGAGTCGTCCGGCGACCGGGTGCTCACGCGCACCGGCGCGAAGACCGGAGACTGGGTCTACGTCACCGGTGAGCTCGGCGGCAGCATCCTCGGCAAACACCACCGCTTCACTCCGCGCCTTGCCGAAGGCCGCTGGCTCGCCGCCCGCCGCGAGGTCCGCTCGATGATGGATGTGAGCGACGGCCTCGCGAAGGACCTCGTCGACCTCACGCCCACCGGCACGAAACCCGCCCTCGATCCCGCGGTGATCCCGCTCAGTCGCGCCGCCCGTACCCTCGCCAAACGCGACGGCCGCTCCCCCCTCGAGCACGCGCTCACCGACGGCGAGGATTTCGAGCTGCTCTTCACCGTCGCCGCCCGGGCCGACCGCGCCGCCTTCGAGACCGCCTGGCACAAACATTTCCCGCTGCCGCTCACCTGCCTCGGCCGCTTCGTCGCACTCGACAAGCCGACCCCCACGGCCATCAACCTCGCCCGCTACCATGGCTACGAACATCTGGCAGGAACTTGAGGCCGGCGCCCTCGCCGCATCCACCGAGGCGATGCACGAGCTCGCCCGCCGTCTCGGCGAGGTGCTGCCCGCGGAGGCCATCCTCGCGCTCAGCGGCGACCTCGGCGTGGGCAAGACCACGTTCGTGCAGGGCCTCGCCACCGCCTTCGGCGTGCGCGAGCGCGTGACCAGCCCCACGTTCACCCTCTACAACATCCATCGCGGCAGCCGCACGCTCGTGCACCTCGACGCCTACCGGCTCGAGTCGCCCGACCAGGTCGAGGACCTGCTGCTCGAGGATTTTCTCGTCGCTCCGTACTGCCTCGCCGTCGAGTGGCCCGAGCGCATCGCCGGCTGGCTGCCCGCCGGCACCATCGCCCTCGACCTGCGCATAGAGTCCCCCGGCCGCCATCGCGTCCGCCTGCGGAGATAAGCGTCGGCGTCAAAGCGAGTACCAAACGCCCACGCCGCCCCCTGCGGCCACGCCCGTTCATCCGGCACGCAAGACCGTGGCGCAGGCGTCCCTGCCTGCGATCCCCGGTCCCAGCCAGCTCCCACGCCCTCGCGCAAGCGCCCACGCCGTCCCCTGCGTCTCGCATCCGCCACCGCCGGCACGGAGGCCGGCGCCACGCCCCATCCGGCACGCAAACCCGTGGCGCAGGCGTCCCTGCCTGCGATCCCCGGTCCCAGCCAGCTCCCACGCCCCCGCGCAAGCGCCCGCGCCGTCCCCTGCGTCTCGCATCCGCCACCGCCGGCACGGAGGCCGGCGCCACGCCCCAACCTCCGGCACGCAAACCCGTGGCGCAGGCGTCCCTGCCTGCGACCCTCGATTCCAGCGCGCTTCCGCGAGCGATTCGCCTGCCTTGGCGGCCGCCGCCACGACGGCACCGCTCAGCTTCACCAGCGTAGTTGCGTGAACAGTGCCGAGCCGAGATCCGGACGGTGTCGCAGTTCGAGCACGTCGTGCAGCTTCTCCAGTTGGCGTTCGATCTGTTCGAGCTTCGGACCGCGGGCAACCAGCAGCAACATCACGCTGGTCGCGCGATCGGACTCGGGCACGCAGAGGATCGCCTCGAGGTTGAAGGCGCGGCGCGCAAACAGCCCCGTGATGTGCGACATGACACCGGGATGATTGCGCACGCGCAGCTCGATCACGGCCGAGGCCGCGGTTTCGTGGTCGCTGCCCGTCGGAGCCGTGGCCGGCGCTTGGGCGATTGTATTGGTCTCAGGCATGAGTGTGGGCGGGTTCGGATTCGGTGAGGGTTTGGTGGTTGGCGGCGCCGGGGGGCACCATCGGGAGCACGTTGGCGGTCTCGCGCACCGGCACGTCGATCAAACAGGGACCGGGGGCGGCGAGCGCGGCGTCGAGCTGCGCGAGCGGGTCGCCGTCGGGGTCGAGCGTGACCGCCCGGATACCGAAGCCGCGCGCGATCGCCGCGAAATCCGGCGCCGACTGGAACCGCGACGCCGAGTAGCGTTTGCCGTAGAAGAGTTCCTGCTGCTGGCGCACAAGCCCGAGGTGGCCGTTGTTGCAGATCACCACCGCGACCGGGAGCTCGAGCTCCGCCAGCGTGGCGAGTTCCTGGATATTCATGAGGATCGAGCCGTCGCCGCTCACGCAGAGCACGCGCCGCCCGGGCGCGGCGAGTGCGGCCCCGATCGCAGCGGGCAAGCCGAAGCCCATCGTGCCGAGCCCACCCGAGGTGAGCAGCGTGCGCGGCTCCGAGAACGGATACGCCTGCGCCACCCACATCTGGTGCTGGCCCACGTCGGTGGTCACGATGGTGTCCTCCGGGAGCGTGGCCGCGAGGTGCCGGCAGAGGTTCACCGGATGCAGCGGTTCGAGCACGGGATCCGGATGCCGAAGCGGATGCGCCTCGCGCAACTCGGCCGCACGCGCCCGCCACTCCGGCCGCGTCCGCGCCGGCAGGCGGTCGAGCAAACGCGCCAGCGCGTCGGCCGCGTCGCCGACCAGGCCGAGCGTGGCGGCGCGGATCTTGCCAAGCTCGGCGCGGTCGATGTCGAGATGCGCGATCGTCGCCTGCGGGCAGAACTCGGCGACCTTGCCGGTGGCGCGGTCGTCGAAACGCGCGCCGATCGCGAAGATCACGTCGGCCTCCCGCATGAGCAGGTTCGTGCCCTTGCCGCCGTGCATGCCGAGCATGCCCATGCTCAGCGGATCGTCGGCCGCGAGCGTGCCGAGCGCGTTGAGCGTCATCACCGCCGGGGCGTCGATGCGCTGGGCAAGTGCGCGCGCCAACTCGACCGCACCGGCCGCGACGATGCCGCCGCCGAGGTAGAGCAGCGGCCGCTCGGCGTTCGCCAACAACGCGACGAGCGCGTCGATTTCCGCGTCGGCGCACTTGGCCGGCTCGATGCGCCCGCCCGGTTCCGGCCACGCGGCGATGTCGGCCCGGGCGGTGAGCACATCCTTGGGAATGTCGATCGCGACCGGGCCGGGCCGGCCGGATTCCGCGAGGGTGAAAGCCGCGGGCACCGCGTCCAGCAGCTCGCCGATCGAGCGCACCAGGAAGTTGTGCTTGGTGATCGGCAACGTGAGGCCGTACGTATCGACCTCCTGGAACGCGTCGGTGCCGATGAGGGCCTGGGGCACGTTGGCGGTGATCGCCACGAGCGGCACCGAGTCGAGCTTCGCGTCGGCGATGGCGGTGAGCAGGTTCGTCGCGCCCGGACCCGAGGTGGCGAGGCAGACGGCGGCCCGGCCGGTCACGCGCGCCATGCCCTGGGCGACAAAACCGGCGCCCTGTTCGTGGCGGGTGAGGACATGGTGGATCCCGCTGCCGTGCAGGGCATCGTAGAACGGCAGGATCGCACCGCCGGGAATCCCGGCGAGGGTGGTGATGCCCTGGCGCTCGAGCAGAGTGCGCAGGATGATGGCTCCGGTATGTTGCATGGTATTCGGTGGTTGGAGCCCGCTCCGTGGCGGCACCGTCCAGGGCAACAAAAAGCCCCCTCCGGTGCGGCACCGGAGAGGGCGAAAGTCGTGAGTATGCTCAGACCCCTCGCGGCGCGCAGGCGACGACGACTACTACCACCAGGAGGGCGGCGAGGGCGTTGCGGGAGGCGTGGACGCGGTTGGTCATGAAGTGGCCGCAAGAAGAGCCGCCTCGGGCACGCTGTCAAGCCGGCACCCGCCGCCCGCCCGGGCAAACAGATGAACGGCCGCCCGCGTTATTGCCCCCGGTGAAAGGGAACGGCACCACCTCCTACGTGTCCCCGAAATGCGGCGGCGACACACGGGCGGCCCGGAGGAGGACGCAAAAAGGCCGCCCGGGGTTGGGGCGGCCTTCCAGAATCGCGAAACCGCGGTGGCCTCAGTACTTGAACACCACCCCGAGCGAGAAGCCGTTGCTGTCGTCGTCGAAGTCGCGCGTATAGCTGCCACGGAGACCGACCGTCTCGTTGATCCAGTAGTTCGCGCCGAGCGAGGCGTAGAGGCCCGCGCCCTCGTCCCACTCGGTGTAGTCGTAGTGGCCGAGCGCGACGCGGATCGAGGCCTTCGAACAGCACGGGATCTCCGCCCCGACACTGACGTCGTAGAAGAACGAATTCTTCCGGCCGGTGTACGAGTAGCCGTAGTAGTCCATGTCGAGGTCCTCGTAGCCGATCGCGCCGGCGACGAAGCCCTTGATGCCCTTGTCGAGCTCCATGTAGCCGGTCGCCTTCGCGGAGACGTTCCAGGCCTTCGCGTCGAGACCGGAGAGATCGAGGTCGTAATTGGCGTAACCGCCGTGGAACGACAGATCCAACCCCTTGATCGAGGAAGGGACGTTGAGCTCGAAGCCGATCGAGGAGAGGTCGGCGCCCTTGGCGTCGACATAGCCCAGATCGATCGCTCCGTAGCGTTCACCGATGAGCCCGCTGGTCTGGGCGACGGCCGCGGAAGCCGCCCCCGCCACCATCAGGGCCAGTATCACATTGCGCAGTTTGTTGGTCATGCGGCCCGATACCTACCCGCCGCGCCGCCCCAAATGCAATCCAACTTTTCGTTACGATGTTTTTACGGCCCGCGCCCTACCCCGCCAAGCCCAGCGACGGCTCGAACGTGAGCGAGAGCCCGCCCTCGGCCGCGCCGGTCGGCCGCGCCCGGTCCATCCAGGCGCCGAAGGCGATCATCGCCGCGTTGTCGCCGGTGTGCCGTGGCGCCGCCGCGAAGCACGGCACCCCCTGCTTGCGTCCGACCTCGGCGACGGCCGCCCGCAGGGCCTTGTTGTTCGCCACGCCGCCCGACAGTCCGACGCTGCGGTAGGCGCCCGCACCGAGCGCCTGCGCGGTACGGCGTGCGAGCGATTCAACCACCGCGGCCTGGTAACTGGCACAGAGGTCGTCGAAGCCGGCCCGCACCTCCTCGTCGCCCATCTTCTCGAGCTGGTACCGCAGCGCGGTCTTCAGTCCCGAATAGCTGAAGTCGAGCGTGCCGCGGGAGTTCTGCCCGCGGGGAAAGGCGAACGCGTCGGGCCGGCCCGCCGCCGCATGCTTCTCGATGAGCGGACCGCCCGGATACCCGAGGCCGAGCAGCTTCGCCCCCTTGTCGAGCGCCTCGCCGGCGGCGTCGTCGAGCGTCGTCGCCACGACGTCGATGCGGCGTTTCTCGTCGATGGTCAGCAGCACCGTGTTGCCGCCGGAGACCAGCAGGCCGAGATGGGGCAGCAGCGCGGCGATCCGCTCCTCGAAGGCGGCCGGCGCCTCCGCGTGCAGCGCGATGAAGGGCGACCAGGCGTGGCCGCGCAGGTGGTTGCCTCCGACCAGCGGCACGCCCCATTCGAGGGCGAGTGCCTTCGCCACGGATACGCCCATGGCCAGGCAGGCGGCCAGACCGGGCCCGCGCGTCACCGCGATCCGGGTGATGCCCGCCAAGCCGGGCTCCGCGGCGACGGTGCGCAGCAGCGGGGCGAAATGCCGGAGGTGCTCGCGGCTCGCCAGATCGGGCACGACCCCGCCGTAGGCCTGGTGCAGCGCGATCTGGCTGTGCACCCACTCGCCCCGCAACCCGCTCTCCGGGTCGAAGAGCGCGAGCGCGGTTTCGTCGCAGGAACTTTCAACGCCGAGGATCATGGAAGGAGCGGGGCTGCGGTTGGCGCCGAGGCGGTCGCGGCCGGGAAAACGAGCAGACCGCGCAACACATCGACCGCCGCCTCGAGCTGGCGGTCCGGGATCGGTTCGAAGCCGAAGCGCGCCTTGAACTCGGCCGCATCGCCGAGGTCCTCGCGCAGGCGCTGGATGCCGAGCTTGCGGTCGTCGTCGGCCGAGACCGGCAGGTCCACGTCGGGCGCGATGCCGTTGCCGTGGATCACCTGGCCGCCGGGCGTGAAATAGCGGGCCGTGGTCAGGCGCAGCGCGTCGCCGCCGGGCAGCGGCAGCAGCGTCTGCACCGAGCCCTTGCCGAAGGTGCGCTCGCCGACCACCACCGCGCGTCGCGTATCGTGCAACGCGCCGGTCACGATCTCGGCGGCGCTGGCGCTGCCGGAGTTGACGATCACCGCGATCGGATAGTCTCGCTGCCGGGCGCCGCCGGCCGCATGCAGCTCGCTCCGGCTGCCCGGTTCGCGACCCTCGGTGTAGACGGCGAGTTCGCCGGCACGGAAAAACGGATCGAGCACCGCCACGGCCGCGCCGAGCAGGCCGCCGGGATTGTTGCGCAGGTCGAGCACGAGCGCCTCCAGCCCCTGCGACTCGAGCGAGCCGAGCGCCTCCCTGAACTCCTCGCCCGTGCGCTCGGTGAACTGCGTGAGCTGGATGTAGCCGATCCCCGGAGCCACCATCGAGACGCCACGGATCGTCTCGACCTTGATGATCTCGCGCACGATCTCGACCTCGACCGGGCGCGCCTCGTCGCCGCGCTCGAGCCCGACCCTCACGCTGGTGCCGGGCTGGCCGCGCATCCGGTCGACCGCGTTGCGCAGCACCGGGGCCTCGAGCGGCCGGCCGTCGACCGCGACAATCCGGTCGCCGCGCAGGATGCCGGCCCGCTCGCCCGGCGTGCCGGCGATCGGCGCAATCACGACGACCTTCTCGTCGCGCAGCTCGATCTGCACCCCGATCCCGCCGAATTCGCTGCGCAGGTCGTCCTGCACCTTCGTGTAGCTGCGGCGATCGAGGTATTCCGAATGCGGATCCAGGTCGCGCACCATGGTCTGGAGGGCGTCGCCGGTGAGCTTGGCCGGCGCGGCCGCCGCCGGGTCGTAGTAGCGCGCGCCCACCACCGCGAGCACCTGCCGGAAACGCTCCGCCTGGCGCGCGGCCTCGCTGCGCGGGAACCAGCCGTGCCGCTCGCCGAGCAGCAGGACCAGCAGCACGGTGTTGCCGAGCAGCAACACCGCGGTGGCGGTCTGGAGAATCCGTTTGAACATGCCGGCGACTCTGCAAGATACCGCCGCCGCGAGGCTATCCGAAAACCCGATGATTCCACCCGACGCAGACGACACCGCCGAAGACGCCCGGTTTTCCGCGGCCTTCCGGTCCGAGTGCGGCGCCGCGCCGGTGCCCTTTGCGCGTTTCATGGAGCTGGCGCTCTACCACCCGCAACTCGGATACTACAGGCGCCCGCGGCCCCGCGTCGGGTTGGCCACCGACACCGATTTCTACACCGCGACCAGCACCGGGGAGGTCTTCGGCGAACTCGTCGCCGCCGCCGCCACGAAACTGCTCGGGGCCGAGGCGGCGGACCACGACTTCGTCGAGCTCGGCTCCGAGAACGGACGCACCGCGCTCGACGGCGTCGCGCACCCCTTCCGCTCCGTGCGTGCGGTCGGCTGCACCGATGCCGCCGCGCTGGGGGGACCGTGCGTGGTCTTCTCCAACGAGCTCTTCGACGCGCAACCGTTCCACCGCGTCGTCCGCAGCCACGACGGCTGGCGCGAGATCGGGGTGACGCTCGCCGACGACACGCTGGTCGAGGCCGAGCTCGCCACCCTTTCGCCCGAAGTCGCGACCGTTGTTCCCCTGCTGCCGACCGACCTGCCCGCAGGCTACCGCATGGACCTGCCGCTCGCGGCGGCGGCGCTGTGCCGACAACTCGTCGCGGCCGCCTGGACCGGCCTGTTCTTGGCGTTCGACTACGGCAAGACCTGGTCGGCGCTCGCCACCGACACCCCGACCGGCACCGCCCGCGCCTACCACGCGCACCGGCAGGAACGCGATCTCCTCAAACGCCCCGGACGCCAGGACCTCACCTGCCACATCTGCTGGGACTGGCTCGAGTCCGCCCTGCGCGCGGGCGACTTCGGCTCCCTCGTCCTCGAGTCGCAGGAGTCGTTTCTGGTCCGCCATGCCGGTGCGGCCGCCGCACGCATCGCCGCGGAGGCCAAGCCCGGCCGGCCAGACCCGCGCCGCAGCCGCCTGCACGAGCTGCTCCATCCCGGCCTGCTTGGGCAACGATTCCAAGTGCTGCATGCCCGGCGTTGACCCCGCCGGTGTGTCGTTTTTGCGACGGCCGTTTGGGCGGGCATTTGCCCGTTGCCAAACCGCCACGCGAGCCCAACCGTCTCCGCCTTTCATCCCATGATTTCCTGGATCTTCAAACGCTTCGCCGGTCGTCACTACCGGAAGTTTCTCCAGTCGTGCCAGCCCATCGTCGCGAAGATCAACGCGCTCGAACTCGAGTACCAGTCGCTCAGCGACGACGAACTCCGCGCGAAAACCGACGAATTCCGCCAGCGCATCCAGGGCGGCGAGACCCTCGAATCGATCCTGCCCGAGGCCTTCGCCGTGGTGAAGAACGGCGCCCGCCGCCTCTGCGGCCGCACCGTGGTCGTCTGCGACCATGAGCTGACGTGGAACATGGTGCACTTCGACGTGCAGCTCATCGGCGGCATGGCCCTCCACCAGGGCAAGATCGCCGAGATGGCCACCGGCGAAGGCAAGACCCTCGTCGCCACCCTGCCCCTCTACCTCAACGCCCTCACCGGCGAGAACACCCAGCTGGTCACCGTCAACGACTACCTCGCCCGCCGCGACTCGCAGTGGATGGGGCACCTCTACAACTTTCTCGGCGTCTCCGTCGGCTGCATCCAGCAGCAGATGCCCTCCAATGTGCGCCGCGAGATGTACTCGCGCGACATCACCTACGGCACCGCCTCCGAGTTCGGCTTCGACTACCTGCGCGACAACGGCATGGCCACGCGCAAGGAGGACCAGGTCCAGCGCAACCACTGGTTCTGCATCGTCGACGAGGTCGACTCCATCCTCGTCGACGAGGCCCGCACCCCGCTGATCATCTCCGGCCCCGCCCCGATCGAGCGCGAACAGCCCTTCACCCGCCACAAGCCGGGCATCGAGAGCCTCTACTCCGAGCAGGTGCGCTTCTGCAACCGCCTCGTCAACGACGCCAAGACCCTCCTCGAGAAGCCCGAGCGCACCCCCGACGAGACCTATTCCGCGCAGCTCATGATGCTCCAGGTCAAGGCGGGCATGCCGAAGAACAAGCAGCTCCTGCGCCTCATGGAGAGCGCCGAGTGCCGCAAGCTCCTCGACAAGATCGACCTCGAGATGAACACGGACTTCCGCAAGGACGAGTTCTACAAGCTCAAGGAGGAGCTCTTCTTCGTCATCGACGAACGCCAGCACCAGGCCGACCTCACCGAGAAGGGCCGCACCTTCCTCCGTCCCGACAATCCGGATGCCTTCATGATGCCCGACGTCGCCACGGCCTACATGGAGATCGACAAGGACCCCTCCAAAACCCCGGCCGAGAAGGAAGCCGCCAAGATCAAGCTGCAGGAGTTCCAGGAACAGGTCTCCGAGGACATCCACGCCATCTCCCAGCTCCTCCGCGCCTACAGCCTCTACGAGCGCGACGTGCAGTACGTCGTCTCCCCCGAGGGCAAGATCGTCATCGTCGACGAGAACACCGGCCGCATCATGCCCGGCCGCCGCTGGTCCGACGGCCTGCACGGCGCCGTCGAGGCCAAGGAGAACGTCACCATCGAGCGCGAGACCCGCACCTACGCGACGATCACCATCCAGAACTACTTCCGCATGTATCGGAAACTCGCGGGCATGACCGGCACCGCCGAGACCGAGGCCCTCGAGTTCAACGACATCTACAAGCTCGCCGTCACCGTCATCCCGACGAACAAGCCCTGCATCCGCAAGGACGCCAACGACCTCATCTTCAAGACCCGCCGCGAGAAGTTCGCCGCCGTGGTCAAGGCGATCCAGGAAGTGCATGCGAAGGGCCAGCCCGTGCTCGTCGGCACCGTCTCGGTCGAGTCCTCCGAGGTGCTCAGCCGCTACCTCAAGCGCGCCGGCATCGTCCACTCCGTCCTCAACGCCAAGTACCACCAGCAGGAGGCCGAGATCGTCTCCCGCGCCGGCCAGCGCGGCGCCGTCACCATCGCCACCAACATGGCCGGCCGCGGCACCGATATCAAACTCGGCGAGGGCGTGCCCGAGGTCGGCGGCCTGTACGTCATCGGCACCGAGCGCCACGAGTCGCGCCGCATCGACCGCCAGCTGCGCGGCCGCTGCTCCCGCCAGGGCGACCCCGGCATGTCCCGCTTCTACATCTCCCTCGAGGACGATCTCATGCGCCTGTTCGCCTCCGGCGGCATGATGGCGAAGATGATCGAGAACTCCATGAAGGAGGGCGAGGAGCTCGAGCACCCCTGGCTCAACAAGTCCATCGAGTCGGCCCAGAAGAAGGTCGAGCAGCAGAACTACTCGATCCGCAAGCGCCTGCTCCAGTACGACGACGTGCTCAACAAGCAGCGCGAGGTCATCTACTCGATCCGCAACGGCGCCATCCACGCCGACCGCAGCAAGGACCAGATCTTCGAGTTCGTCGACGAGGAGATGCTCGACCGCGCGGATACGGCCGGCTTCGGCGAGAAGGGCGGCATCGCCCCCGCCAAGCTCGACGCCTTCATCGGCTGGCTCTGCATGCACTTCCCCGTCTCGGCCAAGCCCGAGGAGTTCCGCGACCTCGACGTCGAGACCGCCGCCAAGCTCGCCGCCGACAAGGTCAAGGAGGCCTACAACCTCAAGGAGTCGGTCGAGAACCCCGAGGCCCTCGGCTCGCTCGAGCGCTACGTGATCATCAACGCCATCGACCACCACTGGCAGGAGCACCTCACCGAGATGGAGGACCTGCGCAAGAGCGTGGGCCTGCGCAGCTACGGCCAGAAGGATCCGCTCAACGAATACAAGAGCGAGGCCTACAAGTATTTCGAGGAGCTCATGACCAACGTGCGGCTCCAGATCTGCACCGGCCTGTTCCGCACCGCGACCAACCGCGACGCCTTCGAGAACATGCTCGCCATCCTCTCGCGCACCCTGCGTCTCGAGGCCCCTTCCGCCCCGCCGCCCCCGCCGCGGCAGGTCGTGGCGCACTCCGTCGCCCAGGGCATCTCGATCCCCGGCCGCGCCGCGCCGGCCCCCGCGCCGGCCCCCGCGCCCGAGGTCGAGGAGCCGAAGGAGGTGCAGCTGCCCAAGATCGTGATCCGGCGCGAGCTGCCCAAGGTCGGCCGCAACGACCCCTGCCCCTGCGGCAGCGGCAAAAAGTTCAAGAACTGCCACGGCCAGGAGTGAGCCCCGGCCGCCGGTGTCCATGTGTCGCCGCCCGACAAGGGCAGCGGAACCCGCCACCCAACCGTGGCGCTGCTCGCCAAGAGCAGCGTCTCCCTGATCGCCGTTCTGGCGAACGGCGCCACGCCCGCTCCGGCACGCTCACCCGTGGCGCAGGCGTCCCTGCCTGCGATCCCCGCACTCCGCCCGCTCCCGCGCCCCATCACCCACGCCGTCCCCTGCGGCCCTCGCCCGCCACCGCCGGCACGGAGGCCGGCGCCACGCCCGCTCCGGCGAGCCCAACCGTGGCGCAGGCGTCCCTGCCTGCGATCCCGGGTTCCATTCCGCTCCCCCGCGGGATCGACGGCCTTGGCGGCCGCCGCTACCCCGCAAGAATGTCGGACCGCGCTCCCCCATCCCCACGCCCCGTCTCCGCACCTCCGCACTCGACCCCGGTGCCCGTTGATGCAACCGTAACGCCTCTTCGCCCAAACCGATGAACTGGCTCGCGCGCTTCTCCCGGCCCTCCGCCCCGGCCGCCCCTCCCTCGATCCGTTTCGAGAACTCCCCCGTACTGCGCTTTTTGGAGACAAACCGCCTGGTCTCCGCCGCCGTGCTCGCCGCCACCGTGCTCGCGATCGTCGGCGTCAGCTACGTGGGCGTGTCGCCCGTCGCCCTCCCGCTCCAGGAGAACCAGCTCGCCAGCGTGCGCATCGTCGCCGCCGACTCCTTCGGCTACACCAGCCAGATCCGCACCCGCCAGGCGCGCGAACACGCCGGTGAGCAGGTGCCGCCCGTCTTCCGCGTCGAGATGGCGCCCTTCCGGCAGTTCGAGACCCATCTGCGCGAGTTCTCCGCCGAACTCGACCGCTTCGAACAGCAGTACCTCGTCAACGAACCCGTGGCCCGCGCCGAGGCCCTGCGCGAACATGCCGCCGCGCTCGGCGTGCTCGTCGACGCCTTCAACGTGCGCGGCCCCTACCACGTCGCCGTCGAGGACATCTCCACCATCCTGAGACTCGGCCCCGCCCGCGCCCGTTTCGCCATCCTCGAAAACGGGCTCGTCACCCTCCAGGAGCTCTACCGCGAGGGCATCTGCAACGACCACCAGGAACTCGTCGCCGCCGGCAACGGCGCCATCACCGCCTACCAGGTACGCGGCAGCGACGGCCAGATCGTGCCCTCCCGCGTGCAGTCCCGCGAAGACGCCCTCACCTTCCTGCGCATCAACCTCAACGCCGAAGGCGTCGGCCGCGACGGCGCCGGCGCGCTCTTCCGCCTCTTCCGCAACGGTCTCACCCCGAACCTCGTGTTCGACTCGGTCGCCACCGGCCGCCAACGCGCCCGCGCCGAGGCCGCCCTCAAGGACGTGGTCGTGAACGTCCAGAAGGGCCAGGTGCTCGTCGAGCCGGGCATGCGCATCTCCGCCGAGCAGTTCGAGCTGCTCTCCGCCCACCGCCAGTTCCTCCTCGACCAGGGCGGCGTCCAGGTTTCCGGATACCTGCAGCTCTTCGGCCGCATGCTGCTGGTGCTCGCGATGGTGCTGGCCGCCGTCGTCTTCATCCGGCTCGAGGACCGCGCTTCCCTCACCTCCAACGGCCGCCTCGGCCTGCTCGCGTTGGTCGTCGTGCTCAACCTCTGCCTGGTGCGCGTCGTCTTCCAGCTCGGCGAGATGAGCTTCTTCGTGCGCCACCCCGACGTCGCCGCCGTCCTGCCCTATCTCGCCCCCACCGCCCTCGCGCCGCTGATCGTCGCCGTGCTGCTCGGCACCGGCCCGGCCATCATGATGGCGCTGGTCGTCTCGCTCTTCACCGGCGTCATCCACGGCAACCGCCTCGACGTGCTCGTGGTCTCGTTCTTCGCCTCCATGGTCGGCATCTACGCCTGCCGCCGCGTGCGCCAGCGCGGTCGCGTGATCCGCGCCGGCTTCCTCGCCGGCCTGAGCGTCGCCATCTTCGCCCTGTTGCTCGGCGCCGCCGACAACATCGGCACCGGCAACCGCGACGCCGTGCTCATCACCATCCGCCAGATGGGCGCGGGCCTGGGTATCGGCGTCGTCACCGGCATCACCGTCGCCGGGCTGCTGCCGCTGCTCGAGATGCTCTTCCGCCGCACCACCGACATCACCCTGCTCGAGCTCACCGACTACAACCACCCGCTGCTCAGCCGCCTCCAGCTCGAAGCCCCCGGCACCTACCACCACAGCCTCATGGTGGCCAACCTCTCCGAAAACGCCGCCCAGGCCATCGGCGCCAACCCGCTGGTCTGCCGCGTGTGCTCGCTCTTTCACGACATCGGCAAGACCGCCAAGCCCGCCTACTTCACCGAAAACCAGCGCGACCGCGGCAACCCGCACGACGACTGCAGCCCCCAGGTCAGCGCCTCGGTCATCCGCTCCCACATCGAGGAGGGCGTCGAGCTCGCCACCCGCCACCGCCTCCCCCGCCTCGTCGTCGACGCCATCCGCCAGCACCACGGCACCACCCTCATCCAGTACTTCTACCAGCGCGCCCGCAAGGAGGCCCGCAGCCCCCAGCCCGGCCAGCCCGCCCCCGGGCCCGATGCCGCCGGCCCCGAAGTCCCCGAGGAGGATTTCCGTTACGAAGGCCCCAAGCCCCAGACCCGCGAGAACGCCATCATCTTCTTCGCCGACTGCGTCGAGGCCGCCTCCCGCTCCCTCAAGACCGTCACCCGCCAAAGCCTCGCCGAACTCATCGAACGCCTCTTCCAGGAACGCATCGACGACGGCCAGCTCGACCAGTGCCCGCTCACCTTCGCCGAGGTGGCGCGCATCAAGACCAGCTTCGAGTTCACGCTGCTCAACATGCTGCACGCGCGCATCGCGTATCCGACGCCCGAACCCGCGAACGGCACCGCCGCCACCCTTCCCGCCGCCCAACCGCCCGCCCCCGACCCGACCACCCATGCCCGCGAAGAACAGCCGCCCCGTTAAGATCTACTCCGGCCACGCGAAACTGAAGTTCACGCGCCCGGCCGTCTCCGCGGTCATCCACACCCTCGACCGCGCCGCCGCCGAGGCCACCGACTGCAACCGCGGCACCTGGCATCTCGCGCCGGGCGAGCTCTCCATCGCCTTCCTCACCGACGACGCCCTCGCCCGCCTCCACGCCGACTTCATGGACGACCCGTCGACCACCGACGTGATCACCTTCCCCGGCGAGGGCGCCCACGGCCTGGCCGGCGAGATCTGCGTCTCGGTCGACACCGCCCGCACCTACGCCGCCAAGCACGACCGCCCGTTCGCCGAGGAGCTCGCGTTGTATCTCGTGCACGGATATCTGCACCTCGCCGGCTACGACGACCTCGCGCCGCTCACCCGCCGCCAGATGCGCGCCGCCGAGCGCAACGCGATGTCGGTGCTGCGCACCGCCAAGAAGCTGCCCGAGTTCTCGCTCAGGTCCCCGTAGGCCGCCGCGGCGAACTGGCCATGCGGCCCGGGCAACGCCCCGGCCGCCAACGGCACCACCTACGCCACCGACTACCGAGCGGGCAATTCCCGCGCCGCCCGCTCGACCTCGCGGTACTGGGCCCGGAAATGCTCGGCCAATTCCTTCGACAGCCGCATCTCCTCGGCCTTGTCGGGTGACGACAGGCGCCGGTGGATCTCCCCGATCGCCCGGTCGTAGTCCACCGCCGACAGATCGCCGAGGCGCATCACCAGATGCTCCGGGCACCCCCGATCGACCACCACCCGCCAGGCCGACTGCAGCTCGGCATGCGAATCCTGCCCGACCGCCCGGATGACGAAGGCGAGCTCGCGGAAGAGCCGACCGGTCCACTGCGGCCGATACACGAGAGGCTCGGCACCGCCGTACGGATCCGACTCCGGATCCGACGCCTGCCGCCGCGCCCCGGCATCGGCGTAGTAGTCGCGCCGGATCGGCAGGCGCCGCAGCGCAAAATGCCCCGGGCCGCCGGGCGTGCCCACGCGCTGGTTCCACAGCCGCTGGCCATCCATGGAGAGCAGGTATTCGATGAAATCGCACGCGAGTTCCCGGTGCGGCGCGCCGCGGAGCAACGCGACCGGATCCGCCGTGAACGCGGAGCCGCCGATCGGCTCGACGAAGCGCACGCGCGATTCTCCCTCGCGCCGCGCCATCGCCTCCTCGGCGTAACGTCCGTAGAAATCGATGCACACGCCGACCGCCGCATCGCCCTGCCCCACGTCGATCGGCGGCTTCTGCGAGCTGTCGGTGAAATACCGCGCGTTGGCCGCGGCGAGCTGGAGCACCCGCAGCCCTTCGATCCAGCCTTCGCGCACCGCGCGCGCCTCGCGTTTCGCGGCGTCCGGCTCGAGCTCCGCGAGCGCCTCCCAACGCCGCTGCATCTGCTGCTGCACCACCATCTCGTAGGCGGCCGCCACCGAAGCGCTGCGCGTCGGGTCGGCCATCGCCACCTCGCCGAGCAGCTCCGGCCGCGTCAGGTCGCTCCAACGTTCCACACGATCGACACCGAGCCGCTCCAGCGCGTCCCGGTTCGCCAGCAGGCCGAACGAGGAGAGCACCGTGCCGTACCAGCGGCCCTCGGGATCCTGCAGCTCGACCCCGGCCCAGCGCTGCGGCAGCACCGCCTCGTCGAACCACTCCGGATGCCGCCGACGTATCCCGGCATCCACGGTGCGGCCGGCCCGCGCCTCGCGCGCATGCTCGTAGTTGCCGCCGCCAAAAAACACGTCGAGCCCGACCCCCACGGCCGAGGCGAGGAACGCCCGCCGCGCCGCCTGCATCGGAGCGTCGTCGGCCGGGTCGGCGGGCAACACGACCGCCGGGTCCATCGCCGCCTCGCCGAGCGCGGGATCCCAGCCGCCCCCGCGGATCCGCCGCCACTCCTGCTCGAAGGCGCCGCGTAACCCGCCTTCAGATACCGCACGGTCTCGCTCGCCCCGCCGATGACGCGCCAGTCGATGCGCACCGTGCGCCCGGTGCGCCCGAGGTACCACCGCGCGAAACCCGCGCCGAACTCGTGCCGGATCGCCTCGTTGTGCGGCGTCACCACGACCAAAGTACGCTCCGCCGCCTCGGCCCGCCGGGGCGGGCGCAGCAGGAACGGCGCGGCCACCAGCACCGCCAACGCGCCGAGCACAAGGTTCCGGGTCCAGGTCATGCGTCCGCGGTTCCCCTACACCCGTTCACGGCGCCACCACCACCACGTCCTCGGGATCGACGGTCGCCCAGACTTCGCCCTGCGCGGCGGCGCCGACAAAACGCGGATTGAGCTCGTGCACCTGCAGGGTGTGTTCGCCCGATACGAGGCGATGCTGGGCGATCTCCCCGAGGTAGAAGCTCTCCGCAATGCGCCCGCGCACCGCGTTGCCCGGAGGTTCCTGCCGCGCGAGCCGCCAACACTCCGGGCGCACGGAGACCGCCACCGGCTCGCCCCGCCGCGGCGGCGCGGACGCGTTGCCCGCGACGGCATGGAACCGGCACACGCCGGTGTCGACCACGAGCTGCCCGCCCTCGACCCCGACGACGCGACCGGGGAGAAGATTGGTCTCGCCGATGAAACGCGCCACCGCGGCGGTGTGCGGGCGCGCATAGACCTCGCGCGGCGAGCCGACCTGGAGGATCCGGCCCGCATCCATCACCGCCATACGATCGGCGATCGACAGCGCCTCGCGCTGGTCGTGCGTCACGTGCACGGTCGTGAGCCGATGGTCCTTGCAGACCCGGCGGATCTCGCCGCGCATCTCGGTGCGTAGGCGCGCGTCGAGGTTGGAGAGCGGTTCGTCGAGCAGCAGGCACCGGGGGCGCACGACCAGCGCCCGGGCCAGGGCGACGCGTTGCTGCTGCCCGCCGGACAACTGGTTGGGCTTGCGCGCGCCCAACGAGCCGAGCTGCACCGCCTCCAGCGCCTGCGCGACCCGCTCGGCAACCTCGGGCGCCGCGACCCGCCGCTCCTCGAGCCCGAAGGCGACGTTTTCCGCCACCGTCATGTGCGGCCACAACGCGTAGCTCTGGAAGACCATGCCCGTGTTGCGCTCGTGCGGCGCGAGCCGGGTGACATCCGTCTCGCCGAAGCGAATCGTGCCGGCATCGGGGTGCTCGAAGCCCGCGAGGCAGCGCAGCAGCGTCGTCTTCCCGCAGCCGCTCGGGCCGAGCAGGAAGAAGAGTTCGCCCGGCCGGATTTCCAGATCGAGCGAGTCGAGCGCCACGACCGAGCGGAAGCGTTTGCTGACCTGCTGGATACCGATGGGAATCATGGCGATGGACGTCGGGGCGAACGCAACGGCCGGCACCGCCCCGAGTCAAGGCGCGGCACCGGGCCGGGGCTCGACGACAGCCATCCCCCGGCGTGAAACGCTCCGCCGGAATTTCACGGGAAGCATGTTGCCTGCGGTTCGCGCACTCCCCTAGCCTCGAACCTCGCCATGGCCTCCCCTCGCACCAAATTGATTCCCGCGCATCAGGATCTCGCCGAAATTCTCGTCTCGGAGACACAGATCCGACGACGGCTCGGCGTGCTGGCCAACCAGATCGACAAGACCTACGCGGGCCAGGAGGTCACCGTGATCGCGATCATCAACGGCGCGCTCCTTTTCACCGCCGATCTGCTCCGCCAGATCAGCCGTCCGGTGCGGCTCGACTGCGTGCGCGTCTCGAGCTACCGCAACGCCACCAGCCCGGTCACCGCGCCCGAGCTGCGCAGCACGCTCACGCTCGACATCGAGAACCGGCACGTGCTGCTCATCGACGACATTCTCGACACCGGCAAAACCCTCTCGATGGTCGTGAACCTCATCGAGGGCATGAAGCCGGCCTCCGTCCGCACCTGCGTGCTGCTCGACAAACGCGGCCGCCGCGAGGTGCCCTGCGAGGCCGATTTCGTCGGCTTCGAGATTCCCGACCGCTTCGTGGTGGGCTACGGCCTCGATTTCGCCGAACGCTACCGCAACCTGCCCTGTATCGGTGTTCTGAAGCCCGAGCTGCAGAACCCGCCGGAGTGGGCGTAGCGCGGATCGGAAACCCGATCCGCCCCTCCCCTACGTGATGATGCGGTCGAGAGGCGAGCGTCGAGGGAAGCTCGACATCGTTGGCGAGCTTCCAGCCCGAGTGCTTCGCTCGATCTCCTCGGTGATCGGCCCCTCGACGCTCGTCACTCGTCACTCGACCGAATGCTTGGCTCAGGCCCGCTCGCGTAGGCGCAACCAGTTCCCGCCCAGCACCGCGGCGCGCTCCTCGGCGCCGAGCCCGCAGTCGCGGATCTCGCCCAGGAAGCGCGTGAAGTCCGGCTCGGTCTGGTGCTTGGGATAGAGCCGCAGCGGATAATCCGAACCGTAGAGAATCCGCTCCTCCCCTACGACCGCCGCCACGCGGCCGAAGATCTCGGGCCGGTACAGCAGCGGCGACGCCGCTGTGTCGTAGAAGACATTGCGCAACGGCCTCGCCACGGCGCTGTTGTGTTCGAAAAACGGCAGCAGCCCGCCCCAGTGCGCGAGCACGAACACCACCTCCGGATGCCGCCGCACCAGCGCGAGCAGGTCCATGAACGGCGTCTCCACTCGCCCGGGATACGCGCGCCCGGCCGGCTCCGTCACATGCAGATTCACCGGCCAATGCCGCGCCGCCGCGCACTCCAGCGCCATCGCCAGCACCGGGTCGTCGTAACCAAAACCTTGAGCCGGCGGACAAAGTTCGCCGAGCCCCGAGAGTCCCTCCGCGTGGCAGCGCTCCATTTCGGCACGCACACCGGCCTCGCCCGCCGCCGCATGCAGCGTGGCAAACGCCTCGAACCGGTCCGGGTGCGCACGCACGCACTCGCCGAAGAAGCGGTTCTGCTCGGCACAGGTTTCGGGATGTTCCCAATACCAGCCGAGCAGGACCGCCCGGTCCACGCCAGCCGCGTCCATGTCGCGCAACAGACGGTCCGCATTCGCCCAGCCCTGCAGGCTCGGCGCGCCATCGCCCCGCGGCCCGACCATCGCCGCCCAACGCCCCTCGCCCCGCGCCGCCGCCCAGCCCGCCGGATCCGCGATCGCGTCGTCGGGATAGAGATGCACATGGCAGTCGATGATCATGGGAACTGAAGAGTCGCGAGATGCCGGCCGGCGGCAAGCGCCGTCCCTATTCGCGGATCTTGAAAGGCAGGGCGATTCGCATCTTGGTCGCCACCGATTGGCCGTCCTTGGTCCCCGGCGAAAAACGCCACTGCTCGACGGCCTCAACCGCCGCCGATCGCGTCCTCCGCCTGCCTCCCACATCCCGCAAGACCGACCAACAACAACACAATCCCAGTCTACCAGAGGCGCTCGATCGGGGGTCTCATCGTGCCAACCAGTGAGGTGAAACACCCTGATTTTGGCAACGCGAGATCCCGGGGAGCTTCCCTCCGGGCGTTGAAACTCACAGATTTCCGTTGCTATTTCCCGCCGTTGCTCCCTTGTAGCGCCACTTCGTTAGAGAGACGTTAGATGACAGAACATGGTGGATCGTCATTTGGAGCTAGGCTTCAGAGATGATTCGAAACCCGAAGTCCGGGAACAGGCTGACTCAGAGAACGGGAATCGACGAAAGAATCATATGAGCAACTCCAAACTCTACGTTGGTAACATGTCCTTCAGCACGACCGAGTCCGATCTCCGCGACGCGTTCGCGCAGTACGGCACCGTCAGCGACGTCTACGTCGCCATGGACAAGTTCACCGGCCGCGCCCGCGGTTTCGCGTTCGTCACCATGAGCACTGCCGAAGAGGCCAAGCTCGCCATCGAGAAGCTTCATGGCACCGACCTCGGCGGCCGCACCCTCACCGTCAATGAGGCCCGCCCGAAGGAAGAAGGCGGCGAGCGCCGCAGCTTCGGTGGTGGCGGCGAGCGTCGTGGCGGCTTCGGCGGCGGCGACCGTGGCGGCCGTGGCGGCTTCGGCGGCGGCGACCGTGGTGGCCGTGGCGGCTTCGGTGGCGGCCGCGATCGCTACTGATCACATCGGTCTCTACGACCAACCTTTCCAAGGCGGACCGCTCCGGCGGCCCGCCTTTTTTGCGCCCCCCTATTCCACACCCGCCGGCGGACCGAACCATTCCACCAGACGTTCCTCGACCATCACGCGATGGGAGAAGAGTAGAAAATGGTCAGCCCCCGGGACCACTTCCACGGTCGCATCAAGTCCGCTCGCCTTGAGCGCGACAACAGACTCCGTGACACCGGCGGCGGACACCCGGTCATCGACCGCACCGGTGAGAAAGAGCATGCGCGCCCCTCGCCCATGATCCGCGAATTCGCGAGTAAGCACGTTCCGCGGCTCGATCACGGGTGAAATCCAAACCAAAGAGCGGAGCGGCCGGCTGCCCCCGACCACAAAACGTCCCAGGCCAAGCCCGCCGTTCGACAGTCCGACGAGGTGAAGCTGCTCTCGGTCGACCGCACAGACGCGCTGCGCCGCGCTCAGTCCGCGTTCCAACGCGATTCGAGACGCGGATCCGCGCCAATTCCCCATGCCATTCGAAGGCGCCACGACCACGAACTTGGCTCGTTCCGCCACGCAGCACAGTATCCGGAAATACCCCTGAAGATTTCCACCGCTTCCATGAAAGAACAGGAGAACGGGTTGGGGTTTCCGAACGTCGATCCCTGCCGGGACATACACAAATACAGGAGAAGCAGACCGGTCGGCGGCACTAAAGAATAGATCGCTGAAAACCGTGCCCATAGCCGACTGCATGCCGGCAAACTCGGGGTCCGATGCGGCATCCCGATACACTTCGGCGGTCCAGTGTTTCAGCCTGATCGATTGGGTCGTCGTGAACAACGGGTCGAGCGCCGGAACCACCGTGAACGCCACCATCAGTTGGTCCACCTCAGGCACCCAATTCCAAGGCGCCCATCTAGGTTGGTATGGACTCCCATCATCGTTAAGGACCAATACGCGACCTCGCCCGTGTGCCACGGACTGATTCATGGGCCAGCAGAATCCGACAACCGAAACGGCCAGACCGGCAAGGGCCAACCAACCAACTCGTCTCCACCCAGTCGAGCCCCGCGCCCAGACCGAACACCAGGCCAGCACCGCGATGCCCAAAGAAAGGCCGACGGCGGCGACCAACCGACCTCGGTTGGTCACCGCTACTACAGCCAGCATTATCGATCCCAGTTCGACGACCGCGCAGAATCCCCATGCCAGCAACAGGCAGTAGAGACTGACCGTCGACGGCTCCCCACTCGATCGGCGTGCATCAGCTCGGATCGTCATCGCCGCCCCCCCCCTACCCGAGCAACGCCTCGCGCAGGGCGCGCATCTTGAGTTCGGTCTCCGCCAGTTCCGCCGCCGGATCCGACCCCTCGACAATGCCCGCACCCGCATACAGCCGCGCGGCGTCGCCCTGCATCAGCGCCGAGCGGATACCGACCAGAAACTCGCCGTCGCCGCGGTGGTCGACCCAACCGAGCGCGCCCGCGTAGAGCCCACGTTCGAACGGCTCCAGCTCGCGCAGATGAGCCACCGCCGGCTCGCGCGGCGAGCCACCGACCGCCGGCGTCGGATGCAGCTCGCCGACGATCCGCAGCAGATCCGCGCCTTCGCCGAGCCGCGCCTCCACCGGCGTGCAGAGGTGCTGCACATTGGGCAGCTGGCGCACGCGCGGACGCCCCGCCTCGGCCGACGCCACCCCCGCCGCCTCCAGGCGACGGAGGATCGAATCGAGCACCAGCCCCTGTTCTCGCACGTCCTTGTCGCTGTGGAGGAGCCGACGGGCGAACGCCGCATCCTCGGCCGCCGTGCGACCGCGGGGTGCCGAACCGGCCAACGCCTCCGTGCGCAACACGCCCCCGGCAGCCGACACCAGTCGCTCCGGGCTCGCACCGATGAAGCTCGCCCCCGCGCCGTTGCCCGCCGAAAAAGAATAACAATCCGGATACCGTCCGCGCAGCGAATTGAGCGCACGCAGCGGGTGAAACCGAGTCCGCGCCCGCAGGTCCCGCGCCCGCGCCAAGACGATCTTGTGGTAGCGTCCGGCCCGGATCGCCGTCACCCCGGCCGCCACATTCGCCGCATACGTCTGTGCCCCGCCCACCTCGCCCTCTTCCGACATCCCGCCCTCGAGCGCGCCGGAGAACTGCGGTGCGGTGTAGTCGAAAGCCCCGAACTTCGCGTGCGCCCGCCAGATCCGCTCGGCCGCCACGCGGATATCGGTGTCCGGCGCGATCAGGGTGTTGGCCACGGCCACCGAGCACTCGGCCGTGCGTGCCACCTGCCAGCGCGGCACGAAAATCCGCCCGGCCGGAAACGGCGCATCGGGCGCCGTCTCGTCGGCGAAACCGAACGTCGCGAAAAACACGGGACCGCCGAACGGCACATTCACCGCGCCGACCGCGACCGTGCGCGCGAGCGTATCATGGACAAACCCCGCCGCCCGCTCGAAGCGGCCCGGGCCCGCACACTGGCAGGCCACCACCGCCTCGGCTCCCGCAAGCGCCAGATCGGCCGACGGGCGCTCGACGTAGAAATGCAGCTCGTTGGGTTCGTAGATCGATTCGAGCACCGCGAGCGGATCGAGCCGTTCGGCCTCGACCGAGATGCTCACCAGCCGCGGCTGCCCGTCGGACATCACCGTCGACTTCACCTCGGCGAGAAACGCCGACAGCGCTTCGAGCGAACGGTTGGCGAGCGGATCGAGCGGCAGGATCTTCATGGGTGAATCGGAGGCCGGATCGAAGACGGTGCGCACCGTTTTGGCCAGCCCGGTAATCGGGCGGCGGATTGCCCTCGCCCGGTGCGGTTCCGCCGGCTATCCCGTCGAGGCTCCGCGACCCGCCGTCACCGCATGAAACCCTGGCACCTCGTCGTCACCGGCCTCTACCTACTGCTTCTCGCCACCCTCGCGGTGCCGCTGCTCTCCGTCGGTCTCGGGACCGGCTCCGAGTCCGGGTTCGCCGGCGCGGTGTTCCGCAGTGCCGGCACCTGGATCACGCTGGGGGTGCTGGCGTGCTGCCAGCTCGTGCTGCTCACCTTGCCGGTGCGCATCGCCGAAAGACGCCCGGTCAGCCGCGGAGCCCTCTGGCCCACGATTCTGCTCGGAGCCACCTCGTTGGCGCTGCTCACCGCCGCCGCGGCCGTCGCGCTCCACGGAGCGATCCTGGGCGACAACCCGGAGAAGCCGTGGGAACTCCCGGCGCTCGCCGCCCTGGTCGCGTTCTCCTGGCTGCTGTGGGCCTTTGTCTTCAGGAACCTGTCGGGCAAACGCCCGGCGTCCGATTTCCTTTCGGTGCTCTGCCGCCGGCTCTTCCAAGGCAGCGTGCTCGAACTTCTGGTCGCGGTACCCTGCCACGTCGTCGTGCGCCAGCGCCAGGACTGCTGCGCCGGCATCTACACGACGTTCGGCCTCGGGCTGGGAGTATCCGTGATGCTGTTATCCTTCGGCCCCGCCGTGTATTTCCTCTTTGTCGCCCGCGCCCGGCGCCTGGAGGCCGCGCTGCCCGTCGACGAGACCTTGGACGAACCGGACGCTCGATAAAAACCACCTTCCGGGCACTCGCTGCAGCTCCGGGCCGTCCGCGCAACCGACCGCGCTCGGCAGATTGTGAGCGCGGCGCCGGCCAACCCGGCTCAACCCGCCTGCGGCTTCGGGAAGAGGATCGCGGCCTCGCCGAGCTTGTTGCCGGTCAGGCCGGTGCCCCAGACGAGCCGCTCCGCCCACGTACCCGTCGGGGTGTGACCGAGCAGGCCTTCGATCTTCGCGGCGGTGCCGGGCATCACCGGCGTGAGCAGCGCGGCGGCGAGGCGCAGCGCCTCGGCCATCGTCGCCAGCGACGTGCGCAGCAGCGCCTGGTCGGCCTCGGCGGTGGATTTGCCGAGCTTCCACGGCGCGCGCTTCTCGATGTAGGCGTTGGTCGCGGTGATGAAGGAGAACGTGCGCTCGAGCGCGATGTGGAACGCGAACTCGGAGTCGAGCCTGAGCACCTCGTCACGGGTTTTCTCCCACAACGCCTTCAACTCCGCCTCGGTCTCGTCGGCTTCGGCCACCGCGGGTACCACGCCACCGGCGAAGCGGTTGGTCATGTTGAGCGTGCGGTTGACGAGATTGCCGAGGTTGTTGGCGAGCTCGGCGTTGTAGCGCGCGTTGAACTGCGCCATCGAGAAGTCGCTGTCCTGCCCCACGCTCATCTCGCGGATGAGGAAATAGCGCAGCGCGTCGGCGCCGTGCTGGTCGGCGAACGAGAACGCATCGACGAAGTTGCCCGTGCTCTTCGACATCTTCGAGCCGTTGATCGACCACCAGCCGTGCACGAGCAGCGACTTCGGCGGCTCCAGTCCACAGGCCTGGAGCATGATCGGCCAGTAGACCGCGTGCGGTGGCACCAGAATGTCCTTACCGATCACGTGGATGTCGGCCGGCCACTGGCCCTTGTCGGCGACCGCGGAGTAGTAGTTGGTCAACGCGTCGAACCACACGTAGGTGACGTAGTTCTCGTCGAAGGGCAGCGGGATGCCCCACTCGAGGCGCTCCTTCGGGCGCGAGATGCACAGGTCGTTGAGCGGCTCGGAGAGGAACTCGAGCACCTGCTTGGCGCGGAAGCGCGGGAAGATGAAGTCCTCGTGGCTCTTGATGTGGTCGATCAACCACTGCTGGTACGAGGCGAGCTTGAAGAAGTAGTTCGACTCGGTGATCTCGACCACCTCGCCGAAGAGCTCCGGCCACTTGCCGTCGGGGCCGCGGTCCTTCTCCTGCAAGAACTGCTCCTGGCGCGCGCTGTAGAAGCCCTTGTATTCGGCCTTGTAGATCTCGCCCTTGTCGAAGAGCTGCTGGAGCAGACGGCGCACGACGTCCTTGTGGCGCGGTTGCGTGGTGCGGATGAAGTCGTCGTTGGAGATCTCGAGCTTCGCGCACAGCGCCTGGAACTCCGCCGAGGTGTCGTCGCAGAACTTCTGCGGGTCGATGCCCTTGGCGCGCGCGCTCTGCTGCACCTTCTGGCCGTGCTCGTCGGTGCCGGTGAGGAAATACACGTCGTCCCCCATCAACCGCCGAAAACGGGCGACGACGTCCGTCAGCACTTTTTCATAGGCATGGCCCAAGTGCGGCGAACCGTTCACGTAGTCGATGGCGGTCGTGATGTAGAACTTGCTCATGGAAGTGCGCGAGCGTGCCGGTTCGGCAGGCCCACGGCCAAGAAAAAACGTCGGGCGGGCACAGCCCCCGGCTCGTGACCGCCAACGACCCGCACGATACCCGAGCACAATGCGGGCTCGGCGCGCCGCCGCGCCCGGTCCGCACGCGGCCTACCCTACGCGCGAATAATGCCCCCGATCGCGACGAAGCCGTACTGTCCGGAACCTGCCGGCACTCCCAGCTAAAGTTCCCCGGTGCGGCACCGATCTGCAACGAAACCCACCAAGGTCCGCCGCCCCATCTCCGCATCAGTGGAAATCTTGCCCATCATCCTCGTCGTCGACGACAGCCTGACCATGCGCTCGGCCATCCGCCGCGAGCTCGGCCCCGACCGCTACGAGATCGTCGAGGCGAGCGATGGGATGGTCGCATTGGAGTTGATCGAGAAGGGGCTGCGCCCGGCGTTGGTCACCCTCGACGTCGAGATGCCCAGACTCGACGGGTTCGAAACCTGCGCCGCGCTGTTCGGGCCCCGCTTTTCGCCGCGCCTGACCGGTGCCGCCCACGCACGGATCCCGGTTGTATTCATCACCGCCCGCAACAGCCTCGAGGAGCGCCGCCGCGGTTTCGAGCTGGGCGCCATCGACTTCATTTCGAAGAACTTCGAACCGGGTTCGCTCGCCGCACTCGTCCACCGGCAGCTCCGGCCCAACGACCGGCTGCGCGGAATCAACGTCCTGCTGGTCGACGACAGCGCCAGTATCCGCTCCGTCGTGGCCAAGGCCCTGCGCGAAGAAGGAGTCGAGGTGACCCAGGCCGAGGACGGGCTGCGCGCGTTCGAGATCCTCTGCGACCGCATGTCCGAGACCGATCTGGTGATCACCGACATCGCCATGCCCGGCCTCGACGGCCACCAGCTCTGCCGCCGGATTCGGCGCGAACTCGGGCTCGTCGAGCTTCCGGTCATCTTCTTCACCGGCACGGACCAGGAACAGCGCCTGCTGGCCTTCGGCTCCGGCGCGACCGATTGCCTCGCCAAGCCCTTCATCAAGGAGCAGATGGTCGCACGCATCCTGGTGCATCTGGAGAAGCTGCAGCTGCATCGACGACTGCAGCGCTCCGTCGCCGAACTGCGGCATGCCCTGGATCGTCAGGGCGAGATGCTCGCCACGCTCTCCCATGACATGCGCTCGCCCCTCAACGGGATCATGGGGTTTTCCGAACTGCTGCTCGGCGACGCACGCCGCGACGCCGAAGAACGCGAGAGCCTCGAGATGATCCAGCATTCCGGCCAACTGCTGCTCACGCTCATCGACGATGTCCTCACACTAGCCCGACAGGAATCGCCGCAGGCCGAGCTCGAGTTGCATCCGCTCCGACTCGCCGATCTCGCCAGCCGCAGTGCGGGAATCGTCCGCCACCTCGTCAAGATCAAGCAACAGGAGTTCGTCTTCGAAAACCGGGTCCCGGACGCGATCGTGAACGGGCACGCCGAATCGCTCGTGCGGGTTTTCAACAACCTCCTGAGCAACGCCGTGAAGTTCACCCCGACCGGCGGGCGGGTCACGTTTCGCCTCGAAGCCTCCGGCTCGACCCAGGTGGCCATCACCATCACCGACACCGGAATCGGCATGCCGGCCGACAAACTCATGCTGCTGTTCGACCGCTACACCCGCCTCTCTCAACCCGGCACCGCGGGTGAAGCCGGAACCGGACTGGGCATGTCGATCGTGAAGGAGTTCGTCGATCAGCACCGGGGACACATCTCCGTGAGCAGCCGCCCCGGCGAAGGCACCCGGTTCCGCGTCGTGCTGCCGCGTTGCGCGGAGCGACCGACGAGCAGCACCGACCGCAGCCCCGCACCGCGCACCACCGACGGCCACAAGGAACGCCTGGCGGGCCGCATGTCCGGCCTGCGCGTGCTCCTCGCCGAAGACAACCCGGTGAATCAGGCCGTGACCCGCGCCATCCTCGCCAACACCGGCTGCACAGTCTGCGTCGTGGGCAACGGGCGGGAAGCTCTCGCACTCCTGCAAGAAGCGCCCAACCACCACGACGTCGTGCTGATGGATATGGAAATGCCCGAAATGGGTGGAGTGGAAGCGACCCGCGCCATCCGCGCGGCTCTCGCGCCCGGCCCCATCATCATCGGCCTCACCGGCAACGATCGCGAAAGCGACCGCGCCCGATGCCTGGTGGCCGGCATGAACGACCACCTCGCCAAACCCTTCAGCCCGACGGCACTTTTCGAGACGATCGTGCGCCACCTCGAGCCCCCGATCGAGCCGACTCTGAAAACCGCCGAGTCCTGATCTTGGCTCCATCCCGGTCCGGGTTTCCCCGCGCCGTGCCCGCACCCGCTGCGGCGTCCTCCGTCAGCGCACAACGGTTGCGCTCCGCCCGGGCGAAAGCCGCTTCGCCAAACAAGAACCCCGGGCCGAAGCCCGGGGTTCCGTCCGACGAATGCCGACGTCAAACTCTGGCTGGGTGGTTCGCAGAACGCCTGCGCCACAACGCCAAACCGCTCAACACAGCAGCCCCAATCGCTCCGTATGTCGACGGTTCGGGCACGGCGCCACGAATCTCGAATGCGAGTTCGCCGTCGATGGCATCGTCGAAATCATCGATCCCCGATCGCCCGCCTGCCCCTCGGAATACAACCGCTTCCCCCCACTCGACCACCTCGTGGCAGCGCTTGGTGATCGGGAACGTCGGGGTCGTATACCGCATGGTCATGCTCCGGTGGGGGTGTTGTCGTTCGTTGACCGAGTGGTGTTTCCTTTGAAGAAGTCCCGGCCGGCCTGGGTAGCGCCGGTCGGAACCATCGTGGATCGCGGGGATAGTGATACCATGCGCCCTCCTGTCCGCACCATCGGGCAAACCCCGGCTCGGGCGTGGGTTTCGGCCCGATATTGCGAGCCTCTTCCGCGGCCACCGCTCCCACACTTTCGAACCACCGCCCAGGCGGAGCCTTCGCACACGGCGAGCGCCGGATCGGCTCGACCCGATGGCCGCCCCAGAAACGGCTGGCCACAGCGGACCGGCGTGCGAGCACGCCGGCCTGCGCGGCAATTGCATCTCCCCGCCGACCTCAGAGAAAATCGGCGATACGCGGGAGATGCTCCACCCGGGTGCCGCCGCGGGTGCGGGCGAAGTACTTGTCGTTCTCGGGCTTGGCCGCCTCGATCTCCTCGTCGGTCTCGTCGGCCAGTTCCATCTCCTCGTCGAAGACCTGCGACACGCGCCGCGCCTCCGGCACGAGCAAGATTGCCGGGTTCTTGAATACATCCCGGCGGGCCACCTCGAACAGGAACGGGCAGTGCTGCGAGCGGTAATGTTTCTCGAACTCGTTAAGCCACTTCTGCTCGATGCCTTCGATCTTGGTCAGTGCCACCACGTCGGCGTAGTGCACGCAGGCGTCGAACCAGGGCTGCAGCTCCGGCTTCGCGTGCAGCAGCGCCGCATCGGCCACGAAGAACACCCGGCCCAACTGCACGAACGGCCGCGCCAACAGCCACTCGCGCAGCGCCTCGAGCTGGTCGATCGGGTCGCTGCGTCCGTCCGCCACCAGGAACACATGCGTGGCCTCCTCCGGCAGCTCGACCTCGAGCTCCGGCTTCGCCCAGGTCCAGCGCCCGAGCGTGGCCCCGGCCTTGGTCAGCAGCGCCTCGCCGGCGGCATCGGGCGCCTCCGCGGCGCTGAGCAGCACCGCCGCGCGGTCGTCGGGCATGAGACCCTCGCCGACGAGATCGGCGAGCAGCGCGCGCCGGTGCGAACCGGCCGTGCCGAGAATGAAATAGAGAATGGTCGCCATCGTCAGGTCCTCCTTCGGTTCAAACTCAACGGATACGCAGCGCGGAGCGCTGCGCGTACTGGCGCATCCAGTGGTCGACGACGACCAGGGCCGCCATCGCCTCGACGATCACCACCGCGCGCGGCACCACGCACGGGTCGTGGCGGCCCCGGCCCACGAGCTCGGTCTCGGCGCCGCCCAGATCGACCGTCGACTGCGGCTGCAGGATGGTCGCGGTGGGCTTGAAGCCCACGCGGAAGACCACCTCCTCGCCGTTGCTGATGCCGCCCTGCACGCCGCCCGAGTGGTTGGTCAGGGTGCGGATCCGCCCCTCGACCGACTTGAACAGGTCATTGTGCTCGGAGCCGCGCATCGCCACGCCGGCGAAACCGCTGCCGATCTCGAAACCCTTCGTCGCCGGCAGCGAGAGCATCGCCTTCGCCAGGTCGGCCTCGAGCCGGTCGAACACCGGTTCGCCGAGCCCGGCGGGCAGATTGCGAATCCGGCATTCGATGACACCGCCGACCGAGTCGCCCTCGGCCCGCACGGCCTTGATGCGCTCGATCATCCTCGCGGCCGTCTCCGGATGCGGGCAACGCACCGCGGTCGCCTCGACCTCGGCCAGCGAGGGCGCCTTCTCGACCGCGGGGGCGACGATGTCGTGGATCTGCGTGACGTACGCGCGGATCTCCACCTCGCCGGCCTTGGCCAGCAGCTTGCGCGCGATCGCGCCCGCCGCCACCCGGCCGATCGTCTCGCGGGCCGAGGAACGCCCGCCGCCGCGATGGTCGCGGATCCCGTATTTGGAATGATAGGCGTAGTCGGCGTGCGACGGGCGGAACTTCTCGCGCATCTCGTCGTAGGCGCCGGGCCGCTGGTCGGTGTTGCCCACGAGCAACGCGATCGGCGTGCCGGTGGTCATGCCGTCGAACACGCCGCTGAGGATGGCGACCTTGTCCTCCTCCTTGCGCGGCGTGACGATGTCGCTCTGGCCCGGGCGGCGCCGGTCGAGCTCGGCCTGGATCTCCTCCGCCGTGATCGGCAACAGCGCCGGACACCCGTCGATCACGACGCCGACCCCGCCTCCATGGCTCTCGCCCCAGGTGGAAATAGTGAAGAGTTTGCCGAAGCTGCTACCCATGGAGGGAACGTGCAGCCCGCCCTCCGGCGCCGCAAGCGCGGAGTCCGCGCTTGCGGCGCCGGCACGCAGGCGAGTGCGTTCATCGATGCCCCGCCGGGCATCGCCACGATTATCCTCCCGCCGCACACCGGCCACCGACCACTGCCCACCGTCCGCCGTTCACCTTTCCCGCCGCAGATGTTGCCGCGAGAGAAACGCCGCCTCGGCCGTGCGCGCCGCATGCGCGACGTTGTGCGTGACCACCACCAGACTCGCCTGCTGCTCCGCGCACACTTCGAGCAGCACCGTCATCACGCCCTCGCCCGTCGCCTCGTCGAGATTGCCGGTGGGCTCGTCGGCCAACACCACGCGGGGGCGATTCATCAACGCGCGGGCCACCGCCACGCGTTGGCGTTCGCCGCCGGAAAGATGCGCCGGCACATGGTGCGCGCGTTCCGCCAGGCCGACCCGGGCCAACAGGTCCGCGGCGCGCCGGCGTTCGTCGGCGCCGATCTTGCCGAGCATGCGCGCGGCCATGAGCACGTTCTCTGCCGCGGTGAGCTCAGGGATCAGGTAGAACGACTGGAACACCATGCCCAGGAAGCTCGCCCGGAGCCGGGCCAGCTCGCCGCGCCCCAGCGCGGCGATCGCCTCGCCCGCCCAACGGACCTCGCCCGCATCCGGTGTTTCGAGACCGGCGAGCAGGTTGAGCAGCGTCGTCTTGCCGCAGCCGGACTCGCCGCGGATGCTCAGGCTCGTGCCGGCCGTCACCGTGCAGTCCACGCCCTCCAGCACCGCGATGCGCCCGTCGCCGCTGCGGTAGCCCATGTGGAGCCCGGTCGCGGTGAGGATCGGGGAAGAACCCGGAACGGCGAACGGGGATCGGGGATCGGGGCCGGAGCCGCCCGCAACGGACTTGGTTGATTCGTTCATCGTTGGTTCCCCGTTTCGAGTTCCCCGTTCCGAGTTTCCGCTCATTCGCTGCGCAACGCCTCGGACGGCTTGAGTCGGGCGGCCCGCCAGGCCGGCAACACGGCGGCCACGAGCGCGATCGCCACCGAGCAGACCACGATCAGCGCCGCATCGGCGCCGGCGAGATGGGCGGGCACCTCGGTGAACATGTAGAAACGCTCCAGCGCGGCCCGGCTCTGCGTGAGCCGGGTGAAAAGCTCGATGACATCGTTCCGCAAATACAGCGCCGCGATGCCCAGGCCGGCGCCCAGCGCCGTGCCGACCACGCCGATGAACAGCCCCTGATAGCAGAAGCAGGCCGCCACGCTGCGCGCATCGCCGCCGAGCGCGGCCAGCAGGCCGATCTCGCGGGTCTTGCGCACGACCGAGATCAACAGCGAACTGGCGACGGAAAACCCGGCCACGACCACGATGAACAGCAGCAGGAAGAACAGCATGTTCTTCTCGAGCTGGAGGATGAAGAGGAAGTCGCGGTTGGAGTCCATCCACGTGCGGGCGTGCCAGCCGCGCGGCAGGATCTCCCCGAGCTGCTCCACCACGGCGTCGGGGTCGGCGTCGGCGGCCAGGCGCAGGTTGACGCCGTGCACCGCGGAGCCGAGGCCGTAGAGGTCCTGCATGGTGCGCAGGGTGCAGAGCACCAGATTGCCGTCGAGCTGGGTGTGGCCGATCTCGAACAGGCCGACGACGCGGAACTCGCGCGGCAGGATCACCTCGTCCTGTCGCATCTTCTCGAGCATGAGCGGCGTGTAGAGCTCGACCTTGCCGCCCACGCGGGTGCCGAGCTGCTGCGCGAGGCCGGTGCTCAGGATCACCGAGTCGTCGTCGAGATCGTCCACGCTGCCCCGACGCACATAGCGCTGCAACGGCACCACCTCGTCGATGTGGTTCAGGTCGATGCCCTGGATCGCGGGAAAGGCCGGCTTGTTGCCCGTGAGCAGCATCACCACGCCCTCGGCGTGCGGCGTCGCGCCGACCACCCCGGGCACGGTGCGCGCGAGCTCCAGCACCTTCGCGGCGCCGGGCATCGGCTGCGAGGTCACCAGCTGCACCTCGCCCGCCGTATCCACCATCATGCGGCGGATCTGCTGCTGGAAACCGCCCATCACGCCGAGCGTGACGATCAGCACCGTCACGCCCAACGCCACCCCGAGCAGCGAGATCACCGTGAAGAACGGCACGCGCCGCCCCGACGGGAAGAGCTGTTTCAGTGCGAGGTAGAGGGGCCAGGACATTTTCGATTGGAGGATTGCCGAGTGGCGAAGGGCCGGACCGGCCCTGCTGGCGCCGCCACAATCGGCAATCGGAAATCGGAACCGAAAACCGTCAGACGCCCTGCGGCCGCAGCTGCGGGAAGAGGATGACGTCGCGGATGCTCTCGGCGCCGGTGAGCAGGATGCAGAGGCGGTCGATGCCGATGCCCATGCCGCCGGCCGGCGGCATGCCGTGCTCGAGGGCGACGAGGAAATCGTTGTCCATCTTCTGGATATCCTCGCCGACCTGGGCCTCGAACATCTGGCGCTGCACGAGCGGGTCGTTCTGCTCGGAGTAGGCCGGCGCCACCTCCATGCCGCCGATGCACAGCTCGAACACGTCGATCGTGGTCGGGTCGTCGAGGGTGATCTTGGCGAGCGGGCAGAGCTCCTTGGGCAGGTGCGTGACGAAGGTCGGCTGGATGAGCTTGGGCTCGATGCGCTTACCGAAGACCTCGTTGGTGACCTCGAAATCCTCCCAGTCCGGGCGCACGTCGAGGCCCATCGCCTTCGCCGCCGCCATCTTTTCCTCCTTGGTCTTCTCGAACCAGTGGGCGTCGCCGGTCTCGGCGACGACGAGGTCCTTGTACTTCGCCTCGCGCCAGACACCGTCGAAGTTGATCGCCTCGCCGGTCGGGGCGTGGGTGATCTCCATCTTGCCGAGCACGTCGCGGCAGAGGGTCTGGATGAGGTCGCGCACGAGGTCCATCATGCCGCGGAAATCGCTGTAGGCCTGGTAGATCTCGAGCATGGAGAACTCCGGATTATGGCGACGCGAGATGCCCTCGTTGCGGAAATTGCGGCCGATCTCGAAGACCCGGTCGTAGCCGCCCACGAGCAGGCGCTTGAGGTAGAGCTCGAGCGCGATGCGCAGGAAGAAGTCGCAGCCCAGCGCGTTGTGGTGCGTGGTGAACGGCCGGGCGGCGGCGCCACCGGCGACGTTCTGCAGGATCGGCGTCTCGACCTCGAGGAAGTCGCGGCCCTCGAAGAAGCGGCGGATCGCCGAGACCAGCCGCGCCCGCAGCATCAACCGCTCGCGCGACTCCTGGTTGACGATCAGATCGAGGTAACGCTGGCGGTACACCTGCTCGGGGTCGGAGAGACCGTGCCACTTCTCCGGCAACGGTCGCAGCGCCTTGGAGACCAACGTGTAGCGGTCGGCGCGCACCGTGACCTCGCCGGCGCGGGTGCGGAACATCGTGCCGCTCACGCCGATGATGTCGCCGATGTCGAGTTTCTTGAAAGCCGCATACGCCTCCTCGCCCACCTGATCCTTCTTCACGAAGACCTGCACCAGCCCCGCGCGGTCGAGGATCTTGATGAAACAGCTCTTGCCGCCGTCGCGGTAGACCGTGATGCGGCCGGCCACGTTGACCGGCACCGTGTAGTCCTGCCCGTCGACATGCGCCGCGATCGCCTCGGCGGAGGTGTGGGTCTGCGGGGCGTTGGCGCGGAACGGATCGAAACCGGCGGCGCGCATCTCCTGGAGCTTGGCCAGGCGGACGGCGAACAGATCGTGGGAATTGTCGGCGGGAGTCTCGGTCATGGAGGCGGCACGGTACGCGGCGCCCGCCCGCCCCTGCAAGCCCGGGATGCGGAGGCGACGACACGCGTTGGCGACCGCCGCCACGTCGCCCCGTGGATACCGCGGCGGCAACACCCTCGACAAACGGGTTCACCGCATTGCGGGGCCCCAGGCGCACGATCCGGATCGCAACGGACGGGTGTCCGCACCACCACGGCCCGCCACCAACGGCCTGCTTTCGGATTTCCCTCGAAACTTATTGTTCCCTTCGTGGTCTTTTGCCCCTCAAATTCCTGCAACCCTCGACGCATGAACCCCGGACAAGCTTGGACCCACAAACTGCGCACTGAAATCGGCAAGGCCGTCATCGGCCAGGAGGCGGTCGTCGAGCGGCTGCTCGTCGCCCTGCTCGCCAACGGCCATGTGCTGCTCGAAGGCATGCCGGGCCTCGCCAAGACCCTGCTCGTGCGTTGCCTCGGCACGGCGCTGGGCGTGCAGTTCGAGCGCATCCAGTTCACCCCCGACCTCCTGCCCAGCGACGTCGTCGGCACGATGGTGTTCCAGCCGCGCGACGGCGCCTTCACCACGCACAAGGGTCCGGTCTTCGCCAACCTCGTGCTGGCCGACGAGATCAACCGCGCCCCGGCCAAGGTCCAGAGCGCGCTGCTCGAGGCCATGCAGGAGCGCCAGGTCACCATCGGCGGCACCTCGCACCAGTTGCCCAAGCCGTTCTTCGTCATGGCCACGCAGAATCCGGTCGAACAGGAGGGCACCTACCCGCTCCCCGAGGCGCAGACCGACCGTTTCCTCTTCAAGCTGCTCGTCGAATATCCGGCGATCGAGGACGAGCGCACGATGCTCGACCGCTGGGGCGCCGTCACCAAGCAGCCCGAACTCGCCGCCGTCTCGAGCGCCGAGGAGCTGCTCGGGCTGCGCCAGTTCGTCGACGCCATCCACGTCGCACCCGCCGTGCAGGGCTACATTCTCGCCCTCGTCCGCGGCACCCGCGCCCTCGCGGGCCAGACCGAGGGCAACCCGCCCGCACTGCCGGGGAGCAACCGCCGGCTCACCTTCGGCGCCTCGCCCCGCGCCTCGCTCGCCCTCCTCCAGGCCACCCGCGCCCTCGCCTGGATGCGTGGCCAGGAATTCGTGACGCCCGCCCTCGTGCAGGAGATCGCACCCGACATCCTCCGCCACCGCATCGGCCTGACCTACGAGGCCGAGGCCGAGGAGCTCACCTCCGACGCGATCATCGCCGACCTGCTCCGGGCCACGCCGGTGCCGGCGGCGTAACCAGTCCGGCCCCACCGCCCCCGCCCCGTCCTCGACCTCCTGCGCGAGTCGACATGCCCACCGGTCATCCATCACCCATCGCCCCTCGGCCCTCCAACTTCGCGGCGCTGCGGCGCCTCGAGTGGCGGGTCCGGCACGCGGTCGAGACGGTGTTGAGCGGCGAATACCGCTCCACCTTCCGCGGCCGTGGCATGGAGTTCGACCAGGTCGTGAAGTACGAGTTCGGCGACGACGTGCGCGACATCGACTGGAACGTCACCGCCCGCCTCGGCGAACCCTACCGCAAGAAGTTCGTCGAGGAGCGCGAGGTCACCGTGCTGATCCTCTTCGAGGATTCGCCCTCGCTGCAGTTCGGCTCGGCCGGCCGCACCAAACGCGACGCCCTCCTCGAACTCGCCGGCCTGATCGCCCTGCTCGGCGCCACCAACCGCGACCGCGTCGGACTCGTGCACGTCACCCCCGACGGCCATCACCTTTCGCCGCCCGTGCGCGGCCGCAGTCAGATCATGCATCTGGCGGCGAGCCTGCTCGGCCGGCCCGCACCCGCGCTCGACGCCGCGAACGAGGTGCCCATTCCGTGGCAATTCATCGCCCGCGCCGCCCCGCGCCACAGCGTGCTGCTCTGGTTGGGCGACTTCCCGCCCCGCCCCGCGCCCGACGGCTGGGCCGTGATCCGCCGCCGCTACCAACCGATGTGTTTCCGCGTCGACGACCCGTGGGATCGCGCGCTGCCCGATACCGAACCCTTCGGCGCCTACGATCCGCTCGCCGGCCGCGTGGTCGTACTCAACCCCCGCTCGCCCGCGGAACGCGCCCGCCACGACGCCTGGCGTGCCCAACGCGACGATACCCTGCGCCACCTCCAGCCCGACCCGCTCGCCCGCCTGGTCGTGGGCACGCAGGACGATCTGCTCGACGCGATGGTCCGCTACTTCCGCGCCCGCATGGCCGCGACCTGATTCGCATGTCACCGACCGCGAAGCACGTTTGCGCCAGTAGGTCCGGTCTCCGACCGGACCGCTCGGCATCGCCCGCGCCCCGGGCCCCCGCCCGGCGCCACGCCCCTTCCGGCACGCTGACCCGTGGCGCAGGCGTCCCTGCCTGCGATCCTGCGGCCCAGCCCGCTCCCGCGGCTTCGCCCGCCCGCGCCGTCCCCTGCGGCATAATCCGCCATCGCCGGCACGGAGGCCGGCGCCACGCCCCTTCCGGCACGCTGACGCGTGGCGCAGGCGTCCCTACCTGCGTTCCTGTGCGCCAGCCCGCTCCCACGGCTTCGCCCGCCCGCGCCGTCCCCTGCGGCAAAATCCGCCATCGCCGGCACGCCGCCCGGCGCCACGCCCCCGCCGCATGACCGACTTCATCCTCCACGATCCGTTCTGGCTGTTCGCCCTGCTCGTGCTGCCCGCGATCTGGTGGCTGCGCCGCCGCCGCGGCACCGACGTGCTGGTCGTGCCCTTCGCCGGTGCGTGGAACCACGGCAGCCATCTGGTCGTCAGCCGTTGGCCCATGGCAATGGCCGTGCTCGGCCTCGTTTTGCTGGCCGTCGCCCTCGCCCGCCCGCAGCACGTGCAGCAACGCCAGGAGGAACGAAAAGAGGGCTACGACCTGGTGCTCGCGATCGACGTGTCGACCTCGATGTACGCCGAGGACTACGAACGCGACGGCGAACGGCTCAACCGGCTCGAGGCGTTGCGGCCCGTGCTCGAGGCCTTCATCCGCCAGCGCCCCAACGACCGCATCGGCCTGATCGTCTTCGCCGGCCGCGCCTACACGCTCTCGCCGCTGACCTTCGACCACGACTGGCTCCGCCGCCAGACCGAGCGGATCAAGATCGGCCTGATCGAGGACGGCACCGCGATCGGCGACGGCCTCGGCGTCGCCCTCACCCGCCTCGAACAGGCGAAACGCGAACAGGGCGGCAAACGCCTCGGCGCCTTCGTCGTGCTGCTCACCGACGGCGTGAACAACAAGGGCGCGCTCACCCCGCAGCAGTCCACCGAGATCGCCCGCAGCCGCGGCATCCCCGTCTACACCATCGGCGCCGGACGCAACGGCTGGGTCAACTTCCCCGTCTTCGACCAGCAGGGCCGCAAGCTCGGCACGCGTCCCAGTTTCACGGAGACCGACGAGCGCACCCTGCAGTCGATCGCCCGCGAGACCGGCGGCGAGTTCTTCCGCGCGATGGACTCCGCGACGATCGAAAACGCCTTCAAGGCCATCGACCGCGCGCAAAAGATCGAGTTCACGGCCAAGTCCTACCTGCTCACCGAGGAGCTCTTCCTCTGGTTCGCCGGCCCCGGGGCCGCGCTCCTGCTCGCCGCCGCGCTGATCGTGCGTTGGCCTTTCGCCCGTGTTTCCCGCGGGGCGTCGGGCCGCTCCAACGCCCGCCTCGGCACCATCCCGGAGGTCCGCCCATGAGCCCTCCCGCACATTCCCGGGCCCAACCGCGCGCCGCCCTCTCTTTTCCGGTATCCGGTCTGCGCTCTTCGGTCTCCCGATGACCTTTGCCCACACGCATCTGCTCTGGTTGCTCCTCGTGCCGGTCCTGCTCGCGCTCGCCGACGCCACCCGCCGCGCCGCCGACGGAGTCTCCACGTTCCCCGGTATCCGCCGGCTCTGGGCGGGGCCGCGCGGTCTGGCACCGAGCCGCAACGGCCTGCGCCCGCCGCTGCGTTGGCGCCTCTGGCTCGGGCTCGGGCTGCTCCTGGCCGCCCTCGCCCGCCCGCAGTGGGGCAAGATCGAGGAACGCGTCTTCGACCAGTCGCGCGAGGTGCTCATCGCGCTCGACCTGTCGCGCAGCATGCTCTCGACCGACGTGAAACCCTCGCGCCTCGACCGCGCCCGGCTGCTCGTCGAGAGTCTGCTCGACCGCCTGAAGGGCGAACGTGTCGGCCTGGTCGTCTTCTCCGGCACGGCCTTTCTCCAGTGCCCGCTCAGCGCCGACTACGAGGTCCTGCGCGAGTTCCTCCCGCAACTGAATCCCGAATACCTGCCCGAGGGCGGCACCGACTACGCCCGCCTCCTCAAGGCCTCCCTCGGCGCCTTCTCCAACGAGGCCGGCGCCGACCGCTACCTGATCGTGCTCAGCGACGGCGAGGCGCTCTCCGACGCATGGCAGGCCGAACTGGAGACGATCGGGAAACGCGGCATCCGCATCCTCACCCTCGGCATCGGCACCCAGGCCGGCTCGGTGATTCCCGCCAAGGACGGCGGCTTCGTGAAGGACGAGCGCGGCGCCGTCGTCATGTCGAAGCTCAACCCCACCACGCTCAAGCAGCTCGCCTCCGCCAGCGGCGGCGCCTACGCCGAGGCCTCCGGCTGGGTCGACCTCCCCGCCTTGCTCAAGCAGACCGTCGAGCGCGGCAAACAGGGTGCACTCGCCGAGCGCCGCACCGTGCGCCTCGCCGAACGTTTCCAATGGTTCCTCGCCCCGGCCCTGCTCCTCCTGCTCTGGAGCTACTGGAGCGAGTTCCCCGTCGCGCCCCGCCCCCGCGAGCTGCGCCACCTTTCCTGATACAATGCCCATGCCGCCGACCATGCCCGCCGTAGGAGCCTGCTTGCAGGCGATGCCCCGCGCCGCCGTGGCCTTCACCTTCGCATTCGCCGCGGTCTCCCTCGCCGCGGCCACGGCCATGCCCACGCCCCCGGCTCCGCCCGACGACGCCCTCCCGAAACTGGTCGCCGCCCTCTCCGCCCAGCCCGGCCTCGCCGCCGCCGACTGCGCCCGCTTCGCCCGGGAAACCATCACCCACGGCCAAACCGCGCTCCAGTCCGGCCAGCCGCCCAAGCCCGGCATCCTCCACGACGGCTTGGCCGCCGTCGCCCAAGGCGAAGCGCTCGATGACCAGGCCGCCGACTGGCCCGATCTGCGCCGCCAGCTCGAGCAGCTCCTCGAGCCCCCGCCGCCCCAACAGGACCAGCAGAACCAGGACGAACAGAAAAAGGACGAAGAAAAGGAAAACGAGCAGCAACAGCAGCAAAACCAGCAGGACCAGCAGCAACAGGATCCGCAGAATCAGGACGATAAAACCGGCGACCAGCAGCAGCAGCAACAGCAGGAAAAAAAGAAACCGGAGCAGGAACAACAGCAGTCCGAAGACCAGAAGTCCGAACAGCAAAAGCAGCAGGAGCAGCAGGAGAAGAAGCAGAGCGAAACGGAGCAGCAGCAGGCCAAAGCGGACGAGTCCAAGAAGGACACCCAAAAAATCGGCGGCGAACCCGCGGCCGACGACGAACGCCGCGAACACCCCGAGCTGGCGATCCCGCTGCAGAAACTCGACGAGGTCCGCGACCAGGACTCCCCGGCCGAACTCTTCCAGCTGCTCCAAAACGACGAACCCCGAGACCCCGGCCAGCCCAGGAAGGACTGGTGATCCATTTTCCGATGACGCGCCTCACGCGAACCCTCCCGACTCCAGCCCCCACGCCTGCGCGTGGTGCGGTGCTTCAGCCCGCATCCTCCGACGTTGCGCCACTCCCCTCGTCCGCAGACCGCCCCGGGGAATCGTCCCGCGGCGGGATTGCACGCACCGTCGCCGCAGTCTTCGCGTTCCTCTTCGCGGCGACACTGGTTCTGGCGCAGAGCGTCTCCTGGGATCCGCCCGCCGGCTCCCTCGCCCGCAGCCAAACCTCCGAGCTCAGCCTGGTCTTCCAGGACTGCAGCCCGAACGACGACTTCGCCCTGCCGCGGATCGCCGGCCTGCAGATCGGCCGCCCGTCGCAAAGCACGCAGACCTCGATCATCAACATGAAGATGTCGAAGCGCGTCGTCTTCACCTACCCGGTCGTGCCCACCGCCGCCTCCGGCCGCATCGTCATCCCCGAGTTCGACGTCGCCACCGACAAGGGCCGGCTGCGCGTCGCCGCCGCCGCGTACGAAGTCGGCGAGGCCACCGTGGGCCGCACCAATGTGCCGATCGAACAGGTCGCCAGCGCCACGCTCTCCGCCCAGCCCACCACCGTGTGGGCCGGTGAAGTCTTCGCCCTTGACTACCAGCTGCTCGTCTCCCGCCGCTTCAATCCCACCAATGTCGGCGAACGCGACTGGACCCCGCCCGACACCCTCTACGTCGAGCCGTGGACGAAGATGGAGGTCGTCAATGCGGTCGTGGGCGGCGACAACCGCGTCGGCGTCGCCAACCGCACCCGCGCCGCCTTCAAGGAAGCCGGCGACTTCCAGCTCCCCGTACCGCGCCAGACCGTCGACCTCGCCGCCGGCGGCCGCTCCTTCGACTTCTTCGGCCGCCAACCCAACGTCGAACAGTTCCTCATCAACGGCACGACGCCCTCGATCCACGTCAAGCCCCTGCCCCGCCCCGCCCCGGCCGATTTTCTCGGCGCCGTCGGCGACTTCACGTTCACCTCCAAGGTCGTGCCCACGACCGCCGCGGTCGGCGAACCGGTCACCTGGACGCTCACGCTCGAGGGCACCGGCAACTGGCCCGAAGGCCTGGCGCTGCCCTCGCGCGAAGTCTCCCGCGACTTCCGCGCGTTCCAGCCCAACGTGCAACGAAAGATCAAGGACGGCACGCTCTTCGACGGCACGCTGACCGAGGACGTCGTGCTCATGCCGACCAAGCCGGGCACCTACACGCTCGGCCCGGTCTCCTACGCGTTCTTCGAGTCCAAGACCGGCAAATACAAGACCGTGCGCACCGAGCCCGTGAAGGTGACCATCACCGCGGCCCCGCCCGCCGACCCGACCTCCGGTGCCGCCGGCCCGGGCACCGCGCCGGTGTTCCAGTTCACCCCCGACGCCACGCCCGGCCCCGAGGCCTCGGCGGTGGTGAAATCGCCCGCCCCCACGCTACCCGGGCATCTGCCGATGATGCCCCTGGATCCGGCCCGCAGCACCACCAGTACCCGGCCCTGGGCCCGGATCTCGCCGCTCGCCCTGCTCGCGCCCTTGCCCGCCCTCGCCCTGCTCGCCCTCGCGCTCGGGGCCCGGCGCGCCCGCCTCACCGATCCGCGTCGCCAACAACGCGCCGCCTTGGCCGCGTTGCCCGGCGCGCTGGAGGCTGTCCGCGCCGCCACCGGCGACGAAGCCCGCCTGCCCGCCCTGCGCAACTGGCAACAACTCGCCGCGCTCGCCTGGGGCACCGGCCACGCCGCCCCGTCGGCCGATTCCTTCGAAGCCGCGCTGCAAACCGAAATCGCCCACGCTAAACCCGACGAGATCGCCGCCTGGCGCCGGCTCTGGTCCGAGGCCGAAGCCTGCCTCTACGGCCCGCGCCAGCCGCTGCCCGCCGATTGGGCCGAGCGCGCCGCCACCGCCCAACGCCGCGCCCGCCTGCGCCGCCGGCCGTTGTTCGCCTTCCTGCGCCCCTCGAATCTCTGGCCGTTGCCGCTGATCGCGCTGCTGGCGCTCGGCACGCCGCGAGCCCCGGCCGCGGGCGCCGCCGACGAGGCGTACCGAAAAGCCGAATTCGCCCTCGCCGAAAAGGCGTGGCGCGCCAGCCTCGAGGTCACGCCGGACAACTGGGTGCTGCACCACAACCTGGGCCTCGCCCTCGCCCAGCAGGACCGCTGGTCCGAGGCCGCCGCCCACTGGAGCGTGGCTTTCCTCGCCGCCCCGCGCGACCCCGCCGTGCGCTGGCATCTCGCGCTCGGCCTCGAACGCTCCGAATTCACCCAGCCCGAGATGGCCGCCCTCGCCTCGGGCCGCGGGCTCGCCCGACTCGCCCGCCAGGCCTCCCCCGCCGAATGGCAACGCCTCGTGGTCGCCGGCTCCGCGCTGGTCGGTCTCGCGCTCGCCGCCGGCTTGCTCGGCCGCCATTTCCCGCGCCGCCGGCTGCTGCCCTGGTCGGCCGGCCTGCTCGCCCTCGCCGGCGTGCTCGCCCTGGCCGGCGGCTCCGCCGCGCTGCGCGAATACGGCGAACTCGCCCACCCCGACGCCGTGCTGCTCTGGCAGGCCGCCGAGCTGCGCAGCGTGCCCACCGAGGCCGGCGAACAGAAGACCGAGCCGCTCGCCGCCGGCACGATCGCGCGCCGCACCAAGTCCTTCTTCGGCTGGGACGAGCTTTTCTTCCCCAACGGCCAGACCGGCTGGATCCGGCGCGAGCACCTGCTCCCATTGTATCCGGTCCGTCGTTCCGACTGACGCCCCCTCCGCGCACCAACCGCCCATGCCGGCGCCCCGGCCGCCATCACCGACTGTCGAATACCGCCGGCTCCGCCGCGACGAGGCCGACGAGGCCTGCGCCCTCGCCCGCGCCGTGTTCGACGCCAGCGTCGCCGGCGGGCAACCACAGGCGGGGCGGACCCTGTTCCACCGTTTCGCCCGGCCCGAGGCGCTCCTCGCCCGGCATCGCACCCGCTACACCACCTGGGTCGCCGTGGCCGGGCCCCGCATCGTGGGCGTGCTCCATCTGCACGCCCGCAACCACGTCTCGCTGCTCTTCGTCGCGCCCGACCGGCAACGCTCCGGCGTGGCCACCACGCTCCTGCACACCGCCGCCGCCGCGGGGGAGTTCGTGCCTCCGGCCACGGTCAACTCCAGCCCCGCCGCCGTCCCCTACTACGCCCGCCTCGGCTTCCGCCCCGACGGCCCGCCTGTTTTCAAAGACGGGATACACCACCAGCCCATGACGCTCGCCGGGCCCCTGCCCCCGTGCCGGGGCACGGGTTGAGCCGGAGTGTTTCCCGCTCCAGGCGCGGAACGCGGTAGAACCTCGTGGCGGATTTCTCGGAAGCCTCGATCCGCCCCGCCGGCGACCGCGGAACAAGGCAGCTCGCCCCCGCGCGAATAGGGTGATCCCCACAGCCCCTTTGAGGAGAGGCACCGACGGGCGGCGCCGTATCCACGCAATATGGTCCGCCTGTCAACGATCCCCGAGCCTCCGATCCCCCACCACGGTGCTCCCAACCGCAGCGAAGAAGAAATCAACGTCATGTCCACCAACGCCAGCCTCCACGGCAAAGCCATCCGCGCCTCCCGACTCAGCCCGGCGCTCCTGACCTCCTACCTTGCCGAGATGCCCGTCGCCCCCGCCGTCCTTCCCCGGCTCCAGTCGCTTCTGCTCAGCGACAGTTTCGAGACCAGCCAGGTGCTGGAACTTGTCCGTGTCGATCCCGGCCTGGCCGCCCGCCTCATCCACGCCGCCGGCAGCGCCGCCTGCGCCCGGGGCGAACCGGTGCGCAGCCTCGACGAAGCCCTTTTCCGGCTCGGCGCGCACGAGGCCTACCGCCTCACCGCCACCGTCGCGATGAGCCAGTTCCTCAATACGCCGCTGCAGGTGTACGGAATCGACCCGCGCTCGTTCTGGCGCCAGTCGGTCGCCTGCGCCTTGGCGATGGTCGACCTCGCGCCCGCCGCCCAGCTCGACGACCGCGTCGCCTACACCATCGGCCTGCTGCACGCGATGGGCATGGTCTTCATCGACCACCATCTCCGCGTGGGCAGCGGTCCGCTCACGCAGACCCACGCCCACCTCCAGGTGGCCGAACAGGAGTTCGAGCTCACCGGCATGAACCAGGCCGAGGTCGCCGCCTTCATCCTGCGCAGCTGGAACGTCGCCGAGGAAGTCGTCGAGCCGATCGAGTTCCAGTTCAACCCCGGTCGCGCCCCCCGCCATCGTGCCATGGCCTTGCTGCTCGGCGAAGCCCGCTCCCTCGCGCAGGACATCGTCGCCACCCTTTCCGATACGAACGCCAACGCCCATCGCGTGACCGGCAACCCGTGGATCGACGAGATCGCCGTCCACATCCGCGAGATCGAGACCTGGTAATCCCCCCCCACCACCACGCGAAGCGCACCAACCATCTTGCGTGGCGGCCAAAGGAAGGTGGTCGCCATGTTCAAGGGGGATCGTGGATGCGCCGGATGTACGGCCTAGCCGTCCGTCCGGCGCATCCTTCATTTTCCGCTGCGGAGGCGGGGAATTCCGCGGAAAGCGTGCAACCCGCCCCGATTCCAGGCGTCGAAGCGCGGGTGCCCTTTCAACTGCTCCGCTCCATCCTCGGCCCCCGCACCGCACACCGGACCTTCGCGGGAGCCCTCTCGACCACCGCCCTCGGCGCCGCGCTGTTCCTGACCGGCTGCGCCTCTCCCCACCCGCCGCCCCAATACCCGCCGGAAGGCGCCCAGCCCGAACTCGCCGGGCGGGCCACCTACTTCGGCGATGCCATCGGCGCGGAGGCGACCGTCGTCGCCTTCCGCCATGCCCGACTGGGCGGTGCCACCGGTACCCGTGATCGCGATACTTCCGCGCCCGGTGGCCGACGCCGCGGCGGCGGCATGGGTGGACCGCCCCCCGGCGAAGGCGGCGGTTCCCGTTCCGATGAAGGCCGACCACGCCGCGGCTTCGGCGACATGCCGCGCCAGACCATGAAGGTCACCTTCACCAACCGCACCGACACGCCGGTCAGCTTTGCGATCACCGAACTCCGCAGTGCGATCGGCAACTTCGTGCCCCAACCCGGAACCATGACTCTCGAGCCCGGCGCGAGCGGCACGCTCGAACCGGTCAGCGGCGACGCGGGCGGCATCCTCAACTGGCTCAATGTCACCATCGCCCTCCGCCGCGACCGGCAGACCGAGAGCCACACGCTCCGCCTCGTGCCCACCGGTGAAGCGGAGCCGATGCTCAACGAGCGGCCGCGGCGGCGCGAAGACTGAAACTGTCGGTCAGCCCGTTTGCTCGCGCCCGGGGAACCTGGGCGCCCAGGCGGGCCCAGGCGGCAAGAGACCTGATGTGCCACCCGCCCCAACGGCCCCGGACCGCAGCGGCGCCCCCCACGGTGGATTCTCGGCCCGGAAACGGGGTTGAAAAGCGCAGCGCCGCCCACAATCGTGCGCCCGCAATGCCCGCCGCCAAGCAGCCGGACCAACCCAGTTTCGAGCAAGCCCTCGCCAAGCTCGAGTCGATCGTCGACTCCATGGAGCAGGGCCAAGTGCCCCTCGCGGATCTGCTCGCCCACTACGAGGAGGGTTCCAAGCTGCTCGACGTCTGCGAGACCCGCCTGAAGGACGCCGAACTCAAGATCGAGCTTCTCAAGAAGAAGCGCGACGACGCCACGCTCGAGCCCTTCGGCTCCGAACGCGCGGCCGACTGACCAGCCGCCGTCGATGAGCGCCAAACCATCCGCCGGAGCGCCGCCTCCGGCCCAAACCTCGCCGCTGCCGCCGCTTCTGCCCACCATCGCCGGCCCGGCCGACGTGAAGGCCCTGCCGGTCGACCAGCTCAACCGCCTCGCCCAGGAGATCCGCCAGGAACTCATCGAGGTCACCTCGCACAACGGCGGGCACCTCGGGCCCAACCTCGGCGTGGTCGAGCTCTCGATCGCCCTGCACCGCGTTTTCGATACACCGCGCGACAAGTTCGTCTTCGACGTCTCCCACCAGGGCTACGTCCACAAGCTGCTCACCGGCCGCCACGGCGACGGCTTCCGCCGCATCCGCAAGAGCGACGGGCTCTCCGGCTTCCTCAACCGCGCCGAGAGCGCCCACGATGCCTTCGGCGCCGGCCATGCGGGCACCGCGCTGTCGGCCGCCCTCGGGCTGGCCACCGCGCGCGACCTGCTCGGCACCTCCGAACACGTCGTCGCCCTCTGCGGCGACGCCGCCTTCACCTGCGGCGTGAGCATGGAGGCGCTCAACAACATCGCCCACGCCACCAAACGCCTCGTCGTCATCCTCAACGACAACGAGTGGTCGATCGCCCGCAACGTCGGCGCGATGGCGAAGTACCTCAACGAGCTCTCGACCAACCCCACCTACAACCGGATCTACCACGACATCGAGGAGTTCTTCCGCAGCACCCCGCGCGGCGAGCGCCTGCACCAGATCTGGATGAAATGGAAACGCGAGACGAAGGACTTCTTCGTCGAATCGTCGTTGTTCGAAAAATACGGCCTGCGCTACCTCGGCCCGATCGACGGCCACGACATCCCGCTGCTGATCAAGAACCTCGAGTTCGCCAAACAGGCCGACTGCCCCGTGGTCGTGCACGTGCTCACCAAGAAGGGCAAGGGCTACGAGGTCGCCCGCGAGCACCCCGAACGTTTCCACGGCACCAGCCCCTTCGACATCGCCACCGGCAACGGCCACACCCCGTCGGGCTCGCCGCCCGCCTATCAGGATGTCTTCGGCGCCGCCCTCGTGCGCGAGGCCCGGCTGGACGACAAGGTCGTCGGCATCACCGGCGCCATGCCCTCGGGCACCGGCCTCTCCGCCCTCGCCCGGGAGCTGCCCCGCCAGTTCTTCGACGTCGGCATCGCCGAGGAGCACGCGGTGCTCTTCGCCGCGGGTCTGGCCGCGCAGGGCATCAAGCCCGTCGTCGCCATCTACTCGACCTTTCTCCAGCGCTCCTACGACCAGATCGTCCACGACGTCTGCCTGCAGCAACTGCCCGTCGTCTTCTGCCTCGACCGCGCCGGCCTCTCGCCCAACGACGGCCCGACCCATCACGGCCTCTTCGACCTCTCCTACCTGCGCAATGTGCCCCACGCCGCCATCGCGCAACCAAAGGATGAGGACGAACTCGCCGACCTGCTCCACACCGCGCTGCGCCGCGCCGGGCCCACCTTCATCCGCTACCCCCGCGGCTCCGGCCCCGGCGTCGCGCCCAAGGCCCGCCCGGCCCCGCTGCCGCTCGGCAAGGCCGAGGTGCTGCGCGCCGGCGCCGATCTTGCCCTGTGGGCGCTCGGCCCCTGGGTCCAGGACGCCCTCGCCCTCGCCGACCGCCTCGAGTCCGAACTCGGCCTGCGCGCCGCGGTCGTCAACGCCCGCTGGGTCAAGCCGCTCGACACCGCCCTGCTTCTCGACCACGCCCGCACCACCCGGCTGATCGTCACCCTCGAGGACAACGTGGCGATGGGCGGCTTCGGCAGCGCCGTGCTCGAGGCGCTCAGCGACGCCGGCGTCGCGGCCCCCGTCGAGCGTATCGCCTGGCCCGACACCTTCGTCGGCCACGGCAGCAGCGTCGACATCCTGCGCGCCGCGCACGGCCTCGACCCCGAGACGCTCTTCCGCCGCCTCGCCGCCCGTCTCGCCCGCTAGCGACCGATCGCCGAGGCGATCGGGCGGAAAACTCGAGCCGGAAGCCCGCCACCGACCAGTGGCCTACAGGGCCGCGCGGCTTCGGACCGGCGCGGGATCAACGGCCGACCGCCCCCGGGGGGGCACCGTCTCCGCCCCGTTTCACCGCCGCCGCGCCCTTCGGCCCGAGCCAGCGAAGCCAGTTCCTGCCCTCGAAGAGCGGCAGCAGGCAGAGCAGACCGACGAACGTCAGCCCGAGCACCGCGTAGCCGGTGGCATCGTGGAAAGAGCCGCCGATCGCGTCGCTGCCGTTCGCATACGCCCACGCGGTCAGGAAGACGCTGCGCAGCAGGTTGGTGAACACCGCGAGCGCCAGCGCCGAGGCGATCAGCGCGATCTTCTTCCACCACCGCTCGAGAAACACCGCCGCGAGGAACGTGCCGGTGAACAGGCAGGCCGTCAGCGAACGGATCCCCGAGCACGCATCCTCCACGCCGACCCGCTGGTCGTTCGGCAGCACCAGCGTGCTGCCCTCCCGGATCAGCGGGAAGCCGAGCAGGTTGAACGTGAACGACACCACCGCCACGACCTTGCGCAGCAGAAAGAGACTGAGCTGGTTCTCCACCGCGTCGACCAACGGCGCCGAGATCACCCAGATCAGCGCGGGGAAAACGAACTGCGAGACCACGTGCAGCCTCGCATCCGCCCGCCACGCCCCCCAGCCCGGCCGAGTCTCGCCGATCGCAATCCGGCCCACCGGCGCATTGAAATAGACCACCCCCAGCAAAAGGCCCGCGAAGCCCATCGCCAAAGCCAACGAACCGGGCTGGGTCACCCCGAAGCCGGCGCGATTGAGCGCCCCGAGCAGGAAAAACGCGCCCCCCGACAGCAGCGCGCCGCCGAACACCAGCGACAGCACCATCTGCACGCCCGCCGGCAGCGGGCTCTCGCCCGTGGGGCGCAGCCCGGCCATGATCTTCGGCCAACGGTCCATCACGACGTACCCGACGAAAAACGGCACCAGCCAGCCGAACATGTACTCGGGCTTGAGCTCCCACCAGTGCATCTGGTCGGCCACGATCACCGCCACGAACAGGACGGCCACCATCAGGGCGGCGAAAAACTCGGCGGGGATTTCGCCCCGGATGCGTCGCAAAATCGAGGACATGCCCCGCGAGCACAATCACCCCGCCCGCCCCCCGCAAGGCCGAACCGCCCGGCCTCCATCATCCACGCTCCCATCGGCCAGCAGCCCCGCCCCTCCGCCGATTGACACGTCCGCCGCCCCCCCGGTACCTTCCCCCTCTTCCCGACATGCAGCACCTCCACGCATACTGGCGGATGGAATACATCGAGGCCCCCAAGGATGCCCCCGATGCCAACCCCTTCGCCGCCCTCCCCCTGCTCGGCGACGACCGTGCCGCCCGCATCGTGCACCGCGGCACGGGCCACTACATCGTGCTCAACCGCTTCCCCTACAACGCGGGCCACCTGCTTGTCGTCCCCTTCCGCGAGGTCCCCGAACTCGAGGACCTCACCGCGGCCGAACGCGCCGAGCTGATGGAGCTGATCGTCTTCGCCAAGAAGCTCCTCACCGCCGCCCTCAAACCCGACGCCTTCAACGTCGGCTTCAACCTCGGCGCCGCCGCCGGCGCCGGCATCCCCAAGCACCTCCACGCGCACATCGTGCCGCGCTGGAACGGCGACACCAACTTCATGCCCGTCATCGGCGACACCCGCGTGCTCCCGCAGTCCCTCGCCGCGATGTACGACCGCCTCCACGCCGTGGCCGCGCAGCTGGCCGCCGGCACCACTCCCTGATCCACCCCGCCAGCGCGATGGCCTCGAAGACCCTCAGTTTCCCCGCCCCCCGGCACCTCAACCAGCTCTACTGCGGCCGCACCGACAACCTCGCCCTGGTCGAGAAGCTGCTCGGCGTCACCCTCGTCACCCGCGACGAATGGCTCAAGATCGAGGGCGGCGACGAGGCGGTGGCCCGCACAGAGGCGTTCTTCAACTTCCTCAACGACGGCCGCACCCAGGGCCTGTCCGTGCGCCAGCCCGATTTCGTGAAGCTGCTCGAGGGCTTCGCCCGCGGCGAGGAGGCCCAGTTGCGCGCCCTCTTCGCCGAACCGCTCGTGGTCGCCACCAACCGCCGCAGCATCGTGCCGAAGACCATCGGCCAGAAACTCTACCTGAAGGCGATCCAGACCAACACGATCGTCTTCGGTATCGGACCTGCGGGCACGGGCAAGACCTACCTCGCGATGGCCGCGGCGATCTCGGCCCTGCTCAAGAACCAGGTCCAGAAGATCATCCTCGCCCGCCCCGCGGTCGAGGCCGGCGAGGCGCTCGGCTTCCTGCCCGGCGACCTGCGCGAAAAGATCCTCCCGTATCTGCGCCCCCTCTACGACGCGATGCACGACATGCTCGACCGCGAGGATGTCGCCAAGCTCATGGAGCGCGGCGCGATCGAGATCGCCCCCCTCGCCTACATGCGCGGCCGCACGCTCGCGAACTGCTTCGCCATCCTCGACGAGGCCCAGAACACCACGCGCGAGCAGATGATGATGTTCCTCACCCGCCTCGGCGAGGAGTCGCGCATGGTCATCACCGGCGACATCACTCAGATCGACCTGCCGCGGGCCAAGCAGTCCGGCCTCGCCCAGGCGCCGCGCATCCTCGGCGGCATCCCCGGCATCGAGTTCCACCACTTCGCCGGCTCCGACGTCGTGCGCCACCCGCTCGTGCAGAAGATCATCGTCGCCTACGAAAACGACCAGCAGGCGGGCGGCGGCTGAGCCGCGATGATGCTGTCGAGAGGCGGGCGTCGAGGGACGAGCGCCAAGCCACCGGTGGCGAGCTTCCAGCACGAATGCTTCGCTCGATCTCCTCTGGGATCGGCTCCTCGACGCTCGTCACACGTCACTCGTCACTCGACCAGATGCTTGGCTGAGCCGCGGCGGCGCCTTTTCGGGGCTCGCACCGCCATGCCCAAACGCGGTACGACTCGCGCCATGTTCTCCGCCGACCGCGCCTCCGCCGTCCTTGCCGCCATCCGCACCCGCGCCCCGCTGGTCCACAACATCACGAACTATGTCGTGATGAACAACACGGCCAACGCCCTGCTCGCCCTCGGCGCCTCGCCGGCCATGGTCCACGCCGTCGAGGAGGTCGCCGAGTTTGTCGCCATTTCCCAAGCACTGGTCGTCAACCTCGGCACGCTCTCGACCCCGTGGATCGCCGCCATGGAAAAGGCCGCGGTCACCGCGGGCGAACGAGGCATCCCGTGGGTGCTCGACCCGGTCGGCGCCGGCGCCACCGCGCTGCGCACCGAGACCGCCGCCGCCCTCGCCCGCCGCCACCCCACCTGCATTCGCGGCAACGCCTCCGAGATCCTCGTGCTCGCCGGCGCCACCGCCGAGAAGACCAAGGGGGTCGACTCCACCCGCGACTCCGCCGATGCGCTCGCCCCCGCCCGCCGGCTCGCGCAGACGACCGGCGCCATCGTCGCGGTCACCGGCCCGGTCGACTACGTGACCGACGGCGCCACCACCATCGCGCTCGCCAACGGCCACCCGCTCATGGCCCGCGTCACCGGCCTGGGCTGCACCGCCACCGCGCTGGTCGGGGCCGCCCTGGCGGTGGAAGCCGATCGGCTCACCGCGGTCGCCGCCGGACTGAGTTTTCTCTCGTTGGCCGGCGAGATCGCCGCCGAAAAAAGCCCCGGCCCCGGCTCGCTCCAGCTGCACCTGCTCGACGCGCTGCACCTGCTCGATGCCGCAACGATCGCGCAACGCTTGAAGATCGTCGGCTGACCGCCCGGTCACGGTGGAGACGTTTCTCCCGTGGATTCGGCCGCCCGGCCCTCCGTCAGCACAGCTTGCCCGCGAGCCAGGCGAGGTTGTCGGCGAAACGGTCGATGGTCGCGAGCGCCTCGGCGTCGTTGTTGATCTCGCCCGGATCGCGGGCCACGCCCACGTTCCAGTAGGTCGAGCCCGGCACCACCATGTCGTTGACCAGATACCACATCATCAACTGTGCGTAGGTGAAGTTGTGCCCCGCTCGCCGTGCGACCGCGATCGGGCCGCCGATCTTGCGCGAGAGCATGCCGCCGTTCGAGCGCGAAACGTAGCCCGCCCGGTCGAGCAACGCCATGAGCTCCGGCGTGGCCGAACCGAAATACACCGGCGAACCGACCACGATGATGTCGGCCCGCACCATCTTTTCGAACACGAGCTGGAAGTCGTCGCAGTTCCGCCCCGGGCAGCTCTCGTCCTTCGACTCCCGGCAACCGCCGCACGCGGCGCACCCCTGGATCGTGACGTCGCACAGGCGCACCAGCTCGCCGCCGATTCCCTGCCCGGCGAGGCGCTCGAGACAACGCTGGAGCAGCGTGTCGGTGTTTCCGTTGCGGCGGGGACTTCCACTGATGGCAATCGCGGTCGGCATGGGTTCATTCGGGGCAAAGCAACGCGGGTCGGGAAGGTAAAAATGCGGCAACGGCCCATTGTCGTTCTCGCCCGCCGCCGCCCGGCCGACACAATCGCCGCCCCGATGGCGCGTCCCTTCAATCTCTCCCTGTACCTCGTCACCGACCCCGGGTTGACCGCCCGGCGCGGACTGACGGAAACCGTGGCCGCCGCGGTCGCCGGCGGCGTGACGATCGTGCAACTACGCGACAAGACCGGGCCGGCCCGCACACTCGCCGAGGCGGGGCGCGCGCTGCTCGCGCACCTGCGCCCGTTGGGCATTCCGCTGCTGGTCGACGACCGGATCGATGTCGCCCACGCCATCGGCGCCGATGGCGTGCATGTCGGCCAGGAGGACCTGCCACCCGCGGTCGCGCGCACCATTCTCGGGCCGGAGGCCATTGTCGGCCTCTCCGTCACCCAGGCCGACGAATTGGTTACGATCGATCCATCGGTCGACTACGTCGGCCTCGGCCCGCTGTTTCCGACCGGCACCAAAGCCGACGCCGCGCCCGCCCTGGGCGTGGAGGAGTTCGCGCGTCTCCGGCGTGAGATTTCCCGGCCGGTGGTGGCGATCGGCGGCATCGGCCGGGCCAATCTCCGGCAAGCCTTGATCGCCGGCGCCGATGGCGTGGCGATGGTTTCCGCCCTCTGCGCGGCCGCCGACCCACGCGCCGCCGCGGCCGAACTCGCGGAAGCCATCGCTGCGGAACGAAAGGTCGGCTGACCCTCATCCGACGTTGCTTCCTGCGCGTCGTTCGCCGTGCAATCCGGGCGTGAGCGAAGAGACCGAACAACCCGCCTGGAAACCGGAATTGGATGCGATCGTGGGCGCGCGCCATGGCGGCGCCGTCGCGGCCCTGCTGCCGCGTTTGCGCGCGCTCGATACGCGCCACCCCAACACGCCGGAGATCCTGCACCAGATCGCGTGGAGCTGCGAAGTGTTGGGCCGCTATCGCGACGCCGCCGTCGCCTACGAACGCGCGATCGCCCTCGGGCTGCCGCCCAACGAGCTCTCCAGCGCCTTCCTCGGGCTCGGCTCCGCGCTACGCTGCCTCGGGGACTACGCCCGCGCCGCCGAAGTTCTCGCGCAGGGGCGACTCCAATTCCCCGAGCAACGTGAATTCGAAGTCTTCCTCTCCCTCGCCCTGCACAATCTCGGGCGCCACGACGAGGCGATGCAGACCCTGCTCACCGCCTTGATCGAGACTTCCGACGACGTCGGCATCGCGGCCCACCAGCGCACGATCCGCTTTCTCGCGACACAGCTCGACCGCCGGTGGGAGTGAGCTTCGGCCGCTGTCGGCCAGGGCGGCGACCTGGCCGAGACTCGGGCCGCCTCGGCCCGGGGGCCTAGAGTTGCAACAGTGCCCCGTGCGGCCGGCCATCCCGTAGGTCCGGTCTCCGGGCGGAACCCTCGGATTCCTCACGCCCACCGCTCCACGCCCAACACCGCCGGCACGGAGGCCGGCGCCACGCCCGGCTCACGCCGCCGCCTGGAAAAGCGGGGTGCCGTTGTTTCCCTGAGCGCCGAGGATCGCCTCGTAGACCGATCGGGCCTGCTGCCCAACCTCGGCGGTGAACTGCTCGGCCGCCCGCCGCCCCCCGGCTGGCTCGGCCGATCGTTCCCGATCGACCGACTCGATCGCCTCGGCTTCGCCGTTTGCCCCGCCTTCTTCACCCCCTTCGCGCTGTGCCGCGAGCAGCTCCAGACGAGCCGCGGACTCCTGCCGCGACGCGGCTGCCGCCACCGCGCGGTCCGCCGCCGAGGGATCCGCCGGGGCGAGCGCCGCCGCGCGTACCGTGATCATCTTCAGGATCGTGGCCTGCGGGTCGCCGGCGACGGGCGAGGTGTCGATGGCGACCTCGCCGCCCACTGCATACTGCTGCCCGTCGGGCCCTTTCTGGTACGTAAAGGAAGCCCCGCCGCGCACGTAGCTCCCACCAGCGGACACATGCGCCGCCTCGTGGGCCCGCACGGCCGCATCCGATGCCTTCAGCTCGGCGAGCGCCGCCGCGACCTGCGGGTCGTTGGTTTCGGACGTGGAGCCCGGGGGCGGGCCACCGCTCTGCGCGGCGAGTTTCGCCGCCGCGGCTTCGTAGGCTTTCACCCCTCGGTCCCCGCCGGCGGTCTCGGCGGACTTGGTCAACCCGTCGTTGTTCTCCCCGGTGTCGCCGAGATCCCGATTCGCGTTCCTGGCCGCGGCACCATCGGTCGTTTGTCGAAACGCGCCGTTGGGCTCCGCCGAACCGGCGATGGAGGCCGATGCCGTGCGCCCGGCCCCGGCGGCGAAATTGGCACCCACGGAGAGCATGGGCCGACCATAACCCGCCGCATCCGCCGCGCAACCGGTGGTGCCATTCGGCCGCGAGCGCCGTCGCTCGAGACGCGGAAGATTCGCGGATCTCGCCGTCGCGGCCGCCCTTCCGCCGGATCGCAACCGAACGACTTCCGACCTACGCCTCCGCGAACTCGAGATCGACCATCAGGTCGGCGGCGATCTTCTCGAGATCGGCGCGGATCGCGACCATGTCGGCGCTCGGCGGGACAAGCAGCTCGGCCTGCGCCTGGAACAACCTGCCTCCGGCCATCGGTGCCTCGACGCACTCGGTCACGAGCTCCTCGACATTCACCTGATGCGCCGCCAGCACCCGCGTGATCTGGTGCACGATGCCGGGACGATCTTGGCCGACGAGTTCAAGCTTCACCACGCGCCCCGCCGCCTCCGCCCGTTGCTCCGGGTCGACAGTCACCACCACGTGCAAGCCCTTCACGCCAAGCTGGGCAAACGCGCTCTTCAAGGCGCCTTCGTTTTCGCCGGGCACGGCCACCTGCACGATACCGGCAAACTGGCCCCCCAGACGAGCGAGACGACTCTCGAGCCAGTTGCCGCGTTGCGCGGCGACGATCTCGGCAACCGATTCGACCAGACCGGGGCAGTCGGGTCCGACAAGCGTGAGAACGAGGGAGGAGTTCACGGGGGTTGCCATAGCACGGATACGACTCGAGGCGCAAGGGCGCCGCCGTCGCGGGGAAAATGAAAAGTGGCCAGGCACCCCACGGCACTGGGAGGACGTCGTTGCCGTTGCTACCTTCCGGTCCTGGCGGAGTTCACGCGCCTGCCCATGCATGGGACCTGGCCGGCGCGGACCGTGGAGGTCGCCACTCCCTCGGGCAACCAGATTCTGCCAAAAAAAAGCGCCGCGAAATGCGGCGCCCAAAACTCATGGGGAAGGAGGCGGCGGCGGACGGTGTGGTGGATAACCTCCGTGCTTGGGTCCCCGGGGCTCGGGATCGGCCGTGCGTTGCCGGATCTTCTCCTCCTGCTCGCGCTTGAACTCCTCGAACTTCACCCGCTGCTCGGCGGAAAGCAGTTCGGCAATCTGTTCATTGAGGCGCCGCAGGTGTTCACCCGCCACCCGCCACGATTCGCGGCGGTTCTTCGCCAACTCGTCTCCGGCTTGGCGCATCAGCGCCTCGATCTTCACCCGCTGTTCGGGGGTCAGGCTCAACACCTCCTCGAGCCGACCCATGTTGCGCTCGGCGAAGCTCGGGCGCGGTACGGGCATTTTGGCTTTCGGCCGGAACAGCGGACCCACCGCCGGCGCCAGAAAGACGCCGCTGGCCAAACCGGCGATGAAAATGCCAACCAACACGAGCACTGTGCGGGGTTTCGTGATCATGATCAAAGTTGGGCAACGAGTTCGGCGACAGGATCGCTCAGCTCATCCGACAAGGCGTCCGCGGTCTTCGCCGAAAGCGGATACCCCACCACGGCCGACGCGATCAGTACCGCCACTGCCAAACCGAGGGCCCGCATCGCGAACACGCCGAAGAATTCCGCGGGCTCACGCCGTTGGGTCAGCCCGCGCGCCGCCACCCGCTCGGCAAAACCGAAGGGAAGATCGGCGGAGTCCGGCGCCGGCGCCATGCGGGCGGCCGCCACCAGTTTCATCCAGGGATCAGGACGTTTCATGGGTGTTCCTTTCGTTCCAGCTGTTCAAAAAGTTTGCGCAGTTTCCGGCGAGCCCGGAAAGCCCGCACCTTGATCATGCTCGCGCCCCAACCGGTGAGTTCGCGGATCTCGGCCACGGATTTCTGCTCGAGGTCGAGCAGCGTGATCACGGTACGGTCGGCAGGCGATAGTTGTTCGAGCAGACGGGCCACCAGCTCGCGCGCGGCCAAGGCATCAGTCGCATCCTCGCCATCGCTGCCGGTGAGCACCGCGTCGAGCACCTCGGCCTCGTTCTCCGAAAGATCCGCCCAACGCAGCTCCGGCCGACGCTGCTGGAAACGCAGATGGTCGATGCACGTCGTCACCGCAATCCGGGAAACCCAGTGCGTGAACGGCATCTCGCCCCGGTACTGTTCGATCCGGCTGAACATCTTCAGGTAGACCTCCTGCGAGAGATCCTCCTCGGCCACGCGGCGCGGGAGGTGCGCCCGCACGATCTTGCGCACCAACGGGTGCAACGCCTCGACGAGTTCACGCGCGGCCACCTGGTCGCCCCGGCGCACGCCGTCGAGCAACCCGTCGAAGTCGGGCGTTTCGTCATCCATGGTGTTGCGGTTTCAACGAGCACGTCGGTCAGTGACGCACCAGCGCCGATTGAGGTTACGGAGTCGCGCCGGCGCAACGAGTTTCAACGCCCCACGCCCGCCGCCCATCCGGCGGCGAACCCCACGTCGGCATCACGTCGATGCCGCCACTCCCGACCCGCGCGGCCCTACGGGCGCAACGTCGGACCATCGACCACGCGCGCCGCGAGCGTGAGCACCGACGGGCATTCGGGCACTCCACGCGCATTTTGCTGCAGTTGGGCGACGAGCAGCTCGACACTCCGCGCGCCGATCAGGCGCGGCTGCAGGTCGAGCCCGGCGCACGGGCGCTTCGTCTTCGCCAAGTTCAGACACACGAATCCGCAGGCGTCGGGCACCGCCACGTCGTCGGCCTCGAGGAAATCGAGCACCTCCGGCTCATGGGCCAGCACCACGTCCGGGCGGTGCCGGCGGAACCACGAGTCGAACACCTCGCGATCGAGGGCCGGAGCCTCGAGCAACGGGACGCGTCGCGACCGCGGCAGCCGCTGCTGGAAGGCGTGCAGCGCCGCACTCCGCCGCATCAGCACCCGCTCGTCGCGCCCGGTCTCCAGGATCAGGCCCGGGCGCCGATACCCCCGCCGCTCCAGCGATTCGAGCAGGTGATACATCGAGCTGTAGTGATCACAACAGACCGAGTGCAGTTGGATGGCCGTGGGCATCCGGTCCGCCGCCACCGCCGCCAGTGACGCCCAGTCCAGCGCCCCGAGGTCCGGCGCCCGCCATGCCGGCAGCACCACCACGCCGTGGATCCCACGCGCCTTGAGCACCGCATCAAGCCGCGCGAGCGTGAGCCGCCGCACCCCCACGACGAACTCCTCGAGCTTGAAGCCGAGCGCCGCCGCCCGCCCGCGCGCCCCCGCCACCAGCTCGAGATGAAACGGGCCGTGGGCGGGACGCTCCGGCTCCGCAAACTCGATGCTCGCGAGCACGCCGTGGAAACCCGTCGTCTGCGAACGCCGCATCGCCGACATCAGGCCCGTGACGAAGCGGTTGCTCTCGTAGCCCACCTCCGCCGCCACCGCGCGTATCCGTTCCGCGGTCGCAACGGCCACCGAGGCGTCCCCGCGCAGGGCATTGGCCACCGTCGCCTTCGAGAATCCGGTGAGGCGAGCGATCGAGCGCACGGAGGGGGTTGGTCGACTCATGGCTTAGACTGTCCAATTCTCAAAGGGGTCGAGCGCCGCCGAAGCAACTCCTATCTCGGAATCATGCCGCGCGCCTCCGTCCGTCCGTCCCGCCTTCGCCACACCGGATGCCTCGCCGCCCTCCTCGCCATGCTCGCATCTCCGCTCCACTCCTCCGCCGAACCGACACCGGCGCTCCCCGGCAACGGCCTGGCCCAGCACCCGTTCCTCTATGCCGGCGAATGGGACCACCGCCACGCCGACCAGACGCTCTTCGTCGTGCGCGATGGCAAAATCGACTGGACCTACTCGATCCCGATCAAAGGCCCGCGCGGCAACCTCCAGGAGATCAGCGACGCCACCCGGCTTTCCGACGGCAGCGTGCTTTTCGCCTACATGGGCGGCGCCATGCTGGTCTCGCCCGACAAACGGATCCTCTGGCAAAAGGAGGCCCCGCCCGGACTCGAGATCCACGTCGCCCAACCGGTCGGCTCGGACCGGGTGATGATCGTGCAGAACGGCAACCCCGCCACGATGCTGCTGATCAACCTGACGACCGAGGCGATCGAGCGGCAGCTCACGCTCCCCACCGGCAATCCGGCGTCCGCCCACGGCCATTTCCGCCGCGCCCGCCTCACGCGCGCCGGCACCCTGCTCGCCGCCCACATGGACAACAACAAGGTCGCCGAATACGACATGGGCGGAAAGGAAGTCTGGGCGCTGGCGGTGCTCTCCCCGTGGGCCGCCGTGCGACTCCACAACGGCAATACCCTTGTCTCCAGCAACCGCGGTTTCGTCCGCGAGTTCGACCCGCAAGGAAACGTCGTGTGGGAGTTTTCGCAGGCCGATGCCCCCGAGTTCCGTTTGTTCGGTCCGCAGGAGGCCAACCGCCTCGCCAACGGCAACACCGTGATCAGCTACTGGTGCCCGGGCGCGCTGAAGGATCCGCGCGACTGGCCCGGCACCATCCAGGTGCTCGAAGTCACGCCCGGAAAAAAGGTCGTCTGGGCGCTCCGCGCCTGGGACCCGCCGGCCGATCTCGGCCCCGCGACCTGTATCCAACTGCTCGACGAACCGGGCATCCCCGAGAACGGCGACCAGATGCGCTGAACCGCCGCGCCGCCCTCCCCGACCAGCCTCGTCCCTCTCTCCATTCCATCCCCTGGCATGTCCTACCAAGCCGCCCCCACCCGCTACGACCGCACGGCGTTCTACCGCCGTTGCGGCCGTAGCGGCCTCAAACTGCCCGCACTCTCGCTCGGGCTCTGGCACAACTTCGGCGACGGCGATGCGCACGAACGCAGCCGCACCCTCGTGCTCGGCGCCTTCGACCGCGGCATCACCCACTTCGATCTCGCCAACAACTACGGTCCGCCCGCCGGCGCCTCGGAAAAAGTCTTCGGCCGCATCCTGCGCGAGGATCTGCGCGCCTGGCGCGACGAGATCCTCGTCTCCACCAAGGCCGGCTACCAGATGTGGCCCGGCCCCTACGGCGAATGGGGCTCGCGCAAGCACCTGCTCGCCTCCATCGACCAGAGCCTGGGCCGGCTCGGTCTCGAGTACGTCGACATCTTCTACCATCACCGGCCGGATCCCGAGACCCCGCTCGAGGAGACCATGGCGGCGCTCGACCACATCGTGCGCACCGGCAAGGCGCTCTACGTGGGCCTCTCCAACTACTCCGCCGAACAGACCGCCCGCGCCGCCGTCATCCTCCGCGGACTCGGCACCCCCTGCCTGATCCACCAGCCGAAGTACCACCTGTTCGACCGTTGGATCGAGGGCGGGCTCACGGACGTCGTGGAACGCGAGGGCATGGGCGCAATTGTATTCTGTCCGCTTGCACAGGGCCTGCTCACCGGCCGCTACCTCGACGGCATCCCGGCCGACTCTCGCGCCGCCCACGATCCGCGTTTCCTCAAGCCCGAGGACATCACCGAGGCGAAGCTCGTCGTCATCCGCCAACTCGACGCCCTCGCCCGCGAGCGCGGCCAGTCGCTCGCGCAGATGGCGCTGCAATGGGTGCTGCGCCGCCCCGTGATCACCTCGGCGCTCATCGGCGCCAGCAAGGTCGCACAGATCGAGGAGAACGTCGCCGCGCTCGCGCACGCCCCGCTCACCCAACCCGAGCTCGACCGCATCGAGCGGATCCTGGCAGGCGCGTAGCCACATCCCCCTGCTCCGCTGCCGAGCGGAGCGCCAGCGTTCCTATCCCGAGACGCACCGCGCATCCCGGGGCCATTCGACGGCCGCGGCGGCCACCGCCATGTCAGGCAACGATCGAGAGCCCCGCGCACCAACGCGCGGCCCGACGAGCCAGTTCGGCATAGCCCGGACTCGCAAACGCTTCGGCCCGGTGCCCGGGCTGGAGATGCGCGAAACGTCCCGCGCCATATTGCCGGGCCCAACCGGCAGGCCATTCGCGGCCTTCGTGCGCGTACTGAAGGATCAACTCCGCATCGAGGCCCTTGCCGACATCGTAACGGTAGGGCTCCTCGTGAAGTTCGAACGCCGCGAGACCGGCGGTGATCGGATGCCCCCCGACCGGAGCATACCGCATCGCGGCCGAGTCCGGGTGTCCGGTGAACACCGCCCCGAACAGCGGTCGTAGCGCAGGTGTGCCGGCCCAGCAGATTCCGTTGTGCACAGCCAACAAGCCCCCACCACGCCTGACAAATTCCAGCAGGGCCCCGGCAATAGACTCGGGCACGGGCTCGTTCCACGTGTCGGCGTAGGCCACCACGAGCCGGGGTGGCGCCGGTGCCTGCAGCAGGGCCTCCCGGTTCTCGGTGAACGCCAACGCAAAGTCGGCACCGAGCGTCGCGCGAAACGCCGCCTCGACGCCGGCCAGCGGATGATACGGCGCAGCGGGAGAACCGATCACGAGCGCACGCGGGAGGGCGGTGTCGTCGGCATTCATGGAATCACCAGGGAAGCGCCTCGCCGTGGAGGTCGAAATAGTCGGGTTGCTCTCCGCGCGGCCGACTCCGCCGCTGCTCGATCGCCGCGAGCACCAGCCGCGCGGCCTCGTCCGCTTCGTGGGTTGCCTTCTCGTTCTTGGCGCCGTGCATGTACGAGCGCACATAGCCGGGATGCACCTGCATCACGCGACCGCCGAACTCGGCCAACCGCCGGTGGATGAGCGCGCCCTCCATGTTCAGCGCCGCCTTCGACATCGCGTAACCGAACCAACGATCACGCCAGTTGCGGGCCACGCTGCCCGCCTCGGACGAGATGTTGACGACCAACTTCTCGCCCCCGGCCATCAACAGATCCCACAACTCGTGGGTCACCCGCAGGGCACCGAGTGCGTTGATCCGGAATACGTCGAGCACTCCATCCGGATCGAACTCCGGATCGCCGACCGAGTGCTCGATGTCGCCGAGGATTCCGGCATTGTTGATGACCCGGTCGAGCGCACCGACCAGACTCCGGATCTCCGATACCGCCAACCGCACGCTGGCGGCATCGCCGACGTCCAGGCGCACGATCTCGACGCAACCGGAGAACCGCTCGGCCACCGCACGCAGCGCAGCGCCATCGACATCTAGACAGGTCGCGAAGACCCGATCGCCCTTTGCGGCCAACTGCTCGACCAACGAAAGCCCCACGCCGCGGTCGGCCCCGGTCACCACGACTGTGCTCATGGCGCGCGACCGCTCTCGGCTGGCACCAATCGATACACGCGGAAATGCCGCAGCGTGAAGTGGCTCGTGACCGTGCGGAACGCGAACCAGCCGGCGGTGTACGGCTCGGGATCCTCGTACGCGAAGAGCCTCCGGCCGTCGCGGTAATAGCCGATCGTGCTGCCGGCCGCGACGAGCTCGACCGTCTGCGAAACGTTGGGCACGAGCAGATCCTCCGGTGCGGTGAGATCGTGTTCGGGCAACAACGGACGATTCCCGCGTTCGCCGATGTAGCGACGGAAACGTGTCGTGCCATTGCTGTTGCCGCCGAGCCCGACGTAATAGCAGCGCAGTTGGTCGTAATCGGAGAACTGGCCGCTGCGTGGCGTGGCAAACAGCTCGCCCGGGCTGCGGATGTCGTCGGCCATCCAGAAACAGTTCAGGTCGCTCACCCGATCGTTGGTGCCGCCGGCCTTGATCGTGGTGGCCTCGTAGCGGATCAGGATCGGTCCCTCGAAACGCTGCCGAAACCAAAGCGAACAACCGCCGGGCACGTCGATCTCGAGTTCGCCGTCGCGGAGCTCGATGCGGCCGCCCTTCTCGAGCTCCGACTGCCATTGGCCCAGGCAGCAGTCGAAGTCGTCCTTCGCCAGCAGTTCGCCCACGGCGAACCGCGGGTCGGGCGAGGCCGGCACCTCCTCGGCGGAAGCAAGAGTCGGCATAGCCATCGCCAACAATACTGCACCCAGAACCGCACCGACTGCGTAGCGAAAGCCGCCAAGGCTTTCGGCCGCGGCGCCGAAACTCGGGCGCGTTTCGCTACGGAAGAACAGAAGGCTGCGCATCTTCATGGGGCTTTGGCGATCTCGACGGCGTACACGTGGGTGGCGCCGTGCATGTTGGAGCGGAAGACGATCCACTTCATGTCCGGCGTGAACGTGACGTTCGGTTCGAGGCGATAGTCGTGTTTGCCCATGTCGACGAGCTTCTCGGCGACGAAGCGTCCCGGATGGATGAGCCCCTCGGAGTTCGGCGCCTTGATGCCCGCGACATCCGGCACACCGCGCGGGCGGAACAGATAGATCCACTTCCCGTCGGGCGCGTGGGCCACCATCTCGCTGTCGCCGCCGTCGCCGGCGAAGAGTGTGCCGTCGGGCGACACGTTGAAGTGCACCGACCACTCGTTGCGGTCGAGCGCGTACCAGGTGCGACGCCCGCTCGCGAGTTCATAGCCGGCCACCCAGAACACCTCGCCGCGCGGGGTCTGCAGGTCGTACCAGATCGTCTTCCCGTCGGCGGCGAAGAACTCGTGTCCCCAGATCTCCATGTTCATGGTCCGCTCGTGCAGCTTCTGGAGGCCGGTGCCGTCGGTGCGGATGGTCCAGAGGCGGTCCACCTCGTGCCAGGGGCCCTCGTGGCAGAACATGATCCGCTGCGGATCGGTGGGCGAAAACTGCACGTGGTTGAGCCACTCCGCCTCCCGATGGATCACGCGGATCTCGCCGGTGCGGGTGTCGAGGGTGAAGAGCGATCGCGGCTTACCGGCTTGGATACGGGCGAGGTTCTCGTGCATGCGCAGCTCCTTCGCCTCGGCGAAGGTCATCGGCGTGCCGTCGGGCCACGTGGCCTGGTACTCGGCCTGCCCGATCGCGCGCGTCGGCGCCTCGTCCGCCTTCTTCGTGCCTTCCGGCAGCTTCCGCTGGCCGGCCCGATCCCCCTTCTGCCAACCGCGGTCGTCCTCCTCGGCAAAGGTGCCGAGCAGCAAGGTCTCGTCGGCATTGAGCGAGGCCACGCCGCCACGCGGCACCAACGCGATCCGGCGGGTCGCCTTCGTCTCGGTGTTGGTCGCGAAGATCGCCGAGCCCTCGGCCTCCTTTCGCGTGTAATAGACATCGCCCGTGCGATGGCCGACGACGATCACGCGCACCTCGCCCTCGACCACCGGCGCGATCTCGCGGGTGGCGAGGTCGATCGTGGAGATGCCGTGCGGCGTGGTCACGACCACCTTGCGGCCGTCCGGCGTGTAGGCGTTCTGGTGAAAGTAGAGGCTCGCGGTGCCGGGCTCTTCGGAGAGGCGGACGACGCGGTGCCCCGTGGCGGCGTCAATCCATTCGCGGGGTGGTTCCTCGGCGAACAGGGCGGGCAGAAAGGTCCCGGCGGCCAGGGCGGAGAGAAGCAGGCGTTTCATGAGGGGATGGGTATCCGGTTGTTACTGCGGGGCCTTTTCGGAATAGGTGCGCTTCAGCCAGCTCTCGGGCACGGGCACGATGCAGATGTTCATCGAACGATTGTCCTCCGAAAGCATCGCCGACTGGATCTGGATCTTGGTGCCGGCGGCGTTGAAGGTCGGGTGCGGGTGGTCGGCGGCGGTGGTCTTGTGGCCGGTGGTGAGCAGGAGCATCTCGCCGGTGTGCCGGTCGATCAGATACAGGCTGCGGGAGAAGTCGTCGCCCGCCAGCCAGCGGCCGTCGCCCGAACCGTTCACATGCCAGAACCCGCTGCCCTCGCGGGTCTGCCCCTCGATGCGCATCTCGCCGGTGCGCAGGTTGATCACGCCCAGTCCGGTGGGCCGGTCGCGCGAGCCGCAGCTGCCCCACTCGTCGGCGTTGCCGATCGGTCGGTGCCCGAGGATGGCGAGTGCGACCTCGTCTCGGGTGATCACGGCCTCGTGCGTCACCCAGTCATGGCTCGCCTCGGTGTAGAGCGGGCGCAGCCCGGTGCCGTCGGCGCGCACCGTCCAGGTGCGTTGCGGCGACTTGCCGCCGGTCTCCCAGCAGAAGACGATCTCGCCGGGCACCCAGGGATTGGTCTGCACGTGGCCGATCTGGAACGGCACCGCGACGATGAACTTCACCTCGCCGGTCTTCAGGTTCATGCTCGCCAGCCCGGTCGGCCCGGCGCCCATGTTGCGCGGGCCGTAGTTCTCCTCGACCTTCGTGCCCGGGGCGAGGTACTGGCCGGCGACCTCCTTGCTGCCGACGCGGAAGTACGCGAAGTCCTCGTTCGGATCGAGGGCGACATCGCCCACCGCGCCCATCGCGAGCGGCACCGTGCCGCAGACGTGCTGGTAGGAATCGGGGCTCTTCATCGTACCCGCGGCGCTGTCGGCAAAGACCGCGGCCAGGTCCGCGCGCACGATCTGCGCCGGCTCCTTCTGGTCCTTCACGTCGGCGTAGGCCGGAGAACCGGATACATCGCCCGCGCCGCTCTTCGGCACCCGCAGGAAGTAGAGGTTCATCGAGTGGTCGGCCAGGCAGAGCATGCCGGTGTAGCCGCCCTCGGTCACCTGCACGATGTCACCGGTTTCCTCGTTCACCGCCATCGCCTCGCCCTTCACCCGGTTCGAACGGAAGACCAGCCACTGGCCGTCCGCGGTCCATTGGTGGTGCGTCTGGTAGATCTTCGAATCGCCGGCCGGTGTGCTGGTCAGAAAGGTCAGCGGCGTGCCGGTGACCGGATCGATCACGACTTTCTTTTCGGAGGGAAACCGCTGGCCGATCTGCGCGGCGGAGACGGAGGGGAAACACGCCGCGGCCACCAGGCCGAGCGTCGCGAAAGCGAGCAATGAGGTCTTCATGAATATGCGTTGGGGACGGACGGGGATGTGAGACTAGCGCACCTCGACAGCAATGTCAGGCGCCGCGGTCGGGTAGACGCGTTGGCGACGGCACAGGTTGCCATCACCGGCAGCCGCTTCGCCCCGAAATCGCGCGGACAGTCAAGCGGTGCGACATTCGCGTCGCGACCCGGCGCGGTCTTTGTGTTTGTTGCCACCGAGCCGCTGGCCGACCCTCCACCACTGCAACGTCGACCCAACCCATGAGCACCCAATCGATCCACCCGCGCGACCAACTCGTCGCCAAGATGCAGCGCATCTACCGCCAACGCATGACCACCACGTCGGGCGGCAATCTCTCGATCCGCGAACCCGACGGTCGCATCTGGATCACCCCGGCCCGCGTGGACAAGGGCGCGCTCACGCCCTCCGACATCGTGAGCATCGCCCCCGACGGTCGCCCCGAGGGCGCCCACCCGCCCTCCTCCGAACTGCCCTTCCACCGCGAGATCTACCGCCGGCGCCCCGATCTGGGCGCGATCGTGCACGCCCACCCCGGCGCCCTCGTCGCCTTCTCCATCTGCCGCCAGATCCCCGATACACGCCTGCAGTCGCACGTGCACCAGATCTGCGGGCGCGTCGCCCTCGCCCCCTACGCCTGCCCCGGCACGCAGGAACTGGGCAACAACATCGCCGACACCTTCGCCTCCGGCGCCGACTGCGTGCTGCTCGAGAACCACGGCGTGGTCGTGGGCGGCCGCGACCTCAAGGACGCCTTCCAACGTTTCGAGACGCTCGAGTTCGCCGCCCTCACCCTCCTGCGCGCGGCCATGCTCGGCCCGGTGAAGGTGCTGCCACCCGAGGCGCTCGCCGTCGACACGATGCCGGGCTACCGCGAGATGCCCGACCGCACCGCCGACCACCGCGAGGCCGAGCTGCGCGCCCGCATCTGCTCGTTCGTCCACCGTTCCTACCAACAACGGCTGCTCATCAGCACCGCCGGTGCGTTCTCCGCGCGGCTCGATGACGACGAATTCCTCATCACCCCCCGCCGCCGCGACCGGCTCGAGCTGCAGCCCTCCGGCATCGTGCGCGTGCGCGGCGACGCCTGCACCGTCGGCCAACAGCCCAGCCGCGCCGCCCGCCTGCACGCCGAGATCTACGCGCGGCACCCGGCGGTCGGCGCGATCATCAACGCCCAGCCCGCCCACGCCTCCGCCTACTGCGTGACCGACGCGACATTGAGCACCTACACGATTCCGGAGAGCTACGTCGTGCTCAACGAAGTCACCAAGCTCCCCTTCCTGCGGATCGTCGAGGACGCCGCCGAGATCGCCAAGGCCCTGACGCTCGAGAAGACCCCGGTCGTGCTGGTCGCCAACGAGGGCGCGGTCGTCGTCGGCCGCACGCTGCTCGAGGCCTTCGACCGGCTCGAGGTGCTCGAGGCCACCACCGAGGCGATCCTGCTCGCCAGGCCGCTCGGCGCCGTGGCACCGATGCCGGCCTCGGCGATCGACGAACTCCGGCGCGTGTTCAACATCGCCTGACGCCGAGGCGTACCCCGAAAGCGGTGCTTCCGTGTCGGGTGCGGGATCACGCCTGCGCCGACGGTTCGCTCGCGACAGGCGAGCCGCCCCGGCCGCCTCGCGATCATGGCCCTCGGCGATGCACGGATCAGCCCCCCTCCAGGGTCGGTCTCGCACCCGGAGTGGTCACCCTGGCCCCCGGCAAACCGGTCTTGTCACGTAATACGTGACAAGACCCTGGAGTTTGGCCAATTTCAGAATCGAGGTCGGTCTTAAATTTAGAGTGACAGACCTTAGTATAGGCGCCAGCCTGCAGTCATGTCCGATCCTGCGACACGAGACGAGATCCTCGCCGCTTTCG
>JAEZUE010000001.1 GCA_023443455.1 Verrucomicrobiota bacterium
CGATCTCCTCGTAGACGCCGAGCATGCCGGCGTTGACGATGGCCATGTCGAGGCCGGCGGCGATGGCGTGGTAGAGGAAGGCGGCGTGCATCGCCTCGCGCACGGGGTTGTTGCCGCGGAAGGAGAAGGAAACATTGGACACGCCGCCGGAGGTCTTCGCGTGCGGGAGGGTGCGTTTGATGATCCGCACGGCCTCGATGAAATCGACGGCGTAGTTGTTGTGCTCGTCGATGCCGGTGGCGACGGTGAGGACGTTGGGGTCGAAGATGATGTCCTCGGGCGGGAAGCCGACCTTGTCGACAAGGAGATGGTACGCGCGGGTGCAGATGCGGACCTTGTCGTCGCAGGTGGCGGCCTGGCCCTGCTCGTCGAACGCCATCACGACCGCGGCGGCGCCGTAGCGGCGCAGGAGGCGGGCGCGGCGGAGAAACTCCTCCTCGCCTTCCTTGAGCGAGATGGAGTTAACGATGCCCTTACCCTGGATACACTGGAGGCCGGCCTCGAGCACGGTCCACTTCGAGGAATCGAGCATGATCGGCACGCGCGAGATCTCGGGCTCGGCGGCGATGAGGTTGAGGTACTTCACCATCGTGGCCTCGCCGTCGATCAGGGCCTCGTCGACGTTGATGTCGATCACGGTCGCTCCGGCCTCGACCTGCTGGCGGGCGATCGAAAGGGCGAGATCCCAGTCACCGGCCTTGATGGCCTTGGAGAACTTCGGGGAGCCGGTGATGTTGGTGCGTTCGCCGACGACGAGGAAATTGGAGGCGCTGCGGGACATGGTGGGAAAGGCGAGAGGCTAGAGGCGGGTGGCGAACGGGAGCACGCCGAGGGCGGCGAAGGTCACGAGGGTGGAGAGGATGAGCAACACGGAGGTGCGGCGGATGTCGCGGGCGTCGGCGCCGGGCGGGTCGTCGGGATTGCCGAGCCAGAGATCGCAGACCTGCACGCCGTTCTTGAAGAGCGGGCCGATCAGGCGTCGGCGCAGCGCGCCCGCGATGGTGCACTCGGGCCAGCCGCTGTTCGGGCCGGGCACGAGCGCGTGCTGGGCGAGGGCCCAACGCCAAGCGGAGCCCCCACTGTAACCGGGGATCAGTGACGCGAGGCCGGAGAGCAGCAGCCAGCTCCAGCGTGCGGGCAGGAAGTTGGCGACGTCGTCGGTGCGTGCGCCGCACCAGCCGAAGCGCAGGTAGCGGTCGGACTTGTAGCCGACCATGCTGTCCATGGTGCTCACGATCTTGTAGAGCACGCCCGCGAGCGGGCCGAAGAGCAGCAGGAAGGCGAGCGGCGAGAGCACGCCGTCGACGAGGTTCTCGGCCATGCTCTCGACCGCGCCGCGACCGCAGGCGGGGAGGTCCATCTTGTCGGTATCGCGCCCCACGAGCATGGAAACGTGGTGACGGGCGGCGGCGAGATCGCCGCGGACGATGGCGCGCGCGATGCGCTCGCCGTGGGCGATGAGGTCGCGCAGCGCCAGGCAGGCCCAGCAGACGAGACCGGCCGCGGCGTCGAAGACGTACGGGTGCAGCGCGTGTGCGCTGGCGAGGAAGGCGACGACGAGCGGCAGCACGGTGCCGGCGAGGAGGAAGAGCAGCACGATGCCGCCGGCGTAGCCGTTGGCGCCGAGGCGGAAGAGAATGCGTTCGTAGAAGGCGAGAAGTCGGCCCAGCAGGCGAATCGGGTGCGCGGCGAAGATCGGGTCGCCGATCAACGCATCCAGCGCGAGACCGAGCGCAGCCCAGAGGAAGAAGCGCGGTTCGAGGAATCCGACGGAGGAGTGCAGCGCGTCGGCGAAAGTGGCGGCGAGGGCGGACATCACGTCAGGTGGCTGATACGGCCAGGAACGTGGGGCGTCCCTTCAGGGCGCCTCGGCTGGTGTGATTCGCGGGACTGGCGCGAGCACGGAGTCGGCCATGGCGGGCTGAAGCGCCGCCCCACGCGCAGGCGTGCGGCGCGAGGGTTGTGAGCGGGGCGTCCCTCCAGGGCGCCTCGGCTGGTTAGAGACGTGGGACTGGTGCGAGCGCGGAGTCGGCCGTGGCGGGCTGAAGCGCCGCCCCACGCGCAGGCGATCATCAGAGCGGGAGATGGATCCTGGTAGATCATCGTCGGCTCAGCGCTGCCACTTGCGTTGCCAGCCGAGCGCGAGGGCGCGGGTGACGAGTTCGACGGCGGCGGGGAGGAGCGTCTCGGGCGCGACGGACAGATCGACGGGGAGGGCGTCGACGAGCGTGGCGCGCAGGGTCGGAAAATCCTCGGGGCGGGCGGCGAGGCCGGCGGCGAGCAGCGCGGCTTGGTTGATGAGCGCCTCGCGCGCGGTGGCGGGCGAGAGCGTGCCGGCGAGCGTGCGGTCGAGCACGGCGGCGAACGCGTACGCGGCAGCAGCGGACTGCGGCTCGTAGATGACGGGGTTCCAGTTGTCCTTGAGGAGTTGGCACTGGGCGGTGTCGAGGAAGCGCGCGATCTGCGTCTTGAACTCCTCCTCTTTCAGGCCGAAGCGGCCGAGGGCGTGGAAGAGCGAGCGGGTGTAGCTCGGCTCGAGGCCGTTCTGCCAACGCAGCGCTTCGAGGGTGGCGTCGCGCACCGCGCGCCCGATGAGTTCGCCGGCCTTGGTGTGCTTGCCGGTCCAGGTGCGTGAGGAGGAACCGGCGACGGGCGCGGCGATGGCGTACTGGTCGGTGCCGGTGCCGGTGGCGAGGCGCCACGAGGATTTGCTGCCGATCGCGAGTTCGAGGAGCGCGGAGGTCTTGGCCTCGGTCATCGTCATCACGGCGCGGGCGAGGGCCGTGTCGCTGAGCGGAGCGGAGAAGAGGAGCAGGGTGTTGATGGTGCCGCTGTGCGTGCCGGGCGGCTTGGTGGCGGCCTCGGCGGGGACGGTGCGGACCCATTTGCCGTCGGCCTCGTCGTAGTGCGCGGGATCACCGGCGCTGCCGGCGTTGCCGGTGACGCCGCCGGTGACGATGGCGGTGATGGCAAGGTCGGCGAAGGTGTGGGTGGCGATGCCGAGGTACTGCATCGCGGCGGCGGTGCCCATGACGGCGGTGGTGGTCGGGGCGAGGTCGAGTTCGGCGCAGACGCAGCGGTGGTAGCCCTCGGGCCCGAGGCCGGTGATGATCTCGAAGCGCTCCTGGTGCTTCACCGGCTCGCAGCTCTGGTGGTTGACGAGGTGGCGCACGTCGGTGCGCAGGCCGCCGTTGACCGAACACGTGCTGAGGACCTTGGCCGGCATCCGCAATTCGGCGACGACATGGCGGCCGCGCCGCGCGACGAGAGCGAAGGGCGAGTCGAAGACCGGCAGGGCGTGGGCGGTGGAGGACATGGCAATGGACGATGGTTGATGGCCGATTGGCGATGGGGCGGAGGGCCGGCGGCGAACCTTAAATGGGTCGGATAGGCCCTATGGGTCGTATGTGACCTATTCGAGTCGGTTAACCCACCACCAGCGGCTCGAGGCCGCTGAGGCGAAGGGCTGGTTCGAGGGAGGGGGTGCGGCGGGGCGGGAGGCCTTTCACGGCGGCGGCGATGGCGGCGATGTGGTCGGGCGTGGTGCCGCAGCAGCCGCCGACGAGGTTGAGCCAGCCCTGGGCGGCGTAGTCGCGGAGGATGGCGGCGGTCTCGGCGGGTTGCTCGTCGTAGCCACCGAAGGCGTTGGGCAGGCCGGCGTTCGGGTAGCAGGAGACGTGGCACTCGGCCAACGCGGCGAGTTCCTCAAGGTACGGGCGCATGTCCTTCGCGCCGAGCGCGCAGTTGAAACCGACCGAGAACGGCCGCACGTGGCGCACGCTGTGGTAGAAGGCGGAGACCGTCTGGCCGGAGAGCGTGCGGCCGGAGGCGTCGGTGATGGTGACACTGATCATGACCGGGACGCGGATACCGAGTTCGGCAAAGAGCGACTCGGCGGCGAAGAGGGCGGCCTTGGCGTTGAGGGTGTCGAAGATCGTTTCGATGAGGAGAACGTCGACGCCGGCGGCGAGCAGCGCGCGGATCTGCTCGGTGTAGGCGGCGACGACCTGCGGCCACACGACGGCGCGGAACTCCGGGCGGTTGACGTCGGGCGACATCGAGAGCGTGCGGTTGAGCGGGCCCACGGCGCCGGCCACGAAGCAGCGGCGGCCCGGCGTGGCGGCCTCGGCGGCGCGCGCGGCGGAGC
>JAEZUE010000049.1 GCA_023443455.1 Verrucomicrobiota bacterium
CACCCCCGCGCTGTAGCCACCGGCCGCCGTGGCGCCGCTCGCCCGAGCGGCGATCCGCCCTCGTCATCATCGCCGCCGTCCTCGACCGTGGCGCAGGCGTCCCTGCCTGCGACCCTCGACTCCGCCACGCCCCTCCGCCTCATGGAGCGCCTCGACCGCGGCGTCGTGGCCGTGCACCAACCCGACGGCACGATCTTCGTCAGCTGGCGCCTGCTCGGTAACGATGCGGCCAACACGTCGTTCAACCTCTACCGCGAAACCGCCCCGCGCCCGGGCGCCGAGACCGACGCCGGCCCCTTCGGCTCGCGGCCCGACCCGATCGCCGGCCCGGTCAAACTCAACGCCGAGCCGCTCGCCGGCCCCACCTGCTTCGTCGATCCCGACGCGCGCCTCGAACGCGAGACCCGCTACTTCGTCCGCCCCGTGGTCGACGGCGTCGAACGCGAGCCCGATGGCGCCTTCACCCTCGCCGCCAATTCCGGCCCGCTCCCCTACGTCTCCATCCCGATCCAGACCCCCGCCACCTACACGCCCAACGACGCCTCCCTCGGCGACCTCGACGGCGACGGCCAGTACGAGATCGTGCTCAAGCAGGAGCAGGCCCCACGCGACAACTCCCGCTCCGGCCTCACCGGCCAGACGCTCCTCCAAGCCTACAAGCTCGACGGCACCCTGCTCTGGACGATCAACCTCGGTAAAAACATCCGCGAAGGCGCCCACTACACCCAGTTCATGGTGTATGACCTCGACAGCGACGGCCGCGCCGAGGTCGCCTGCAAGACCGCCGACGGCACCGTCGACGGCACGGGCAAGGTCATCGGCGATCCCACCGCCGACTGGCGCAGCCTCGGCGACGCCTCCGTGCCCACCACCGACCCCGCCGGCGCGACCCGCACCCAGCAGGGCCTGCGTGCCAGGACCGAGGGCATCATCCTGCGCGGGCCGGAGTACCTCACCGTCTTCGACGGCCGCACCGGCGCCGCGCTCTCCACCGTCGACTACCTCCCCGGCCGCCACCCCGAAACCCAGGACCCCACGCCCGAGCAGATGAAGGAAGTCTGGGGCGACGGATACGGCAACCGTTCCGATCGCTTCCTCGCCGCCATCGCCCACCTCGACGGCGTGCATCCGAGCCTGGTCATGTGCCGCGGCTACTACACCCGCTCCGTGCTCGCCGCCTGGGATTTCCGCGGCGGCCAACTCGCTTCCCGCTGGGTCTTCGACAGCGACGCCACCGAGGCCAACCGCCCCTTCCGCGGCCAGGGCAACCACAACCTCGCCGTCGCCGATGTCGACCGCGACGGCCGTGACGAGATCGTCTACGGCGCCATGGTCGTCGACGACGACGGCACCGGCCTCTACTCCACCGGGTGGGGCCACGGCGACGCGCTCCACGTTTCCGATCTCGATCCCACCAATCCCGGCCTCGAGGTCTTCGGCATCCAGGAGCGCTTCGACGCCCAGGGCATGAACTTCCGCGACGCCGCCACCGGCCGCGTCATCTTCACCATCCCCTCGATCAAGGCCGACGAGTCGGGCGGCGACAAGGGCGAGGGCCCCGGTCGCGGCAACGCGTTCAACATCGATCCGCGTTTCCCCGGCGCCGAGTGCTGGGCCGCCGGCTCCGGCATGGACGGACTCTATTCGGCGACGGGCGAGCAGATCCTCGAGCGCCGCCCGCGCGGCTTCCCCTGCAACTTCGGCATCCTCTGGGACGGCGACCTGCTCCACGAGCTGCTCGACCAGAACCGCATCGTGAAGTGGAACTGGGAGGACTCCGCCGTCGAGCCCTTGCTCATCGCGCACGCCTGCACCTCGAACAACAGCACCAAGGCCACCCCCGCCCTGAGCGCCGACCTGTGGGGCGACTGGCGCGAGGAGGTGATCTGGCGCACCCGCGACAACCGGGAGCTGCGTATCTACACTTCAACGATTCCGACGAAGCACCGCCTGGTCACGCTGATGCACGATCCCGTGTACCGCCTCGCGATCGCCTGGCAGAACGTCGCCTACAACCAGCCCCCGCACCCGGGCTTCTACCTCGACGAGTCCGCGCCGCTGCCCGCGCCCACGCCGATCGCCGTTCCCGCCCAGTGACGTTGCCGCGCGAGCGAAGCCCGAGTCCCTTCCGTAGCGAAACTCGCCAAGAGTTTCGGCCTCCGAATCCCCTTCCGTAGCGAAACTCGAGTCCCCTTCCGTAGCGAAACTCGCCAAGAGTTTCGGCCTCCGAATCCCCTCCCGTAGCGAAGCCCGCCAAGGGCTTCGGCCTCCCCTCGGTGGCGACGGCCGCAAGGCCGCCGCCACACTTTCCTCCCGTAGAGGAACGCGCCAGCGTTTCGACCACTGCCCCCCGAAGACGCCCCCAAGCGCTTCGGTTGATTGTTGGAAGTTCGAAGTTGGAAGTTCGAAGTTCAAGTTCCCCTCCGCCGTCCAGCTTTCCACCTCTCAGCCTTACGAGTTTCCCGTTCCGAGTTCCCCTCCCGAGTCCCCTTTCCACTCTCCGCTTTCCGCCCTCCGGTCTCCTGCCCCTTCCCCATGTCCCACCCCTTCTTCCGATCCGCCACCCTGCTCGCCCTCTCGGTCCTCGCCACCACCCCCGCCTTCGCCTTGGAGAAGCCGGAGCGTACCTACCAGGTCTTCCAGTTCCCCGCCGACCGCATCCCCCGCATCGACGGCGACACCTCCGACTGGGACATCGTCCCCGTGTCGTACGTGATCACCCAGGACGAACTCATCGACGACAAGGGCCGCCATCCGCAACCGGACCCCGAAAACCTCGCAGTCCGCGTCCGCGTCGGCTGGGTACAGGGGCTGAACCGGCTCTACTTCCTCTACGAGGCCGCCGACAACTATTGGGACTACTCGTTGCCGAGCATCCACAACGACACCTTCGAGATCGTGGTCGACGGCGACGCCTCGGGCGGCCCCCTCATCGCCAAGGACCAGCCCCGTTTCTGGAACCGCGACCATGTCGGCGAGTCCGCGGCCCGCCCCGACGCGCGCATCACCGACTCCGCCGCCCGCTGGGCGATCCACAGCGTCCATGCGCAAAACTACCACATCTTCACCCCCCCGGGCGACAAGGCATGGTGCATGGCCTGGGGCACGCCGACCTGGGTGAAAGAGTTCCCCTGGGCCAACTCGGTCTGCCGCCACGCCGGGCGCCCCGGGGAGGCCGGCCCGCTCGTGCTCGAATTCTGGATCACTCCGTTCGACTACGCCGGCCCCGAAGGCCCCGAACGCGCGATCCCGTCAGTCCTCACCGAAAACAAGATCATCGGTCTGGCCTGGGCGGTGATCGACTACGACGATGTCGACCTCGGCCACAGCGACGCCTTCTGGAACCTCTCGCCCAAACACACCATGTACGGCGACGCCTCCGAACTCTGCGCCTTCCGGCTCATGCCGCTCGAGCCGGCCCTGCGCCCCGCCTCCACCGCGGAGTGGACCTGGTCGTTGGTGGACCCGATCCGGCGGCGAGTTGCCTTCACCGACAAATCGACCGCGGACGCCCACGCTTGGAAATGGACTTTCGGCGACGGCGCTTCGTCGACCGAACAGCACCCGAGCCATCACTACTCCGCCCCCGGCGTCCACACCGTCGCGCTAGAAATCACCACCGCGTCCGGAACCGCCCGAAAGGTCAAGGTCGCCGAAGTTCCGATACCCTGATCGCCCGCCCACTACTCCGATGAACCGCTCCACTCCCCTCGTCGCCGCCCTGCTCTGCGCCACCTCCCTCGCCGTGGCGCAGGCGTCCCTGCCTGCGTCCCTCGGCTCCGCCAGCTCCCCGGCACAACCCAACACCACCGGCACGGAGGCCGGCACCACGCCCCATCCGGCCCGCTCGACCGTGGCGCAGGCGTCCCTGCCTGCGTCCCCCGACTCCGCCAGCTCCTCGGCTCCAAACACCTTCACCGCCAACCCCATCGTCTCCCACCTCTACACCGCCGACCCGGCCGCACGCGTGTATGGCGACCGCCTCTACATCTACACCTCGCACGACGAAGCGGACTCCACGTACTTCGACATGTTCGACTGGCGGCTCCTCTCCACCGCCGACCTCGCCACCTGGCAGGACCACGGTTCGATCTTCGGGCTGAAGGACTTCGCGTGGGCGGAGAAATGGGCTTGGGCCCCCGACTCCATCCACGCCAACGGCCGCTACTACCTCTTCCTGCCGACCGACCGCGCCCGCATCGGCGTCGCCGTCGGGGTCACCCCCACCGGCCCGTTCCTCGATGCCATCGGTCGCCCGCTGATCGACAAGGCACTCCTGCCCGAGGTCGGCCCGGAGCCGATCGACCCCGCGGTGCTGATCGACGACGACGGCTCGGCGTACCTGTATTTCGGATGCCGTTTCGCGAAGGTCGTGAAGCTCACACCCTCGCTCACGGAATTCGCCGGCCCGATCCAGCCGGTGGAGCTTCTCGCCCCCGACGGCACCCCGGTCCCCGTCGCCCAGCCCGACAAGCAACCCGCGTTGCCGATGGGCTACGGCGAGGCTCCCTTCCTCTTCAAGCGCGAGGGGCGCTACTACTTCGTCTACTCCAACGGCTGGGCGCCGGAGTCCACCCTCGTCTACGCGATCGGCGACTCGCCCACCGGCCCGTTCACCTACCAGGGCGAGGTGATGAAGCACGTGCCCTGCGTCACGCACCACGGCTCGGTCGTCGAGTTCAAGGGCAAGTGGTACGTCGTCTACCACACCAGCGAACTCTCGGGCGGAAACATGTTCCGCCGCGCCGTCTGTATCGACGAACTCACCTTCGACTCCGCCGGCCGCATCGTCCCCGTCGTCGCCACACCCGGCGCCGCCACACCCGCTCCGTAGCTCCGTCTCGTGGCGAAACCCGCCAAGGGTTTCGGCTCCGGGTGGCGCTGCTCGCCAGAGCAGCGATCCGCCACCGGGAACGCCGCGCTCCAGCTCGGCACTTCCGACAATCGCAAATCGGCAATCTGAAATCGAAAACTCCATGCGCCTCCTCTTCGCCACCTTCGCACTGGCCTCCTCTGCTCTTCTCGCCGCTCCGGCCCGCGAATGCCTCGACTTCAACCCCGGCTGGAAACTCCACGTCGGCGAAGTGCCCATCCCCGCCGGCTCCCAACCCGTGGCGCAGGCGTCCCTGCCTGCGACCCTCGACTCCGCCAGCTCCCCGGCTCAGCCCAACATCGCCGGCACGAAGCCCGGCGCCAAGCCATCCGCTTCGGTCCCCGACGCCGCCGCCCCTGCGCAACCGGACTTCGACGACGCCGCCTGGAAACCCGTCACCCTCCCCCGCGCCTGGAACGAGGACTCCGCCTTCCGCCAAGACATCGTCGATCTGCCCACCGGCATCGCCTGGTACCGCAAGACCTTCACCCTCCCCGCCGACTCCGCCGGCCGGAAGGTCTTCATCGAATTCGAGGGCGCGCGCCAACTCGCCGAAGTCTGGGTCAACGGCCGCCGCGTCGGCGCCCACGAGAACGGCATCAACGCCTTCGGCTTCGACCTCACCGAATACCTACAGCCCCCACCCGCGGCCAACACCATCGCCGTCCGCACCGACAACGACTGGGCCTACCGCGAATCGCTCACCGGCGCGCGCTTCCAGTGGTCCGACAAGAACTTCAACGCCAACTACGGCGGCCTCCCCAAGAACGTCCGCCTGCACGTCACCGACCGCGTCTACCAGACGCTCCCGCTCTACGGCTCCCTCGGCTCCACCGGCGTCTACGTCTACGCGACCGACTTCGACATCCCCGGCCGCTCCGCCACGATCCACGCCGAGTCCGAGATCCGCAACGAGTCCGACGGCCCTCGCACCTTCGTCTACCGTGTCCAGATCGCGGATCGCGACGGCCGCATCGTCGCCGCCTTCGACGGCGGCAGCTACACCCTCAACCGACGCGAGAGCGTGACCGCCCGCGCCTCGGCCCGCGTCGCCGACCTGAATTTCTGGAGTTGGGGTTACGGCTACCTCTACACCGTCACCACCGCGCTCGAGAGCGACGGCGCCGTCTTCGACTCCGTCGCCACCCGCACCGGTTTCCGCCAGACCGAGTTCGCCCACGGCATTGTCAAACTCAACGACCGCGTGATCCAGCTCAAGGGCTACGCCCAGCGCACCTCCAACGAGTGGCCCGCCATCGGCCTCTCCGTCCCGCCCTGGCTGAGCGACTACAGCAACGGCCTCATGGTCGAGAGCGGCGCCAACCTCGTGCGCTGGATGCACACCACCCCGTGGAAGCAGGATGTCGAATCCTGCGACCGCGTCGGCCTCCTCCAGATGCTGCCCGCCGGCGACTCCGAGCGCGACGCCCAGGGCCGCCAGTGGGTCGCCCGCACCGAGGTCATGCGCGACGCCATCGTCTACAACCGCAACAACCCCAGCGTGCTCGTGTACGAGTCCGGCAACAACGGCATCAGCGAGGCCCACATGGCCGAGATGAAGGCCCTCCGCGACCAGTTCGATCCGCACGGCGGCCGCGCCATCGGCAGCCGCGACATGCTCGGCAGCACGATCGCCGAGTACGGCGGCGAAATGCTCTACGTGAACAAGAGCGCCGGGAAGCCCCTCTGGCAGACCGAATACTCCCGCGACGAGGGCCTCCGGAAATACTGGGACGAGTTCTCCCCGCCGTACCACAAGGATGGCGACGGACCGTTCTACCGCGGCGCCCCCGCCCCCACCTACAACCGCAACCAGGACTCCCACGCCATCGAGAATGTCGTGCGCTGGTGCGACTTCTGGCGCGAGCGCCCGGGCACCGGCACCCGCGTCAACTCCGGCGGCGTGAACATCGTCTTCTCCGACACCAACACCCACCACCGCGGCGCCGAAAACTACCGGCGCAGCGGCGAGGTCGACGCCATGCGCATTCCCAAGGACGGCTTCTTCGCCCACTGGGCGATGTGGGACGGCTGGGTCGATGTCGAGCAGCCCCGCGCCCACATCATCGGCCATTGGAACTACGCCCCCGGCGTGAAGAAAAACGTCTACGTCGTCTCGAACGCCGACTCCGTCGAACTCTTCCTCAACGGCCACCCCCTCGGCTCCACCCGTAGCGGCGCTCGCCAGAGCGTCGACTCCGACCGTGGCGCTGCTCGCCAGAGCAGCGATTCCGTCTCCGCCCAAAGTGGCGCTGCTCGCCAGAGCAGCGATCCCCCGAGCAGCGAACTCACCGCCCGCCGCACCCACCGTTTCCTCTTCACCTTCGAAGACATCGCCTGGGAAGCCGGCACGCTCACCGCCGTCGGCTACGATGCTTCCGGCGCGAAGGTCTGCGAAGCCGCGCACACCACCGCCGGCGAACCCGCCGCGCTGCGCCTCACCGTGCGCACCGGCCCCGGCGGCCTGCGTGCCGACGGCGCCGATCTCGCGCTCTACGAGATCGAAGTTGTGGATGCGCAGGGTCGCCGCTGCCCGACCGCGCTCAACCCGATCGAGTTCACGCTCACCGGCCCCGCCGAGTGGCGCGGCGGCATCGCGCAGGGCCCGGGCAACTACATCCTCGCGACCACGCTCCCCGTCGAATGCGGCGTGAACCGGGTGCTCGTCCGCTCCACGACCACCCCCGGCCGCATCGTCCTCCACGCGAAAGCGGTCTCCCCGAGCGTGGCGCAGGCGTCCCTGCCTGCGATCCTCGACGCCGAACTCGCCCTCGACTCCGTGCCCGTCGCCGTATCCGACGGTTGGTCGCGCACCTTCGCGGCCGATGCGCTCGCCGGCCGCCTCGACCGCGGCCCCACGCCCGTCGGGCCGTCGTTCAAGATCAGCCGCATCGCCGTACCCGTGGCCAAAGTGTCCGCCACCGATGGAGTCGCCCCCGCCCGCGCCTGCGACGACGACGAGACCACGCTCTGGTCCGGCCGCCAGCCGATCACGTTCGACTTCGCCCGCCCGGCCGCGCTCTCGGAGATCACGATGAAGACCGCCGGCTTCCGCGCCCGCAGCTATCCGATCCGTATCACCGTCGACGGCACCGAGGTCTTTCGCGGCGCCACCCCGCGTTGCCTCGGCTACGTCACCCTCGAGCTGACCAAGACCGTCACCGGCCGCCGCGTCACCATCGAGCCGCTCGCCGGCGCCGAGGCGCGCGATGTCTTCGGCGGCATCACCGAGCTGGTCGACCAGGGCAACGCCACCACCGGCGAAGAAAAGGTCGGCACCGGCGAACTCGGTCTCATCGAAATCGAGTTCTACGAACCCGCACGGTAAACCACGTGGGGCGTCCCTTCAGGGCGCGCCGCCCGGCACCGCTCCCACGACAACTCTGTTGCCCGCCCCCAACAAGGCGGGCTGAAGCGCCGCCCCACGTTCTGCCTCCAGCCTTTCCGCACTCCGCAATTCCCCATGCGCCTCCTCTCATTCCTCCTCGCGCTCCTCCCGTTCACCGATGCCCTCGCGCTCGAGCTGCCACACATCTTCACCGACCACATGGTCCTGCAACGGGAAATGCCCGTCCCCGTCTGGGGCACCGCCGAGGCCGGAGAGAGCATCACCGTCGAATTCGCCGGACAGCGCGTCACCACCACCGCCGACACCGCCGGCCAGTGGCGCGTCGACCTCGCCCCGCTCCCCGCCTCCGACGAGCCCCGGGATCTCGTCGTCACCTCCGCGAATCCCCACTCCGCCGATCTCAAATCTGAGATTTCAAATCTCCGATTTTCCGACGTCCTCGTCGGCGAGGTCTGGCTCGCCTCCGGCCAGTCGAACATGGTCTTCACCGTCTCGAAATCCGCATATCCGTGGGCCGGCGTCATCGACGAGGCCGCCGAGATCGCCGCGGCCGACCACCCGCTGGTGCGGATCTTCACCGGCGAACCGCAGAAGGCCTACACGCCGTGCGCCGACGTCGGCGGTCGTTGGCAGGTGTGCTCGCCCGAAACGGTGCCGGCCTTCTCCGCCATCGCCTACTTCTTCGCCCGCGATCTCCAGCGGGAGCTCGGCGTGCCCGTCGGCATCCTCTCGCTCTCCTACGGCGCCAGCTGCGCCCAGGCGTGGATCCGCCGCGACGCCATGCTCGGCGACGACGACTTCCGCGCCGTGCTCGCCCGTTTCGACGAGCAGGTGAAAGGCCACGTGCCGCCCACTGCCGCCGAGCTGGAAGACTGGAAGGCCGCCGCCGAACTGGCGAAGGCCGAACATCGCCGCGCGCCGCCCAAACCCGGCGCCGACCCCGTGCAGGACCAACACAACCCGACCGTCCTGTACAACGGCATGATCGCGCCGGTCGTTCCGTATTCGCTTCGCGGCGTCATCTGGTACCAGGGCGAGTCGATCACCAGCCCCCGCGAACTCTTCCCCCGCTGGAACGAGCTCCTCATCACCGACTGGCGCCGCCTCTGGGGCCGCGAATTGCCCTTCCTCTTCTGCCAACTCGCCGCGCTCGACAAACCCAGCAACAGCCCCGAGGTGCGCGCCTGGCAGGCCGAGGCCCTCGCCCTGCCCGCCACCGGCATGGCGGTGACGATCGACGTCGGCGACCCGAAGGACGTGCACCCGCACCACAAGGCCCCGGTCGGCGCGCGCCTCATGCGCCTCGCTCTGGCCAAGGCCTACGGTCGCCCGGTCGAGTTTTCCGGCCCCGTGCCCACCACCGCCATCGTCGAAGCCGATGCCCTCCGCCTGCACTTCGCCTGCTCGACCGTGGCGCAGGCGTCCCTGCCTGCGATCCCCGACTCCGCCAGCTCCCCGACTCCACCCAGCACCGCCGGCACGGAGGCCGGCGCCACGCCCCATCCGGCCCGCTCGACCGTGGCGCAGGCGTCCCTGCCTGCGTCCCTCGGCTCCGCCAGCTCCCCGACTCCACCCAGCACCGCCGCCACGGGCGGCCTTGTCGCGCGCGGCGGCCCGCTCGCCACCTTCGAACTCGCCGGCGCCGACGGCGTCTTCATGCCCGCCACAGCCACCATCGAGGGCGACACCATCGTGGTGCGCAGCGCCGCCATCGCCCAACCGACCGCCGTTCGCTACGCGTGGTCGAACTATCCCGCCGGCTGCAATCTCTACAATACCGCCGGCCTGCCCGCCGCTCCCTTTTCGCTGACCGCCGCGCCATGAACGCCCCCTGCCCTCCGCCCACTACCACCGCTCCCGTCTTCGACCTGCGCGAGTTCGAACACTGGGTCGTCGCCGAATTCGAGCCGTCGGTCCGCCGCTCCGGCGGCGCCGGACACTACGCCCGCGCCGCCGACCAGCCCGACATCGAACTCTACGGCATTGCCGACATGGCGTGTTCACTACACACGCTCGGGCTGCTGCACCCGACCGTCACCGAGCGCGCCGAATGGGCCGCGGCGTTCCAGCGTTTCCAACGCCCGGAAGACGGCTGGCTGCGGGAGCGCGATCCCAGCCACGGCGCGATGCACAACCTCGCCTTCGGCCTGGCCGCCATGGAACTGCTCGACCTTCGGCCGGAGCGCCCGGTCCGCATGGCGCCCGAACACGCCGACCCGCGCGCCTTCCTCGCCGCCCTCGACTGGCGCAGCCGCGTCTACCCCGACAGCCACGAGGGCGCCGGTATCGGTACAGTCCACACATTGCTGCCCGAGCTCGGCGGCCGGCCCTGGCTCGACGCCTACTTCGCCGCCTGCGACGAGTTGTTCGATCCGCGCAACGGGCTCATGGGCCGGGACAAACCGCCCGGTGGCGACTTCGACCAGATCGGCGGCACGTTCCACTACGTTTTCATCTACCACCACTTCAACCGCCGCGCCCCCTACCCGCGCGAGCGCATCGACGCCGTGCTCGGCACCCGCCAACCCGACGGCTATTGGCACCCGGACAACAAGCTCTGGCTCTCGTTCGACGCGCTCTACCTGCTGACGCGGACCCTGCGCTATTGTCCCTACCGGTACGACGACATCGTCGCCTGTGCCCGAGATGTAATGACACACGCCATGCGCGACATCTTCTCGCCCGCCGGGCGCGCACAGGTGTTCTCGAAACGGGTCACCACGCACTCCGTCGCCGCTGCGCTCTGCCTCGCCGCCGAGGCCCAGCTCTTCCTCGGTGCCCACGAAGTGGTCACGGACCGTCCGCTCCGTCTCGTGCTCGATCGCCGGCCGTTCATGTGAACAATCGCCACGACCTCGCCGCCCCGCCTGCGGCGGCGTCGCTCCACCGCTCGTTCCCAGTCCCGTTCTTCCGCTCGTCCCGCAACGTGGGGCGGTGCTTCAGCCCGCCGCTTGGATGACATCGGCCGAGACGATCTGAAGAAACGCTCCACGCCCGATCCGTCGTTCACCGTTCCGAGTTCCGAGAGCCGAGATTTTTCCGCGTTCCGTTCCTGGCCCTTCCCCGTTCCGCCCTCCGAGTTCCGAGTTCACTGTTCCCCGGTTCGATGTTCAATGTTCGCCTCCTGCTTCTCCTCCTCATGACCGCCGCCTCCCAAACCGTGGCGCAGGCCTCCGTGCCTGCGAAATCCGACTCCGCCGCCGAGTTCAACGTCCGCGCCTTCGGCGCCAAGGGCGACGGTGTCGCCCTCGACTCGCCCGCCATCAACGCCGCCATCGAGGCCGCCTCCCGGGCCGGCGGCGGCACCGTGCGCCTGCCCGCCGGCCGCTACCTGAGCTTCTCCATCCGTCTGCGGAGCAACCTCGAACTCCGCCTCGATCCGGGCGCGGTGATCGTCGCCGCCAAACCCTCCGCCGCGCTCGGCGCGTACGACGCCCCCGAGCCCAACGACTGGGGCGACGTCCACCAGTATCAGGACTTCGGCCACAGCCACTGGCACAACAGCCTGCTTTGGGGCGAGGACCTCACCAACGTCTCCATCGTCGGCCCCGGCCTGATCGACGGCACCACCGGCCTCGCCCGCCACGCCAGTTATCCGTCCTCCGGCCCCAACGGCACCGGCGCGGCGCGCGCCCCCGGCGATCCGCTCCCGCCGGAAGTGCTCGGCGTGGGCAACAAAGCCATCGCGCTGAAGAACTGCCGCGGCGTCACCCTGCGCGACTTCTCGATCCTCAACGGCGGACACTTCGCCCTGCTCGCCACCGGCGTCGACCACCTCACCTGCGACAACCTCAAGCTCGACACCAACCGCGACGGCCTCGACATCGACGGCTGCCGCCACGTGCGCATCGCCAACTGCGCCGTCAACACGCCCAACGACGACGCCATCGTCCTCAAGACCAGCTACGCCCTCGGCGAACTGCGCGCCTGCGAGAACATCACCATCACCGGCTGCACCGTCAGCGGCTACGACATCGGCTCGCTGCTCGACGGCACCTTCCGCCGCACCGTCACCCACGCGCCCGACCGCGACGGCCCCACCGGCCGCATCAAGATCGGCACCGAGTCCAACGGCGATTTCCGCAACATCACCGTCGCCAACTGCACCTTCGACCGCTCCCGCGGCCTCGCCCTCGAGACCGTCGACGGTGCCGTCATCGAGGACATCGTCGTCACCAACCTCACCCTTCGCGATGTCTCCAATTCCCCGATCTTCCTGCGCCTCGGCAACCGCGCCCGCGGCCCCGTTGGCACACCGATCGGCGCGATCCGCCGCGTGAAGATCAGCCACGTCGTCGCCTCCGACGCCGACGGCCGCTTCCCGATCCTCATCGCCGGCCTGCCCGAGCATCCGATCGAAGACATCACCCTCTCCGACATCCACGTCGTCTCCCGCGGCGGCATCACCATGGCCGATGTGGCCGCGCAGTCCGACCGGCACGTCAACGCCTTCTTCCTGCGCGCCGACGAACCCGGCGTCGCCGGCCCGCGCGAACCGTTCGCCGTGCCGGAGCGCGACCGCGCGTATCCCGAGCCGAGCATGTTCGGCCTGTTGCCCGCGTCCGTGCTCTATGCCCGCCACGTGCGCAACCTCGCCATCGACGGTCTGCGCTACGAATTCACGACATCCGACGAACGCCCGCTCGTGGTGCTCAACGAAGCCGAGCACGTCACGATCGAGCGTTTCCGCGCCCCGAGACCCGCCGCCGGCACCGAGCCGTACTGGATCACCAACTTCAGCCACGTCGAGACCCACCGCAGCACCCCCGCGCTGTAGCCACCGGCCGCCGTGGCGCCGCTCGCCCGAGCGGCGATCCGCCCTCGTCATCATCGCCGCCGTCCTCGACCGTGGCGCAGGCGTCCCTGCCTGCGACCCTCGACTCCGCCA
>JAEZUE010000035.1 GCA_023443455.1 Verrucomicrobiota bacterium
CGAAGGTCTTGGCGACCTTCGCTACGGCTTCTATCCGGGCCGATCCCCGAGATCAGTGGGCGAAATCTCGCCGCTCTGGCGAGCGACGCCACGCGTGGGACCGGCCGGAAGGCCGGAATGAAGGGGGCAAACTTTACACTCGGCCGAAACGATCCCTGAACCCAGCTGCACGTCTCCCGCCAGACCTGCACCAAGCCTTCGCCCGCTGGGCGAGCGACAATGGGTTGGGGTGCTACCGATTGAACCCCAAAACGGCAATTGAACCGCACAGAACGCAAAGATCGCAGAGAGAGAATTCACTGCGGCTTCGACATTGGGGTTCACCCAGCAGGTGAGCGCCCCAGTGGCGCTCATTCTGTTGGAAGAGCCTCCCCTTGCGATCCTTGCGGTTAACCGCGATCTGCGGAATCAAGGTAGAATTCGACGACAACAGGCCATGGGAACCTTCGCTTCCACCGCCCGCGGAGAGTTCTACCCCGAATGTGCGAACGTTTTTGGGATCGTTGCCCCAGGAACGGCATACCGCGCCTTCAGGGATTGCCCGGCGTCGGCGGCCGCCTCCACCATCCCCGACCATGTTCCTCCCGAAGAACCCGCTCTTCGCGCTCCTGCTGGCCGCCGGGCTCTGTGGCCAAGCCCTCCTTGCCGCCGACTCCATGCAGACCATTCCCGCCAACGACTCGCGTTTCTGTTACGAAGGCCGCTTCGACTTGGCCGCCGCCGCCGCGCCTGCCGTCATCTGGCAGGGAAGCCGCATCGCCATCGACTTCGAGGGCGAGCAACTCGCGCTGCGCTTCGACTGGTCCGAGGGACAAAATTTCTTCGACGTGACCGTCGACGATGCCACCGAGATCCTCGCGGTGAACGACGCCGGCCACTCCCGGCTGGAATTTCCGGGCAAGCTCGGCCCGGGGCGTCACCGGCTCACGATCTTCAAGCGCACCGAGGCCGCCGCCGGCCACGCCCGTTTCCGCGGTATCGAGATCGCCGACGGCGCCCACGCGTGGGTGCCGATGCCGCCGGCCTACAAGCTCAAGCTGCTTTTCATCGGCGACTCGATCACCGCGGGCGCCTGCAACGAAGACGGCACCGACGACCAGTGGGAGAACCGCGCCACCCACAACAACGCCAGGAGCTACGCCGCCCTCACCGCCGCCGCACTGCAGGCCGACTACCGCAACATCGCGGTCAGCGGCATGGGCATTGCCCTGGGGTGGGTCGAGCCGCTCGCCGGGCAGATCTGGGACCGCGTCTATCCGGTCGTGTCGTCGCCCAAGGCCGATCTCACCGAGTGGATACCGGACGTCGTCTGCGTGAACTTCGGCGAGAACGACTCATCCTTCTCCACTGCCAACAACCTCGAGTTCCCGACCGCCAAGTACATCGACGGCTACATCGCGCTGATCGAGGCGGTGCGCGCCGCCCATCCCGAGGCGCACATCGTGATCCTGCGCGGCGGCATGTTCGGCGGAGCCAAAGACGAGCGCCTCGCCAAAGCCTGGGGCGCCGTCGTGGAGAAACTAGAAGGCGACGACGCCAAGGTGCACCACTTCATCTTCGACCACTGGTCGACCACGCACCCGCGCGTCTCGGACACCAAGGCGATGTCGCACGAACTCCTGCGCTGGCTGAAGCGCCAGGAGTTCATGCGGGCGTACGAGTGAGAATCCGCCGACCCGCTCGCGTGTAGGTCCATGTCTGCGACTGGACCCGGCGGGCTCGGGCCATCGCCTTCGGCCCGAGCCCTGATGAACCGGTCGCAGACCGGTCCTACTCGCCGGTCATGCCTTCACCGTAGGTCCACGTCTCCGACTGGACCAGTTGGGGTCACGCCGGCATGCCAGACCGCATCCAACGGAACCGGTCGCAGACCGGCCCTACTCGCCGGTCATGCCTCCACCGTAGGTCCACGTCTCCGATTGGACCAGTTGGGTTCACGCCGGCATGCCGGCCCGCATCCAACGGAACCGGTCGCAGACCGGTCCTACTCGCCAGTCATGCCTTCACCGCAGGTCCACGTCTCCGACTGGACCAGTTGGATTCACGCCGGCATGCCGGCCCGCATCTAACGGAACCGGTCGCAGACCGGTCCTACTCGCCAGTCATGCCTTCACCGCAGGTCCACGTCTCCGAATGGACCAGTTGGGGTCACGCCGGCATGCCAGACCTCATCCAACGGAACCGGTCGCAGACCGGTCCTACCGCTCACCCGTGGAACGGGAAGATCTTGAAGAACTCCATGAAGAAGACGGCGGCGATGACGTAGCCGACCACGGAGAACGACCGGGCCTTGCCGGTGGCCAAGGCGAGCACCGCCGCGCAGATCAGACCCAGTCCGATCCCTTGCGAAATCGAGAACGTGAGCGGGATCGCGATGATCGTGAGCGCCGCCGGCGCCGCGATGCCGAAGTCCTTCATGTCGATCTCCACCGCCGACTGGAGCATGAACACGCCCACGATCACCAACGCCGGAGCGGTCGCCACAGCCGGCACGGCGAGAATCACCGGAGTGAGAAACAGCGCCGCGAGCATCAATACCGCGGTGGTGATTGTCGTCAGCCCGGTGCGACCACCGGCTTCCACCCCGGACGCCGACTCGATGTAGCTGACCACGGTCGAGGTGCCGAAGAGCGAACTGAGGATTGCCGCCACCGAATCGGCCACGAGCGCCCGACCGACCTTCGGCAGACGCCCCTGCGCATCGAGGAAACCCGCGCGCTTCGTCACGCCGATGAGCGTGCCGATGTTGTCGAACATGTCGACGAGCAGGAGCGTGAGGATCAGCGGCAGCGTCTTCAAAAACTCGGCACCGTTGGTCAGGAAACCAAGGTCGAGCTTGAGGAAATGCGGCGCCGGCGAGGCCGGCAGCGAAAACCACGACGCGGGCAACGCCGTCACGTGGCCGCCATTGCCGTCCGGCACGACCAGACCGGCGAGCGTGACACCGACCACGCCCAGCACGATCGCACCCGGTACGCGCCAGGCGACCAGCACCGCGGTCAGGAAAATGCCGCCGAGGCAGAGCGCCACCGGCCCGCTCGCGAAATCGGCGTGGGTGACGAACGTCGCCGGACTGGCGACGACCACCCCGCCGTTCTTCAGCCCGATGAAGGCGATGAACACGCCGATGCCGCAGGTGATCGCGATCTTCAGCGGATAGGGAATCGCATCGACGATCCGCTCCCGCACCCCGGTGACCGAGAGCGCCAGAAACACGCAACCGTTCACAAACACCATGCCCAGCGCCTGCGACCACGGCACCCCGGCGCCGAGGCAGATCGAGAAGGTGAAGAAGGCGTTGATCCCCATGCCGGGCGCCAGCGCGATCGGGTAGTTGGTCAGCAACGCCATCAGCACCGTCGCCGTCGCCGCGCTCAACGCCGTGATCGTGACCAACGCCGCGCGGTCCATGCCGGCGTTGGCGAGGATCGCCGGATTGACCGCCAGCACATACGCCATGGCGGCGAAGGTCGTCAGGCCGGCCTGAAGTTCGCGACCGACGGTCGTGCCGTTCTCACGCAGACGAAAGAAACGCGATAACATGGCGCAACTCTCCGCAAACCCGACGCCGGCCGGCGAGCCGGATTTCCAAGCGCCATACCGTAGCGAAGGTCGCCAAGACCTTCGGTGGAGTCACAGAGGCCGAAACTCTTGGCGAGTTTCGCTACGACGTGGAGCGATGCGGTCCGCCTGACAGGCAAACATCACCGTCCCCATCCTCCATCCAACATCGTCCATCCCCTATCCACCCGCCATGACCGGTTTGAAACCGGCCTCGGCGAGGATCGCCGCGATCGCCTCGCGTTTGTCGCCCTGGATCTCGATGCACCCGTCGCGCACGGTGCCGCCCGCGCCGCACGCCCGCTGCATCTTCTTCGCGAGCGCCTCCTTCTCCGGCAGACCGATGCCGACGAAGCCGGACACGGTCGTCACCGTCTTGCCGCCACGGCCGGCCTTTTCCCGCCGGATCTCGACCCGGCCCCGGTTCTTCTTCTCCTCCTTGGCCGCGCCCACGGCCGGCGAATTCGGAGCGGGTTGCGAGGTCTGCGCCGGCAGGCCGAGCGAGCTGAGGGAGCCGAAGGGGTTCTGGCCCAGCGGAGAACCGGAGCCGTCGGTGGCGATGCGGGGCGATTTGCTCATGGTAAACGCCCTGCACGATCATGATCCGCCGCGCCCTGCCAACTCGAATGAGCAAAGCGACCACCTGTCCCGGTCATCACCAAGGGGCGAACATTTTCGCGGTAGGGCGAGGCGTCCTCGCCGAGCCGCGGCTCACCGGGACGGTTCGCCCTACCAACGGACACAATCACCTTCAGACGACGTTCCCGATTCATGATCCCGCCCGCCCTGCCACCCGCCACTCCGCGCTATTAGGCCGGCTGAACCTGCGCGCGGCGCCATGAGTCGGACTTCAAAACGCGGAGACACGCCCCTGCGCCATTGAGAACCGGGCCGTTTCCCCCGACACTCCGCCACCGATGAAAGCCACGGCCTTCGCCCGACCGCACGATCCAGCGCCTGCCCGCGCTGCCGGCGGGCGCCGTCCGCCGCCCCCTTTCCCGCGTCTCGCACCATGAGCACCTCCTCGTTCGCCACCCCGTTCAACGCCGAACTTCTCGACCAATATTACCAGCGCTGGCTCGACAATCCGGCCGCCGTCGACGCGCAATGGCGCGCCTTCTTCGAGGGCTTCACCCTCGCCGCCAACGGCGGCACCGCCGCACTCCTCGCCGGCGCGGGCGACAACGAGGCGAGCAAGGCCGAGAAGAAGCAGGCCCGCGTCGACAGCCTCATCTTCCACTACCGCTCGATCGGCCACCTGCAGGCCCACCTCGACCCGCTCGCCCCGCCGCCGCCGCCGCACCAGCGCCTCTCCCTCGCCGAATACGGCCTGGGCGACGACGACCTCGAGGTGCCCTTCAACGTCGGCCACTACCTCTCCGGCGGCGCGATGAAGCTGCGCGACATCGTCGGCAACCTCCACCGCACCTACTGCGGCCATGTCGGCGTCGAGTACATCCACATTCAGGACACCGACGTGCGCCGCTGGCTGCAGTCGCGCATGGAACCGGTGTTCAACCAGCCCTCGTTCGAGAAGGCCCAGAAGCTGCGCATCCTCCGGCGTCTCCACAAGGCCGAGACCTTCGAGCGCTTCCTCCACACGCGTTTCCTCGGCCAGAAACGCTTCTCCCTCGAGGGCGCGGAGACGCTCATCCCGCTGCTCGACACGCTCGTCGAGTTCAGCCCGGCCCTCGGCGTGCGCGAGATCGTGCTCGGCATGGCCCACCGCGGCCGCCTCACCGTGCTCGCCGGGGTGTTCCGCAAGAGCTACGAGTTCATGTTCGAGGAGTTCTCCGAGAACTACCTGCCCGACACCGTCGCGGGCGACGGCGACGTCAAATACCACCTCGGCTACGAGACCGAGGTCACCACGACCTCCGGCCACCAGGTCGGGCTGCGCCTCGCCGCCAACCCCTCGCACCTCGAGGCCGTCAACCCGGTCGTGCAGGGCAAGACCCGCGCCCGCCAGCGCATCGTCGGCGACCCGCAGCGCAAGAAGGTCGTGCCGCTGCTCATCCACGGCGACGCCGCCTTTGCCGGCCAGGGCATCGTGGCCGAGACGCTCAACTTCTCCCAGCTGCCCGGCTACCGCACCGGCGGCACCGTGCACGTCGTCGTGAACAACCAGATCGGCTTCACGACCAACCCGACCGAGTCGCGTTCGAGCCAATACTGCACCGACATCGCGAAGATGATCGAGGCCCCGATCTTCCATGTGAACGGCGACCACCCCGAGCACGTCTGCATGGTCGCCGAGCTCGCGCTCGAGTTCCGCCAGCAGTTCGGCCGCGACGTCGTGATCGACATGTATTGTTATCGTCGCCACGGCCACAACGAGGCCGACGAGCCCGCCTTCACCCAGCCCGTGCTCTACCGCAAGATCGCCGCCCATCCGGCCATCTCCGAACAGTACGGCCAGCGCCTCGTCGCCGAGGGCACGCTCACCCAGCCCGAGGCCGAGGCGCTCAAGCACGAGTACCTCGCCGGCCTCGAGGAGGCCCTCGCCAAGGTCAAGAAGGCCGCGCAGAACAAGGCCGACGCCCGGGCCCAGCTCGCCGGCTCTACCGGCCGTTTCCAGCCGCCCTACTCCTTCAACCCGGCCGCGACCGCCGTGCCCCGCGCCCTCGTCGAACAGGCCGTGCGCGGGCTCACGACCCTGCCCGAGACCTTCCGCCCCAATCCCAAGATCAAGCGCCTCATCGAGACCCGCGCCAAGGCCCTCGAAGGCCACCCGATCGACTGGGCCACGGGCGAATCCCTCGCCTTCGCCACGCTCCTGCTCGAACAGACGCCCGTGCGCCTCTCCGGCCAGGATGTCGAGCGCGGCACCTTCAGCCAGCGCCACTGCGTGCTCAACGACGTCGAGACCAACGAGAAGTATTCGCCGCTCAAGCACCTCGGCGGCGAACAGGCGCAGTTCTGCGTGTACAACTCCTCGCTCTCCGAGGCCGCCGTGCTCGGTTTCGACTATGGCTACTCGCTCGACTACCCCTCGATGCTCTGCATCTGGGAGGCCCAGTTCGGCGACTTCGCCAACGGTGCGCAGGCGATCATCGACCAGTTCATCAGTTCGGCCGAATCCAAGTGGCAACGCCACAGCGGCATCGTGATGCTGCTGCCCCACGGCTACGAGGGCCAGGGCCCGGAGCATTCCTCGGCCCGCCTCGAGCGTTTCCTCCAGCTCTGCGCCGAGAACAACATCCAGGTCTGCAACCTCACCACGCCGGCGCAGATCTTCCACGCGCTGCGCCGCCAGATGCGCCGCGACTTCAAGAAGCCGCTGGTCGTCATGTCGCCGAAGAGCCTCCTGCGCAACCCGGCCGCCGTCTCGCACCTCGACGACCTCACCACCGGCCAATTCCAGGAGATCATCGACGACGCCGACGCCAAGGGCGCCGAGCAGCGAGTCATCCTCTGTTCGGGCAAGATCTACTACGACCTCCTCGACCAGCGCACCAAGCGGGGCGCCACGGATACCGCCATCGTGCGCGTCGAGCAGCTCTACCCGCTGCACACCGAACGCCTCGCCCAGCTCGCCGCGAAATACGCCAAGGCGAAGCTGGTCTGGGCCCAGGACGAGTCGCAGAACATGGGCGCGTGGAGCTTCATCGCCCCGCAACTCGAGGAGATCTTCGGCCGCAAGCCCGCCTATGCCGGCCGCGACGCCTCGGCCAGCCCGGCCGTGGGCGCCCTCGCCCTCCACAAGCTCGAGCAAGCCGCCCTGCTCGAACAAGCCTTCACGCTCTGAGCATCTCGAATTTGGGTTTCCGAATTTCGTTTTCCCGATACCACTGAAGCACCCCCATCGCAGCCACGATACCACTGAAACCACTGATGAACACTGATTCACACTAATGGAGAAGCCGACGGCTCGCTGCCTGTAGGAGCCTGCTCGCAGGCGATACACTGTCCTCACATCCCTCGGCCATGAATCGCCTGCAAGCAGGCTCCTACACAAAGCCGTTCAGCATCCGAATCAGAACCCGTTAGTGCGCCCTAGTGGTTCTATCTCTGCTTCCTAAAGCACTGCCCTCCGTTTAGCATCGGGCAGCGATTCCATTATCCAAACCTTCCCGCCTTCCGCGTTCCCCTCTCCGCTTCCCGCCATGTCCCTCCAGGTCAAAATCCCGCCCCTTGGTGAATCCATCGCTTCCGGCATCCTCGCGAAATGGCACGTCCAGAACGGCGCCACCGTGAAGAAGGACCAGCCGCTCTTCGAATTGGAGACCGACAAGATCACCTCGGAAGGCGTCGCCGAGTGCGACGGCATCATCACCCTCGTCGCCGCCGAAGGCGCCGAGGTGAAGATCGGCGAGGTCGTCGCGACCCTCGACGCGAAACCGGAAACCGGAGACCGGAAACCGGAAACTCCCGCCTCTCCGCCAACCTCCGCTCCGGCTTCTGTCTCTCCGGTTTCCCCAGCGGTACGCCGTCTCGCCGAGGAGACCAAGATCGATCCGGCCACCGTCGCCGGTTCCGGCAAGGCCGGCCGCGTGACCAAGGGCGACATGATCGCCGCGGCCGAGACCGCGGCGACGAAACCGGAAAGCGGAGACCGGAAAGCGGAAACAACATCACAGCAACCGGCGGCCCCCTCCTCTCCCTCTCCCGTTTCCAGTCTCAGGTCTCCGGTCTCCCCTGGAGCCCGCCAGACACGCCGCAAGATGACGCCCCTGCGCGCGAAAATCGCGGAGCGCCTCGTGCAGGCAAAGAACCAGACGGCCATGCTCACCACCTTCAACGAGGTGGACATGTCCGCTATCAACGACCTGCGTGCCCGCTACAAGGATGCGTTCCTCAAAAAGCACGGCGTGAAGCTCGGGTTCATGTCGCTCTTCGTGAAGGCCGCCGTGCACGCCCTGCGCGAAGTACCGGCCGTCAACGCCAGCCTCGACGGCGACACGATCGTCCAGAACAGCTACTACGACATCGGCGTGGCGGTCTCGACCGAGCGCGGACTCATGGTCCCGACCCTGCGCGATTGCGACAGCAAGAGCCTCGCCGAGCTCGAGAAGGACATCGGCGCCTACGCCGTGAAGGCGCGCGACGGGAAGATCGGCCTCGACGACCTGCAGGGCGGCGTCTTCACGATCACCAACGGCGGCACCTTCGGTTCGCTGCTCTCCACACCGATCCTCAATCCCCCGCAGTGCGGCATCCTCGGCATGCACGCCATCAACGACCGCCCGGTCGCCGTCGACGGCCAGGTCGTCATCCGCCCGATGATGTATCTCGCCCTCAGCTACGACCACCGCCTCGTCGACGGCAAGGAGGCCGTAACCTTCCTCGTGAAGATCAAGCAGGCCATCGAGGACCCCGCCCGCCTGCTGTTGGGCGTGTAGCCCAAGAAGGGAATGAAGGAGTGAAGGAATGAGGGAGTATCGGATCACGAGAAACGACCCTCACGCTCTTCTCGGCCCTCCTTTCCTCACTACCTCATTCCCCCAGTCCCTCACTTCCTTTCTCCCATGCAATCCTTCGACGTTCTCATCATCGGTGGCGGCCCCGGCGGCTATGTCTGCGCGTTCCGCGCCGCCCAGCTCGGCCTCACGGTCGCCCTCGTCGACAAGCGCCCCACCCTCGGCGGCACCTGCCTCAACGTCGGCTGCATCCCGAGCAAGGCGCTGCTTAACGCCACCGAGCATTTCGCGTGGGCGAAACACCACGCGGCCGAGAGCGGCATCAAGTTCGCTTCGCTCGAGATCGACGTCGCCGCGCTGCTGAAGAAGAAGGACTCCGTGGTGACGAAGCTCACCGGCGGCATCGCCCAGCTCGCCAAGGCCCGCAAGATCACCGTCTTCGCCGGCTTCGCCAGCTTCACCGGCCCGAAGGCCGTGCGCATCGTCACCAACGACGGCAAGACGGAGGACGTTTCAGCCAACAACATCGTCATCGCCACCGGTTCCGCGCCGGTCGAGCTGCCCTTCCTCGAATTCGACGGCAAGACGGTCGTCTCCTCCGACGAGGCCATCGCGTTCGACTCCGTGCCGAAGACGCTAGTGGTCGTCGGCGGTGGCGCGATCGGCCTCGAACTCGGTTCGGTCTGGGCGCGGCTGGGCAGCGAGGTCACCGTGGTCGAATTCCTCCCGAAGATCGCCGCGGCCTACGACGACGACATCGTGCGCAACTTCGCCCGTCTCCTGCAGAAGCAGGGTCTCAAGATCGAGACCGGCGCCAAGGTGACGGGCTTGGTGAAACCGGAAACCGGAGACCGGAAACCGGAAGGCTCGGCCGCGATTCTCACCGCGGAAAGAGAGGGCAAGAAACTCGAGTTCCCCGCCGACAAGATCCTCGTTTCCGTCGGCCGGCGCCCCTACACCGACGGGCTCAATCTCGCCGCCGCGGGCGTCGAGTTGGACGAGAAGAAGCGCGTCAGAGTCGACGCCCAACTGCGCACCACCGCAGCCGGGGTCTGGGCGATCGGCGACGTCGTCGCCGGCCCGATGCTCGCCCACAAGGCCGAAGAGGACGGTGTCGCCGTCGCCGAGTGGATTGCCGGCAAGCACGGTCACATCGATTGGAATCTCGTGCCCGCGATCGTCTACACCGAACCGGAGGTCGCCAGTGTCGGCCTCGGCGAGGACGGCGCCAAGGCCAAGGGCATCGCCGTGAAGGTCGGCAAATTCAACTTCGCCGCCAACGGCCGCGCCCTCGCCGCCGATGCGGCCGACGGTTTCGTGAAGATCATCGCCGACGCCAAGACCGACCGGATCCTCGGTGCCCAGATTCTCGGACACGGCGCGGGCGAACTCATCAGCGAAGTGGTCGCGCACATGGTCTACGGCGGCAGCGCCGAGGATCTCGCCCTCACGATCCACGCGCACCCCACGATGAGCGAAGCCGTGAAGGAAGCCGCCCTCGCCGTCAGCAAAAGCGCGATCCACGCGCTGTAGACGACTGCTCGCAGGCCACAGCGGCGGCTACACCGCGCCTTCGCTCCGTTTTGCCGCCAAGGCCCGAAGCTCCTTCGCGGTGAGCAAATCCTTCTCGCGACCCAGCGCCTCCTTCGACGCAATCAGGTCCGAGAGGGACATTACGCGATAGGTACGCCCATCAACCACCAACTCGTCGGCGTTCGACTTGAGGCGCGCAAAGTCACCAACGCCGAGCACCGAAGAAAGCATATCCACGACACCGGCGTCAGTCTGGAGGTGCAGGTTTTGCACAGCCTGCCCCGGGGACGGATGCGTAAGGAACGAGAGGCGCTGCGGTGTCATTCGATGACGTGGATTGAGATCGGCCAACGCGTTCCGCAACCGCTCCACATTCTCCGGCGAAAGCACCAGACAAAGATCGATATCGCGCGTCAGGTAGGACGCCCCGTGGGTCACTGCCGCAAACCCCCCGACGATCACGAAGTCGATTCCGGTGTCAGCGATTCGCTGCAACAGTTGCCCGAATTGCATCATCATGCTGTTTGCGCGCCGCCTCCAGTTTCTCGACCAACTCCACCGCCTCCTGATGCTGACGCCAGCGTTCGGCAATCGACAGCGACAGGTTCAGGTCGAGCAAATCGAGATCGATCCCCGCTTCGCGGGCGTCGTCGAGCGCCTGTTGCTTTTCGTCCTTGGTCATCGGCGCCACTATCCTCGACTGCCGAACCAAGGCAAAACCGAATCGCGCCCTCACGATCCACGCCCAGCCCTCAATGAGCGAAGCCTTGAACGAAGCCGCCCGTTGTTCGCCACCCAGCCAAACTTCCGCATTCACCTCGCCGCGGCGGCGATCGTGACAACGTCCGGTTTCGTTCTGCGCGTTTCGACCAACGACTGGCTTTGGCTGACGGCCGCGATCGCAGGCGTGCGCATCACTGAAGCAGCCAACACCGCGCTCGAGTTCCTAGCCGACGCGGTATCGACCGACCATCACCCGCTGATCGGCAAAGCGAAGGACTGCGCGGCCGCCGCGGTGCTGTTGGCCGGCGCCGACGCCGTAGTCATCGGCCTGCTCGTACTCGGGCCGGCGGTTTGGGCACATCTCCCCTAAGGAGACGCCCTCCGCGATAGGCGGGCGCCCAAAACACGATCGTAGCGAAAGCCGCCAAGGCTTTCGGCCCTCCGGTGAGCTGCAGCCGAAGGTCTTGGCGACCTTCGCCACAGTTGCCCTGCATCACTCGCCCGCTTCGGCGAAGTAGACGCAGTAGTTCTCGTCGGCGACCTCGTACAACGGTTTGACCTCCACGCGTCCGTTCCGGCTCCGGACCCAATAGTGGCCGGACCGCCACTCGCGTCCGTCGATGTATTCGTGCTCGTACTGCGGAACGATGTCGCTGTCCGCACCGAGCTCGGGCTCCGTGCCGGTGATCGCCGCCAACACCACCGGACCGTCAAGCAGGGCAAAGCGACTCGGATCTCCGGGCAGCGGTTCGCGGGTGAGCTTCTTCCGGAAGGTCACATTCACGGTCGACGACGCCCAGTCACGGGTGATTTCGATGAAGCCATTCTTCGAGACCACGACTTGCACCGGCTGGCCGTCGACTTCGACACTCCCCGTGCCGAGCGCCCACGCGGGCTGCCGCACGCGCAGCGTCCACTTCGCGGCTCGATCGGCCTCGATGCGCAGCGCGATGCCGAAGCTCGTCGTGTCACCACTGGCAGACAGATTCTCGGTGGCGACATTGCGGTTGGCCTGCGCGCCATTGTCGAAGCCGACGGTGGAAGGAGTGCCGTCGTTCTTTTGGGAGATGCGGATCTGCGCACCGACCTCACCAAAGGTGGCCTCCGAGGGGATGAACTGGGCCACCGTCACGCCATCCGGCGCGCGGTAGTAGATCAGGTCCTCGTGCATCGCCTGCGCCTGCACGAGCGTGCCATGGCAGCACCAGAAATCCTTCGTTTCGGTCCCCCACTTCTTCTGCGCACCAGGCTCGAGCGGCAGGAAGTAGCTAACGAAACCGGTATTCGGGTTCTGCTGCGCGAGGATGCCGTTGTAGAGCGCTCGCTCGATGTAGTCGGCGTACTGCGCGTCGCCCGTCCACCGCAGGAGGTACTGCGCGACGCGGATCATGTTGTAGACGGTGCAGTGCTCCTGCGTGCGCTTGCCGAGGAAACGGCCGAACTGCTGCGGCGGCACCCAGTACTCGCCGGCATTGTTGCCGGTCGTGGCGAACATGCCGCGCTCGGTCACGGCCTGCCGCCAGAAGCGTTCCACCACCTCGCGGTACCGCGTGTCGCCAGTCACCTCGTACAGCCGCGCCGCGCCCTGGATCCAGGGAATGCTCGCGTTGGCGTGCGCGTTGGTGAGCGGATCGCCGCCGGCGAGCAGTTGGCGAAACAGGTCTGGCATCGCGTAGCGGGAAGCGAGAGTCAGATAGCGTTGGTCATTCGTCGCACCGTAGAGGTCCGCCCAGAGTTCGAGCATGCCGGCGCACTCGCCACCGTAGATCGCCGCTCCGTGGCCCTCGCTCGCAACCTTCTCGGTCCATTTCAGATACCAGTCGGCAGAGCGGGAATCGATCTCCAGCGCCTGCGTGTCGCCGCTGTAGGCATAGGAGTCGTAGAGGCCCATCATCGTCTTGTGCAGGGTGTACTGCGGCGACCAGACCCAACGGGTATCGTCGGTCAGGATCGCGAAGAATTTCTCCGGGATGGAGCCGACCCACTCTCCGCCGTTGAGCTTCTGGCATCGGGCCAACTCCCGCACCACCTCCTGTTCCCGCGCTGCGAGCATCGGGTCCCGATCGGTTTTCGCGAAATGCGCCACCGCCGAGAGCCAATGGCCGAGGAAGTGCCCGCGGAGCTGGCAGTGCGGCGACTCCCAATTCTGGTGCATGTCCTCGATCGGGCGGTCGATCCGCACGCCGGCCTCGAGCAGGTGGTTCTGCAGGAGGTTCTCGGTGCGCAGTCGCATCGCATAGGCCTTCGTCAGTTCGCGCCGCTCGCGGAACAAACCCGCGCGGAGCGAGACGCTACCGACCACGGCAGGCGACAGGACCGGCCGCGGCAGCGCGGTATTGATCTGGAGCGTCTGGTCGGCGGGAGCGGCACCATCGCGCACGTTGATTACTTGGGGCAGCATGGTGGTGGCGGGAAGGGCGAAAAGCAGCATGCACCCGATCTGGCGGAGTGCGTTGGCGGAGAAGCGGAGGGAACGAAACATGGAGGTTTTCGGTTGGAGGTTGCAGCCGCTGCGGACCCGCCCATTTAACCACGAAACCACCCGAAGGCCAATGCGCGCACCACCCGAGTTTTTTCGCGAGACCCACCTCATTGGTCGCCGCTGCCGCGAGCATATGCTCGACAGCGAACATCACACGGCTTTGCGAGATGCACCCTTCCTCTTTGTCGGGCACAGCGTTCTGCTGCCACCCTACCGCCTGGTCCGACTGCACTCGTTTCGCAGCCATGTCGTCGTTTCGCTGGCCGGACGAGGCCGCACCCTGATCGCCGGGGAATCCGTCGAATGGCTCCCCGGCCAGGTCCTGCTGGCGCCGATCGGAGTCCATCACGCCTTCGAAATCGCCGGCTCCGATCCGTGGCAGATCGCGTGGGTGTTCTTTGACGACACCCCTGCCCGGCCCGCCATTCCCGGAAACCAACCCTCGCTCGTCGCGGCGGACGGGGCCGACTTCGCCGCGGTGCTGCAGATGCTGACGCGCGAGGCCGCGGGCGCCACCCAGCCTGCGGCAATGGCCGCGCTGGTGACTCTGCTCGACACCCATGCCCGCCGACTCGCCGGCACCGACAAGGCCGACCAACGGCTCGGGCGACTCTGGACCACGGTCGAGGCGGATCTCTCCCACGGCTGGACGATCACCAAGATGGCGAAGATCGCCTGCGTGAGCGCCGAACACCTGCGCCGCCTCTGCCAGCGCCACCACCAGCGCAGCCCCCTGGAGCACCTCACCCACCTGCGCATGCAGCGCGCGAGCACCCTTCTCCGATCCACGCCCGAGCGCCTCGACGACATCGCGGCCCGGGTCGGCTACGGTTCGGTCTATTCGTTCTCCACGGCATTCAGCCGTTGGAGCGGCACGCCGCCGGCACGGTTCAGGCGAGGGGAGACGCCGGGCGAGAAATAGCACTCACGCATGCGTGTAGGGTCGGACCTCGTGTCCGGACCGGTTTGGCTTCTTTCGAGCAAGTTTGAACTCCACAACCTGCAGCGTGCCCGGCGCGAAGCGGTCCGCCGACAAGCGGCGACCCTACCGCAAGCGCGAGAAGAAGCGCCCATACCCATGCTCGCCCAGTAGGTCCAGTCTTCGACTGGACTCCTCCGGTTGATCCGGCGCGCGGGTGTTCGCCAATTGGAACCGGTCGCAGACCAGTCCTACCTGGTCTCCTCACTTCACCAGCACCTTCATCTCCATGTAGTCGGCCATGGCGTATTTCACGCCCTCGCGGCCGAAACCGCTGTCCTTGATGCCTCCGTACGGCATGTGGTCGACACGGAACGTCGGTGTGTCGTTGATGATCACCCCGCCGACCTCGAGTTGCTCGAACGCCTGTTGACTGTGCGCAAGCGAATCGGTGAACACTCCGGCCTGCAGACCGAACCGCGACGCGTTCACCCGCGCGATCGCCTCGGCGAACGTGGCGAACTTCTCGAGGATCACCACCGGGCCGAAAACCTCCTCGCATACGACGCGCATGTCCGGCGCCGTCTTCGTCAGCACCGTCGGCGGATAGACCGCGCCGTCGCGAGTTCCTCCGAGCAGAATCTCCGCCCCGCCCTGCCTCGCCTCCTCGACCCAATGCTCGACGCGGACCGCGTTGCCCTCGTCGATCATCGCCGTGATGTCGGTCTCAGCCGACGCCGGCGGTCCGACTCGGAGCTTCGACGCCGCATCGACAAAACGCTTTGCGAAGTCGTCGAACACCGTCTCGTGCACGAACACCCTTTGGGTGTGGATGCACACCTGCCCCGAGTACGCGAAGGCGCCGGTGACGATCTTCGGCACCGCCACGTCGAGATTCGCGCTGGAGTCGACGATCACGCCGGCGTTGCCACCCAGTTCCAGGACGACGCGTTTCCGCCCCGCCTCGTTTTTCATCGCCCAGCCAACCTCGGGCGAACCGGTGAACGTCAGCACCGCAAACCGCGGATCGGTCACGAGCTGGTTGCCGCTCTTCCGATCCAGAGGCAGCACCGAGAGCGCCCCGGCCGGCAAACCGGCCTCGGCGAAAAGCTGCGCCATCCACAGCATGCTCAGCGGCGTGTTGCGCGACGGCTTCAGCACGACCGGGCAACCGGCGGCGATGGCCGGTGCGACTTTGTGGACCGCGAGATTCAGCGGGAAGTTGAACGGGCTGATTCCCGCGACCAGCCCCGCCGGAAACCATTTCACCACTGCATCGCGTCCAGTACCCGATGGCGTCCAATCGATCTTCAGATACTCGCCCGCGAAACGTCGACTTTCCTCCGCCGCAACTTCGATCACCTGGATCGCCCGATCGACCTCTCCCAATGCATAGCGCAGCGGCTTGCACGCCTCCAACGCGATGAGTTCGCCCATATCCGCGCGGTTCGCCCGCAGTCGCGCCGCCGCGCCCATCAGGATCTCATGCTTCTTCCACGCGGACAGCGCCTTCATCTCCGGCGCCGCCTGCTGCGCCAGCGCGATCGCCCTCTCAAGTTCCGCGGGCCCGGCGAGGAAGGTCGAGCCGACCACGCTGCGATCGTACGAACACGTGATTTCGAGCCGCTGCTCCGTCTCCACCAATTCGCCACCGAGAAAGACCGGAAGATGCATGGTTGGATTGAACTGAACCGGAGCGTGGCGGCAACACGGCGGGATGATCGATTTCCGTGGTCTCCCAACAGCCAAACCCAGGCTACGTCAGCACCCCGGCACCGGCGCGTCCTCAGCGCTCTTGATCACATCAGCGAGCTTCTTGCCGGTGAGCTTGCGGTACGCCTTCTCGACGGTGGACATGCGAACCTTGTTGCGCGGGGTCTTGGCCACTTCCCGGAAGAGTTTCGGCAGGAAGTCCTCGCCGTTCTCGCGCACAATCTCGAACACCGCCCTGGTCGCGAAGGCGTAGTGGGCCTTCGTCAAATCCGTCTCGCGCTCCTCCTCCTTGGTATTTTCCACTGCTCGCCAACGACGAAGGTCGATCTGTTTCTGGAGCTTCGCATACCGCACGAGTTGCGCGTCCAGGTTGTACGCCTGCTTTGCTACCTCTGCGCCACAGCGGTCGCGGACGACCTTCCACGCCACGTAGTTGGCCACGCCGTCGCACAGCCAGCGCCGGTCCGCGCTGCCGATGTAGTTCTCGACCACGCCGACCTCAGTCGCCTCGTGCAGGATCGTGTGGAGGATGTTCGGGTTCCGGTATGATGTCACATCGCCCCATAAACCCGCAAGCGGGGCCAAGAGACCTGCAAACCCTTCGCTCGCCACTTCAGCAGGAGACATTCCCGCTGTCTTCTCGCTCAGTATCACAGGGAAAACAGGAGTCTCCAAGGCGAGGAAACGTTCCCGTGCCTTCTGTTCATAAACATCCCACCGGATCTCGCCCTCGGGCGACTGAAGCGGCCACGGCTTCGCTTCTTTGTTGAACGAAAACGACGCCGAAAGGACCACCACGCCATCACCGACCGGTTTGTAGTTGAATGCATGATCAAGCCGTAGCGCCTCGAAATCGTTCGCTGCCGCCTCCTCGGAAAGCGGAACCTCAAATTCGGGAACGCTCATCCGGTAGTTCACTTGGTTCGCTGCGGCATCCCAACTGAACCCATTCAACAATTCCCCGCCGGACAGCCGCCGGGCCAGCTCTGCTTTGTCCCAGATTTGAACCGCAGAACACTGCATCACCTTGCACCCAAGTAGCGGCGTCAAGTCGCCCGCCAGATCGATGAGCGCATAGTACCTCAACATTGTGTCGAACACTTGACCTTGCAGTCGCGTCGGCTCGACGAGTCCGACTTCCGCTGCCACCGATCGGAGGATCTCGTCGCGGTGCGCCAGCAGATCTTTGGCGCCTCCGGGCGGCACCCTCCTCTCGCCTTCATTCGCCATTTTGTCGGTCCATGCCTTCACCGATTCGTGAAAACTCGGCACCGCGGCGAACACCGCCTGCACATACGTCTCCTGCCCGGCCGAGTATTCGACGGTGAAACCGTCGCATTCGTCGACCAGACGGTTAGCCCGGGTCGGGTGCGAATGGGGCTCCGCGAACAAGTGCGAGGTCAGGAGACACGCCAGCAGAGTCGCCCGGCACAAGAGAGAAAGCTGGTTCATGCAAGCGGGAGGTTCGCGGGGCGTACCCACCGGATCAAGCCGGCAAACGTGGCAGCGGCCGCCACGGCCATCGATGCGAGGAGACCGATCGAAATTCCGGCGAATTCCGCTACCGGAGGAACTCGGACGCCGAAAGCCTTGGTGGCGTTCGCTCCGACGATTGTCCGAGGTTCCCCCGTATCGCTCGGGGCCGGTCGAAGACTGGCCCTACCCGGCCGTCACGGCGGCGAAGCCGAGCTTGGGTGCCATCCAGCGCCAGCTGCAGGACTCGCTGCCGCAGCCGCCATCGATGGAGAGTTCCTCGCTCCAACCGCAGACAAACTCGGGCTCGATCACGGTGATCGCCTCCCCGAAGCCGGTGCACTGGAGCGGTCGGAACTGCATCACGATGCGCGTCTGCGAACCGAACTGGCCGTTGATGCGCTCGAGTCGCGCATACTTGCGGATACCGCCATCGGCCTGTTCGAAAATGATCCAGCGACGCCCGGACTCGGCCGCGCCGAAGGCCAACGCGAGCCATTCGCGCGACGGCACAACCCAGGCGCCATCACAGGCCTCGAGCCGGTTGGCGCGATACCACTGGGCGATCAGTCCCTGCGGGCCGGAGAAGCGAAGGGGCTCTGGCTCCTCGAGGCGCCACGAGTCGTTGTCGAGAGGGATGAAACGGTAGGCTTTGAATCCCATGGTAGGTGAAGTTGTCGATAAGCGGATTTCGGCGGTCGGGCGTGCATCGCACTATCGGTTCGTGCCGCCGGGTTTGAGCGAAGCTGCGTGCAGCTCCAACAGTTCGAGAGTCGTCAACGTACGCCGCAGTTCGCGAGCGTGTCGCCGCACCAACGGCAAAAGGCGGCGTACCCCGTCGGAATCCGTCACAATCCCGGCGGCACGCAAAGCCGCGCCCAAGGCCGCCGCGCCAGATTTCCAGCCCACGGCAAATGATTCCCGGCGGCGTCCGACGATCTCGGGCGAAAAGGCTTCGTAGGTCCGCGTGTCCTTGAGCAGCCCCGCACAATGCAGACCGGACTCGTGCCGAAAAGCCGCCGCGCCCACCACCGGACTTTCCGGCGCCACCGGTCGCTGCGCCGCGCGCGCCACCAGGGCGGAGAGCAGCGCGAGCTTCTCCGTGCGCACGCCACACTCGACGCCATGCGCGACCCGGAGCGCCATCACGACCTGCTCGAGCGCCGCATTGCCAGTCCGTTCGCCGAGTCCGTTGACTGTCACACTCGCCGCGCTCGCCCCGGCCTCGAAGGCCGCCAGCGTATTGGCATTCGCCAGACCGAGGTCGTCATGGGCATGGATCTCGAGATCCAGACCCGGCACCACCTTGCGCAAGGCCGCGAACTCCCGATGGACCCGGGCCGGATGGGCGATACCCACGGTGTCCGCGATCCGGAGCCGGCGAGCCGATGTTTCGGCGACGGCCGCCGTGAATTCCTTGAGGAAGCCGAAGTTGGCGCGGGTGGCGTCCTGCGCTCCGACCGAGACATACCGAAACATCTCCGCCGCTTCGCCCACGACCCGACGAAGTCCGGCCAACACCCAAGCGCGATCCTTGCCCCAAGTCGTGAGATGAAGATCGGAGACCGGAAAAGAAATGTGCACGCGTTGCGCGCCACAGAGCGCGGCGGCTCCCAAATCCGCGGAATCGGCCCGACACCACGCCAACACTCGCTCGGCGCCAACCGCACCGATAATCGCTCGCAGATCGTCCCTTGCCTCCTTGCCCATGGCCGGAATCCCGGCCTCCAGTTCGGTGACGCCGGCCGCCACGAGTTCATGCGCGATGGCGATTTTGTCCTCGCGGGTGAAGACGACCCCGGCCGCCTGTTCGCCGTCGCGCAAGGTGGTGTCGATGAGGTGAAGGCGCCGATTCTTCATGATGAGTTCGGCTCACGCAGGTCCCGTGCCGAAGCCGGAGGAATGAGAACGAGCAAGCTCCCGCCACCACGCGTTGCGCCGTGGAGACACGTGGCGCAGGGGTCCCTGCCTGCGATATCCGGCGAACTTCGCCTCCTCGGCCGATCGCTGCGGCAACGTCCGCCATCGCAGGCACGGAGGCCTGCGCCACGGTCGATCCGCCCGACCAACAAAAAGGCCGCAGGGTTGCTGCGGCCTTCGAAAAAGGTGCCGCACCGCCGGCGCGAGCCGACGGTGGGCGGGAATGAAACTGCCGAATCAGGCGGCGCTGATAGCGCCGTTCGGGCATGTGGATTCACACACGCCGCAGTCAATGCACTTCGCGGCATCGATCTTGTAGACCGAATCGGTCTCGGAGATCGCGCCCTCGGGGCAAGCATCGAGGCAAGCGCCGCAGGCAACACAGTTGTCGGTATCGATTTTGAAAGCCATAGGTGGAAAATGTTGGCGAAACGGTTTTGGAAAAGGCAAGGCGACAACTGCGCAGTTGATTCCGGACGGTCCGGAATCTCCGAGCGGCCGGAGCGGTTCGCGGAGGCGCACCACCCCGTCATGTTGTCGCCCGTCGAGTTCACGTCAGCAGGTACTCCTCGCAGACGCTGTCTTCCTCGATCGCGTCGAGAATCGAGTCGAGCGCATCGGTGCTGGGCACGCGATAGTAGTTGCCGGCCGGATAGTCGACCATGACCGGGCCCTTGACGCAGACGTTCATGCAGCCGGTGACGGCGACTTCGACGCCTTCGAGCATGCGGTCCTGGATCTCGCCCTGGAGGTAAGAGAGCAGGCTCATGGATTCCTTCTTGTGGCAAACGCCCTGGCGTTCGCCGTTCGCACGGAAGCTGCCGCAGACGAAGAGATGATGTGCTGGTTTGTTCATGGTGATGAAGGGAGGGAATGAGGGAGGATGGGAATGAGGGATTAGTGGGTTGGCGGGACTCGTGGTGCGGTGCTTCAGCCCGCACCGGCGGACTCGGAACGCGGGCTAAAGCACCGCGCCACGGCCTAGTCGGCCGCGGCGCCGAGGATTTCCCTCACGGCGTGGCGGTCCAAATTGAAGAGGGCGCCGGCGCAGATCGCCTGCTTGACCTTGTCGACGAGGGTGTCGGTCCAAGCCTCCTCCTCGACCTGCTCGGCGATGAACTCGTGGAGAAACACCTGCGTGGCGTAGTCCTTCTCGGCCTGGGCGGTCTCGAAGGCGCCGTGGATCGCGGCCGTATTGGCGCGCTCCATCTCGTAGGCTGCCTTGGCGACCTCGGCGAGGTTGGCGAACTCGGTCCGCGGGGCGCCGACCCCGCCGATCTGCGGCATCGCGCCGCGGTCGACGATGTAATGGAAGAACTTCTTCGCGTGCACCTGCTCCTCGGAGGCCTGCAGGTGGAAGAGCTTGGCGAAGCCGTTCCAGTTCTGGTTTTCGCACCAGTAGGCCATCGCCAGGTAGGACTTGGCGGTGGACATCTCACGGGTGCCCTGTTCGGACAAGGAAGCGACGATGGTGGGTGTCATCAGAATTTCGATTTACGATTGCCGATTTTCGATTGGGTAAGGCGGGGCGGAGTGGCGTGGTTCATTTTCCGTCGTGGTGCGGTGCTTTAGCCCGCATCGGCGGACTCGGAACGCGGGCTGAAGCACCGCGCCACGGGTTCGGACTCCGGCCACCGCATCTGGAGTTTCAGATCTGTCATGGAAACACTCCGCCGCGGTCGGCCTAGCCACAGCCGGTGCCGGTGCCCTTGCAGCTCACGCCGCTGCCGCAGGAGGTGAAACGGCGTTGCAGGCCCTTCGGGATGGGCTGATCGGAGTACACGGCGGCAAGCCCCTCTTCGATGAGCCCCTCCATCTCCAGGACCTCGATACCGCCCTCCTCGATGATCCGCTTCGGCTTCGGACCGGCCGCCGAGACCAGGAACGCGCGGCAGTCGTGGAGCAACGCACCGAGGTCGCGCCAGCGGTGGTCGCCCGTGCCCGGCTCAGGCGACTGGCGAACCTCGTGGAACTTGAAACCGGAGGGAGTGGCATCGTCCTGCTTGAAGATCAGGATACGGGCAGCCTCGCCGAGGTGCTGGTTGACCAGGGCGCCCTCCTCGCTCGCGACCGCGACGTATGGGCGGCTGCGGCCGCCGAGCACATCGGCGTGGGCGAAGCGGTTGAGGCGCTCCATGTTCTCCTCGTTGAGACCTTCGCTGATCAGGCCGACGGCGTCGGCGCGGCAACGGGCGCAATGGGTCATCTGCGGGATGTGGAGGCCGCTTTGCAGCCGGGCCTTCGCCATGTCCAGGTTGTCCGGCGGGGCGAGGTCCTCGAAGGCGGCGCCCTTCACCGGCAGGAAGGCCATCACGTTCATGAGGTCGGCGCCGAGCTCCTTCATGGCTTTGGCCACCTCGGGGATGTGGGTGTCGTTGATGCCCGGCATCAGGATCGAATTGATCTTCACCACCACATCCAACTCCTTGAGACGCCGAATCGCGTCGAGCTGGCGGGCGAGCAGCAGCTTCGCCGCCTCGACCCCGCGCATCGGCTTCCGGCCGTCGCGGATCCACGCGTAGATCTTCGCACCGATCTCGGGATCGACGGCGTTCACGGTGAAGGTGACGTGGCTGACCTTGAGCGCGGCGATCTCCTCGACGTAGGGCCCGATGCCGAGGCCGTTGGTCGCGAGGCAAAGGATCATCTCCGGATAGTTGGCGCGCACCAGGCGCAGCGTCTCCATCGTCTCCTCCGGATTGGCGAAGGGGTCGCCGGGGCCGGCGATGCCGACCACGCTGAGGTTCTTCACCCGCGCCATGACCTCGTCGAGATACGGCACCACCCGGGATACCGGGAGGATCGAGCTGGTGACACCGGGTCGGCTCTCGTTCATGCAGTCGAACTTCCGGTTGCAGAAGTTGCACTGCAGGTTGCAGCGCGGGGCGACGGGCAGGTGCACGCGGCCGAATTTGCCGTGGGCCTCCTTGCTGAAGCACGGGTGCTTGGTGAAATCCAGGGTCTGGTGCACCACCGAGGGGATGTCGTCGCACTGCCCGTCTTCGGCGGACATGCAGGCATTGGTCGGGGCGATCAGGGCGCTGTTGGTTTCATCCTTCATGATAAGGTCCTCGGGTTCACAGGTAGCTGTAGCCGATATCCGAATGCTCCTGCTTGGCTTCGAGCAGGGCGTTCACGATGCGGTCGAAAAGTTGTTGGGTGCCGGCGTAGCCGAGCAGTTGGATGCGTTGGGAACCGATCCGGTCGTGCACGGGGAACCCGCACCGCACCAGCGGCACGCGGAGCGCGCGCGCCAGCTTGTAGCCCTTGCTGCTCCCGATGAGCACGTCGGGTTTGAGTTCCGCGATACGCGTCTCGATGTCCCCGAAGTCCGAACCCTCGCGCACCTCGATCCGGCCGCGCAATTCGGGCGCCGCCGCGTAGACCGACTCCGCCAAGCGGCCGCTGCGCTCGCCGCTCGCGACGAGCACCGGCGTGATTCCGGTTTCGGCGAGGAAGACCGCGAGTCCCGCGACCAGATCGTCCTCTCCGTACACGACGGCCTTCTTGCCGCCGAGGTACTTGTGGGCGTCGACGTAGCTGTCGACCAGGCGGCCACGCTCTGCGGCGAGGCGCACCGGCATCTCCCGCCCCGTGATGGTCTCGAGCGCCGTGCAGAACGCGTCGTTGCCGCGCACTCCGATCGGCAGGCCGATCCGGTGCAGCGGCACACCGAACTTCTTGTGGAGGTGTGTACCGGCGGTCGCCTTCTCTCCGGCCAGCGAGTGCCCGAATTCGATCGCGCCGGTCGCCCGGTCGAGCGCGCGCAGTTCGTCCACCGACGTGCCGCCCTCGGGCATACGGACGAAGTCCGCCCAGCTCGGGCCGTCGAGCGTCTCGGCATAGTCCGGCACGAGCGTGATCGCCGCCTCGCCCCAGTGGGCACAGAAGTCGCGCAGATGGCGGAAGTCGGCCGGGGAACCCATGCCGGGGAAGATGGCCAAGCGCGGCGTGGCGGCGGCGCCGCCGGTGCCGGCGAGTGTTTCGGTGATCGCGCGCACCGCGGCATGGAAGCCGGCGGCGTGGGTGCCCTTGAAGCTCGGCGTGGAGACATGGACGATCGCGGGGGCGTCGGCTGGGAATCCAACCACCCCACCCTCCGCATCGGTTCCGGTTCCCGCTTTCCGCTCTCCGGTCTCCTTCCGGTATTCGCCGATCAACATCGGCATGTTCTCGCCCATCGTCTCGGAGAGGCAGGTTGTCGCGATGCCGACCAGCGCGGGCCGGTATTGCCGGCCGACGTTGTCGAGCGCGGTGTGCAGATTCTTACGACCACCGAAGACAGCGGAGTCTTCGGAGAAGTTGGTCGAGGCGATGTCCACCGGCTCGCGGAAGTGCGAGATCATGTAGCGGCGGATGTAGGTCGCGCAGCCCTGCGAACCGTGGAGGAGCGGGACCGCACCGGCGATGCCCTTGAATGCCAGGCAGGCGCCGAGCGGCGTGCAGAGTTTGCAGGGATTCGTGGAGGACGACGGAAACTCCGGGTGCTCACCGTCGATCACCGTGAGATCGGGAGCTTCCGGCTTCGGATTGCAGTGCGAGCAGCTCATGCGACGGCCTCCTTTTTGCCTGCTGTAGGAGCGAGCTTGCTCGCGATTTGCGGATCGCCTGCAAGCAGGCTCCTACCTCCCGAGCGACGCGGGACGAAGTTCCACACCGGCGAGCAGACCGAGGCGTGTACCTCCCGGCCGAAATTCACCATGCCGACGAAGCCGGCCAGGCACTCCTTGCGCTCGTGGTTGTGGTCGCAGAAACCGATGCCGAGCTTGTAGGCGATCGGCCGTTCCTTCACGCCGCCGATGAAGAGGTCGACATCCTGCTCGAGGCAGAATTTCGCCAGCTCGATCGGGTTGGAATCGTCGACGATGATCGTGCCGGGATCGCACATTTCGCGCAGCGTCTCGTAGTCGCTGGCGTCGCCGGTCTGTGTGCCCACCACTGCGGTACGCATGCCGAGCGTGCGCAGCGCGCGCACGAGGGAGAACGCCTTGAACGCGCCGCCCACATAGACCGCGGCCTTCTTGCCTTTCAGGTCGTCGCGCCAGGCGCGCAGTTGCGGGTAGATCTTGCCGACCTCCTCGCGTACCACCGCCCTCGCCTTCTCCATCAGTTCCTCGGACTCGAAGAACTTGGCGACGTCGTAGAGCGCGGCGGACATGTCCTCGATGCCGAAGAACGAGACCCGTTTGAACGGGATGCCGTGCTCGGCCTCCATCTTCTTCGCAAGGTGGGTCATCGACCCGGAGCACTGCACGAGGTTGAGCCTGGCGCCGTGGCAGCGCTTGATCGCGTCGACCCGGCCGTCGCCGGTGATCGTCGCCACAACCTCGACACCCATGCGCTCGAGATAGTCGCGGATCACCCAGCTCTCGCCGGCGATATTGAAGTCGCCCATCAGGTTGATGCTGAACTTCGAGATCCCGGCGGTGTCACCCGTGCCCACGAGTTTGTAGAGCGCCTCGCAAGCGGCCTTGTAGCCGTCCTTCTTCGTGCCCTTGAAACCCTCGCTCGCGACCGAGAGCACCGGAATGCCGGTGGCGGCCGCGACGCGCTTGCAGACCGCGGCGACGTCGTCGCCGATCAGCCCGACGATGCAGGTGCCGTAGACGAAAGCCGCCTTGGGGCTGTGCTTGTTGATCAACTCCATCAACGCGCGCTCGAGCTTCTTCTCGCCGCCGTAGATCACGTCGAGTTCCTGGAGGTCGGTGGAGAAGCTGTTGCGGAAAAGCTGCGGACCGGAGGATTGGGAACCGCGAATATCCCAGGTGTAGGCGGCGCAGCCGATCGGGCCGTGTACGATGTGCAGCGCATCGGCTATCGGATACAACACAACGCGTGAGCCGCAGAACACGCAGGCCCGTTGCGAGACCGAGCCGGCGACACTGGTCTTGCCGCAGGTCACCGGGCCGCCCGCCTTGCCGGCCTCGGCGATCGAGGCGGCGCGTGAAGGGAGAATCTCGAGAGGTTGCGACATGGTGGGGTCTCCGGATTTTCGTCAGCCGTGATGGTGGTGGCCCTTGCCGCCGCAGCGGCAGCCCACGGGTGAACATGTTTTCTCCGCATCTTCACCGGCGAGTTTCGCAATGGCCGCCGGCGCCATGCGCAGAATCGTCCACTCCTCGAGCGGCTTCGCGCCCACCTTCGCGTAAAGGGAAAGCGCCCTCGTGTTCCACTTCAGCGCGGTCCACTCGAGGCGCCCGGCCCCACGGCCGTGCGCGATTTGGGCCACCGCGGTGAGCAGCGTGCCACCGACGCCGCGTTTGCGGAAATCGGGCCGCACATAGAGATCCTCCAGGAAGATACCGGGCTTGGCGGCGAAGGTGGAAAACGTGCGGTAGTAGAGCGCAAAACCCGCCGGGACTCCGTCCACTTCGGCGATCACCGCCGCCGCGCAGCGCCGCGGGCCGAGCACATGTTCGGCCATCGCCTCGGGCGTGGCCGCGCACTCGTGGGAAAGGCCTTCGAACTCGGCCAATTCACGCACGAATTCGCTCAACAACGCTGCGTCCTCGGCGGTCGCGGCTCGCAAGGCGAGCCCGGCGGGCGTGTGGCAGGAGCAATGTGCGTGTTCGCTCATGATTTCGAAGTTCGTGGTCCTTATGCAGAACCGGTGCCAGCGTGTGTCGCGTGGCTGGATATTTCGTGCGTATTTTCAGAGGGGAAAAACGCGACGAATCGGTAGGATTTTCGGCCCGCGGCCGAGCGGTCCAAGAGGCTGTTTTCAGGCGACCGAGCCCGCGGAATTTCCGGGAGAATCGCCTGCAAGCAGGCTCCTGCAAACTGGCCCCTCCGGTGGCCGGCGGCGGTACTATGGCCTAACTCCGCCGCCGGACCGGGAACGGAAGCCCAAGGCTTCCACGATGGGAAAAGAACAGGTCAGGAGAGGGGGCGCCGCCCACTGTCGCGCTCTAGCGGCGCCCCCCGCGCTACCTGGAATTTACTGGACGAGTTCGAACCACTCTTCGGCGCACTCGCGGTCCTTCTTGTCGAGGATCGCGTCGATCATCTTGTTGATGAGATTGATCGCGCCCATGTAGCCGAGGGTCGGATAGAAGCGATGCGAGGCGCGATCGAGGATCGGGAACCCGAAGCGGACGAAGGGCACGTTTTCGACGCGTGCGATCGACTTGCCGTAGGTATTCGTGATCAGGAGATCGACCGGATCGTTCTTCATCCATTGATGGAGTTCGAACAGATCGCCGCATTGCTTGATCTTCGCCTGCGGCACCTTCTCGTCGAGCAGCTCGTGCATGCGCTTCTCGAACTGGTTGCCGGGCGTACCGGTGATGCAGTACACGGGCTTCATCTCGAGCTCGAGGAGAAGCTGCGTCATCGCGATCACGTGGTCGGGATCGCCGGAAACCGCGACCCGCTTGCCGTGGAAGTACTGACTGAGGTCGCTCATCAGATCTACGAGGCGGCCGCGCTCCAGCTCCACCGAGGCCGGAATCTCGACGCCCGCGTAGCCGGCCAAGGCGCTGAGGAAGCGGTCCGTGGCCTGCACGCCGATCGGGAGCTCGAGGAAGGCGGCGGGCACGCCGCACTTCTGCTCGAGGGTCGCCGCGGGAATATGGGAGGCGAAGTGACCCAGCGCGATCGTGGCGATGCTGTCGCCGGCGGACTTGATCTGGGCCATCGTGGCCCCACCTTCCGGGTACATCTTGTACTGGCCGGTGAGCGGGCCGTCGAGGACGTTGGAGGTGTCCGGGAACATGACCATGTTCACGCCCATCTCGCCGGCGAGGCGCTTGATCTCGCGCATGTCGGCGGGCTCGACGTAGCCCGGGATCACGTTGACCTGGTTGAGCGTGGTCCCCGTCTTTTCGGACAGGTAGTTGACCATGCCCATGACCATGTTCGAGAAACCGGTGACATGGGAACCGACGAACGAGGGGGTGTTGGCGTGGATGACCATCTTGCCGTCGGGGACGGAGCCGTCCTCCTTGGCCTTGCGGATCATCGTCGGGATGTCGTCGCCGATGACCTCCGACAAGCAGGTGGTGTGCACCGCGACGATCTCCGGATCATAGATCGTGAAGATGTTGCGGAGGGCCTGCGTGAGGTTGGCCATGCCACCGAAGACCGAGGCGCCTTCGGTGAAGGAGCTGGTGGTCGCCATCACCGGCTCCTTGAAGTGCCGGGTGAGATGGCTGCGGTGGTAGGAGCAACAGCCCTGCGAGCCGTGGCTGTGGGGCATGCATCCGTGGATGCCGAGTGCGGCGTACATGGCGCCGATCGGTTGACAGGTCTTCGCGGCGTTGATGCGGAGCGCCTTGCGCTCGACGATTTCAGCTGTGGTGCCGTCTAGCATGTTATTTGAGATTTGAGATTTGAGATTTGAGATTTCCCACGGGCTCAGGCGCCGACCTCTTCGGTCGCCTTCGCTTTGGGCTTCCAGGCCTTGGCCATGCCGGCCACGACCTCGCGGATCGCCTTGTTGCTCTCGCTTTCGAGCCCGGCGCCGAACTTCTCGGTGTCGGGTTTCTTCCACGAGGGAGTGACGAGTTTCCAGACCTTCGAACCGATCATGCGGTCGATCTCCTTGTAGAAGTTCGCCGCACCGGTGAAGGCGGCGTACGGGCCACCGTAGTCGTAGCTGTGGAGCTGCTTACAGGGCACACCGAACTTCTCGATGACGTACTTGTCCTTGATGCCCGAGCCGATGATGTCGGGTTTGTATTCAAGGATCAGTTTCTCCATCTCGTGGTGCGAGATGTCGTCGATGACGAGGGTGGACTTCTTCATCTCGACCATCATGCCGTCATAGTCCTTGAAGCTGAACCCGCCGGCCTTGAGGGCCTCGAGCTGCTCGGGGGTCTTGCGCGGCTGGTAGCGTTTCTCATCGGCCTCGACCTCGATCTCCTCGATGTTGCGGGAGTCGGCGTCGATCTTGATCGAGGGCAACACGACGCGGCCTTCGTAGTCGTCGCGATGGGCGAACTCGTAGCCGGCGGCGATGGTGAGCATGCCGACATCCTTGAAGAGATGCTGGTAGTGGTGGGCGCGGGAACCGCCGACGAACATCGCCGCGGTCTTGCCCTGGAGGCGGGACTTCACGTCGGCGATGACCGGGCGGAGCGCGGCCATCTCCTGGGCGATGACTTCCTCGACGCGGTCGATGAGCTTCTTGTCGTCGAAGAACTTGGCGATCTTGCGCAAAGACTTCGCGGTTTGCTCGGCGCCGATGAAGTTCACCTTGATCCACGGAATGCCGAACTTGGTCTCCATCATCTCGGACATGTAGTTGATGGAGCGGTGGCACATGACGACGTTGAGGTCGGCGGTGTGGCTCTTGCAGATCTGCTCGTAGGAGATGTCGCCGGAGAGCGTGGCGGTCACGTGGATGCCGCACTTCTGGAGGAGCTGGTCGATCTCCCAGGCGTCGCCGCCGATGTTGTATTCGCCGAGGACGTTGATGCGGAACTGTTGGGGATCAGGCTCGTCGAGCAGGCCGACCATGTGCTTGAACACGCCGTTGTTGGCGATGTGGTGACCGGCAGACTGCGACACGCCCTTGTAGCCTTCGCAGGAGAAGCCGAAGACGTTAATCCCGAGTTCCTCCTTGGCGAGGCGGCAGACGGTGTGGATGTCGTCGCCAATGAGGCCGACCGGGCAGGTGGCGTACACGGCGATGGCCTTCGGTTTGAAGATCGCGTAGGCCTCGCGGATGGCGGCGGCCAGCTTCTTCTCGCCGCCGAAGATGATCTCCTCCTCCATCATGTCGGTGGTCATCTGATACTGGAGATAGTTGATCGGTTGGCCGGGCTTGATGCGGGCCAGGTTGCGCCGGGTGAGCCACGAGTAGTACGAGCAGCCGACGGGACCGTGGGTGATGTGGAGGATATCGTGGATCGGGCCGATAACCACACCGCGGCAACCGGCATAGGTGCAACCGCGCTGGGTGATGATGCCGGGGATGGTGCGGGTGTTGGCGCCGATCTCCGGCGGGTTCTCCGGATCGTTGGCCAGAAGCTGTTTTTCGCGCTTCTTCCGGGTCTTCGGCGGGTAGATCTCGAGCATCTTCGCCCGCATCTCCATGGAGTCGGGCTGGGTTGCGGCCGGGATCGGAAAGCCTTCGCTGTCGAAGCCTTCGCTGGGTGTCTCAAAAAGTTCGGACATGGTGGTGACCTCTTCGGGTTCGGTGGACGTGGTGGGTCTCTGGGTGGGGCCGACCGCATCGCGGCGCGCCCCACCCCGGTTCAACTACGCTTCAGGAGTACTGCCGCGCCTCAGGCGCCGAGCAGACCGTACTCCATGAGCAGGTTCTCGAGTTCCTGGATCGAGAGCGGCTTCGGGATGACGAACATCTTGTTGGTGTCGATCGCCTTGGCCAGGGTGCGGTACTCGTCGGCCTGCGCGCACTTGGGATTCCACTCGATGACGGTCTTGCGCTGAATCTCGGCGCGCTGCACGTCGTTTTCGCGGGGCACGAAGTGGATCATCTGGGTGCCGAGCTTCTTGGCGAACTGCTCGATCATCTCGCGCTCGTTGTCGACCTTGCGGCTGTTGCAGATCAGACCACCGAGGCGGACCGCACCGGTCTGCGCGTACTTCTGGATACCCTTGCAGATGTTGTTGGCGGCGTACATCGCCATCATCTCGCCGGAGCAGACGATGTAGATCTCCTCGGCCTTGCCTTCGCGGATCGGCATGGCGAACCCGCCGCAGACGACGTCACCGAGCACATCGTAGAAGACGTAGTCGAGATTCTCCGACTCGTCGTAGGCGCCAAGCTGCTCGAGCATGTTGATCGAGGTGATGATGCCACGGCCGGCGCAGCCGACGCCCGGCTCCGGGCCACCGGACTCGACGCACAGGCTGCTGCAGAAACCGGCCGAGCGGATATCAGCCAACTCGACGTCCTCGCCTTCTTCGCGAAGCGTGTCGAGCACGCTGCGCTGAGCGAGACCACCGAGGAGGAGACGAGTGGAGTCGGCCTTGGGGTCGCAACCGACGACCATGACCTTCTTCCCCATTTCAACGAGGCCGGCGACGGTGTTTTGCGTCGTGGTGGATTTTCCGATGCCGCCTTTACCGTAGATCGCTACTTTTCTCATGATGTTATTTTCTGGTTTTAACTGCGTTCAGTTGAACTGCGTTCGGGAATGCCAACCCCTAAAGCGGCCACGATGCCAACCGCGCAACGACCATCGTTAATCACTCATTTGGAACTACTTAAAAATCTTCAGGTGATTTGCAGCAATCCTCCCGCCCCGTTTTCCCTACATCCAGGTGGGATTCGGGAGGTCGGCCGACAGAAACGTGGGATCGCGAGTCCGCCCGTGCCCGGACCACCGGCAACCGCATCCCCGGAGCACCGTGCAGCCCCCAGCCCGGCGCTGCACCCAGATCGGGAGCACACTCGGCGCCGGCCGGACGTCGGCGATCCGCCGTACCATCCAGACAATAACGTAGGTTTTCCCCGGCACCCCATGCCCCGGCTGGCTCGCCGCCTGCTCCACGCCGAGTGTGACGGCCACACCCACGCTCCACTACCGCGCCCTCGGTGCCTACCTCGGCTTCGCCATCGGCGACGCCCTCGGCGCCACGGTCGAGTTCATGACCGCGCGCGAGATCGCCGGCACCTACAAGGTGCACCGCAACATTGTCGGAGGAGGCTGGTTACACCTCAAACCCGGCCAGGTGACCGACGACACGCAAATGTGCCTGGCGCTCGGAGACGCGTTGGTCGCGGCGGGAGCGTGGGATCTCCGCGCGGCCGCCGACGCATTCGTCGGATGGATGCGCAGCCGCCCCCCGGACATCGGCCACGCCTGCCGCCGCGGCATTCGGCGCTACATGCTCGAGGGCACCCTCGCCGCCCCGCCCACCGACGACCACGCCGGCAACGGTGCGGCGATGCGCAACCTGCCCATCGCGCTCGCCACGCTCGGCGACCCGGCCGCATTTGCCCGGTGCGTGATCGAACAGGCGCACATCACCCACCATCACCCGCTCTCCGACGCCGCCACTCTGCTCCTGGGCCGGCTCACCCAGATCCTGCTGCTGGGCGGTTCGATCGCGGACTGTCGGCGCTGCGTATCCGAACTGCTCGAGGAGTACCCGCGTTTCCGTTTCGAACCCTGGCCGGGCAACACCTCGGGCTACATCGTGGACACCGTGCAGACGGTGCTGCACGTCTTCTTCCGCACCGACAGCGTCGAGAGCTGCGTCGTCGAGGTCGTCAACCGCGGGGGCGACGCCGACACCGCCGGCGCGCTGGCCGGCCAGCTCGCCGGCGCGTGCCACGGCGCGGGTGACATCCCGCCGCGCTGGCTCAAGCAGCTCGACGCCTCGGTGCTGGCCCGCGTACAAGCTCAGGTCGCCGCGCTCCTGGCCCTGCCCTCCCCCCTGCCCTTCGCACCGGCCGCCGCCCCGAACGCCCCCGGGGTGCCCTCCGCCGCATGAACTCCGCCCCGCCCCCCACCGCCTTCAACCGCTGCAATCTCCCGCCCTGGGCGATAGCGTCGTTGGAGTATCAGGACAGCCCGCAGCCGCTCGAGATCGACGGCGCGCGCGCCACCGACCGGCGGCTTTTCGCGCAGCTCGCGGCCATCGCGGACCCCGAACAACGCGGCCAGATCTTCCACGACTACCTGTCGGTCAAGTTCCGGCTGCACGAATGGTCGCAGCACCAGGCCTCCGCCCGCACCAGCCTGCGCCACAGCTACATCCGCTTCCTCGCCCACTGGGGTGTCGACAGCAACGGCCACGCCGGCGCCGTGCTCAAGGCCTGGGTCGAGAGCCGTTTCGGCCTGCGCGCCACCTACCACAAGGGGCGGCTCGCCACCGATCCGGCAGCCCGCGAACGCTACGCCGCCGACCGCATGAAGGGCGCCGCCCAAACCATGGGCGTGGCGATGCAGTTCGACCTGCTCTACACGTATTGCCAGGACGAGCTCCAGCGGCGACATCCGAAGTCCACCCATCTGACGCTCTTCCGGGGCACCCACGACCCCGAGGAATACGCCGTGAGCGGCAGCGAAGACGGCACATTGGTCCACCTCAACAATCTCAGCTCCTTCACTGCGAACCGCGAAACCGCGTGGGAGTTCGGCTCCTCGGTCTGGGAAGTCCAGGTGCCGCTCACCAAAGTCGTCTTCTTCAGCGGCCTGCTGCCCAGGCACCTGCTCGAGGGCGAGGCGGAGTACCTCGTGCTCGGCGGTCAATACCGCGTGAAGCCGGTGCACTTCTGAGCCGCGACCAGACCTCGCGCCGAGCAGTCCGCCCGACTGGCCGCGCCCCAATTCTCCGCTCCGACCGAATGGCCCCAGAACATGGACACCGAAGGCGACGACTCCGTGAACAGGACAGCGCCCGCCGCACAGCGACGCCCCCCGCGCGACCGGCCGCCGGGGGAGCCGTCAGCCGTCCAGCAGGACCTTGCGGCGCCGGGCGTCGCCCTTGCGATCGGTACGGATCTCGAGCACCCGGATACCGGCTGCCGGCAGGGTCCGGACGAGTTCGGCAAAGTGGGCCCAGTCGCGCACGACGACATGGTCGACACCGTGCACCGCGCACAGTTTCGCGAAGTCGACCGACTGAGGCGTGGCGAAGTACTCCTCGAACGGCGGATCGAAACGGGACACCGGAAGATGCTCGAAGATGCCCCCGCCGTCGTTGTTGATCAGCACCACGGTCAGGCTTCCCCGGAAGTGCCGGACAAGCAGGAAACCGTTCGAATCGTGAAGCAGCGACAGGTCGCCCGTCAGCAACACCGAGGGGGCCGCCCCATGTGCCATGCCCAGCGCCGACGAAAGGGTGCCGTCGATGCCGTTGGCCCCGCGGTTGAAATGGAACCGGTGCTGCCGGTTGCCCTGCGGCCAGAAGTACTCGACGTCGCGCACCGGCATGCTGCTGGCCACGAAGACCGGTGTATCCACCGGCAGGTGTCGAGCGAGCAGCCACGCCGCCTTCGGCTCGAAGAGCGCGGTCTCCTCCGCGAGCGCGGTCTCGATCCGCTCCGCCGCCGCCGTCTCCGCCGCCGCCCAACGCTGCACATACTCGCTTTCGGGCCGCACCTCCGCGATCGCGAGGGACTGGATGTCGGCCCCGATCTGCACCGTGCGCAGGTGCAGCCCATCGCGATTGAGCGGGGTCGCCGCGACCAGCATCACCTCAACTCCGCTACGCTCGAGCCAAGCCCGCAACACCTTGCTGGTCGGCCAGCCGCCCAGGCAGAGCACCGCCTCCGGGCGCAGCGCCTCGGCATGCCGCGCGTCACGCAGGAGCGCATCGTAGTGCGCGACGACACAGACGCCCTCCGTCGCGTGGTGCCGCACCGGTGACAGGGCGTCGGCCAGGACGGGCCAGCCGAGCATGCGCGCCAATTGGCCCACCGCGCGGGCGTACGCAGCCGGATCGGTGGGCGAGAACGGGCCCGCCACGATCACACCTCGATCGGTCGCCGGCGGATCCCAGGTCGCGGCATTGCAACACGGTTTCCCCGGCCCGAGATGGGCGAAGAAGTCGGCGCCGATGTCCCCCTCGATCGACCGGGCGGAGCCGTCCTCGACCGGCACGAGCGGATCGCGGAACGGCGCGTTCAAGTGCACCGGTCCCGGGCTCGGTGCGTGGGTGCGCCCGCAGGCGTGGGCCACCGTCTGCCGAAGATAACGCAGCCGCTCGAGGTTCGCCTCCGGCACGGCGAGCTCATGGTAAAAATTCACATACCCGCCGAAGAACTTCTGCTGGTCGATCGTCTGGCCCGAGGCGCAGTCGCGCAGTTCCGGCGGCCGGTCCGCCGTGATCGCCAGCAGCGGCACGCCACTCTCCTTGGCCTCGATGAGCGCCGGCAGATAATGCGCCCCGGCCGAACCGGAAGTGCACACCAGCACGACCGGACGAGCCGTGCGCTTCGCGTGGCCGAGCGCGAAAAACGCCGCCGATCGCTCGTCAAGCACCGGGATCGCCTCGATCCGTGGGTGCGCGGCCAGCGCCATCGTCAACGGCGTCGAGCGCGAGCCGGGCGACACCACCGCGAGCTCCACGCCGCAGCGCACGAGCGTCTCCACCAGCACCGAGCACCATAGCGAGTTCGTGTTGCGGAAATCCAGCGTCGGATGGTCGGAGGTTTCGGACATCGGCTATTTGAGTGTCTGGGGCGCGATCCTCGCCGCGTTGCGGCTGATGACAAGATCGGCGGTGCGGCTTTTCGACGGAGCCGCGCAGTAGTCGCGCGCCAGCATGCCGATATAGTCGAGGACCTTGGCGGCAGCCGGTCCGGTCCACAGTTTCGGGTGGGGCAACACCACCCGTTTGCCCTCCCCTTCGAGCACGAGCTGGAAACGCCCGAAGCGGATCGACTTCATCTCGCTCCACTCCATGCCCACCGTCTCGAGCGAGCCCTCCATCCAGAGGCCTTTCGCATCGGCCCGGATCGTGCCGTACACCAGGAGCAGCAGCACCCCGACCGACGCGAGCGGCACCGCCAACAAGGCGGCCAACAACCAGCCTTTCGCCACGAACGCTCCGACCAGCATCCAGAAGAACAGGGCCAAGGCCCCGGCAACGCATTGCGCTTTCCACACCGAGACAACCGAAGGGGTATCGCTCATCGTCCTCGGCACTAGCACGAATGGCAGTCTCGAGGCAATACGGCGCCCGCGCCGCCCCCGCCCCCATCCGCCGATTTCACGACCTTTTCCGATTTCCCCTCCCGCCGCCACGGCCCCATCGTCCATCCGCTTCCCACCATCGCCCACGCCCTATTCCATGCGCGCCGTCATCCAGAGAGTCTCCTCCGCCAAAGTCACCGTCGCCGACGAGGTGACCGGTCAGATCGGCCGCGGCCTGCTCGTGCTGCTCGGTATCGGCCGGGACGACACCCAAGCCGACGGCCAATGGCTGGCCGAGAAGCTCGTCAAGCTGCGCATCTTCGAGGACGCCGCCGGCCAGATGAACCTTTCCGTCGCCGACATCGGCGGCGAGATCCTGGTCGTCAGCCAGTTCACGCTGTTCGCCAGCACCCGCAAAGGCACTCGCCCGTCCTTCAACGACGCCGCCAAGCCCGACACCGCGATCCCGCTCTACGAACAATTCGTGGCACAGGCCTCCACCGCACTCGGCAGGCCCGTCGCCACCGGCCGTTTCGCCGCTATGATGGCGGTCTCCCTCGTCAACGACGGTCCGGTCACGATCCTCATCGACACGAAAGCTCGTGAGTAGCGGGAGCCGCATACTTTCCATCGAAGGCTCGTTCGCCCAGATGGGCTCGCCTACCCAGCCTGCTCCTCTGGGACGCCGACCGGGGCCTGTTCTGCAAGCGAGTTCCTGCAGCGCGCGGGGCGACTGTTCCCCACCGCGCTGACACGTGCCGAACGCGGCGCATCTCGATTGACTGCACAAGCCCCGTATCCTTGTGTCCGTGGCATAAACGAACAGCGGGATGTGGATCGAAGAATCAAAATAATGAATATGCGTGCTCGGATGGGGTTTGCGGCGGCGGCGTTGGTTGGACTGACGGCGCTGGCCGTCGACAGAAACAGCAATGGAGTAAGCGACATCTATGAGCGGTGGTACTCAGTTGACGGTGCCCAGCTTGATTCCGATCCGGACGGTGATGGTTTTACGTGCCGCCAAGAAGCGGAATTCGGAACCGATCCGCACAACGCGGCCTCGCTGCCGTGTGCATTCCTGGTCAATGGCTCCGGCGATGTCTCTGTTAGCTGGCAATCGATTGCTGGAGTTCGCTACCAACTTGAATCGTCGAGCGATTTGGCGACATGGGAGTCGGTTGGGGCTCCGATAACCGGAGATGGCACGACGGTTTCAGTGCCTTGTGCCGCTGCCGAAGGTCGGCGGTTCTATCGGGTTGCCGCGCTCGAAAGCGCAGACGCCGACGGTGACGGCCTTACCGCCTACGAAAAGGGGGTGCTGGGCGCATCCGATCATGAAGCCGACTCCGATCATGACGGGGTGTCGGATATGGACGAGAGCCTGTGGGGGACAAACCCTGCACTCGGGGATACCGATAGAGACGGGATCGGCGATGGTGACGAATTGGCTGACGGAGGCGATCCTACCGATCCGTCCGACGGTTTTCCTCAGAACGCCGAGACTCGACCGTTTGTCCTTCGGATGACCTATTTCGCCGGTTGGCCGAACTATCCAATCTCGCCGCCAACAATCCCCTCGATCGATTTCACCGTACGGGATGTGCTCACGGATACCATCGTTGGTCATGTGACGGACGCGGCAGCAGACCGCACTGGCGCCACTCCACTTGGTTTCTTCTCGGGAAAAACGCCTGATGGAGGCACGCCCGATCCTGAAATCGTTCGTGGGCGCGAGTATGAACTGAAGATGAGCTATGCACGAAACCCGAGCATCTGGAGAAGTGGGGCCAATGGTCGTGTCTTCAGTTCGGCCACCATCAATTCTTCAGGTGAACCGATTAATCTCATCATCTACTCCACGCGCATCGACGGAGGCAGTTACTACATCTCGAATGACGTTGGAGGCGTATGGATCGAATCGGCGTGGCAAGCGACGGGCATTCCGACAAATTCGGTCGCGAACAGCCGGCAATTCTACGTGCATGACACCCTCTGCCCGACCGCGAAACTGTGGGCGATCAACTTCGACCTCGATCTCGATTCCGACAACAACAACCTCAATGAGTTGCCGGACCAATCACTTGCGGAGGACGACGTGGAAGAGACTCAGCCGAAGTTTGTCACTCGGAATTCCAACGACGACGATGCGGATGGCATTGTCGACTCGGAGGACTTCGACAACGCCGCCGAAAACGACTTTGTCCCGCTCGTCCTCGATGTTAGCCCGGCATCCCTGCCGTACGACAAGATCACGGTGAAGTTCCGCTATGACGGCGACCCGTCCTACGTGGCGTCATCGACCTCGGACCTTCGTCTTTGGCGCCCGAACAACGTCAAAACGGTTCGCACGACCGACAGCTACATCCAGCCAGAACGTGCCTACACGGCGGCGGAGCTTGGACTAGCCTCGGAGAACGCACGTGTGAAGCTGTTCGTCGAGGCACTGACTGAGGTGCCCGAGCCGAGCGAAATCGAGGCAGTGTTTCTCTTCAATGGGGTGGAGTACTTTCACGACAAGGTCCGTGTCTGGGGCGGTGCCGATGTTGCGCTGGCCCTCGACGCGAACCGAGATGGCGAGATCAAGTTCCCATTCGAGGACGCCTCCGACGCAACCTCCGTGCAGAAACCGTTCCGATTTTGGATCAATGATGATATCGACCGTGAGGTGACGTACACAAACGCGGAACAAATCTCCGACTTCATCGCCAGCCACGTTTCAAGTCTTGGCATCAACGAGGTCGAGGAAGACGATATCGATGAGGCGAAGGCGCAAGCTAAGAGTTGGAATCCCAAGGATTGGATGAATAACCGGATCTATGCCAAACGTGACCTTGAGGACTTCTCCCGGATTTGGCTATGTATACGAGGAGGAAGTACGGCATTTTTGCCGAAAACTGGTTCGGATAATTCGGAAGCCGATCTCTATGTCGGTCTTCAATGGTCAACAGTGGGAATGGTAGGGAGCCCAGCGATAAAGATTTTCCAGTCGGCCGAATCGGACGGTGGCTCGCGATTCCTTAATGACTCCACTGGAGTGGCTGCAGCAGCGCAGGTTAACTTTGATTATGCGATGCAAGATTTTCGGGACACTGCACTCCCTGATATCTCGGGGATGAATGTGGTGAGCGGTACCGGTATATTTGTTGTTCCTCCGCGTTACTTCGGGCATCTTAATGATGCCAACCCAACCACATTTTTCCTTTTCGAGGGGGTTTCCGTTGGTGCGGGACAGCTTAAGATGGTAATCCTAAGGAAGGAAGGAAATGCCTTCACGAAAATTGGGGATGGGCCGGTTGTGTGGATTGACCTGGCGGAGCCGGGTAACCGCATTAAGCGTTGGACCTGTGGTGACGGCGACCTAGGTAATGTTGTAAGTTTCACGCCCAATACGCACATTGCTCCTCCTAGCACTGACGAAGAAAAGGATATGGTGCTATATATTCACGGATACAACATGAAGCCGAATGAGAAGCAGCGCTGGATAGAGACTACCTATAAGCGACTTTGGCAACTTGGATTCAAGGGAACGGTCGGTGGATTTACATGGCCCTGTGCGCAGTCGGCATTGCCTTTCGATCAAAGCGAAGAGAAAGCGTGGCAGGCAGGTGGGCAGCTGAGATTGCTCCTCTCGGCGTTGAAAACGGCGGGTTACCGAGTTCATGTGCTCGCGCACAGTCAAGGTAACGTCGTGATGGGTGAAGCCCTTCGTCAGGCAGGCATCAATTCAGCGCTCGTCTCGACCTATATTGCATCACAGGCTGCGATACCGGCGCATTGCTACGACAAGACGTTACCTGAAGTAGACTTTGATCCTGATACGCCGGAAATCTACGGACGGTATTGGGATGGCGGTGATCAGAATCTGCCTGAGACTTGGCCTGCTTCGGCACCATCGTATCTTGCGCCTTCAAAGATCCAGGGAGCGGCAGGTAAGTTCGTCAATTACTTCAATCCCCAAGACTATGCACTTACGGGTAATGGGCTCAGCATGCTCGCCGATGACGGATCTCAGCCGGGATGGATGACTGACCAACGGATGAAGCCTAATGTCGGGTACTGGTATTCCAATTTGGTTGGCTTTGAAGAGGATCCTCTGGCGCATATTGAACCTCAGCACTACAAGTTTCCTGATGATCGGTTCACCATTTTCTCGTTTTGCGCTGAGGCCCGTTCACTTGCACTCGGGGCGACAAGTGCGGGGGGCGTGTTCGCGATCACTCCATCCGTGAATTTGACCGACGGTTCCTTCGGGTTCCGGAATCAGCACGTTTACCACAGTGCTCAGTTTAGGTCTTTCTACGCTGCCAGATGGCAGTATTGGAAGCAGGTACTCCAATCATGTGACGTCAGTGTTCGCGCACAGCCATGAAGAAACAAAAAATTTGGATAGTCGGACTAATGACGATATTGCTCGTTGGTCTTTCCTGGTTGTTGCTGCGTGATCCCGCCGCCCCGCAGGAAGGGAAAACTCAGAATGGGCGAACCGCCTCAATTGGTGGGCAGGATTCTTCCGAAAGCGGCAAGAGTGATGTTGCGGCTGCGGATTTGGCTCGGATTCCGGGTCTCGCTAACGACGAGCAAAAGCGAGCTCGAGTTCTGGAACTGCGAGAGATTATGGACCAAGCGAACCAGCCGATTCAGTTTTGGGGAAAGGTGGTTGATCAATGCAACACGCCTCTATCGGGAGTGGAAGTCCAGTTAAGTATTAGGCACACCCGCGAGCGCGTGCCTGGCGCCACCGAGGATGTTTTCGAGTACCTCGACATAATTACCGATGGCGAAGGATTGTTTAGGGTGGCCGATCGAAAGGGTGCGCTTGTCGGAGTAGAATCTCTTACGAAGAATGGGTATGAGGCTCCCTATGTTGGAAACCGTGTGTATTGGTACGCCGCAGCAGTTAAAGCTATGAAATTCTCTCCGGATGAAAACAACCCCGAGGTTTTCCGCATGTGGAGGAGATCTGGCGCGGAAAGACTTATTCAAAAAGGCATCAGTACTCGTATTCCCTATGACGGCCGGTCGGTTCTCTTTGATTTGCAGTATGGTACTGAGGTCGCGTCTGGTGGCGATTTGCGTGTCACGCTTCTTCGCACGCCATTGGTCATCAAGCGAGGGCAACAGAAGTATGACTGGACTGCGACGATTGAGGCGGTCGAAGGCGGATTAATCGAAACTACGGATGAGTTTATGTACCTGGCACCGGACACAGGATACGTTTTTAAGCTAGTGCTCGCAGTCTCAGCTAAAGACCCGCATTGGAGCCCGGATAAGGAAATATTTTTTTATCTCAGGGGCCGAGGCGGTCGCACCTACAGCCGTGTCAAGGCGAAGTTTATGACCGACTCAGAGAAACCAAAGACCCTATTTGTCCTTGATTCATTCACCAATCCTAGCGGTTCGCGAAACCTAGAATATGATCCGTCGCAGGACTTGGTGCCAACGGTCCGGCTACAGCCGACTACTACGCCCGGGGCTCCATAGGTAATGGGAAATGTGTCACCTCACGGATATCAACCGAAACTTGTGGTCCAGATGCCTGCTGATGATCCGGGGTGGACGGACGAAATGAGTATCGAGCTCTACTTGAAGAGTCAGGGAGGGGGAGCACTTCAGTGCTGTGAAGCTCGATGTGATGGTTGGTTCCGAGAAGCCGACAACCGGGGTTTCGTTTTGTTCGTTCTTGAATCCGTCGGGTTCGAGGAATCTCGAATACGACCCGTTGCAGGATGTAGTGCCATCGGCTCGGCCGAAGTCTACGACGCCCCCTGAGAGTTCTCCGAGCGGCGATGCCGTCCCCACACCGTGAGCAATGCCCGCCGATGATGACACTGCTGATGGAAGGAAATACGTGGAAACTACGACCGCTGAGATCATAGCATGTGCGTTTGTGCTTCTGCTCGGCTTTGTCGCCCTCGGTTTGATCGGTTATGCCATCTATCTTGCCCAGCATGTTCACGGTCCGGGCTTCGAAGGTCTGGGTGTTGCCATCTATGGTGGTGCGGGAGCCGTGCTGTCCGGACTGGGCAGTCTCTGCGCGTACATCGCCAAGAAAGAAAAGAAATCGGGGCTTCAAACGGTCTGGGGTGTGGCGCGATGGCTGAACTACGGGATGTTCATCACGGTAGTCGCCTACGCGGCATGGCTCGTAATCCAGGCGAAACTGGAGGGGAAAGCATAGGCGACGGGAAACGGTAGGTCGTAAAATAGGGGCAAGATGAGGTTGCCCTGATTCCTCTTTCGATCTTCAGCCATGAATAGCAGAGCCCTTTCCTTTGGCATGTTGCTGATGGCTGCAGGTACCGGCCTCGCGTTCCGGTTGGGTGCTCGACTGCCTCATCTCGGCGGGGCGTTGACGGCCCAAGACTCTTCGGTCGTAAGGCCGGGCGGAGGGTACCAAACTGGCCGTTCTCGATCCGAGGAGCTCGGGGAGATCGCCCGGAAATCGAATGTGCCGATAGATTTTTTCGGACTGGTTCTCGATCAAGACGGCCAACCGATTCCTGATGTCAGGGTTACCTTGTCGATCCGTACGGCACAAGAGGTGGCGACGGACGTTTACAGCGATATCTTTGAACATCCAGTACTAACAACGGGCGCGGATGGTCGGTTTGCCCTGCGCGGTGCCAGGGGGGCGCTACTCTCGCTCAAGTCGTTGGAGAAGCCAGGGTACGCGGCATCCGAGAAGAGCCTGAACCGGGCCCATTACTGGTACTGGCGCGACCCGAGACTCGTGTTTCATCCGGATTCAAGCAGCCCTGAGGTTTTCCGCATGTTGAAGCAAGCTGGAGCCGAGCGTTTGGTGCGGAAAGGTATTGGCCACGCGATCCCCTACGATGGGCGCCCAACGAGTTTTGACCTGTTCGCCGGCTCCGTGGTTGGGAACGGGGGCGATTTGCGCGTCACTCTCGTACGCGATCCAGTTCAGATTCGATGGGGCCAGCGAAACTACGAATGGACGGCTACCGTCGAAGCACTCGACGGTGGAGTGATTGAGTCGAGCGACGAGCAAATGTACCGCGCCCCTGTCGATGGCTATCAATCGAAGATTGTTCTCCACATGGAGGCGAACGATGCCAACTGGACCGACACCAAAGATGTGACTGTCTATCTGAAACTTCGAGGCGGGAAATACTACGGCCGCGCCGAGCTCAAATTTATGGTCGGCTCGGATCGAGCGGGCACGCCGTTCAGCATAACTTCTTTCGTCAATCCGTCCGGATCGAGGAATCTCGAATACGACCCCTTGCAGGATGTAGTGCCATCGGCTCGGCCGAAGTCCGCGACAACCCCCGGGAGTTCCCCGGGCGCGAGCGAGTAACCACCGCGGGGCCCGCCTTGTTTTTCCCCGCATCTGCGCCTACCAGCCCCCGGCCGCACCAGCCCGCGCCGGGGGTTCTTCGTGGCGCCCCGCTTCCGCCCCAGCGCCCCTGACCAATAGCGCCGTCCACCGCCCACGGTGCACGGACTACCGTCAACCGATCGGAAATCCATCCGCCGATCGCCCATCCCCCATCGTCCATTTTTGTGTGGCGCAGCGCCCCGGGTTTCTGCCTTAAACGACGCCTGTTCTGCGAGCCCACCGTGTACCACCCTACACGGCCCAAATCTTTTCATGGACACCCAGACCGCCCCTCAAGCCCGCCCCACCCTCCAAACCCTTCCCGGTGACGACGTGCGCCAGATCCTGTGGCGCTTCAGCGACCGCTACGACATCCAGATGCTCGTGCAGTCCACCCGCGGTGTCGCCCGCGGCATCGTGGCCCAGCTCGTCGCCCAGGGCGCGCGCAATACCCACGAGTGGACCCCGGAAAAGAACGAGCTGCTTGCCGCCTACGATGCCGCTGGCATCACCACGGCTTTCATGGACCCGCACCAGGGCGGCTTCATCGAGGGCCCGAAGAATCTCGTTCTCTCCCTGATCTGCATGGAGCTCGCGTGGGTCGATGCCGGTGCCGCCACCGGTTCGCTCGCCGGCAACCTCGCCCTCTCGCCCATCCACGAACGCGGCACCCCGGAACAACGCGACTACTACATGAGCAAGTGCGTGCCGCCGCAACCCGGCGACGACCGCCCGATCTGGCGCGGCGCCTTCGCGCTCACCGAGCCGCTGCCGTACGTGGGCGTCGAGACCGGCCTGCTTTGCGGCAAGGTCAAGATCGCCGAGTGGAACGAAGGCCAGGAGCCCATGCTCCACATCGACAAGCGCGCCCGCTTCATCACGAACATGGGCTTCGCCAACTTCGCCACCGTCGCCGTCGATTCCGCCGACCCGCGCATCAAGACCAGCTGCATGGTCATCATCGAGGAGACCGATCCCGGCATCTTCGACCGCGGCGCGCCCACCCACAAGATGGTGCACCAGCTCTCCTCCACCAACGACCCGGTCTTCAACATGACCGTGCCGGCCTCGCGTATCATCGGCGGCTACACGGTGAAGGACGGCGTCATCATCCCGAAGTATTCGCACGGCGAGATCATCGAGGCCGTCTTCCGCCGCACCCGCGTGCCCGTCGGTGTGATGACCTCGGCCAAACTTCTCTCCGCCGTCGAACCGATCATCCGCTACCAGCGCACCCGGTTCCGCGGCGCCGCCAGCGTCAACCCCGGCACCCCGCGCTTCGAGCTCGGTCTCCAACAAAAGGAGGACTGCCTCCAGCGCCTCGTCGACATCTGGGCCACCGGCGAGGCCGGCGCCGCCCTCGGCATGGCGACCGCCCGCCTCTTCGACGAGCTCGACCCGCTCGAGAAGATCAAGGACGCCAAGTTCGCCGAGCAGGGCATCGTCACCGGCATGCAGCAGATGAAGGCGTTCCGCGCCCTCACCAAGCCCGCGCTCGAGCTCGTCGCACTCGCCGCCCAGCCCGAGGCCGAGCGCGACGCCATCCGCTTCGAGGCCCTCAAGGCCGACCCGCTCGTCCAATACCTCGTGCTCGACGCCCAGGCCAACGTCCTCTGCCCCGCCACCAAACTCTGGAACACCGGCCACGGCGCCACGATGATGCGCGAGGCCGTCGCCCTCATGGGCGGCTACGGCATCACCGAGGACTGCCCCGGCTTCCTCGGCC
>JAEZUE010000087.1 GCA_023443455.1 Verrucomicrobiota bacterium
AGAGCGCCTCACGGGCGAGAAAGTCGAAGAGCGTGGGCCGGTAGGCGTCGGGCACGTTGCCCTTCTCGATGAGGAAGTCCCAGGCGGCGATGGGCGTCTGCTGGAGCACGGCCGGCGCGGCGAGCGCGGCGTCGAAGTGTTTCCCGATCTCGGCGAGGATGCGCGCGAGATCCCAGGTCTGGATATCGGCGCCCGGTGCGGCGGCGGTCTGCGTGCGCTGGTGGAAGCGCCAGCGGTTATGCTGGAAGTACTGCCAATACCAGTGGCCCAGCAGCGCCTCCATGACCGGCTTCATCGCGGCCGGCGCCTTGGCGAGTTCGGCCTCGAGCCGCACGATCTTCTCCTCAGGCTTGTTGCCCTCGATCGTGCCCTCGAACGCGATCTTGCGGCCGATGGCCCGCACGGCCTCGGCGTAGGCCTTCTCGGCGAGCGCGCCCTGGATGATCGGCTCGAGCCGCTCGATGGCGGTCTTCGGCAGGCCCTCGTCGGCGGCTTCGTTGACGGATTTCCAATGGTCGTCGCGGGGGCCCGCGAAGGCGGATGTGCTCATGGTGAGAAGGGCCAGGGCCCAGGAGAGAAAGCGGGTTTTCATGGCGGAGGGGTTCGTTGAACCGACTTCCTCACCATCCTACCACCGCGCGCACGGAAGTCGTCAGGGCGATGCAAGCCGGTTGTCAGGGTTTTGTCATGCCCGGACCGGTAAAGTGCCTCCGAAAACGAGCACGAAGGGCGGACCGTCGAGCCTGCATGCTCACCCTGTAGGTCCAGTCTGCGACTGGACCCGGCAGATCCGGGCCGGCTCCTCCGACAGTGCCCAACTGGACCGGTCACAGACCGGCCCTACTTACCCGCGCACGGCACGCCAGACGGCGAGACAGCGCGCGACCAGGTCGGCGAGCTCGGCGAGCGGCACCATGTTCGGGCCGTCGGAGATCGCCTCGGCGGGATTGGGATGCGTCTCGAGGAAGAGGCCGTCGGCGCCGGCAGCGAGCGCCGCCTTGGCGAGCGGCTCGACGAACTCGCGTTGTCCGCTGCTCTTGCCGCCGCCCGCCCCGGGGAGCTGCACGCTGTGCGTGGCGTCGAGGATCGTGGGAAAACCGTTGGCCTTCATCAGCGGGAAGCTGCGCATGTCGACCACCAGATTCTGATACCCGAAGGTCGTGCCGCGCTCGGTCTGCCAGATCTCGGCGGCGCCCTCGAGTTTGGTCAGCGTGAACGGCATTTCCTGCGGCGAAAGAAATTGGCCCTTCTTCACGTTCACCACGCGCCCGCTCTTTGCCGCGGCGACGAGCAGATCGGTCTGACGGCAGAGGAAGGCCGGGATCTGGAGCACGTCGCACACCGCCGCGACGGCCGGGAGCTGCTCGCGCTCGTGGATGTCAGTCAGTACCGGAAAACCAAATTCGCCTTTCACCATCGCAAGCAGCGCGAGCCCGGCCTCGAGCCCGGTGCCGCGCGCGCCGGAGAGCGAGGTGCGGTTGGCTTTGTCGAACGAGCCCTTGAAGACAATGTTCAGCTCCGGATTCCACGCGCGCAGATCGGCGAGCTCCGTCGCCACCGCGCGGCAGACGGTTTCGTTCTCGAGCGAACACGGACCGGCGATGAGGAGAAGGCGCTGAGGATCGAAGAGCATGGCGGTGCGGAGGACGGAAGACAGCGGAGACGGAAGCAGCAAAGAAACCGTCGCCACGAAAAGACACAAGAATTCACAAAAAGAACGGATCGGTTTCGTGGGTTCTCGTGCCTTTTTGTGGCGATCCGGCAGGAAGCGACAGAATGCCGAAGAGTCGCTGAAGACAAGGGCGGAGCGGGTGTCAACGTGTGCGCCGAAGCCTTGGCGAAGGAGTAGCCGCCGCACCCAAAACCCAAGCCCGCGATCAGCGGGCCCGCCCATGAAGGCCCGGAGCCGATCAGGCGGAGGACTCTCCCAAGGACGCGCCGTTGGCGCGGCCAGTTAGTGGTTCCACAGTTCCGGGGAACGAAACGCTGAACGACTTCGTCGTCCAACTACGCATCGATCCGTCCGACCGCGAGGCGGCAGAAGAGAACGAAGGCAGCCAAGGTACGAAGAGCCATCGCTGCTCTCACGAGCAGCGCCACGGGAAAGCCTGCGCCGGCTTCGTTTCCTTCGTTGCCTTGTTTGTTCCGGGCCCAGACCGAAACGCCGGGCGTGTTCCGCCACGAGTTCGACTTCGGACACGGAAAAGGCGCGACCTTCGTCGCGCCTTTGAAGGGAAGCCGAAGCGACTCAGGCCTTGGTCTTCTTCGCGGCCTTGGCGGCCTTGGCCTTCTTGGCCGGCTTGGCCGGGGCGGGAGCCGCTTTCGCCGTGCCGGCATGCTGCTTGATCGCGGCCTTGATGAAGGCGGCGAAGAGCGGGTGGGCCTTGTTCGGCTTGGACTGGAACTCGGGATGGAACTGCACCGCCACGAACCACGGGTGGTCCTTGATCTCGACGATCTCCACGAGGTTGCCCTGCGGGTTCACGCCGGCGAAGACCATGCCGTTGTCGCCGAGCATCTCGACGTAGTGGTTGTTCACCTCGTAGCGGTGGCGATGGCGCTCGCTGATGAGCTCGCGACCGTAGGCCTTGGCGGCGTTGGAGCCGGGGCGCAGGCGGCAGTCGTAGGCGCCGAGACGCATCGTCGCGCCCTTGTCGGTGATGCGCCGCTGGTCGTCCATGAAGTCGATGACCGGATCCGGCGTCTCGGGGTCGAACTCGGTGCTGTTGGCCTTCTTCAGGCCGAGCACGTTGCGGGCATACTCGATGACGGCGATCTGCAGCCCCAGGCAGAGACCGTAATAGGGAACCTTGTTCTCGCGGGCGTACTTGGCCGCCGCGATCTTGCCCTCGGTGCCGCGGTCGCCGAAGCCGCCGGGCACGAGGATGCCGTCGAGATCGGCGAGCAGCTTGAGCCCACGCTTGTCCTCGAGATCCTCGGCGTCGAGCCGCACGATCTCCACGCGGCAGTCGTTGGCGATGCCGGCATGGTAGAGCGACTCGTAGACGGACTTGTAGGCATCCTGCAGCTCGATGTACTTGCCGACGACGCCGATGCGCACGCTGTGCTTCGGGTTCTTGATCCGGCGTACGACATTTTCCCAGACGTTGTTCTTCACCGGAGGCGCGTCGAGCTGGAGCACGTCGATCACGATGTCGTCGAGCTTCTCCTTCTGGAGGGCGAGCGGGAGTTCGTAGATCGAGGACTCGACATCCATCTCCTCGATGACGGCCCTCGGGGGCACGTTGCAGAAGAGGCTGAGCTTGTCGCGCAGGTCCTGGCCGAGGGGATGGTCGCAACGGCAGACCAGCACGTGCGGCTGGATGCCGATCTCGCGCAGCTTGGCGACGCTCTGCTGGGAGGGCTTCGACTTCAGCTCGCCGGCGGCCTGCAGATACGGGACGAGGGTGACGTGGATGAAACAGACGTTGCCCGGGCCGACCTCGAGGGCGAACTGGCGCATGGCCTCGAGGAAGGGCAGGCCCTCGATGTCGCCGGTGGTGCCGCCGATCTCGGTGATGAGGATGTCGACATCGTCGCCGCCGGCGTAGATGCGGTTCTTGATCTCGTTGGTCACGTGCGGGATGACCTGCACGGTCTTGCCGAGGTAGTCGCCGCGGCGCTCCTTGGCGATGACGGCCTCGTAGACCTGGCCGGAGGAAAGGCTGTTCTTGCGGCTGAGCTTGCCGGAGGTGAAGCGCTCGTAGTGGCCGAGGTCGAGGTCGGTCTCGGCGCCGTCGTCGAGCACGTAGACCTCGCCGTGCTGGAAGGGGCTCATCGTGCCGGGGTCGACGTTGAGGTACGGATCGAACTTCTGGATGCGCACGATCAGGCCGCGGGCCTCGAGCAGGGCGCCGAGGGAGGCCGCCGTGAGGCCTTTGCCGAGGGAAGAAACGACGCCGCCGGTGACGAAAATGTATTTCACGGAATGACGTGAAATCCCGCCCGCGAAAAGGGAGCAAGAACAGACTCGGCAGAAACGCCTCCGGGGCACGTTTCGCTGGAATTTCGATTGCCCGGGGCCGACCGCCCATGAAGCTCCCGCGCGTGCAATCGAAACCTCAACTGCTTGCGTGGATGACCTGCGACGGCGTCCACATCGACCCTTCGTCCGGCAAACACACCATCCTCGGTGTCTTCTCCAGCATCCGCGCGCGCCAATTCCCCGTGGTGCACCCGTTCATGATCTGGTTCCTCACGGTGACCGATTGCCAGCCCGGCAAGCACACCGTGACGATCTCGATCGGGCTCGAGCCGACCAACATGATGAAGGTGATCGAGCGCGAATTCGAGTCCCAGAACCCCCTCCAGCGGGTGAATCTGATCAACGAACTGCGCAACTGCTCCTTCCCGCAGGCCGGCGACTACAACATCCTCATCGAGGTCGACGACGAGCCCGTGCTCGCGACCAATCTCTCCGTCACCGAGTAACCTCCTCCGCGTCCGCCGGGGCCGCGCTCCGGCCACGCCGCCCCGGGTTCAGGCATCCCCGAGAAACCCGACCTCCGCGCTCCGGCTCCCGTCGTCCAACACCGCCATGCCCACCGCCCCTTCCACCTTCGATCTCATCGGCGTCGGTTCGCCGATCATGGACCTGCTGGCTCCGATCCCGGAGTCGTTCCTCGCCACGGTTCGCGGGGAAAAGGGCGGCATGGTGCTCGTCGACAACGACGAGATGGAGGCGCTGGTCTCGCGCCTGCCCTCCCCGCCGGCCTCGACCACTGGCGGTTCGGCCGCGAACGCCACCTTCAACGCCACCCGCCTGGGCCTGCGCTCCACCTTCCTCGGCAAGCTGGGCAACGACGCCTTCGCGCGCGCCTACCGCGAGCGTTTCGCCGCCGCCGGCGTCGACACCGGGCATTTCAAGCAGGCCGACCAGGCCAACGCCCGCTGCCTCGCCCTCGTCACCCCCGACGCCCAGCGCACCATGCGCACCTGCCTCGGCGCCGCGATGACCCTTTCCCCCGGCGAGATCTCGGTCGACGATTTCCGCGGCTGCCGCCACGCCCACATCGAAGGCTACCTCGTCTTCAACCGCGCGCTCGCGGATGCCGTGCTCACCGCGGCCCGCGCCGCCGGCTGCAGCATTTCGCTCGATCTGTCCTCCTTCGAAGTCGTGGCCGCCGCCCGCGACTGGCTGTTCGAGCAATTCCGCCTCGGCCTCGACATCGTCTTCGGCAACGAGGACGAGATCCGCGCCCTCTTCGAAACCGAATCGACCGACTACGCCGCGCACGCCCGCGCCCTCGCCGCGCGCGGCACGCTCGCGGTCGTGAAACTCGGCAAGGACGGCGCCTGGCTTGCGCGCGGCGACGAGCTGCACCGCGTCGATGCGGTGGCCGTGCCGGAAGTCGTCGACACCAACGGCGCCGGCGACGCCTTCGCGGCCGGTTTCCTCTACGGCCATCTGCGCGGCCTGCCCCTGCCCGCCTGCGGCCACATCGCCGCCCTGCTCGGCGCGGAGACCGTGCGCCACCTCGGCCCATTGGTTCCCGACTGCGCTTGGGCACCCGTCTTCGAACGCGCGAAAAAGTTCGTCTGAGGGCAGCGCGAAAGAGATCAGGTTGCAGCCGGTTGAACTCCAACCCGGCAACCGAAGCTACTTCACTCCACCCGCCACGCCCGACGCATGCCGAGGGTGGCGATGGCCAGGCTGAGCAGCGAACTCACGGGCATCGCGACCGCAGCGACGAGCGGATTGATCAGGCCGGCCAGGGCCAGCGAGACCGTGCCCACGTTGTAGACCACCGCGAACGCGAAGACCCGGCGAATCGCGCGATGCCGCAGCTCCGCCACCGCAAAAAGCCGTCGCACCCCACGCAGTCCACGGCCGAGGTAGTAGAAATCGCACTTCCGCTCGAGCATGCCACGATGGATCACCGGCGTGCCCCGCGTGAACGCCGCATCGAAGGCGAGGCTGTCGTTGGCGCCGTCGCCCAGCATGAGCGTGTCGCGGGCATCGTGCGCCAGCACCCAGTCCCGCTTCTGCTCCGGCGAGAGCCCTCCCAACGCCTGCGCCGCCGGCACGCCGAGCGCGGCGGCAAGCGCCCGCACTTTCTCCGGTCGGTCGCCGCTGAGGATATGCACGCTGCGCCCCTCACGCTGCAAAGCCGCGAGCTCCGCACGCGCATCGCTCCGCGCCGACTCGACGAAATCGAGCCGAGCGAGCACCACACCATCGCGAGCGAACTCCGCGTCGACCGAGCCCGATTGCGGATCGCGGGTCGCTGATGGCCGAACGGCAAACCCCGGCCGGCCAAGCGACCACACGCCATCGTCCGCGCGCAACCGCACCCCCTGCCCGACCACCTCCTCGACCGGATCACTGCGCCCCAGCGCCGCACTCCCCTCTCCGGCCTCCGGTTCCCGGCCTCCAGTATCCGGTTTCCTATTCCCGGCTCCCCCTTCCCCGTTTCGCGTTCCGCGTTCCGCGTTTCCGGCCTCCGGTTTCCGGTCTCCGGTCTGCTCCCCCGCCCATCCGCCATCGCCCATCGTCCAGACCAAAGACTCCTGCACGGCGCGGGCCGTCGGATGCGGGTTGTCCTGCACGAGCTGCCAGAGCCGCCGCTTGGCCTCGGGCGTGAGGCCGGCCAGCGCCTCGGGATTGGCGAGCACCGGCGCCTCGAGCGTGAGCGTGCCGGTCTTGTCGAAGATCGCCTTTCGCACGCCGCGCAGACGGGAGAAAAGCGACAGGTCCCGCACGAAGACGCCATGGCGACGCATCGCGGCCACGGCCAATTCCTCGACCAAGGGGAACGCCACCCCGATCCCGCACGGGCACGACGCCACCAGCACGGCAATCGCCACGTGCATCGCCTTCAGCCCGTCGCCACCCCACCACCACCAGCCGAGCCCTCCGGTCGCGGCCAGAACGAGGATCACCACCAGATAGGAACGCACCACCTTCTCCGCCAACTCGTGACGGAAACCCCGGGCCCCGCTCGACTCCAGCAGCTTCGCCAGACTCGAGTCCGCCCAATCCTCGAGCGCCTCCAGCCGGAGCTCATGCAGGCTCACACTCGTCGCCCCGGCCGGAATCGTCTGGCCGGCCGCGATCTCCCGCGGCTCGGGCTCCCCGTTGATCCATTCCGTGGTGACAGTCGCCGCCGCGTCGAGCAGGCGCGCCGCGACCGGCACCACCTGCCCGGCGCGGAGCCGAAAGACCATGCCGCGCCGCAACCGGGAAACCGGAGAGCGCAGACCGGAAGGCGGAGACTCCGATGGAGGGGCGGGCTTTACGCCCGCCATCTGCGCCTCGACCAAACTGGCGGGCGTGAATCCCGCCCCGCCACCCAGACCAATCCCACCAACTTCCCCCTTCAAACTTCCAGCTTCTCCTCCGGCAACTTCGAGCAGCACCTCCGCCGGCTCGCGCGAGAGCGCGAGCAGCTGCAGCCGGTTGCGCTCGATGGCCACCTCCTGTGTCCAGCGGCCGACCAGCATCAAAAAGCTGAACACGGCGACGAAGTCGAAATACACCAGGTGCTCATGCCCGCCCAGCCAACCGAAGAGCGAACCGACGTAGCCGATCAGCAGACCGAGCGCGATCGGCACGTCGATGTTGACCAGGCCGCTCCGCAGCGCCGCGAGGGCTCGTTTCCCGAAATAGCCGCCGCCCGCCACCAGGCCGGCGGTGGCGAACAACGCCTGCAGGACATCGAACACGGGACGAAACTCCGACGTGCGCTCCAACCCGAGGTATCCGGGCAAAGCGAACAGCATCGTGTTCATCGCGAACGCCGCCGCGAGCCCGAGCCGGAGACGCAGACCCCGCGTGGCATCGGCCCCCTCCTTCTCGCCCGCCGGGCCGACAAGGTAACCGAAGGCCTGGAGTTCCCGGGCGAAGCCCACAGCGTCGAACCTCCCGGTTTCCCAGCGCCAATAGAGGCGCCCCTGCGTCGCATTCACGTCGAGGCGCAGCGCACCGGCCCGTCGTTGGAAAAGCCGCTCGATGAGCCAGACACAGCCCACGCACGACATTCCCTGCACATCGAGCACGAGCTCGGCCGTCGCCCGCCCGCCAGCCTCGGCCACCTTCACCGCCTCCTCGAGCCAGCCGTAGTCGCGCGGCTGCAACACACCGCTGCCGGCCGGCGAGACGGCGCGGTCCTTCAGCTCGTAGAACCGGCCCAACCCGTCGCGCACGATCTGCGCATGCACCGCCGCACAACCGGGGCTGCAGAACTCGCCGTGCCCATGCGTCGGCTCGAAGGCCGTGCCGCAGTGTTGGCAGACCGCAATGGCGGAGCCTCCGTTCTTGTCGGGTTGGGGGTTCATCGTCTCGGAGCGGGCGCGCGCGAAAAGGATGCACCGACAGAAGGCAACGAAGGGAACGAAGCGCAAGCGCGGTGCACGTGGGTCGTCCCTTCAGGGCGGGCGTACCGTTTCGGCGGGCAACACCTTCGCATCGGCAGAACCGATCCGGGCGGGCTGAAGCCCGCGCCACCGCCGTCCCCTGCGGCCCACCACGTTTCCTCCCTCTCCCGTGGCGCGCGCCTTCAGGCCGCGATCCCCCAGTTACCAGCCAGCACCTCCAGCCTCGTCCCTCCCCCCGCAACCCGCGGGCTAAAGCCCGCGCCACCGCCGTCCCCTGCGGCCCACCACCCATTCGCTCCCACGCCGTGGCGCGCGCCTTCAGGCCGCGATCCCCCAGTCACCAGCCAGCACCTCCAGCCTCGTCCCTCCCCCGGCACCCCGCGGGCTAAAGCCCGCGCCACCACCGTCCCCTGCGGCCCCCACGCCCATTCGCTCCCACGCCGTGGCGCGCGCCTTCAGGCCGCGATCCCCCAGTCACCGCTCGCCTCGCCGCACCGCACCCCGCACCGCACCCGCGGGGGGCTGAAGCACCGCCCTACGGTCGCCGGCGCGCCCAGACTTTGCGCAGGAAACCGCGCGCCTGCCAGAGCACGAGCACCAAGTTCGCCACCGCGGCCACGAGCGCAGCGTCACCACGTTTCAACGCCACCGTGACGACCGCGCCGCCGAGCACCGGCGCCGCGAGCAGCGCGAAGAGCACCGCATCGCTGACGCGCAGCCACCGGCTGCTCCACTGCCAGGCGAGCGCGGCGAGATAGAGCGCCAGCGCGAGCAGCCCCGCGACCACCAGACAGAGTTCGGCGCCATCGGCCCGACCGTCGCGCCGCAGCGCCGTCGCCAACAGGAGCAGCAGGAACTGGTTGAAGACGCCGAAACCCAGCAACAGGTCGAAGACGAGCTGCGGCGACACCGGAAACGCTTCGCCCTCGATGCCCAGCTTGCTCGCCATCGCGCATCCGGAGCAGCAAAACGCCTTCTCGCCGGCGGCCGGTTTGTACGGCGCGCGAAACGGCAGCCCGCAGTAGTCGCAGGTCAGGCGCTCCATGTTTCACCCTCGGCACAAACAACCGCACCTGCGATGGGGGCGCCGCTCGTCGGCGGAACGTAACCAGCGATGAAATCCGGTGAAACCGCTCGAAGACCGGTCCTGCTCGATGCCGCATTGCCACGTCCGCTGCTCATCGGGTCACTCCTCGCCGACCTCTTCGTCCTCGTCCTCCGCCTCGTCGCCTGCCTCCTCCTCGTCGCTCGGGTCGAGATGGCGGATGACGATCTCCTGCAACGAGGCGAGCAGCATGTAGGCGGTGATCGCGATGCGCTCGTCCTTGTTCAACCGGGCGAAATCGATCTCGCCGGCCTCGAGCACCGAATCGGCCACGGCGGTGAGCCGGCGGTTGCGCAACTTCAGGCGCAGCGCGGAGGCGGCCCGCAGCAGGGGCTCGCATTCGCGCTCGCCGAACTCGGCCACCCCGTTCTCCCGAAACTCCTCCGTATCGAAAACTCTGATGAAACACCCGAGGTCCCCCTCGACGTGCGCGGCGATGTCGGCCCGCCAATCATCGCGGAAATCCGCTTCGATCGCCTCCAGGTCCGGCTCGAACGCGAGCGCGGCGGTGCCGGTCTCGGCGGCGAGCGGCAGCAGGAAGTCGAGCATCGGCACGACCAGGGGCGCGGGCAGCCGCAGTTCGAGTCGCTTACCTTCCATCGCCGGTGTGTTCGATCTGGGCGGACAACTGCCAGGTCTGGAGCGTGTGGGCGTAGGCCTCGGCACGCTCGCGCTCGCCGGACCACACGATCGAGCGGCCCTTCTGGTGCACCTCGAGCATGTGCTTGCGCGCCCGCTGGTCGTCGAAACCGAGCACCCGCTTGAAGACCAGCACAACGTAGGACATCAGGTTCACCGGGTCGTTGAGCACGACGACCGACCAGGGCGACGCGGCCAGCGGCGCAGTCTTCTTCTGCGACGCCGGTTTCCGCTTGGTCTTGGGCGCGGCGACGCTCATGCCGTCGGGTTGGCCGCCGCCGCGTGGTCGCGCACGGTCTGGGCGAGCTTCGCCGCCGCCTCGGCCACGGGAACCTTGGCGACATCCTTGGAGTTGCGGAGCTTGAGCTCGACGACGCCCTCCTTCAGGCCCTTGCCGCCGATCGTCACACGAACCGGGATACCGATGAGGTCGGCGTCCTTGAACTTCACACCGGGACGTTCGTCGCGGTCGTCGACGAGCACGTCCGCGCCGGCGGCCTCGGCCGCGGCGGCGAGCTGCTTTCCGAGCTCGGCGATCTCCGGCACCTTCGGGTCGAGCAGCGTGATGATCACATGGTACGGGGCCACGTTCCACGGCCAGAGCATGCCATCGGCATCGTTGGCCTGCTCGATCACGGCCTGCAGCGTGCGGCTAATCCCGATACCGTAGCAGCCCATGACCATCGGCTTCACCTGCTTGTTGGCATCGGTGTAGACGGCGTTGAACTTCTCGGCGTACTTGGTGCCGAGCTTGAAGACATGGCCGACCTCGATCGCGCGGGCGATCTTGAGCGGCTGGCCCGACTTCGGGCAGGGCTCGCCTTCGCGCACGCGGCGATAGTCGCCGAACTTCGTGATCGCGAGGTCGCGGACCACGTTGACGTTGCGCAGGTGGAAACCGTCCTTGTTGGCGCCGGTGGTGCCGTTGCCGATGAGGCGGATCGCGTGGTCGGCGAAGATGCCGGCGAAGGCCGCGGGATTGGCGAGCGCACTCTTCACCGCGCCGAGCGAACCGGGCTTGGCGCCCATCACCGGCACGATCTCCTCGGGCGTGGCCGGGCGGAACAGCGTGAAGCCGAGCGAGCCGAGCTTGGCCTCCTCGAGTTCGTCGCAGCCGCGGATGATCACCAGGAAGGGCTTGTCGTCGCCGATGAAGACGAGCGTCTTGAACTGCTGGTCGGCGGGCACGTTGTACGGCGCCTTCTCGAGCGCGGCGATGGTCGTGGCGCCCGGGGTGGCGAACTCCTCGATCTCGCCGACGGGGGCGGCATCGGCCAGGTCGGCCGGCACGATGCCACTGGTGGCCTTCTCGCGGTTGGCGGAGTAGCCGGAGGCGTCGCAATAGACCACGTCGTCGTCGCCCACTTCGGCGGGCACCATGAACTCGTGCGAGAACGCGCCGCCCATCACGCCGGTGTCGGCCTCGACGCTGATCGCCTTCAGCCCGCAACGGGCGAAGAACTTCTGGTAGGCCTCCTTCATCTTCTGGTAGCTCACGATCGCGGCCTCGTCGTCGACGTCGAACGAGTAGCCGTCCTTCATCACGAACTCGCGGGCGCGCATCAGGCCGTAACGCGGGCGGATCTCGTTCCGGAACTTCGTCTGGATCTGGAAGATGTTCTTCGGCAGGTCTCGGTAGCTGGTGACATCGCCCGCGATCAACGGGGTGACAACCTCCTCGTGGGTGGGCCCGAGCACCATTTCCGGTTCGGCCGGGGCCTTCTTACCCGCTCCGGCGCTGGAAACCGAATACATGACCTCGCGCACGGCATTCCAGCGCGGGCCGGCCTGCCACGTCTCGGCGGGATGCAGGTGCGGCATGAGCACCTCGATCGCCCCGGCGCGCTCCATCTCCTCGCGGCAGATCTGGCCGATCTTCTGCAGGGCCCGCAACCCGAGCGGCAGGTAGGTGTACACGCCGCCCGTGAGCTTGCGCACCAGACCGGCGCGCAGCAGCAGTTTGTGGGACGCGATCTCCGCGTCGGACGGGCTTTCCTTGAGCGTGGGAATGAAGGTCTGCGACCAGAGTTTCATGGGAGAAAACGCGAGCAGAACCGCCGCCCTCCCACGGGGCAAACGCTATTTGCACCGCCCTGCCCGACCGCCCCCGCCGCAACGGCCACCGTGCTGCGCCCGAGTTCGGTTGCAGCTCCTCCGCCTCGCGCCACCTTCGGCCCATGCCCCGTTTCTCTGTCGTCGCCGCATCCCTCGGCCTTGCCATGATAGTGCCATTGCCGACTTCCGCCGAAATCCACCTGCGCTGGAACCAAGCCGGTTTCGAGCCCGACGCCCCCAAGACGCTCGTGGCCATGAGCGACACCGATCTCGCCGGCCAACGCTGGACGATCCTGCGCGCCGATTTCGTCGGACTCGCCGAACCCGTCCGCCAAGGGAAATTCGGCCCGAGCCTGGTCGGCAAGGGCGACCACACGCCGTTTCCGTTCAATCACCTCGCCGACTTCAGCACACTCCGCACCCCGGGCGTCTACGAGTTCGTCGTCGGAGGTGCGCCGCCCGCCAGATTGCAGATCGCAGACGCCCCCTATGCCGCGCTGCTCGCCGAGCCGCTCGTGCATCTGCGCCTGATGCGCTCGGGCTCCGATGTGGTCGCACCGCGGAAGCCGTCGCATCTCGGCGACGCCAGGGCGCAGGTCGTCGTGCCCAAGGGCGACCCGTCCGACGGCAAATGGCAGGCGGCCACACCGGCACGGGCCGTCGACGTATCCGGCGGTTGGTACGACGCGGGCGACCAGATCAAGTTCACCCTCAACATCGCCTACACGACCTACCACCTGCTGCTCGCCTACCGTTTGGCACCGGAGCTCCATGGTCGCCCCGCGGCCGACGCGTCCCTCCCCCCGCTGCTCGCCGAAGCGAAGCACGGGCTCGACTACCTGCTCCGCGTCCATCCCGACTCCGACACCTTCGTCATCCAGGTCGGCGACGAACGCGACCACGAGCAGCCCTACCGGCTCCCCGAAAACGACGCCCTCGACGGCGCCCGCCCCGCACTCTGCGCGCTCTCCCGCACCCACATGGCCTCGGCCGCGGCCGCGCTCGCCCTCGGGGCCCGCACCTTCCACGAACTCGGGCGGGCCGAGGACGCCACGCGCTGCGAAGCCGCCGCGCTCGCCCTGTTCGACCGAATCCACGGACCCGACACAGTGCAGACGGCCTTCGAACGCGGGCAGGTCAACGATTTCTACCACGACGCCACGGAGGGCGACCAGCGCGCCCTCGCCGCGGCCGAGCTGTTCGAGCTGACCGGCCGGCGCGCATTCCTCGACCACGCCATCGCCCAGTCGCCGCCGCCCGGCACCGAGGTGAGCTGGGGCGAGTGGAACTGGTTGGCCAACCTCGCCCTCGCCCCGCACGACGCGGCCGCCCGCGAGAGACTGCTGGCCGAGACTTCCGGATACGCCGGCAAGGCCGCGACGACCGGCCGCCCCTGGGGCGTGCCCGGCCCCTACGTCTGGGGCAGCCTGCACCGCTGGATCGGCGCCGCCAACGCCGCCAAGCTCGCCTCCCTCCGCCTCGAACGCCGCGCCGACCACGAGGCGTTGTTCCGCGACATGCTCGACTACACCTTCGGCCGCAACAACTGGGGCGCGGGCTTCCTCTTCTCCGCGAGGCTCCCGAACACGGTGCGCAACATCTACGGGCCGATCTACCAACTGCTGGACATCTTCCCCACCGGCGCCCTCTCGGAGGGGCCGGGCAACCGCGCCACCCACGAGTCGCTCGAACGCTATTTCGCCTCCACCGCCGAAAGCCCGCTGGCCCGCTTCGACACCGCCGCCGGCGTGTTCCGCGACAGCGAAAAGGATTTCATGTGCCAGGAGTCCACCATCGGCGGCCAGGCCGACATCGTCCTCATGCTGACGCTGGCCTCCCTGCCGCCTCCGGATCGGCGCTGAACACCGCCCCCGGCTTCGGCCGAAACTCCGTGAGCGAAACCACGGGCTTCCCCGCGAGGCCGCGCGCCAGCACGCGTCGGCACCGCCTTCGCCCACACTCCCGCGCCGCCCCTCACCGCGCGCCCTCCCGAACCGCGCACAGACCGCACCCACCTGCCCAGCCCGCCGCCTCCTCCACCGCCGCCGCGCCCCAGCCGCACCCCGAGGAAAAATAGCGTGACGGTCGTCACTCTATTTTTCCTCGCGGTTCCGGAGGTGTTTGCCGTTCGGGGTGGAAGCAGGCCCGTTTAGGGGCGACAACAGGCGGGCGGGCGCTTCGATCTTCAGTCCATCGCCCCGGGCGCCGATCATCCTTTTGCCATGGAAATCCTCATCCGCGAATCCGCCGACCTCGGCTGCCGGCTAGCCGCCAGAGTCATCGCCAAGGTCGTACGCGAGAAACCCGACGCCGTGCTCGGCCTCGCCACCGGGCGCACCCCGCTCGCGCTCTACCGCGAGTTGATCCGCCTCCACCGCGACGAGGGCCTGTCGTTCAAGCAGGTCACCACCTTCAACCTCGACGAGTACGTCGGGCTCTATCCGACCCACGAGCAGTCGTACCGGTGCTTCATGGACGAACACCTCTTCCGCCACATCGACATCGACCTCGCCAACACGCACGTGCCCAACGGCGTGGTCGCCGACTTGCACGCCGAGTGCCGTTCCTACGAGGAGCGCATCGCCGCGGCCGGCGGCATCGACCTGCAACTGCTCGGCCTCGGCCGCAACGGCCACATCGGGTTCAACGAACCCACCGGTTCACTACGCTCGCGCACCTGGATCAAGATCCTTTCCGAGGGCACGTTGCGCGACAACAGCGCGGTCTTCGGTTCCTTCGAGGCCATGCCACGCCACGCGATCACGATGGGCATCGGCACAATCCTCGACGCCCGCCGGCTGCTCCTGCTCGCCTTCGGCCCGAGCAAGGTCCGCGCCGTGCAGGACATGATCGAGGGCCCGCTCGCCGCCATCTGCCCGGCCTCGGCACTGCAACTCCACCCGCGCGCCACCATCGTGCTCGACGAGGAGTCGGCCGCCGGCCTGCGCTACGCCGACCACTATCGGTGGATCGACCGCCACAAACTCGACTGGCAACGCTACGAGTGAGCGGAAGCACTCCTCGGGCCGAGCCTCATCCGGTGGTGCGGCGGGCTTCATGCCCGCCATGCTGGACAAGCGGGCAAAAAGCCCGCCCCACCGATGAGGAAACCGACCACTCGCCGAACATTGGATGTTCGCTGTTCAGCGTTCTCGGTGCGAAGTTCGGCGCTCGCCCCGCGCTCCCGGCTTGTCGCGCCCGCGCTTTCGCGCTGACTAGCCACCGATGACCGCACCGCTGCGCCCACCCGCCCGCCAACCGTGGCCCCTGTGGCCGATCGCCATCGCGATCGCCGTCTGCCTCGCGGGCTACACCTATGTGCGGCTCGATTTCGCCAAACAACAGAAGGCGCACGAACCGTTTGCCGACAGCCAACGCCGGGCCGACCTCGCCCAGCTCGAAGCCGCCGGCTGGCAGCACACCACCGCGGCGTTCACCCCCGGCCCCGCCACGGCGGCGACCGGCGCAGCCACTGCCGTCGCGAGCGAACCCGGCCGGCCCGACGACCTCGCCGAACTCCGCAAACTCTCCACGGAAAACTGGCATCTTCCGATCGAATACACGGCAATCTCCGCGCCCGCCGAGGCGACCGCCGCCGCGCCCTATGCGGTCGCCCTCGCCGCCACGCTCGACCGCGCCCGCCTGCACCTCGCCGGCTTCGACGTCTTCCGGAAGGATTCCTCGGTGCTCCTTCTCCCGCGCTGGGCGCCCCTCGCCTCGAGTTTCGGCGCCGGGAATAACCAGATTTCCGGCACAATCCATCTTCCCGCCGGCTGCCTCCCGACCGGACGGCACACCATCACGCTTCCGGCCCTGAAACAGTCGAGCCGCTGGACCGTGGATGTGCGCGGCGCGACCGCGCCGTAATTGCGAACCGGGCTCCCCCCTCCCGCCCGGCAGCGAGGCGCATCCGACCCTTCGCCATCCGGCTACGGCAAGGCGACGGACGGATCGGGCACCGCGGCGTGCTCGGTGTTCGCGCCGCGCGCCGCGACCGTCTCCAGCGCACGGAGCCACGCGCCGCACGAGGTCCGTTCGAAAAGCTCCGCGCCGTCGGCCGTCAGCAACGCCGCCAGCCGGGCGCGCACCTCCCCGCCCAACGCGGCGACCGACTCGCGAACCGTCGCCGCCGACAGGGTACGGTCCTCGCGCAACGCCCGCAGGCGGCCGCGCGTGTCCTCGAGCAGGGCGACGACCTTGGCGGCGCGCACGGTCGGCACGCCGAACCGTTCCGCGATCCGCGCCGCGACCCGGTATTCGGGTGTTTGTTGCGCGGCGAACTCCGCGTGGCGTTTCGGCCCAAGCGCCCGGGCGATGGCCGCCTCCAGATCCCGCTCGGCCGCGGCGAGGCCGGCATCGTCGCCCGCCGCCTGCGCGCAACGCGCCTCGAAGGCGCACTCCGCGGCGTAGAGCGCACGGAACTCCGTTTCGGTCGGGGCGAATGCCGCGAGCCGCGCCCGCAGCCGCCGTGCGGGCGCCGAGGTCTGCAGGTCGTACAGTTCGAGCTCCTCCGGGGTCAGCACCGCCACGATGTCCTTGCGCATTTCCTGCTCGAGGAGGGCCAACAATTCCCGGTCGGTGGCGAGCAGCACGCCGCCGGTGCGCAGCCGGATGTCGTCGGCCATCGCGCCATAGTCGACGGTGATGCGTTCGAGCCGACGCAGTTTCGCGTCGGGCAGAGGCCCGTGGGCGCGCTGCAGGCGTTCGAGTTCCGCGCCGCCATCCTCGGCGGGGCCGAACAACTCGTGCAGCAACTCGTCCTGCTCGGCGGCGAGGCGCCGGAGGGCAGCCTGTTTGTCGCGATCGGCGGCGGCGTTTGCGCTCTGCCAGAAAACTTCCGGATCGGCGGGGCCGATCAGTTCCCGCAGCCGCGCGAGATACTGCTGCCGCAGCTCGTCGGCCACGAGCAGCCGCGCGGTCGGGGCCGGCACTCCCGCCGCGGCCAGCCGGGCCGCAAAGGTCCGCGCATCGCGGCTGTGGAGCTGCTCCCATTTCGTCGCGCCGACCGCGGCCGACGACTCCGCCCCGGTGGGCGCGCGGGGCGCGGCGTCCCCAGCCGCGGCGGACGGCGAGGCCGTACTTGTGCGTTGCGGACAACCGCCGAACAGGCCGGCGCCGGCCAACAGGCCGAGCAGAACCGCAGTTTGGTGTTTCATGGGCGTTTGTCGGGCGGGTTGCAGCCGAAAGTCCGGCCGGGCGGATGATGAGTCCGGTGCCCGCCCTGACAAGTTCCACCCGACCCGACTCCAAAAATGCCGAGCGCCACCCACCAGAGCCGGAACCCATGTGCGGGCGGAACCGGAGGAATCCGGTCGGAGACCGGACCTACGGGCCCGGCGCCAATTGCCACCCGACGTGGTGGCCTCCGAAAAACAAAAAGCCGGCCCCCACGAGAGCGGAGGCCGACCGGAATCATGGATGGTCGTTGCGCCTACTGCAGCGCCTTCGGCGCACCGAGGACTTCGCGCAGCACGATCGCACGCCGCAACGCTTCGCGGTCACCGAGTCCCGCAAGCCTCGGACCGCTCCGCTGGCTGCTCGCGGCCGCGGCCGTGCCGGCGTACTCCGCCATCGGCCGGTTCCCGCCGCCCGCTTCGCGGTAGGTGTCGGCCAGCCGGGCCTGCGCCGCGGCCTGCCGTTCGAGCCGTTCGATGGCCTCGGCGTATTCACGCTGTTGGCGCAACGAGCGCTCGATCTCGGCCGCTCCGGGCGTCTCCTCGACCAGCGGCGGCAACTCCAGCGGCGGCGGTTCGGCGGGCATGGGCGGCGGCGCGGGCGCGCGCATCGTCTCGACCAGTTCGCGCGGCGACAGCGGGGATTGCCCCTGCCGCTCCGCGATGCGGCGCCGGATCTCCTCCTGGATGCGACGCGTACGCTCGGCCATCTCGTCGTCGGTCGGCGCCTGCCGCGACAGCTCCTCCATCGCCGCCTGCTCCTTCGCGAGGCGGCGCTGGTTGAGCCAATAGGCCACCGCGCCGGCGATGAGCAGGAGGATCTGGGGATTTTCGAATAGCCAACGCATGGCGATGGTTGGGACGGGGCGTTACTTCTTCGCCGCGTCGGGGCCGGCGATGGAGCTGCGCATGGCGGTGTCGGACTGGATGTTGTCCATGCGATAATAGTCCATCACGCCGAGCCGGCCGGTGCGGAAAGCCTCGGCCATGGCCAACGGAACCTGCGCCTGGGCCTCGACGACCTTCGCCTGCGACTCCTGCGTGCGGGCCTTCATCTCCTGCTCGAGCGCCACGGCGGCGGCGCGGCGGATTTCCGCCTGGGCCTGGGCCATGTTCTTGTTGGCCTCGGCCTGCGCGACCTGGAGCTTCGCGCCCACGTTCTCGCCCACGTCGACGTCGGCGATGTCGATCGAGAGGATTTCGAAGGCCGTGCCGGCATCGAGCCCGCGGGCGAGCACCGTCTTGGAAATGCTGTCGGGCGACTCGAGCACAACCTTGTAGGTCTCGGCCGAGCCGATGGTGGTGACGATGCCCTCGCCGACGCGGGCGATGATGGTGTTCTCCTTCGCGCCGCCGACGAAGCGGTCGAGGTTGGTGCGCACGGTCACGCGGGCCTTCACCTTGACCTGGATACCGTCCTTGGCGACACCGTCGATGGTGGTGCGGCCCGCCTCGGGATTGGGGCAGTCGATGACCTTCGGGTCGACCGAGGTGCGCACGGCCTCGACCACGCTCTTGCCGGAGCCCTTGGTCGCGAGGTCGATCGCGCAGGCGCGGTCCCAGTCGAGGGCAATGCCGGCCTTCTTGGCGGCGATGATCGCCTGCACCGTCGGGACGACGTTGCCGCCCGCCTGGTAGTGCGAGGCGATGAGATCCGCACTGAGCGGGATGCCGGCGCGCACCGCGGTGATGCGGGCGTCGACGATGAGTCCATACGGAATGCCGGCGAACTTGAAGCCGACGAGCTGACCGATCGAGACGTTGGCCTTGTTGAAGAGCGCCTTGACGTAGGCGCCGATCAGGCCGCCGACGACAACAACGACAATCAGTCCGGCAACACCGACGACGATCAGACCAATAAGGGGCCAATTTAGCATGATGGGATGAATTTAGGGTTTGGTGACAATAAGGCGAAAGGTGTCGACGCCCACGACTTTGAGAGTTTCACCGGCCGAGGCGTACCCGCTGCGGCAGCTCGCCTCGTAGCGGCGGCCGTCGACCCGCACGAAGCCGGTCGGCGCGAGGGTCGAGAGAGCAACGGCGTCGCGGCCGACCACGTCGGCCTCCTTGGCCAACGGCGGCTGGCTCACGCTGTCGCGGGCCGGGCCGAGCGCGAGATGCCCGACGAAGCGCGAGCGCGGCAGCCACACCAGCTCGAGGAAAATGGTGACGCCGAGCAGCACCACCGCGGCGATCGAGGCGATGATCCCGCCGCTGCTCCCCAGCTTGACGAACGCGGCGACGACGCCTCCGAGCATCATCGCACCGCCGACCGCACCGAGGATGCCACCGGGCACCACGATCTCGAGCGCCAGCAGCAGGGCTCCGAGTACGAAAAGGACAACGACAAGTGTCATGACTGGACCACCTCCACGATCAGACCGAAATCCGAGACGCCGACCACCGTCACCGCGGTCCCGGCCACGGCGGTGCCGAGATCGAGCCGGGCCTCGTAGCGTCGGCCGTCGATCTCGATTTGCCCGCTCGGGAACAACCCGGTGGAGACCACGCCCCTCGCACCGACGAGGTTCCGCACCGACTCGGCCTCCTCCGGCGCGAGCCCCGCCACCTGCGAGACCGAGCCGGCCACCGCCGACACCGCGATGCGCGAGAAGAACCAGCCCTTCGGAAGGAACCGCGCGAGCAGCAGCCCGAGCACCACCGTCACCGCGATGCCGAGCATGAGATTGGTCGCCGGCCGGGCCAACGCCTCGCCCGAGAAATCGAGCGGTTGATTCGGCCAATGGTCCATCATCGACCACAACAACGCGCCGAACATCATCGTGATGCCCAGCACCGCCGTGACGATCACGCCCGGGAAGAAGACCAGTTCCGCCAGGAGCAGCAGCAGACCGAGGGCGAAGACGAGCGCCGGTTCATAGCCGGAAAGCCCGGCGACGTAGTGGCCGAAAAAGACAATCAGCAGCAGCGCGCCGCCGGTGATGCCGAAGAAGCCGAACCCGGGAGTCTTGAACTCGATGAAGAGGAAGAGCAGCCCGAGCCCGAGGAAGATCGACGCGTAGTCGGTGATGAGCTGGGCCAGATGCTCCGACCAGGTGACCTCGAGTTTCTCGATGCGATAGTTGCCGGCGCCGAAGCGCGCCGTGAGCAGCTCGTCGATCGACTTGAAAGTGCCGGCGGAGAGCAGCGGGATCGCCGGTTCGCCATAGGGCTTCGCCGCCTCGACGTCGGTGAGGGAGAGCAGCTCGCCCTTCGGCTTGATGACCTCCTCGCCGATCTTCAGCTCGTAGTCGGCGTCCATCATCGCGGAAATCACCTGCGAACGGTAGCCGTGCCCCTCGCCGTAGGCGCGCACCTTGGCCTTCAGGTAGCTGTTGATCTTGAGCTTCATCGTTTCACCGATGTCGGCCCCGCCCGAGCTCACCGCCGCCGCCGCACCGATCACGCCCTTCGGCGCGAAATAGATGTCCTGCGTGACCGACGAGATGAACGCCCCGGCGGAGATCGCCTCGGTGTTGATGTACGTCGCCGACGCGCCCTCGAACTGGTCGAGCGCCTCCATGATCTCCAGCGCCGTGCCGAGGTAGCCGCCGGGCGTCTCCATATCGAGGATGACCAGATCGTTGGGCCCGGCCGACTTCAGGCCGCGGCGGATGATGAAGAGCACCGGATCCGCGATCTGCTCGCGCACCGGAATGATCACCACCCGCACCGGGGCACCGTCGACCGACTTCGCGCGCTCCACCGCCGGGGCCACGGTCGGCGACGGCGCGACCTCGCGGACGGGGCCCTCCTCGCCGCTGACATGCGCGGCGAACGCCGGCGAGGCCACCAACCAGAACAGCGCGAAGAGAAGGCGTTGCATGCGACGCAGTTAATGGCGCGCGATGGATGGCGGCGCAAGTCCCCGACCGGCGAAATCGGTTACAAATCCCGGCGGCGTTTCGGCCGCGCGGTGCCACGCGATGGCAAGAGCGGGCAACAAACATCGAACATTCCGCAACGAACTCTGAACACCGGGCGCCGAAGCACTTCGTCCGGACAGAAACAGACACTCAAGCAGGACCCCGAAACAGCGCCGCCGTTCTCCAGCAGTCCCTCACTCCCTTACTCCCTTACTCCCTCATTCCCCCACTCCCTCATTCCCTTTCCCCGCCCCACCCTTGTGTTTGCACTCCGCATCGTTTTCGCCATCACCGGAGCCTCCATGGAACGCATCCCGTATCTCGGCAAAGAGCTGCTGCGTTGGCAGGTCGGTCGCTCGACCTTCCTCGCATTGCCCGAACTCGGCGCCCGCCTGATGAACTGGAATCTCGAACTCGCCGACGGTTCCCTGCGCGATGTGCTCTACTGGCCCGAGATCGAGTCGCTCGACACCTTCCCGAAGGTGCGCGGCGGCAACCCGATCCTCTTCCCCTTCGCGGGCCGTTGCTTCGACAACGGCGAGATGCAGTTCTGGACCGCCCCCGACGGCACCCGCCGCCCGATGCCCATGCACGGCTTCGCCCGCCAGGGCACGTTCAAGCTCACCCGGGCCGACGCCGGCGGCTTCAGCGCGCTGCTCCTGCCGACCGAGGAGGACCGCAAGTCCTACCCATACGACTACGAATTCACCGTCGACTACCGCTTCGAGCCGCTCGGCTTCTACGTGGAGCTGGGGCTGCGCAACCTCGGCCGCACGCCGATTCCGTGGAGCGCCGGGCACCATTTCTACTTCACCGTGCCGTGGAGCGAGGGCCTCACGCGCGACGACTACCTGATCCGCATCCCCTCGCGCCGTATCGCAAAACAGGATCCGACCACCGGCGGCCTGATCGACCAGCCCCACCTCACCCCGGCGGAGCCCGTCTCGAATCCGGCGCTGCTCGACACCATCCATCTCGATCTGGCGGCCAACAGCGCCGTCGTCACCGAGAACGGCTCGGGCAACACGCTCACCCTGCGCGTCGGAACAGGCAAGACGCCCCCGCCCGGCACCGCGCTTCTGACCTGGTCGGAAAAACCCGACTCGCCGTTCTTCTGCGTCGAGCCGTGGATGGGCCCGCCCAACGCGCCGGGAAACAACCTCGGCATGCATCTCGTCGAGCCCGGCCAGACCCAGCGCTTCCTCGTCGAGGTCACGCTGCGCTGAAGCGGGCGAAACGTGGGGCGGTGCTTCCGCCCGCCTCCATCCGACGCGGACATCGCCGCGTGGCATCACGGAGATCCGGAATGGGCGTCCCGAGGAAACGTCCCACGTCAGCCGCCCAGCCGGTTCAGCGTTCCAACCCGCTTGTCCCAAGGCCGACTTCGGGCGATCCTCTTCGCCTCCGATGAGCCACCACCACCACGTGCCCGGCGAGGATCCGGTTCCGCTGCCGATCACCGGCGAACTCGATCTGCACACGTTCCGGCCGGAGGAGGTCGGCGCCCTGCTCGGCGACTACCTCGGCACCTGCGCCGAGCGCGGCATTCTCGTCGTACGGATCGTCCACGGCAAAGGCACCGGCGCGATGCGCGAGCGCGTGCATGCCTGGCTGCGCCGATCCCCGCTCGTCGTCTCCTTCGCGCTCTGCGACCAGACGGCCGGCAGTTGGGGCGCGACGCGCGCCGTGCTGGCGAAGCCTTCGTCCGCTGCCCCCGACTAGGGCGCGCCACATTCCGCGCGTGCACCGATCGGGCGGGCTTCACGCCCGCCACCCCGCTTGTTCCAAGCGGGCGCACCCCGGATCCGCCCAACTCGCAGGTTGCCGAAACGCCCCGCGATCCGTTTCGCTGCGTTCGCACCATGTGGTATCTGCTGCTCGTCTCCCTGCTCTGGGCCTTCTCCTTCGGCCTCATCAAGACCCACCTCGCCGGGATCGACAGCGCCTTCGTCGCGGCCACACGGCTCGCCCTTTCACTGCTGGTCTTTCTCCCCTTCCTGCGCCCCCGCGCCACCTCGGGGCGCTCCGCCCTCGCACTGGTCGCCATCGGCGCGGTGCAGTTCGGCCTGATGTACCTCGCGTATCTGGCCTCCTTTCACACGTTGGCCGCGTATCAGGTCGCTCTGCTCACAATCGTGACGCCGATCCTCGTCTGCCTCTGCGACGATGCCATCGAGCGGCGGATCCGCTGGCAGGCGCTGCTCGCCGCCGCGCTCGCCGTGGCCGGCGCCGGGGTGATCGTGGCCAGGCAGTCGTTCGGCCAGGCCGAGTGGATCGGCGTGGGGCTAGTCCAGCTCTCCAACCTCTGTTTTGCGCTCGGGCAGGTGCTGTACCGCCGCTGGCGGCTGGCGCAGCCGCAGATCCGCGACCGCGAGGTGTTCGGCTGGCTCTACCTCGGGGCCGCCGCCACCACGATCCCGCTCGCCCTGTCGCGTACCGACATCCTCGCGACAGCGAGGTCGCTCTCCGGCACCCAGCTCGGGGTGATCCTCTACCTTGGCGTGCTGGCATCCGGCGCGGCCTTCTTCCTCTGGAACCTCGGCGCGGCCCGGGTCTCGGCCGGCTCGCTCGCGGTGATGAACAACGCCAAGACCCCGCTCGGCGTCGCCGCCGCGCTGCTGGTGTTCGACGAGCGGACCGACCTGCCACGCCTGCTCGTCGGCGGCGCCCTCATCCTCGTCGCCGCGCTCTACGCACAGCGGTTGGAGGCGAAGGTTTCGCGCTAGCGTCCGGCGAGCGTGGGCATCGGCGGGCGTCGCCCCCCGCCGCAGGCGCGGGGATCCTGGCGCCACGGCCAGCCCTACGAGGGCCGGCCGAAACCGCCCTTGATCAGCTCGAGGTTCTTCACGCCCACCGACTCGAACTCCCGCCAGTAGCCATCCTCCAGGCGCTGCAGCTCGAGTTCGCGTTCGTCGCGCTGGCCGTCGGTCTCGGGCGCCCCGTCCGGATCCGGGAGCGCCGGGCGTCCGTGGATACGCTCGTAGTCGCGCTCGGCCATGCGACTGGCGAGCTCCTGCCAGAAGGTGTCCTCGTCGTAGTCGTCGATCGCCTCGCTCACGCCCGGTTCCTCCGGCATCGCGGGGGTGAAGTTGAACATGGCCTCGTCGGGCTGCTCGACCAGGTCGGCACAGCCGAACTGCGTGGCGTAGCCGAGGAAGCCCTGCAAGGCCTCCTCGCACTTGAGACGCAGGCCCGCGGGCTCGTCGACGCGGCGGCCGTTCAAGAGGTGGTCGGCCAGGTAGAGCATCTGCAACAGGCGACGGTATTCCTTGGGAGTGAGCTGAAGCTTCATGGAAATTCGCGGGGCGCTCAGTTCTGGCTCGGGTCCTCGGGCTCGTCGGCGATGACCCGCCACTCCGGGCTGATGCCACCGACGATCCGCTTCCACAGGTCGACGCCCTCGAGGCTGCCGAGCAGCTCCGCCGGCACGGGCGAGACCAGCCACGTATCCTGAATCATTTCACTTTCGAGCTGGCCGGCGGTCCAGCCGGAGTAGCCCAGAAAGGCCCGCACCTCGAGCGGGCCCTCGTGCATGAGTTCGCGCAGTTTGTCGGGGTCGATGCCGAAGTAGAGCTTGAACGTGCCGTCGAACGAGCGGGTCTGCCACGCCACCAGGATGAGCTGCTCCGGGTTCACCGGCCCGCCGCAATAGAGGGGGATGCGCGCGAGCTCGCTGCGGCGAAACTCCGGTCCGAGATCCGCAAGCGTCTTGCCCATCGGCCGGTTGAGCACCACCCCCATCGCCCCCTCCGCATTGTGGAGCGACAGGAGCACGACCGCGCGCGCGAAGTTCGGGTCGCGCAGCTTGGGATGGGCGAGCAGGAGGGAGCCGGCCAGCCACTCGGATTTGTTGCCTAGTTCTCTCATGGACGCGGTGGGCTGTGAAACAGGCCCGGAATGCGCGCCGGCGCCAGCGCGAAAAACGCCTTTGGGAAAACCGCCGTCCCGCGATCGCGTGGCCGGAGCGAGGCGGGGCGAGTCGTCCCCGACGAGCCGTTTCGACTCACGCCCGGTTTCCGGCCGAGCCAGCCCAACAACCTCGGCCCACCGAGACGGTTCGCCCGGCCGCGCCCGTTCAGAGCTTCACGAGATCGACCCCGGCGTCGCCGATCACCACGCGCACCAGCTCGTCGTTGTGGTAGTCGCTGTGGAACTTGATCGTGCGGATGCCCGCGGCCGCGAGAATCTTCGCGCAGTTGATACAGGGATAGTGGGTCACGTACGCGATGCAGCCGTCGACGCTGCTGCCGCGCCGCGCCGCATCGGCGATGGCGTTCTGCTCGGCATGCACGGTACCCTGCTCATGTTCGTCGCGCACGCGCGAGACATGCGGGGTGCCCGGCAGAAAACCGTTGTAGCCGGCGGCGACGATGCGGTTGCGGCGCTCGCCGGCCGACACGATGACGCAGCCGACGTGGAGCCGCTCGCAGGGCGAGCGCGATGCGATCAGATGCGCGGTCGCCATGAAGTACTCGTCCCACGAGGGACGCTCATCGAGACGGCCGATGGCTTCGGCGATCAGATCGATCGGATTGGGACGGACGATTTCGCGGGCAGGACGGCGCGGCATGGGCGGGCGGAATTGGTGCGAGCATTCCGCGCCGGGCGCGCGATTCAACGCCATTTCCGCGGCTCAGCGCCGCCAGACGCGCTGCCCCCGCCGGCGCATGGTCAGCGCCTCGTTCTTCGAAACCCACTGGACCGGTTCCTTGTTCGCCCATGTCCAAGTTTTGCCGACGACGAAAGTCTTGACCGGCAGATCGGGAAAACGGCCGTCCACGCGATCCATCGCGGCGGAGACCATCATGGCTCCGATCGCGTCGTCCGGGCGCGCGACCGTCGCGAAGACCCAAAGCTCGCTGTTCACATGGCGGACCTCGTCGATCTTCACCTCCCATGCGCCGTCGGGAGTGAGCACCTCGACCGTAATTGCTTTCTGGACAACCTCCGGCGCCTGGGGGCGGTCGGTGTTCCCGGAACGGTTGTTGGAAGGGGCGGCGTCGGCCATGGAAATGCACGCGCACAACGCCAACAGAGTGAGGAGCTGCCGGGGTACCATGGCCGGAGATTGTGAAGGTGGCGTTAAGTTGGCAACACATCGCTGCCCGCGGAACCGATAAAAAAACGGCGACCCTCGCCGGAGGGTCGCCATGAAACGGAAGCGGAGGTTGCGGGTGCCGCTCAGCCCTCGAAGAGGCACTGGCCGGTCATCTCGGCGGGCTGGGGCAGCCCCATCAGTTTGAGCACGGTCGGGGCGATGTCGGCGAGGCGGCCGCCGCTGCGCATTTTGGTGGCAGCGGTGAAACCTTCGCCCACCACGAACACCTCGACCAAGTTGAGCGTGTGTGCGGTGTGGGGACTGTCGATCGTCGCGTCCCAGAGCTGCTCGGCGTTGCCATGGTCGGCGCAGACCACGGCCTTGCCGCCCATCTTCAGCACCGCGTCGACGAGCACGCCCACGCCGAGGTCGGTGGCCTCGCAGGCGCGCACCGCGGCCGCCACCGAACCGGTGTGGCCGACCATGTCGGGGTTGGCGTAGTTGATGACGAGCAGGTCGTACTTGCCGGAGAGAATCGCATCACGGGCGATCACGGTGACGCTCGCCGCCGACATGTCGGGCGCGAGGTCGTAGGTGGCGACCTTCGGGCTGGCGGCCAGGCCGCGCTCCTCGCCGGGGAACGGCTCCTCGCGGTAGTCGTTGAAGAAGAAGGTCACGTGCGGGAACTTCTCCGTCTCGGCCGAGCGGAACTGCGTCTTGCCGTGCTTGCTCACCCATTCGCCGAGGATGTTGGCCATCTTGGCCGGCTTCTTGAGGATCGCCTCGATCGGCAGGCCCTTCTGGTACTCGGTGAGACCGGCGAAGAACAGGTCGAGCTTCTTGCCGCGCTCGAACTCGTTGAAGTCCTCCTGCGCGAAGGCGCGGCTGATCTCGCGCGGGCGGTCGCCGCGGAAATTGAAGAAGACCACCGAGTCGCCGTCGCCGATCGTGGCGACCGGCTGGCCGGCATCGTCGACGATCCAGGTCGGCGCGACGAACTCGTCGCCCTGCTGGGTCTCGCTGAGGGGCTTGTCGTAGTAGGCCTGCACGGCCTCGACGGCGCTCTTGGCGGTGGCGTCGGCCTTCTGGCCGGTGAGCAGATAGTAGCCCTTGCTGACGCGCTCCCAACGGTTGTCGCGGTCCATCGCCCAGAAGCGTCCGCAAACACTGGCGACACGGCCGACGCCGATCTCGGCGAGCTTGGCGTCGAGCTGCCGCATGAACTCCAGGCCGCTCTTCGGCGGGGTGTCGCGACCGTCCATGAGGGCATGGATGAAGACCTGGTCCTTGAGGCCGGCCTTCTTGGCCAGTTCGAGGAAGCCGTAGAGATGCTCGAGCAGGGCATGCACGCCAGCGTCGGAGCACAGGCCCATGAAGTGGAGCTTAGAGCCGCGATCCTTCACGCGCTTGACCGCGGCCAGCCAGACCTCGTTGGTCTCGATCTCACCCTCCTTGAGGGCCTTGGTGATGCGCACGATCTCCTGGTTCACGATGCGGCCCGCACCGATGTTCTGGTGACCGACCTCGCTGTTGCCCATCACTCCGACCGGCACGCCGACGTCGAGACCGCTCGCGGCGACGAGCGCCTTCGGGTAGTTGGCCTGGAGCAGGTCGTCGCACGGGGTGCGGGCGAGCTTCACGGCGTTGTACTGGTCCTGTTCGGCGTGGGGATTGAATCCCCAGCCATCACGGATCACGAGGAGGACGGGCTTACGGTTGCTGGACATGGTCGTTGGGATGGAAAGGCGTTGGGCGAAACCCGACCACAAAACCCGCCCACCGCTCCGGACGAAAGAAAAAAGCGGCGGGTTGGAAGCCCCTCCCTCCCCCCGGAGGCAACGGCGGGACCGGACGAGATCCCGCCCAGCCGTCGTTCGGCGAGCGGAATGCGCGCCCTCACGTATACTTGAGCACTTCCTCAGGGCTGGTCTCGCGGGCGGCGATGGCCGCCAAGCCGCCCGCCCGCAGGGTCTGCATGCCGCGCGCCCGCGCCAAATCGCGCAGCACCTGCGTGCCGCCGCCCTTCACGATGCAGTCGCGCATGCCGTCGTCGACCCGGAGCAGTTCGTACAACCCGAGGCGCCCGCGGTAGCCGGACTGCTGGCATCGCGGGCAACCCGCCCCGCCGTAGAACCGCAGCCCGCCCGCCGAGCCGCCGGTCGGGGCCAGACGCTCGAGCACCTCCGCCGCGGGCACCTGTTCGCAACGGCAGTCGGGGCAGATCCGCCGCACCAGGCGCTGGGCCAGCACCGCCTCGAGGCTCGCGGCCACCAGATAGGGCTCGACCCCGAGATCGACCAGCCGGGTGACGGCACCCGCCGCGTCGTTGGTGTGCAGCGTCGTGAAGACCAGGTGCCCGGTCAACGCCGCCTGGATCGCCACCTGCGCCGTCTCCAAATCCCGGATCTCCCCGACCATGACGACATCGGGGTCCTGGCGCAGGAACGCCCGCAACGCCGAGCCGAAGGTCAGGCCCGCCGCCGGGTTGACCGCGACCTGCATCGCCCCCTCGAGCTCGTACTCGACCGGATCCTCGACCGTGAGCAGTTTGGCCCCGGCCTCGTTGATCTCGCGCAGGCAGGCGTAGAGGGTCGTCGTCTTGCCCGAACCGGTCGGCCCGGTGACCACGACCATGCCCCCGGGACGGCGGATCAGCTGTCGCAGCCCGGCGAGCACCGGCGGGGCCATGCCCAGCGCATCGAGACCGAGCGCCGCGGACCGTTCCCCGTCGAGCACGCGTAGGACCACGCTTTCGCCGAACTGCGTCGGCAACGTCGAGATGCGCAGCTCGACGGCCCGCCCCTGCACGGAGGTACGGATACGCCCGTCCTGCGGCACCCGCGCCTCGGCGATGTCGAGGTTGGCCAGCACCTTGAGTCGGGAGACCACGGCCAACGACAGCGCGGCGGGCGGGCCGGGCCACTCGCGCAGGGCGCCGTCGACACGGCAACGCACCCGGCACTCGCGCTCGAACGGCTCGAAATGGATGTCGGAGGCGTTTTCGCGGATCGCCTGCTCGAGCACCTCGTTCACATAGCGGACCACCGGCACCTGCGCCGAGAGCGAGACCAGCTCGGTCGGCTCCGTCGCCGACCGCGCTTCGGCGACGCCCGCCGCCACGGCCACGGCCGCCGCCGCCATGCCCTCGGCGGTCGCGCCGTAATGCTCCCGCAACAACGCCGCGACCACGTCGGGATCGGCCACGCACACGACGACCTCGCGGCCGAGGGCGAAGCCGAGCTCGGCCCCATCGGGCACCGCGAAAGGGTCCAACGCCAGCACCGCCAGGCTCCGGCCGTCGTCGCGCCAGGGGACGATGCCATGCCGGCGCGCCATGGCCGCCGGCAGCAGGCCGGCGACCTCGGGCTCGAGCCGCAGCGGCGGCGCCGCGACCAGCTCCCGGCCCAGTTCGTCGGCCAGAGCCGCGAGCCACACCGCGCGCGGCAGACCGCCCTCGGACTCGAGCCGGCTGGCCAACGACAGCCCCGCCGCGGAAGCGCCGGTGCTCAGCTCCTGCAACCGCCGGGGTTCCAGCAGGCCGCGGCGGCTGAGCAGTTCGCCGAGTTCACGGTCGCGATGGGCCAGCATGGCGAAAGCGCGAAGGGCCCGCGCCCGGGATCAAAGTTCCTTCAACCGCATGCCGAGGCCGACCAGGCGTTCGCGCATGGTGTTCGGGTCCTGCGCCTTCTCGATCGCCTCGTCGGGGGTGATGATCTCGCGATTGACCATGCTGAGCAGGTGCGCATCGAGCGTGATCATGCCGAGGTTGGCGCCGGTCTGGATGTCGGAGGTGATGCGGAAGGTCTTGTTTTCGCGGATGAGCGACTGGATCGAGGTGGTGGCGACCATGAGTTCGAAACCCGCGATGCGCCCGCCGCCGACCTTCTTGCACAACACCTGCGAGATGACCGCGACCAGCGAGGACGCCAGCTGCGTGCGGATCATCTCCTTCATGTTCGAGGGGAACGCGTCGACGATGCGGTCGATCGTCTTGGCGGCGCCGTTGGTGTGCAGGGTGGCGAAGACGAGGTGACCGGTCTCGGCCGCGGTGATCGCGGCCTCGATCGTCTCCAGGTCGCGCATTTCACCCACCAGAATGTAGTCGGGATCCATGCGCAGCGCGCGCCGGATGGCCTCGGCGAAGTTGGGCACGTCGACGCCGATCTCGCGTTGGGCGACCACGCAGCGCTTGTGCTCGTGGTAGTATTCGATCGGATCCTCGATCGTGATGATGTGGCCCTCGCGGTTCTCGTTGATGTAGTTGATCATCGAGGCCAGCGTGGTCGACTTGCCGGAGCCGGTCGGGCCGGTGACGAGGATGAGGCCGCGCGGGCGGAAGAGCAGCTCCTTGACCTTGTCCGGCAGGCCGATCTCGCGCAGACCGAACATGCGGTTGGGGATCTGGCGCAGCACCATGCCGATCGAGCCCTTGCTCTTGAAGATGGCCACGCGGAAGCGTGCCTTGTCGAGGTAGGCGAAGCCGAAGTCGGCGCCGCCGTTGAGCTTGAGACCCTGCTGGTGGTGGTCGGGCGTGATCGCGAGCATGAGCTGCTCGGCGTCGTACGCGGTGAGCGGCGGTCCCTCGATCGGCGTCATGGTGCCGCTGATGCGCAGCGTGGGCGGCTGGCCGACGTGGATGTGGAGGTCGGAGGCGTTCTCCTCGCAGACCAGTTCCAACAAGTCGTTCATCTCGTAGCTCATGGCGGGTAAAAATGGGTTGGGGCCAGGATCAGCCGGCGTCGCCGACGGTGTGGGCCAGAATCTCGTCGATCGTGGTCCAGCCGGCGAGCGTTTTACGCAGGCCATCCTCACGCAAGGTCCGCATTCCAAGGCGCCGCGCCTCCGTCCGCAATTGCCCCGCGGTAACGTTGTCGTAAATCGTGCGCCGCAACGTCTCCCCCACCATCAGCAGCTCGTAGAGCCCGACCCGCCCCCGATGCCCCGTGCCCAGACAGGACGGACACCCGTCCCCGAGCCGCCAATTCGCCACCGCCAGCGCCGACTCCGGCAGCCCGAGCCCCCGCAGTTCCGTCGCCGAAGGTTCGTGAGGGCGGGCGCAGTGCGGGCACACCCGCCGCACCAGCCGCTGGGCCACGACCGCGCGCAACGTCGCCGCGAGCAGATACGGTTTCACCCCGAGATCGATCAGCCGGGCGACCGCGCCGGGAGCGTCGTTGGTGTGCAGGGTGCTGAAGACGAGATGGCCGGTCTGCGCCGCGTTGAGCGCGATCTCGGCCGTTTCCCGGTCGCGGATCTCGCCGACCATGATCACGTTCGGCGCCTGCCGCAGCATCGCCCGCAGGGCCACCGAGAACGTCATGCCCGCCTCCGGCCGCACGGGCACCTGGTTGATGCCGGGCAACTGGTATTCGACCGGATCCTCCACCGTCACGATCTTGCGGTCGGGGTGGTTGAGCCGGTGCAGGCAGGTGTACAGCGTGGTCGTCTTGCCCGAGCCGGTCGGGCCGGTCACGAGCACGAGACCGTCGGCCGAGGAGACCGCGCGGTCGAGCATGCCCTCCTCGCCCGGCCACAGGCCGAGGCTTTCCCAGTCGAGCGCCAACCGCTCCGCCTCGAGCACGCGCAGCACCATGCTCTCGCCGTGGATCGTCGGCAGGCACGAGGCGCGCAGGTCGATCTCGCGGCCGTCCAGAGAAATGCGGATACGCCCGTCCTGCGGCACGCGTTTCTCGTCCAGGCTCATCCGCGCCATGAGCTTGAGCCGGGAGACCAACGCCACGCCCACGCGGGCCGGCGGCGCGTCGATCTCCTGCAGCACGCCGTCGATGCGCAGGCGCACCCGGAGCCGTCGCGCCAGCGGTTCGACGTGGATATCCGAAGCGCGGCGACGCAGCGCCTCCGCGACCAGGTGGCCGACGAGGCGGGCCATCGGCGCATCCTCGGTCGGCGCTGCCGCCGGGGCGGGAAGGTCGTCGCCGGCCGCCGGCGGCGCGTCCACCGGGCCGTAGGCGCGGGCGAGCGCGGTGCGGATGGCCGACGGTGCGGCCAGCACCGGTTCGAGCACCAGCTGGGCGTCGAGCCCGAGCGACTCGAGCGCGGGAAGAAACGGATCGGCCACCGCGACGCGCAGCACCGAGCCACGCCGCTCCAGGGGGAAAGCACCGGCCCGCAGCGCCGCCGCCCGCGGCAACGCCGCGAGCGCCGCCTGGGTCGGGATGAGATCGGCCGCGCCGCACACCGGCATCGCCAGCGCCTCGCCCAACAGGCCCAACGCCGTCGGCTCGTCCAACCCGCCGCTACCGGCGAGCAGTTCGACCAACGGAGTGCGGGAGCCGCCCGGAACAGCGATCCGGTCGCGCACCGCCGCCGCGGCCGCCGGCGCGAGCAGGCGTTTCTCCTCGGCGAGGCGGACGACGATTTCGGCGGCGGAAGGCACGGTGGACGCTCCCTGCGGTCTCGCGTGCTCCCGTCCGGCTCAGCGGTTGAGCCCCATGAGGAACTCGACGTTCGACTTCGTCTTCTTGAGCCGGCTGATGAGCATCTCCATCGACTCGGTGCCGGGCAGGCCCTGCATCGCGCGGCGCATCGAGAAGATGCGCTGGAGCTCGTCGGGGTGATAGAGCAGCTCCTCCTTGCGGGTGCCGCTCTTGTCCATGTTGACCGCCGGGAAGATGCGCTTGTTGACCAGGTCGCGGTCGAGGTGGAGCTCCATGTTGCCGGTGCCCTTGAACTCCTCGAAGATGACCTCGTCCATCTTGGAACCGGTGTCGACCAGGGCCGTACCCACGATCGTGAGACTGCCGCCGCCCTCGATGTTGCGGGCCGAGCCGAAGAAGCGCTTCGGCTTCTGCAACGCGGTGGCCTCGAGGCCGCCCGACATGATCTTGCCGGAGTTGCCGGTCAGGGCGTTGTAGGCGCGGGCCAGACGGGTGATCGAGTCGAGCAGGATGACGACGTGCTCGCCCGCCTCGACGAGGCGGCGGGAGCGCTCGATGACCATCTCGGCGCAGTGCACGTGGTTGGCCGGCGATTCGTCGAAGGTGGAGCTCACGACCTCGCCCTTCGTGTGGCGCTTGAAGTCGGTGACCTCCTCCGGGCGCTCGTCGACGAGCAGGATGATGAGCTTCACCTCGGGAAAGTTGGCCGAGACCGAGTTGGCGATGTTCTGCATCAGCACCGTCTTGCCCGTGCGCGGCGGCGCGACGATGAGGCCGCGCTGGCCGAAACCGATCGGGGTGACGATGTCGACCAGGCGCATCGAGATGTCCTTGGCCGGGGCGCCGGGCACCTCGAGCAGGATGCGCTGCAACGGATAGTACGGCACGAGTTCCTCGAACGGCTCCACCTTGGCCAACAGCTCGGGATCGCGGCCCATCGCCGAGATGACCTTGATCGAGGCCGGGCAACGCTCGCCCTGCTGGCCGGGTTGCACCTGCACCTCGAGCTGCACGCCGCGCTTGAGGCCGTAGCGCCGCACCAGACTCTCGGGCACCAGGGTATCGTCAGGATAAAGACGGTAGTTGTCGTGGCTGTGGACGATGAAGCCGTGGCCGCGGTCGGTGAGGTCGAGCCAGCCGCGGTCGATGATCGGGCGCTTCTGCGCCGCGGCGTGCTCGAGCAGGGCCTTCGTCGCCTGGTGGCGGTTGGGCACGCCGTCGAAGACCACGCCCTGGGCCCTGGCGAACGCCACGAGTTCGCCGATCGGCATCGGCGCGAGCGTGTCGATCGCGATCGGCTCGCCGCCACCCGACGCCAGATCGGCCGCGATCGCCTCCAGCGCCGCAAGATCGGCGAAGCGATCGATCGGCGGCAACTCGCCCGTCACGGTGACAAACTCCGGCGGCGGAGGCTGAGCGGGGCCACGCTCGCGATCACGATCACGCTCGCGGTGTTTGCCGCGGCCGTGCAACGGCCCGCCACCCTGATGCGGGCTGCCGCCGCCGGTGGGGGCCGGCGCGTACCCGCCGCCACCACCACCGCCGCCGCCCTGGGAATGCTTGCGCAGCAGCTTGGCCTTTTTCTTTTCCAACTTCAGCTGCTTCCAATAGTCGCGGCCAAAACGCTTCGGCGGCCCGCCCGCCGCGCCTTGCTCGTCACCCGAATCCGGGGTCGGTGCCCCACCCTCGTCGGAGCGCGGGGTCGGCGACTCGGCCCGTGCCGATCCTTCGGAGTCGCCGGCCGGCTCCGGCCGGGCGACCGGCGCAGGAGCGGGCGCATCGGCCACCGGAGCAGAATCGAACGCCGGCTCCGCCCGGGGGGCCGGTTCGGGGCGTTCGACCGGCGCTTCGTCGTCGGGCGAGAAAGAAAAAACCTCCTGGGCGACCGGGGGCGTCTTGGCACTGCGGCGACCACGGGGAGCGCGCGCCGGGCGGCTCTCCTCGGTGGCGGCCGGCGCTTCGGACGAATCGGCCGGTGCGCTCGCGGGCTCGTCGCCGGGCTCGGCCTTCTTGCGGGTGCGCGGGGTCGCGGACTTTCCACGGGTCGGGCGCGTGGTGCGACGTTTCGGAGCCGACGCCTCGGTGTCGGGCGTGGGAACGCTGTTGTCGGAGTCTTGCGACGATGGAGAAGTTTCCATTGCGGAGAACAAATTGGGCCGGCGACTTCGCGCGCGGCAAAAGGAGGAATCGATGGTTTCGCTCAGAGCCAGCGACCGGCGAGCGAGGCGATCTGTTCCTTGAGGAAATCGAGCGACCCGTCGTTATGGAGAACGAAGTCGGCGGCGGCGATTTTCCTGGGGAGCGGAAGCTGCTTGGCGATCCGTGTGGCGGCGAGGTCGGGAGTAACCCCACGCGCCTCCAGCCGTGACAATTGCAGGGCGGACGATGTGGCCACGCAGACCGTGAAATCAAACCAATTCTCCAAGCCCTTCTCGAAGAGCAACGGCACCTCCACCACCCAGCGAGCGGCGAGATCGCCCTCGAGCGCGCGTCGCCACGAAGCGCGAACGAGCGGATGCAACAGCCCCTCCAGCCACAAGCGATCGGCATCGTTGCCGAAGACCCGCGCCGCCACCGCCGCCCGGTCCAGAGCCCCATCCGCCGCCACCACCCCGGCGCCGAAACGCTCCGCCACCGCCGCCACAACCTCCGCCGAGGGCAACAGCTCGTCGCGCACGATCCGGTCGCAATCGACCACGCGAAAACCGCAGTCGCCGAACAACCGCGCCGCCGTCGACTTGCCGCAGCCCATGCCGCCGCTTAGGCCCAGCGCCAGCCGCGGCCGCGGCCAGTCGGGCGGCGGCTCGTTGGATCGAGCGGCGATGGAGTCGGTCATGGAAAACGCGAAAAGGAGAGCGGCGACGATGCGTCGCCGGCCCCGCCCGGCGCAACCGGAGAATCGAGCGGCCAATCGCGGCCCGCCAGCATGCAGATCTCGTCACTTCCGCCCCGGCGCCGCGCCACCCACGAAGCCATCGTCGAGCGGAATGATCACACCGGCCCCCGATTCAATCGGAGTCGTTCCACGGCTCGTCCCACTCGTGGTCGGCGAGCGAAAGCGCGAGCGTGGCCCGGGTCTCGGCGATCGCGACGATCTGCTGGGCGATGCCTGTCCAGGTGAAGAGGCTACGCGCCTTGTGCGCCCCCATGCGCTCCATCCGGTCGCGCAGGCGGGGATGGCGGAACGGCTTCATCATCATGATTCCGAGGTCCTCCGCGTCGAAGGGATCGCCGAAAAGCGCATGCCGCCCGAAGGTGAGCGCCCGATACAACCCGCCATGCACCGTGACGACCGTGGGGCAGCCCGAGGCCATCGCCTCGATCGCCGTCATCCCGAACGGCTCGTAGCGGCTGCACAGCACGAACTGGTCGGCCGCGCGATAGAAGTCCGGCAGGTCCGCATCGGCGATGAACCCGCCGAAGGTGACCCGCCGCTCCAGCCCGAGCTCCCGCACGATCGCCGCCAGCTCGTCGAGCTGGGTCGTCTCGCGCGAGATCAGGTTCTCGCCGCCGACGGCCAGATGCAGCTGCACGTCGGGCACCCGCGCCGCCGTGACGGCAAACGCACGCACCAGCAGGTCGTATCCTTTGTTTCGGGCCAAACGGCCGAGCGCGAGGATGGTCGGCTTCTCGAAGCCGACCCGCTGCCGGATCGTCTGCCGCGTCGCCTCGCTGACCGGGTAGAACCGGGAATCGTCGTAGCCGGGCGGCACCATCTTCATGCGCTCGGCGGGCACGTCGTAGTCCGCCGCCAGGATGTCGAGCTGCTGCGGCGTCGTCGCCAGCACCATGTCGGCCGCCCCGTAGAGAAGCGTCTCCTCGCGGATGCGCACGTCGAAGTTGTACTTGGCCAGGTCGGCCGCCGAGCCGTCCCCCGCCATGTCCTTTTTCTTCCATGACCCGATCGAGTGCGGCGTGTGGATGTGCGGCACGTCGAGCACGTCCGCCAGCCGTTGCCCCGCAAGACCGCCGTCCCAGTAGTGCGAATTGATGAAGCTGTACGACAGCCCCTCCCGGTGGATCACCAGGAGCGCCTGCTCGCACCACTCGGGCAGGCAGCGGTACATGTCCTCCTTGCGGATGAACTTCTTCCCGCCGCAGGGCACCCGCCGCAGCGTCACGCCGGGAGCCACCTCCTCGACGGCCGGCTGGTCCTCGAACTGCCGGGTCCAGATGTCGACCTCGTAGCCGAGGGTGGCGAACTTCTTCGAGAGCTCCAGCACGTAGACGACCTGGCCGCCGGTGTCGGCGGCGCCCAACGGAGGTTCCGCTGCGACATAGCCGTGGGTGGACACCATGGCGATGCGGCGCGGACGGACCGCGGCCGAGCTGCGAGAGAGGCGTGTAGTGCTTTTTCTGCTTCCCATTTTCTTCATGCATCTCGATTTTGCCAGGCAAGCCGCCCGGGGACAAGGCATGAGCCGAAGATTATTTCGTCTCTATTATTCGGCTACTGCGGACCGTCGCCCCGAGATTTCCCCTCGCCCGGCGACGCCGGACCGTCCAGGCTCCGGCACCTCCGCCCCCCATGCCCATCCCTCCTCCCTGCTCCGCCCTGGTCGTCATCGACGTGCAACGCGGCTGGTACCTCTCGACGCCACCGCCCCACGATGCCGGGCCCACGCTCGACCGCATCAACGACCTGATCGACCGCGCCCGTGCGGCGGGCCGGCCGGTGTTCTTCGTCCAGCACGGCGAAGCGCCCGACTACACACCCGGGACCCCGGGCTGGGAGCTCCACCCCGGGCTGCACCGCGAGCCCGCCGATGCGGTCGTGCCGAAGACGGCCTGCGACTCCTTCCTCGCCACCACGCTCCACCACGAACTCCGTGCCCGCCGCGTGGAGACCGTTGCGGTCTGCGGCGCGGCGACCGAGTTCTGCGTCGACACCACGATCCGAGCCGCCGCCAGCCTCGGCTACCGCGTGGTCGTGCCCGCCGACGCGCATGCGACCAAGGACCGGCCGGTCCTCAAGGCACCCGAGATCATCGCGCACCACAACTGGGTCTGGAACGAGATGAGCACGCCCCACCCCATCCGCGTGGTCCCCGCGTCCGAGATCCGTTTCGGCTAAGGGGCGAGCCCGCGGCCCGCGCACCGGCCCGAGCGCAACCGGCCCTCCTTCGCGGGCATGCCAGCCGGTAGGTCCATGTCTCCGGCTGGCCCCCACGATTCCGCCGACGCCCCACCCTCCCGCTGACTGGCCCAGTAATGTTGGCGCAGTTGACCGGGCCCCAACAAGGTGAGCGGGAAGGACCGGACGAGCAGGGAGTCGAGCACCTCGACCGACTCCCGGTCCACGGCGAGGCAATCCACATGGCGAAGGAGCTTCGTGGGCGGTTACGCGGCCGGGAGCATGCCGACCGCGCCCCCGAGGACCATGCCCAGATCGAGCAGGGTCGTGATTCCGTCGCGAATCCGTGCATACCCAGATACCCCGTTCGCACCGGCCAGGCCGGCCATCGCCGGGGCGACGGACAACTGCGCGGGTCCGAGTTCGAGCACCTCGTCGACATCGTCGACCAACAGCCCGGTGAGGCGACCGCCGGCCGTGGCGGTCTCGGCGACCACGATGCACGTCCGCGGGCCGGGCTCGACGAAGCCGAGGCCCAGGCGTAGCCGCAGATCGACCACCGAGATCACCCGATCCCGCAGATTCACGACACCACGCACATCGGGCGGCGTGCCGGGGATCGGGGTGATCGGCAGCATGCGGATGATTTCGCGCACATCGGCCACCGGCACGCCGAACGAGCCGTCGCCGAGACGAAACGAGAGATACCGGTTGGCGAGGCCGGCCGAGGACAAGGAAGGCAGTTTCATTTGCGGCGAGAAATCAGAGATCGTGGAAACTCATCGCCGAGGCGTCGCTCCGGGGCGCGCGCGGCGCCACGGTTCGCGGCGTCACCGCAGATGCGACACGGGCACCCGGCGCGTTCGCGCCCACCATCGGAACGGCCGGGGCGCGGCCGCCGGCGTCGCCCTTCACGAGCCGCAACAGGTCGACCACCGCGCCCTGGAGCGTCGAGGCCTGGGAGTTGAGCTCCTCGGCGGCGTTGGCGCACTCCTCCGCGCTGGCGGCGTTGCCCTGCGTGACCGAATCCATCTCGGCAATCGCCTTGCCGACCTGGGTGGTGGATTCGCTCTGCACGAGCGAGGCCTGGGCGGCTTCGACCGAGATGAGTTCCATTTCCTGGATGCGCGTCGAGATCTCCCCGAGGCCGGAATCGACCTTGCCGCACAGCTCCACGCCCTGGGCGGTGCGGGCGAGCGCGGTCTCGATCTTCGACGAGATGTCGCGGGCCGAGGTCGCACTGCGCTGCGCCAGCGCGCGCACCTCGCCGGCAACCACCGCGAAACCGGCGCCGCTCTCGCCGGCCCGCGCCGCCTCGACGGCGGCGTTGAGCGCGAGGATGTTCGTCTGGAACGCGATCTCGTCGATGTCGCGGATGATTTTCGAGATCTCGTCGCTGCTCTCCTTGATCGCACGCATCGACAGCGCCATGTCGCGCATGTCGGAGCTGCCGCGGTTCGCGGCCTCCCGCGCCAGTCGCGTGAGCTCTCCGGTCTTGCCGGAGCTCTGGGCGTTGCGCTCCGCCGTGGAAACCATCTCCTCCAGCGTGGCGCTGGTCTCCTCGATCGAGGCCGCCTGCTGGCTCGCCCCCGCCGCCAACTGCTGGCTGGCCGCGGAGACTTGGTGCGCGGAGGCGGCGGTCTCGTCCGCCCCGGCCATGAGCGTGTCGACGATGCGCGTGAGCACGCGGTTGGTGCTGCGTGTGATCAGGAACGCCACCACGGAGCCGATCAGCCCGGCCAGAATGCTGCCCACGACCAACGTCTTCATGCCGCGATGCAGGCCCGTGGCGCTCTCCTCCGACATCTCGCGCATCCGCCGCACCGCGTTGGCCAAGATATTCTCCACCTCGTCGACAAACGGAAAATACGCCGCCGAACGGGCCGCCCGGCTCGCCAGCTTGGCCTCGATCGCGGTCTCGAGCGTCGCGAGCCCTTCCTGGTAGATCGCGATCTGGGCGATCAGGGCGTCGATACGCTCCCGGTTCCGGGCACGGGCATACTCCGGGCGCATCTCGCGGGCCTGCGCCGCGACCGTCGCGGCCTTCGCGGCGGCGGCACGCACGGCGTCGAGGCTGTCCTCGGCGTTGGCCTTCCAGGTGCCCAGGCGCATCTCCGCAACCGCGCGGTAGGTCTCGCCCAGCACGCGCATCTTGCGGATCCGCTCGTTGGCCTTGGCCATGGTCTGCGACTCGCCCTCGTCGCGGGCGGCCTCCTCGACCCCGGCGAGCATCTCCGAGCACGCATCGAAGGTGCCCAGGCCGGCCGGGACCATCCGGTTCCACGCCGCCTGGAACTGCAACGTGGCCGCGCGATAGTCGGCGACGGTCCCCGTGTATTTGGAAAACATGGGCATCGCCTTCGCCATGCCCGCCCGCAGGACGGGCAGTCTCTCGTGGAGCACCGCAAACGCCTCGGCCCGGGCAAGGGCGGCCTCGACCTCCTGCTGCGCCGCAAGGACCTTGTCCCAAGACGCCGGGGTCTCCACGGCGTCGTAGCCGCGGGAGGCGATGGCCAGGTTGCTCGACGCCGCCTTGATGGCCTGGGCGACGACCTCCTGCTCGGAGTAGAGCGTGTGCAGGGCGTCGGCGCTGGCGGCCGCTTCGCGCATCCGCACGATGGCAAGCGTGCTGAGGAGGATCAGCATCAGGAAGAGGGAGCCGGACCCGAGCGCGGTGCGCCGGTTCAGTGTCATGGATCGTTTCATTTCGGGAAAAGTCGTTGTCGTTGAAAATTCAGGTTCAGGGGTGGACCACTTCGCGCAGCTCGGTGAGGCGCTCCTTGGGCACGAACGCCACGGCGCCGAGCGCCAACGCCGCCAGGCGCAACTCGGGTTCGCTGTAGCTCGAGACCACGACGAGCCGCGTGCCCGGGCTCTGTTGCTGCAGCGCCCGCATCGTCGCGAATCCGCTGACGCCGCCGAGCATCAGATCGACCGTGGCGAAGTCGGCGCCGAAACCCGGCGCAACCGCCAGCGCCTCCTCGCCGGTCGCGCATTCGCACACGCGGTCCCCCGGGCGGGCCACGATTTCCCGGATGAGTTGCCGGGCACCAGCATGGTCGTCGATGATCAGGAGCTTCATGGTTCTTGGATGCCGCCAAGCATGCCACGGCCGCGCCCGTCCCGGCATCTGTGCTCCTGCGGGTTTCCCGCCGCGGAAACGCGGGATATTTCTCCGTAGGTCTACCTAGAGTGGAGACCCCCGCCAGGCCGGGCGTCGGCGCCCGACTCCGGGGGATCCCCCCGACCGCCCCGCCACAGTGTGTCCGGATTCCAACCACCGATGGGAGAAGCCGCTCCGGCCCCGCCCGCGAGGGCTACAACGCCGCCCGGTTCTCCAGCGAGAACTGCAGCAGGCTGTGCCGGCCGCCCAACCCCAACTTCGCCGAGATGTTCGCCCGATGCGACTCCACCGTGCACCGGCTCACGAAGAGCTCCTCCGCGATCTCCCGGCTTGTCTTCTTCTGCGAAATCAAAAGCAGAATACGCCGCTCCGCCTTGGTGAGGTCGTTCAATCCCGGCCGATACGCGGCGAGCGCCTTCGCGCGGCTGCTCCGCCGCAGCAGGTAGCCCGAGATCGACGGGCTCAGGTGGTGCTGTCCCTTCGCCACGGCGCGCACGCTCTCGAGGATGTCGGACACGGCGTTCTCCTTGAGCACGAAACCCAGCACCCCGTCATCCATCGCCCGGTTGAACGTCTCCTCGTCGTCGCACATCGTCAGGACCACGAGCCGGGTCGGCAATTTGCGCTCCCGGACGGCGCGGGCGACAACCAACCCCGAGAACCCGGGCAGATTGATGTCGAGCACGGCCACCTCCGGTCGCTCCCGTTCGAGCAACGAAAGTGCCGCGGGGCCATCGCCCGCCTCACCCACGCAGGTGTAGCGGACATCGCGTTCGAGCAGCTCCCGCAGCCCCTGTCGGAACAACGGGTGATCATCGATGATGGCGACACGAACCTTCGATTTCATGGCGACCAACTCAAGGAATCCGCTTTGTTTCGGGCGGCGAACCGCTGCGCCCTCGCCCTCGCGGATGCGGCACCGCTATCTCGATGCGGCAGCCCGTACCCGGAGCGGAGTCGATGCGCAGGTCGCCGCCCAGCATGCACACCCGCTCGGCGATATTCCGCAATCCCAGGCCATCCGACACAGCGCCCGCCACATCGAAGCCCCGCCCGTCGTCGGCGATGATCAGCCGGACCACATGCACGTCGTTCTCGAGCACCACATCGACCGCCGACGCGCCCGCGTGTTTGACCACATTGTTCATCGCCTCCTGCGCGATGCGGAACCAGAGCACGTCGGCCTCCGGGGAGAAGTTGCCGTCGACGGGATCGATGCGGTGTTCGATCCGGAAGGCGGCGGTGCGGCCGACTTCGTCGAACATCGCCCGCAGCGCCTGGGTGAGGCCGAGGTGGTCGAGCTGATGCGGCCGCAAGGCATGCGAGATGCGGCGCACCTCTCCCACCGCGTGGGTCGCGAGCGCGAGCACCTCCCGCACCTGCCGGCACGCGGCCTCGTCAAGCGACGGCTTGCACGCCGCCATCTCCAGCCGGGTTTTGATCAGGAGCAGGTCCTGCCCCAGGCTGTCGTGCAGTTCGCTGGCGATCCGGCGGCGCTCGGCCTCCTGCGACTCGATGAGGCGCCGCGCGAAAGCCGCCTGGCTGCGGCGTTCCCGCTCGGCCGCCGCCACGTGCTCACGTTCACTGCGACGCAACATGGTCACGTCTGTCACCACCGAAAGAACACACGCCCGCCCATGCAGGTCGAGCCGCTCGGCATTGAGGATCACGTCGCGCGCCTCGTCACCCACCCGCAACGAAATCGCCCAGTTGCGCACCGAACCGTGGCGCGTGAGCGCCTCGCGAAACCGGCGCCGGGAAGCGGCATCCGGCCAGAAGCCGATATCGAGGCTGGTGCGCCCGCGGACCCGCGCCGGGGTCGCCCCATACTGCGCCAAGAATCGGTCGTTGACGTCGAGTATCCGCCCCGTCTCGAAGTCGCTCACCGCGATGGCGTCGGGGCTGGCCTTGAAGATCTTCTCGAAGATCATCTCCGACAGGCCACTCGCGGAGCGCTTGCCGGTGGGACTCGGTCCGCACTCGGCGGCTGCACCAGAGACCCGCCCAAAAATCGAGACCACACGGGCACGGCGAACTCCCCCCCGGGCGGGGCGGGCGGCGCTCCCTGCGGAGTGGGCGGTTGGTCGAGGTTTTCCGGCGCCGGTCACACCGACTGATCGGCCGCCGGTGCCGGGAGTTTAGGCGGGGCCACTCCGGCCGACCGGGTGCGAGCGTGCTCGGGCGCAACGAGCCAGCCACGTAGGCCGGCGAAACACCAGGTGCCGGCTCAGCCGTGATGACGCCATCGAGAGGCGAGCGTCGAGGGACGAGCGCCGAAGCATCGGTGGCGAGCTTCCAGCACGAGTGCTTCGCCCGATCTCCCCTGTGATCGGCCCCTCGACGCTCGTCACTCGGCACTCGACCGAATGCTTACGCTCAGAGCAGATCGGCAGCGAGTTCGGCCAGCTTCGAACGTTCGCCCTTCGAGAGCTTCACGTGGGCGGCGAGCGCATGGCCGCGCATCTTGTTGCGGCAATAGACGAGGCCGTTGCTGCGGGAGTCGACGTACGGGTTGTCGATCTGCGCCGGGTCGCCGATGAGCACGATTTTCGAGCCCTCGGAGATGCGGGTGATGATCGTCTTCACCTCGTGGGGCGTGAGCTGCTGCGCCTCGTCGAGGATGAAGAAGCGCCGCGCGATCGAGCGGCCACGGATGAAGCACAACGCCTCGATCTCGACCACGCCGGAGCGGATCAACCGCTCGTAGGGCTTCATTGGAGGCAGGGTGCTCGCGCCCCCGCCGGCCGACACCGGGGCGACCCCGGGCGCCGAAAAGGTCATCGCCTTCTTTTTCTTCGCCACCTTCTTGGCGGCAAACTGCGGCTCCTTCGGCGGCTTCGAAGGGATCAGCACCTCGAGCGCGTCGTAGTAGGGCTGCAACCACGGCTTCATCTTCTCCTCGAGCGAGCCGGGAAGAAAACCGATGTCCTTGCCCAGCGCGATGATCGGGCGCGAGATCGACAGGCCGTCGTAGCGCTCGCTCTCCTCGCGGATCTGGTGGAGCGCGCAGACGGTCGAGAGCAGCGTCTTGCCGGTGCCGGCCTTGCCGTAGCAGGTGACGAGCGAGATCGTCTCGTCGAGCAGCGCGTCCATGAAGAATTGCTGCTCGAGGTTGCGCGGGCGGATCGGGATGCCGCCGGGCGCCTGCACATGGTCGGGCAACCGCAGGCGGCGCACCTGGCCGGCGCCGAGATAACGGCCCGGCATGGTCTTGCCCTCGGGCGTCTTCAACAGCACGTAGTCGTTGAGCAGCAGGTTGCGCAGCCCGTCGCCCTCGAACTCGATGTGCCCCTCGGAGGCGAAGCGCTGCATCTCGTAGACCGAGAGCGAAATCGGGTGGTAGCCGACGTCCTCGTCCTCGACCGGCACCTTGTCGTTGAGATAGTCCTGCGCCTCGAGCCCGACCGCGCGCGCCTTCAACGCGACGTTCACGTCCTTCGTCACCAGGATCGTCGGCGGCGGGTACGTGTCGTTGATGAAAAGCGCGCACGCGATGATGCGGTTGTCCTTCTTGGACAGGTCCGGCAGCACCGAGCGGAAGCGCTGCATCGTCGGCGAATCGACTCCATCAAGCAGATACCGGTTGATGATGACCGACAACGTGCCGCCGGTGGGAAGCTCGACGCCCTCCAGCATCGCACGGCTGTCGGGCAGCAGTTGCGAGAGGATGCGGTGGACCGTGCGGGCGTTGCGGCCGCGCTCGGTCGATTGTTCGGACTTGATGGCGTCGAGTTCCTCGAGCACCTCGACCGGGATGGCGAGGTTGTTGTCGTCGAACTTGAAGATCGACTGGGGGTCGTGCAGGAGCACGTTGGTGTCGAGGACGAAGGTCTTCGCCTTCGTGGAAACTCTGAGCCGCGGTTTGGGTTGGAGGGTCCCTGTTGGGGTACTCATCGGCTGTGAGCAAATTGTGAGCAAGTGCATGAACGGGGCACGGTCCGGCGTCGATGCAATTCACCGGAACCGGGGAGATTTTCTCGGGCATTTCGCACGGGGAACCACCATGCACAGGGCGGGCCAGGCGCGATGTGAAATCCGCGTCACAACACCGCGCGATTCGGCCTTGCGCGGTGAATGGGCGGGCGCTTGCCTCGGCCGTGATGTCGTCCAACACCACCACCGAATATGCCGTGATCAGCACCGACCACGGCGACCTCAAGATCGCCTTCTGGCCCGATGTCGCCCCGAAGACCGTCGAGAATTTCAAGAAGCTCGCCAACGAGGGCTTCTACGACGGCACGGCGTTCCACCGCATCATCAAGGGCTTCATGATCCAGGGCGGTTGCCCGAACACCAAGGCCGGCGCGAAAGGCATCCCCGGCACCGGCGACCCGGGCTACAAGGTCAAGGCCGAGTTCAACGCCAAGTCGCACGTGCGCGGCGTGATCTCCATGGCCCGTGCCCAGAATCCGGATTCCGCCGGCTGCCAGTTCTTCATCTGCCACGGCGACGCCAAGTTCCTCGACCGCCAGTACACCGCCTTCGGCCAGCTCGTCGGCGGCGACGACGTGCTCGAGAAGCTCGCCAACGTCGCGGTCACCCATGGCGGCGGCGGCGAAAAGAGCACCCCGGTCGAACGCCAGGGCGTGAAGTCGATCAAGATCGTCTCCGAGTAACCGGTCTCCGGAGACAACAGTCCCCTCTTCCGCGCCGCCCCGCAACGGGCGGCGTTTTTCTTTCGCCGTGGACGGGGCCTTCGGGGCGAGGCGGGCGGACGCTCCGCCCTACGACCGGGCCACCGCGCAGAAGCGCCGGGCGGCCTCGCGCAGTTCCGCCTCGGCCAGCACGCCGAAAGTGAGCCGCGCGGTGTGGCGCAGCGGCGCGTCGCCGAAGCACAGCTCGCCGGGCACGTAGAGCACGCCGCCGTCGACACAGCGGCGGAAAAATGCCGAGTCGATCCCGAGATCCGCACCGTCCGGGGCCGTGAGCCAGAGATAGAGCCCGCCCTCCGGCCGGCTCCAGCGCCACCCCGCCTCGCGCAGGCCGCCCTCCGCCAGCGCCCGGTCGAGCACGTCCATCTTGCGACGATACGAGCCGCGGATCGCGGCCAGGTGCCGGTCGAACGTGCCGTCGCCGAGCACGCGCTCGAGGACCGCCTGGTTCAGGTTCGCCGTGCCGAAATCTTGGTGACCCTTCACGTGCAGCATGCGTTCCAGCCAGTCCGGCGCGGTGCAGCATCCGTATCCGACCTTCAGGCCCGTCGCGAAGGGCTTCGTGAGCGTGCCCGCGTAGAGCCGCGGGAACGCCGCCCATTCGGGCAGCGCGAGCACGCTCGGCGCACCGGCCGAGCCGTCGAACGCCATCTGCCGATAGGCCGCATCCTCGATCGTGGGCAACAGCAGCCCGTGGGCCGACAGCACCCGGGCCAGCGCCCGCTTCTCCTCCACCCCGAACGACCGCCCGGAGGGGTTGGCGTAGTAGCCGACGAAGTAGACCGCGCGCAGCCGGGCGGCGGAACCGTCGGCGCGCATCGTCGCGAGCAGCCGGTCGAGTGCGTCGGCATCGAGCCGGCCTTCCCCGTCGACGGGCAGCGACCGCGCCTCGAGGCCGAGGCCGCGCAGCATTTCCAGAAAGACGAAATAACTCGGCCGGTCCACGAGCACGATGTCGCCCGGATCGCAGAGCACCTGCATCGCGAGGTAGAGCGCCTGTTGCGAGCCGTTGGTCACGAGCAACTGGAGGGCGTCCAACTCGAGTTCGGCCGAAGCCTCCTCCCGCATGATCCGCTCCGCCAAAAGCCGGCGCAGCCCCGGGCGCCCCTGGTTGGTGCCGTACTGCAACAGCTCGGGCGAGCACCCCGTCCGCGTCAGCTCAGCGATCGTCGCGCCGAAGGCGTCGACGGGCAGCGTGGCGTTGTCGGTGAACCCGGCCGCGAGCGACAACAAGTGTGGGCTCTCGAGCGCCGCGGTCATGAGTCGGGCGATGATCGGCGGGGTGGCGCGGCGGCCGAGAGCGGAGAGGCGGAGGGCGGGCGGTTGGCTCATGGATGCGCGCAACGGCATGGCCGAAGCACGCGCTCGGGACAATGCGAAGTTTCCACCCCCAACCTCCGCGAACCAAGCCCGAGCGCCTCCCGCCCGCCTCCCACACGTCCCCGCCCGCCTCCCACACGCCCCCGACAAGCCGACGCGAAACGCCCCTCCCCAAGTCCACCCGCGCCAGCCCCCCTTTCCAGCCCGCGGGTAAAATAGACCGACGACCGTCGCGTTATTCGATTTTCTGAATACGCCCGCAAGTGCTGCGCCGCCGAAACCCTCCTTTTCGCGTGGAAAAATAGCGTGACGGCCGTCACGTTATTCGGTTTCGCGGATACACGGACATGGCATGGCCGGCGACGGAGGCGATGCCGGGGTCGACGGACGCGCACGCGCCGGTGGGGCGCGTGCATGCACGCCGAACTACGGGAGGATCGGATCGCGGGCTCAGGCCGGCGTCGGCGCCGGGGCGGAACCGGGCAGGTCCGTGGCCGTGTCCTTGCGGTCGGCGGCCGGCTTCTCGGGCTTGTCGTCGATCACGGGGGGCACGGCGGTGTGGATCACCGGCGACTGGATCGCACCGGACTGGATGATCTCCTGCACGTGCTTGCCCTCGATCGTCTCGTGCTCGAGCAACGCGTTGGCGATGCCGTCGAGCGCTGCGCGATAATCGGTGAGGATCTTGGTCGCGCGGGCGTACTGCTCGTCGACGATCTTGCGCACCTCGACGTCGATCTTCTGCGCGGTGGCCTCGCTGAAATTCTCGGCCCGCGAAATTTCCCGGCCCAAAAAGACCGTGTCGTGGTTCTCGCCGTAGGCGATCGGGCCGAGGTCGCTCATGCCCCAATCGCAGACCATGTGGCGGGCCATCTTGGTGACCTGCTGGATGTCGTTGGCGGCGCCGTTGGAGATGTCGTCGAAGACGAGCTCCTCGGCGATGCGCCCGCCCAGGGCCATCGCGATGCGGGAGAGGATGTGTTTCTTGCCGATGCTGAGAATTTCCTTCTTCGGCACGTACATCGCCATGCCGAGCGCGCGACCGCGCGGAAGGATCGTGACCTTGTGCAACTGGTTCTTCTCGTCCTCGAGCACCGCACCGATGAGCGCGTGGCCGGCCTCGTGGTAGGCGGTCATGCGCTTCTCCTCGTCGTCCATCATGCGACGGCGTTCGCGGCCGAAGAGGATCTTCTCGCGCGAGTCCTCGATGTCGATACGCTCGACCTTCTTCTTGTTGCGGCGGGCGGCGAGCAGCGCTCCCTCGTTGAGGAGGTTGGCCAGCTCGGCACCGGAGAGACCGGCAGTGGCACGGGCGAACTCGGCGAGGTCGACCTCGTCGCTCAAATTGATCCGCTTCGCATGGACCCGGAGGATCTGCTCGCGGCCGATCATGTCGGGCAGATCGATGAAGACCTGGCGGTCGAAACGGCCCGGGCGCAGCAGCGCGCTGTCGAGCACATCGGGGCGATTGGTCGCGGCGATGATGATCACGCCCTCGGTCGTGTCGAAGCCGTCCATCTCGACGAGAAGCGAGTTGAGGGTCTGCTCGCGTTCGTCGTTGCCGCCGCCCAGGCCGGCGCCGCGCTGGCGGCCGACCGCGTCGATTTCGTCGATGAAGATCAGGCACGGGGCGTTCTTGCGGCCCTGTTCGAACATGTCGCGCACACGGCTGGCGCCGACGCCGACGAACATCTCGACGAAGTCGGAACCGCTGATCGAGAAGAACGGCACGTCGGCCTCGCCGGCGACGGCCTTGGCAAGCAGGGTCTTGCCGGTTCCGGGAGGACCGACCATCAGCACGCCCTTGGGGATGCGGCCGCCCATCTTCTGGAACTTCTTCGGGTCCTTGAGGAACTCGACGATCTCGGAGACCTCCTCCTTCGCCTCGTCGCAGCCGGCGACGTCCTTGAACGAGACCTTGTCGCGATCGCGCGTGAGCAGTTTGGCGCGGCTCTTGCCGAAGTTCATCGCCCCGCGGCCGGCGGCGCGGATCTGGCGCAGGAACAAGAAATACAATACGCCGAGGATGAGCACGAACGGCAACACGCTCACCAACAGGCTCGAGAGGAAGGTGTCGGCCGGGGCCTCGCTGAAGAGATTGGTCTTCTGCAGGCGTTCCATGCTCGCATCGGTCACGCGGCCGGCGGCGCGGAAACGTTCGACGGGCTGGCCCTTCTCGTCGGTGAGCGGCGTCTTGAACTCGCCGGAGATCTGCGCCCAGTCGCGACCGCCCTGCAGGTCGGTCTTGATCTCGCCTTTGACGACCTCGCCCTGTTCGGCCAACTCGACGACCTCCTGGACCTTCAGCACCTTGACCTGGGTCTTCCCCTGCCCGGGCAGATAGAGGATCGCGACCGCGAGGGAGATGATGGCCGCCCAGATCAACCAAACCTTCGGCTGGAAACCATCGGGGCGGGAGTTCTTCAACGGGCGGCGTTTGGAGGTGTCGTTATCGGCCATGGGAGGAAGCGCAGAGTGAGTCGGCAGGGTGATATGTCAATTGAACGGCCCGAGTCGTTCCCTCGCGAACCCGAGATTGATGCGCCGGCGGAAGCCCCGGTACCCAGAGGATCGCCCCATGCGCATCGCACACGACCGGCAGGCGCCAACGCAACTCCCGCTCAATGCGGCGGTTGACGAACTGGTCCTGCAGCTTGCTCGAGCCGCTCGCCCCGAGCGGCCGATATCGATCCCCCGCCTTCCATGGGCGGAGGAGAAAACTCGCGGGTGTTTCTCCCGCGGCGAGGAACACCGTCCGCCCTTCCTCGAACGCACCCGCGACAATCCCCGCCCGCAGTTCACTCGAAACATCGACCTCTTCGGCACGCATCCGCGCGCCGGTCGCAAGCGTCACGTCACCGGGCACCGCCAACGGCACCGCCGGCCAGTCCGCTTTCGCCGCGGCGAGATCCGCCCCCGTCCAGTACCGAAGCGACAGCCCGACATCGATGAAGCCGTCGGGGCCAACGCTGAGTCGCCCCAACTGCCGCTCACGCACCATCGCCAGCAATCGCTCGAAGGCCGCGCTCGACAGCATTCCGGCCAATCCCTTCGCACCCAACCAACGGTGCAGTGCTCGCCGCACGACCGCGCTCGGCACCGACCGGATATCGATCAGCGACAGATCGCCGTCGAGCTGCGCCGGCATCAAGCTGTCGACCCACAACTCCAGTGCGTCGTCCTCCTCCTCGAGCAACGCCCGGGCTCGAGCCACCGCGCCGTCGAGGTCCGCGGGCGCGGCCTCGCGCCAGGCCGGAACAACGCGATTGCGCAGCCGATTCCGGAAATACGCGTCACCGTGATTCGAGGAGTCCTCACGCCAAGTCGCGCCGTTGGCCCGTAGCAGCGACTCGATCTCGCCCTTCGCGACATCGAGCAGCGGACGCAGCCGCACCGTGCCGTCGGCCAAACGCTGCACCGGCCGCGGCGCCGCCAGCCCACGCGCACCGCTGCCGCGCGCGAGCCGCATCAACATTGTCTCCACAGCATCATCACGCTGGTGCCCGAGCCAGAGCACACGCGAGCCGAGTTCGCCCATCGCGGCCTTGAAGAAGCCAAAGCGCGCCTCACGGGCCTGCGCCTCCGACACGTCGCTCCCCTCCGGCCACTCCGCCCGGCCGACGCGGACCTCCACGCCGAGCGCGGCACAAACCTCACGACAAAAGGCCTCGTCGGCGTCGGCCGCCGCACCCCGCAGCCGGTGATTGAAATGCAGCGCGACCAACGCGGGGCGCGACTGCGGCGCGCCCCCGCCGGTGGCAGCAACGTTTCCCCGCGCGGGCCGAAGCACCGCGCCACGGCCGGCATTTCGCAGGCCCACCAACGCGAGCAGCAGCGCCACCGAATCGGCACCACCGGAGAGCGCGACGCACCACGATCCGTCCGCCGCCCCCTCGCGGCCCAACCAGTCGCGCAGACGCCCCGGCCAACGCGAAGCCGGCAACGCCGTCGCCACCGCACCGGCGGCGGCGAGCCAGAAGTTGTCGGCCGAGAAAGTCATCGGGCGGATTGCAGCGCGGGCCGACACTCCGGCGCAATCCGATAGACGCGACGGATCGGCCGCTCAGAACAACGTCTGCCGGCGGCGGATCTTGATGCGCACCGCTCCCGGTATTTCCTTCTCGGAGACAAGGACCAGATAGCCGCCCCCGCCCGCGCCGCTGAGTTTCCAGCCGAGCGCGTCGTCGCGGTACTTCTCGATCAGCTCGTGCACGCCCGAACTGACCATGCGGGGAAACATCGCGATCTGCGCCTCGAACGAGCCCCGGAACGCCGCTCCGAAGGCCGCGGCGTCCTTGGCCCGGATCGCCTCCCAGCAGGCATCGGCGGCGTCGGCCAGCGCCTTCGCGTTGTCGGCGTCGATATGGGTCTCGCCGAGCACGCTGTAGCCCGAGGCCCGCGGTCCGAGCGGCACGAGTTGAATCAGGCTTTCCAGCCAGGCGAGCACATCCTCGGCATCGACCGACTCGATCGTGGTGGGCCAGTGCGCGCCGTGGTACTCGAGGCGATTGAGCCCCGGATACACGATGCCGATCGAGTCCTGCGAGCCGGCCACCTCCCGGGTGCCCGGGGGATTCTCGTAGCCGAAAAGCAGTTTCGCGATCTGCTCCTTGTTGCCCTGCGGGAGGGCGGTGCGCCAGAGCTCGATGGCCTTGTTGCGGGTGCTGGAGGCCATGCCGCTGCGCCCGTTGAAGGCATGGGTGGGCTCGATGGAAATGGTCAGCACCGCGCCGGGGTGGTGCTGCGAGACGAAAGGCTGGTCGAGCCAGCCGCCGGCCAGGTCGATACGGAACGGGATCGTGCACTCGTTGCGCAGGGCCGTCGTGCTGCGCACCGGCAGGCCGCCGTGCGGGAGGCGGCTCAACACGCGGTACTCGATGCCGAGGTCGCGGCAGAGCTGCTCCTTCGCCTCGGAGGCACCGTCCTGGTTGACGACGAAGATGTCGGGCTTGATGTCGCGCAGCTCGTTGACGAAGTCCAGCAGGCCGATGCCGGTGTTGATGCGGCACTCCTTCACGCAGCCCAGCGCCGAGATCATGTACTTGCGTTCGTCCTGCGAGTTGACCGGGTAGCGCGCCTTCAGCGCATACACGCACTCGTCGCTGCCGATGCAGACGTAGAGATCGCCGTATTCGGCCGCCTCCTTCATGAACGCCACGTGCCCGCTGTGCAGCAGGTCGAAACAACCGGAGACGAAGACCTTCTTCTTTTGGGACATGGAGAAAAGGGGCTGGAGCGATAAATCGCGGACCAGTTGGTCGGCTCGGCTACCGCGAGACAAGGGCGAATCGGGGCGGGCGCCGCGCCCGCCCTTTCGTTTTCGCGTCAGGCGAAAACGAGGTGGCTCTTGCCGAACAACGGCACGAGGCACTCGGGGATGCGCACGCGGCCGTCGGCCTCGAGGTTGTTTTCCAACAACGCGGCGAGCACGCGCGGCACGGCGAGGCCGGAACCGTTGATCGTGTGCACGAGCTCGGGCTTGCCCGTCTCCTTGTTGCGGAAACGGATCTGCGCGCGGCGCGCCTGGAACGACTCGAAGTTCGAGCAGCTCGAAACCTCGAGCCAGCGCTTCTGGCCGGCGGCCCAGACCTCGAGATCGTACTTCTTCGCCTGCGAAAAACCGAGGTCGCCGGTGCACATGAGCAGGCGGCGGTACGGCAGGCCGAGCTTCACGAGGATGCGCTCGGCGTCGTCGCGGAGCTTGTCGAGCTCTTCGTAGGACTTCGACGGATGCACCCACTTGAGCAGCTCGACCTTGTCGAACTGGTGCAGGCGGTTGAGCCCGCGCACGTCCTTGCCGTAGCTGCCGGCCTCGCGGCGGAAGCACGGGGTGTAGGCGCAGCGGTAGATCGGCAGCACGTCCTCGTCCACGATCTCGTCGCGGAAGAAATTGGTCAGCGGCGTCTCCGCTGTCGGCACGGCGTAGAAGTCGTCGTCGACGGTCTTGTACATCATGCCCTCCTTGTCGGGCAGCTGGCCGACGGCGGTGGCGCTGGCGGTGTTGACGAAGATCGGCGGGGCGACCTCGGTGTAGCCGTTGGCGGCGCCTTCGTTGAGGAAGAACTGGAGCAGCGCACGCACGAGACGGGCGCCGTCGCCCACGTAGAACGGGAAGCCCGCGCCGGTGACCTTCGAGCCGCGGCCGAAGTCGATGATCTTGTCGAAGCCGGGGATCTCCCAGTGCGGCTTGGCGACGGGCGAGACGGCGTTCACGTCGCCGCTGGTGGCGTCGACCACGTTCTCCTCGGGCGTGCGGCCGACCGGCACCGAGCTGTGCGGGATATTCGGCACGGTGAGCATCGCCTTCGCCCACTGGGTCTCGATCTCCTTCACCTTGGCGTCCTGGTCCTTCACCTGCGCGGACACCGCCTTCATCTCCTGCACCTTGGCGATGAACTCGGGCGAGCCCTTGGGCAGCTTCGCCATGTCGGTGTTGGCCGCCTTCTGCGCCGCGCGGAGTTTCTCCACGTTGGCCAGGGCGGTGCGCCATTCGGTATCGAGGGCGAGCACGGCGTCGAGGTCGCAATCGTTGCCCTTCTTGGCAATGGCATCGCGGACAGCTTCGGGGGACTCGCGGAGGATCTTCGGGTCGAGCATGGGCGGGAGAGATGGAGGCGGAGTATCGCGGCGCCGCGCGCGCTGCGACAAGGGCATTCTTGGGGCGGAGGCGTTCGCCGTGGCAGTTGAGGGTTGGCGCGCCGGCCGTTCGCCCTACCCTTCGCGTCTGCGATGAGCACCTCACCCCTGTCCGCACCGCACCTCAATCCCAACGTCTTCGGCCTCGGCACTTCGGCGACGCTCGCGATCAACGAGCGCAGCAACGACCTGATCGCCCAGGGACGCAAGGTCTACAAGCTCGGCCTCGGCCAGTCGCCCTTTCCCGTGCCGCCGGTGGTCGTCGAGGCGTTGCGCAACGCCGCGCCCGAGAAGGACTATCTGCCCGTGCGCGGCCTGCGCCCCTTGCGCGAAACGGTCACCGACTTCCTCCACCGCCGCCACGGCATCGAGCGGGCCCGCCGCCAGGTCCTGATCGGCCCCGGCTCGAAGGAGCTGATCTTCATCACCCAGCTCGCCTATGCGGGCGAGCTGCTCGTGCCGAGCCCCTCCTGGGTCTCCTACGCCCCGCAGGCGAAGATCATCGGCCGCCGCGTCACGTGGCTGCCGACCGAATACGCCCACGACTGGAAACTGCTGCCCGAGACGATCGACGCCCATTGCTCCGCCAACCCCGGCCTGCCGCGCCTGCTGATCCTCAACTACCCCAACAACCCCACCGGCGTCAGCTACACCGAGCCCGAACTGGCCGCGATGGCCTCGGTCATCCGCAAACACCAGATCCTGGTCGTCTCCGACGAGATCTACTCCGACCTCGACCACGAGGGCCGGACCCCGAGCATCTCGCACCACTACCCGGAGGGCACGATCGTATCCACCGGCCTGAGCAAATGGTGCGGCGCGGGCGGCTGGCGGCTGGGCGTGTTCTCGTTTCCCGACGAGCTCGAGTGGCTCTGCGCCGCCATGGCCTCGATCGCGAGCGAAACCTACACCTCCGTGAGCGCCCCGATCCAGTATGCCGCCATCCGCGCCTTCGAGGGCGGGCCGGCGATCGATTCCTACCTCGAGAACTGCCGCGCGATCCTCCGCGGGCTCGGCCGCTTCTGCAACAACACCCTCATCGCCGCCGGTTGCCGCCTGCCCAAGCTCGACGGCGCCTTCTACCTCTTCCCCGACCTGAGCGACGAACGCGACAAACTCGCCGCCAAGGGCGTCACCGACGGCGCCTCGCTGGCCGAGCGCCTGCTGATGGACACCGGCGTCGCCTCGCTGCCGGGCAGCGTCTTCGGCCGCCCCAGCCGGGAGCTCACACTGCGACTTTCCTATGTGAACTTCGACGGCACCGCCGCGCTCGCCGCCGCCGAGGGCGCCGAGCGCATCGACGAAAAATTCCTGCGCCAACACTGCCCCGAAACGCTCGCGGCGGTGGAGCGCATCGCCGACTGGCTCGCCTGAAAACCGCCGCCACACGGCGAATCGAAGAAAAAAGCGGAACCCGTTTCGGTCCCGGAAGTCCTATTGCCTCGTGCTTGTTTTCCCGCCTAGCGGGACTTTTGGGGATACCACAGATAAATATGACGAGCCGTCAGGGGTTGGCGGCTCGTCTTATTGTTTTCGGAGATCGGCACCTTCGCCCGGAAACGTCCCGCAAGGAGCGACTTCGCGAACCGGGTACCGGCGCCGGCTGCCACTGGGGAACCGATCAGGAACCGGCAGCCGCCGTCGCGTACGCGGCGATCGCCCCGTCGAAGGACCCGTTGGAGAAGAACACCACCACTCGCGGCGCGGCCCCGGCCGGCAGCGTGTCGCGCCGCAACGCCTCGAGCAGGTCGGAGTTGCGGGCGAAGAAACGCGCCGAGACGTTCGCCGCCTCGAGCTGCTGAGCCACGGCCTCGGCATCGAAACGCTCCCCCTCGGCCAGCTTTTCCGCGCGGTTGACCGCACCCAGATACACCTCGTCGGCCTCCGCGAGCGCCCGACTGAAACCGGCCTGCAGCACTTTCGTGCGCGCCGTGTTGCTGCGCGGCTCGAACACCGCGGTGAGCGTGTGCCCCGGATACCGCGAGCGCAGCGAGACCAGCGTCTCGTGCAATGCGGTGGGGTGATGCCCGAAATCCTCGACGACCGTGAGCGCGGGCGAACGGAACAGGATCTCCTGCCGCCGTTTCACGCCGCGGAAACGCTCGAGCACGGAGAGGTCGAGCGCGGTCGGATCGTCCCCATGCAGCAACAGGCCGACCGCCACGGCCGCCATGGCGGCGTTGCGGGCGTTGAACAGTCCGGGAAGCTTCCAGCGCACGCCGCCCCAGCGGGAGCCCTTCCAGTCGAGCGCGAACGACGCGCCGTGCGGGTCCTCGGAAAACTCGCGGATCACCGCATCGTTGCCCTCGCCCACGCCGACCCGCACGACCTGCGTCCACGGCATCGCCCCGAGCGCGCGCAGGTTGAGGTCGTCGCCATTCATCACCACATGTCCATTACGCGGCACGATCCGCACAAGATGCGAGAAGGTCCGCTGCACATCGACGAGGTCGCGGAAGATGTCGGCATGGTCGAACTCGAGGTTGTTGAGCACCGCGACCCGGGGCGCGTAGTGGATGAACTTGCTGCGCTTGTCGAAGAACGCGCTGTCGTACTCGTCGCCCTCGATGACGAACGGCCCGCCCGCCGCGCCGAGGTTGGTGCCGGTGGGGGGATCGAGCGGCACGCCGCCGATGAGCCAGCCCGGCTCCGCGCCGGCCTTCTGCAGCAGGAAGGCCGCGAGCGAGGTCGTTGTCGTTTTTCCGTGGGTACCAGCGACGACGAGGTTGCGTCGCGTGCGCAGCACGAGGTCGTGCAGGAGCTGGGGCAGCGAGGCGAAGGGGATGGCGCGGGAATCGAGCAGCCACTCGACCTCGGGATTGCCGCGCGACATGGCATTGCCGATCACGATCAGGTCCGGCGCCAGCGCCGCGAGCCGCACCGGATCGTAGCCCTCGTGGATGGAGATGCCCGCCTCGGCGAGCACCGTGCTCATCGGTGGATACACGCCGGTGTCGGCCCCGAGCACCTCGTGCCCGGCCTGCCGCAACAGCAAGGCGGCATTGCCCATGGCGGTGCCGCAGATGCCCATGAAATAGACGCGCATGGGGCGAGCAAACCCGGGAGACGCAACCCGCGGCAAGCGCGAAGCGCGCCGGCCTTCGCCGCGCTTCAGCGGCCGACGATCTCGCGCACCTTGCGCTGGAGCTTCGTCACGTCGAACGGCTTCGGGATGAACGAGGAGACCCCGGCCAGATCCTGATGGTCGTAGACGATCTCGTCGGCGTAGCCCGACGTGAAGAGGATGCGCACGTTGGCGTAGGCTTTGGTGACATTGCGGGCCAATGCCATGCCGTCCATGCGGGGCATCACCAGATCCGTAAGCAGAAGATCGATATCCTTGACCGTGCCCTTCTGGAGCAGCTCCCACGCCTCGAGGCCGTCATGGGCGACCGCCACGTCGTAACCGCCCGCCTCCAGAGCATCCTGGAGGAGCTGCAAGGCTGCCTCTTCATCATCGACTACCAAGATCTTGGCCTTGTTGGGCATGGCGTTAGGGTTGTGCTGGATTGAGGGCGCGGAGCTTTGCGAAACAAACACGCCCCTCGGAGATGCGACAAGCGTGAACTCGCCCCGGAGCGGGCAAATGCGTCTTCAAATTCCCAGCGCACGCCGGATCCCTTCGAGCAGTCGATTGGGCTCCTGGGTCTTGTCGAGCACACCGAAGGAGCCGAGTTGTTGGGCCTGCTCCCGCACTCGGGAGCTGGCGAGGCTGGAAATGAAGAGGATCGGCACCCGGCCGAGAATACGACGCAGGCTGCGGGCCACGGTGATGCCGTCGGTGCCGGGCAGCATCACGTCCATCAGCACCAAGTCGGGACGCAGGCGCTTCACCTCGCTGACCACCCGGCGGCCGTCGGGTGCGCTGCCGCAGACCTCGAGGTCCGGAGCATGGTTGATGAGCGAACTCAACCCGGCGACGAAGAACTGGTGGTCGTCGACGATGAACACACGCCTCCGACGGACGGCGGCGCCTTCGTCCCCTGCGGACACCTCGCGGTGAATTCGTCTGGGCGAGGCGGCGCTTCGATTTGCATAACGTTGTGGGGAGGCGATCATTTCCGTCGAGCTACCGGCACCGATAGCATCCCTCAAAACCGCCGGGATTCCTATCGGGGTTTCCCTCGTTGCCCGCTCCGGCCCTGCCTGAACCGATGGTGAGGAATGCACGGTGCAACACTTCGGCGTCAAATCGCCGCCGGGTGAATCCATGGCTTGCTCCCGGCAAAAGATGCGCGCACAAAACCTCCGGACGCAATCCTACCCAGCCTGCTGTCCCCATGCGCCCACGCCCGATACGCACACTCAGCCCGGAAGCCGCGACCCACCGAAGCCCACGTTCGGCAGCCACCGCCTTGGCGAAACGCGACGAACTCTCCGCGATTCTGGCCGCCACGGGCTCCCGCCTCTGGGAAACCGACCAGACGAGACTCGCCACACTGCAGCGAGCGGCCGCGGCCAAACAACCGACCGTCATCGACGACCGGGCGCCAGCCAAAGAGCACGAGACGGTTGCCCCGGCCGACCTGCGGCGGTTCGCCGCGTTTCTCGAGGCGCTGCCGAAAGCCCCACTTCCCTGCACCGTCGATGTTCGGCTCAAGAGCGCCACGGGCCGCCGCTGGACCCGACTGACGGTCAACCACCGCTCCGGCTCCGGCCGCAAACGGCTTTACTCCGGCATCGTCACCGACATCTCCAAATGCAAAGGGCTCGAGGAGGAGATCCTCCGGATCAGCGAGCGTGAACAGAACCGGATCGGACAAGATCTCCACGACGATCTCTGCCAGGTGCTCGCCGGGCTGAGCTGCCTGACCCGCGTATTGGAAAACCGCCTCGCCCCCCAGGTGCCGCACGAGGTCGACAACCTGCGCGAAATCAACCGGCAGCTCGTCGACGCGATGGACCGCACCCGCGCGCTCACCCACGGGCTCTACCCTGCGAAGATGCGCTCGGGCGACGCCCGCCCCGCCCTGCTCGAGCTCGCCAAACAGGTCGAGGTGCGTTTCGGCGTCACCGTGAAGACCTCTTTCCGCGGTCAGTTTCCCGCCCACGAAGCCCACGAGATCCTGCACGTTTATCGCATCGCCCAAGAGGCGCTCAGCAACGCCATCCGCCACGGCCGTGCGACCAGGCTCGACGTCTCGTTGGAGCGGAAGAAAAGCGGGATGTGTTTGTGCATTCGTGACAATGGCACAGGTTTCCCCGCGGAACAGCCCCCACGCCAAGGAATCGGCCTCCAAATCATGCAACACCGCGCCGACGAAATCGGAGCCACCATCACGGTCGGAAATTCGCCTCGTCGCGGGGCATCCGTTGTGCTGCACTACCAACCTGCCGCGCTGCTATGAAAAAAGCCCGGGACGTCATTCCACCCCAGACCAACATGAAGACCCGCGTCTTCATCGTGGATGACCATCCCCTGTTGCGGAAAGGCCTCGGCGAGCTGATCAACCAGCAGATGGACATGATCATCTGCGGTGAGGCCGAGGACGCCCCCGAGGCGATGAAGGCCATCTGCCAGATCAATCCCGACCTGGTGATCGTGGACATCTCGCTCAAGAGCCAGAACGGCATCGAGCTGATCAAGAACATCAAGGCCATCAACCCCTCGATCCAAATCCTCGTCCTGTCGATGCACGACGAGTCGATCTACGCCCTGCGCGTGCTCAAGGCCGGGGCCAAGGCCTACGTGATGAAGCAGGAGGTCGTCGACAAGGTCATGGAGGCGATCCGCCGTATCCGTGCGGGCAAGGTCTTCGTGAGCGAACGCGTCGCCGCCCAGATGCTCAGCCAAGTGGTCGACGGCAACGATCCCTCGCGCGACTCCCCGGTCGATTCCCTCAGCGACCGCGAACTCGAGATCGTCACCATGATCGGCAACGGCATCGCCACCCGCGAAATCGCCAAACGACTGGGCATTTCGATCAAAACCGTCGAGTCCCACCGCGCCCACATCAAGGACAAGCTCAGCCTCACCAACGCCACCCAACTGGTGCAATGGTGCGTGCGCTGGGTCGAGGAGAACAAAGGCACCATCGGCTGACCGGCCTTCGGCCCGAGAAACGCACGAGGCGGCTCCCTTCACAGGAGCCGCCTCGGCGTTTTTCGGGGAGCAATCCGGACTCAATCGTCGCTGCGCGAGCCGCCGGTGAAGGCGAGCAGCAGGTACAGCAACTGCCCGAGCGAGGAGACGAAAGCCGCCACATAGGTGAGCGCCGCGGCATCGAGCGTCTCGTCGACGCCCACCATCTCATCGCGACCGAGGATGCCGAGCGCCACGAGCTGCTTCTTCGCCCGCCGGCTCGCATCGAACTCGACCGGCAGCGTGACGAGTTGGAAGAGCACCATCACCATCAGTGCGGCGATGGCGAAAGGAAGCAGCACCTTGAAGAGCGATCCGAGGAAGAAGAAGCCGAAGCCCATGAACAGATAGGTGATCGGCGCCGCGATCTGGACCGCCGGCACCATCGTCTGCCGGAACTTCATCATCGCATAGCCATCCTTGTGCTGGATGGCATGGCCGGCCTCGTGGGCCGCCACGCCCAGCGCCGCAAGGCTGGCGCCGCGGTAGTTCGGCGAGGAGAGCGCGAGCCGCTTGTTCACCGGATCGTAGTGGTCGGTCAGGTGGCCGTCGACCTCGACGATCTCCACGTCGCGAATACCCGCCGTGGCCATGACGGCCTCGGCCGCCTCGCGACCGGTGATGCGGCTGCGCGAGCCCAGTTGCACGTTCTTCGAGTAGGCGCTCGAGACTTTGAACTGGGCATAGAGTCCAAGCAGGATCGGTATGCCTATGAGGAGGAGCCAGTACATCATGGTAGTGAAGGGATTTGGTTGTGGAGGTTGTGGTTGCGACCCGTACCAGCAACAAGTGTCCCACGATTTCGCCACCTTGAGGCGAGGGGCCGAAAGAGGATACTAGCCATTGGTAATAGGTTACTTGCAAAAAAGCTTCCGAGCCGTTTCGAAACTCGGCGGCTTCGTGTAAAGAGCAAGAATGACCCGCCGGTGGGTCGCAGTGTGCCCGAAGACGCCAGACCGGCGCACACGAAGCCGCCCCGCAGGATGACGCCGTACGCTCACACCAAGCCGGCGCGCACCAGCAGCGCGCTCAGGTCGGGCTCGCGCCCCATGAACCGCTTGAAGAGCTCCATTGGCGCCTCCGCATTGCCGCGGCTGAGCACCTCCCGCCGGAAGGACGCACCGGTCTCGGCATTGAAGATCCCCTCGCGCTGGAATCGGGTGAACGCATCGGCATCGAGCACCTCGGCCCATTTGTACGAGTAGTAGCCCGCCGCGTAGCCGACCGAGCTCGAGAACAGATGCCCGAAACGGCGCACCAGCGTCGGCGCCTCCGGTTCGGTCGGCAACAGATAGCTCGCCAAAGCGCACCGCAGCGCACCATCGAGATCGCCCTCCGCGTAAAGGTCGGGGTGCAGGTGCAGCTCGAGGTCGAGCTTGCCGAGCGAGAGCTGCCGCATCATCGCCGTGGCCGCGCGGAAATTGCGCGCCGCCTTCATCTTCGCGAAGAGCTCCTCCGGGATCGCCGTGCCGGTCTCGTGGTGACGAGCGAACAGGTCGAGCCCGGCGCGCTCCCACGTCCAGTTCTCCAGGATCTGCGACGGCAGCTCGACAAAATCCCAGGCGACGTTGGTGCCGTTGAGCGACTTGTACGGCACCTCGCCGAGCAGCCCGTGCAGCAGATGGCCGAACTCGTGGAAGACCGTCTCGACCTCGCGGTGGGTGAGCAGCGCCGGCTTGTCACCGGAAGGCGGAGTCAGGTTGCCGCAGATCAGACCGAGGTGCGGCGACAGGCGCCCGTCGGCCTGCGGCTCGCCCATGCGCAGCGAGTTCATCCACGCCCCGCCGCGCTTCGACTCGCGCGGGTGCCAGTCGGCGTAGAACGAGCCGAGATGGCGCCCATCGGTCCCGTCCAGCAGATCGTAGAACTTCACCTCCGGGTGCCAGACCTCGACCGCGCCGGCCGGCCGCTCGACCGCCCGCACGCCGAAGACCCGGCCGCACAGCTCGAACAGGCCCGCGATCACCCGATCGACCGCGAAGTACGGCCGCAGCGCCTCCTCGTCGAAGTCGTAGCGTTCGCGCCGGAGCTTCTCCGCCCAGTAGCCGATCTCCCACGGCGCGAGCCGGCCGACGGGGCGACCGTCGCGCTCGGCGACAAACGTCTCCAGTTCCTCGATCTCACGCCGGAACGCACCGCGCAACCGCTCGTGCAGATCCTCGACGAAACGCAGCGCCGTCGCGCCGTCGCGCGCCATGCGCCGCTCCAGCACCTGGTCCGGGAAATGGGGTTTGCCGAGCAGCTGTGCCTTCTCGTGCCGCAACGCGAGGATCCGCCGGATCAACCCGGTGTTGTCCCGCTCGCCGCTCGCACCGATCGCGCTCGCGCCCTCCCACACCGTGCGCCGCAAACCGGCGTCGTCGGCGTAGGTCATGAGCGGTTCGAGCGACGGCATGTGCAGCGTGAAGCGCCAACGCGGCTCCGCTTCCGAGCCGTGACCCTTGGCGAGCGCATTTCGCCGCGCGGCCTCCTTGGCATGGGCCGGCAGCCCGGCCAACCGCGCCTCGTCGTCGACGACCAGTTCCCAGGCGTTCGTCGAATCGAGCACGTTCTCCGAGTACTTCTGGCAGAGCTGCGAAAGCTCCGCCTCCAGTTTTTCCAACCGCGCCTTCTTCTCCGGCGGCAGCTCCGCTCCGGCCTGACGGAAATCGGCCATCGTCTCCTCGAACAGGCGACGCCGGATCCCGGTCAACGCTCGCGCCTCCGCCGTGGCCGCAAACGCGCGCAGCACCGCCCAAAGGCGCTCGTCCAGAGCGATCTTCGCGTAGAACTCCGACACCGCCGGCAGCATCGCGTTGTACGCTTCGCGCAACGCGGGCGAGTCCGCCACCGAATTGAGATGCCCGACCAAACCCCACGCGTGGCCGAGGCCATCGCACGCCGTCTCGAGCGCCTCGACCGTCGAGGCGAACGTCACGGCCGCGGGATCCTGCGCCGCGATCGCATCCAGATTCCGCTGCGCCTCGGCGAGCGCCGCCCGGATGTCGGGCCCCACGGCCTCGGGCACGAGCTGCGACCAGCGAACGGCGAAATCGGAAGCGAGAAACGGGTGTGTCGGCATCGCCGCCGAAAAACCCGGCCAACCGCCCGCGAGTCAAACCGCAAAGGCGACCGGTCGTCGCCCGGCCGGACCGCCAATATAAAAACCGTCGCCTCCGCCCGCGATTGCCGCCACCGCTGCACCATGGCCGAGCACAACTGCAACCACTGCCCCTGGCGCGCCAAGTACGACCACTCGCCGCGATCCCTCCTCGGGCGCCTCTGGCGCTGGCACATCCGTTTCTGTCCGGGCTGGAAGAAACACCTCGCGTCGCTGACGGAGGAAGAGCGCGGGACACTCGTCGCACGCTACTCCCGGCGCTGAAGGGCGGCTCCGGCAACCGCGTTGGGCGTCGCTCGCGGCGCCCACTGCATCACCAGCGATACGCCAGTCCGGCGGAATACTGCCGCGGCGCGGCGGGCACCGCGGGCACCTCCTCGAAATCGCAGTTCCAGAGATTCTCCACCTGCACCGAGACCTCGAGTCCCTTGGCCTGCGGCACGAACCAGCAGACGCCGAGCGAGGAGAGGATCGCGCGGTCGCCGCTGCGGCGCAGCAGGTTCGTCTCCTGGATACGGTACTCGTTGTCGAAACGGACCTCGACCTGCCGAATCGGCTGCCAGACCAGCGCCGCGGTGAGGCGGTGCTGGGCGAAGTTGAGCGCGTAGAAACTGGCATCGACCAGGGCAGAACCGTAGTCCTCGTCCTTGCCCAGCCAGGTGTAGCCGACCGTGGCGCGACCCTGCTTCCAGCGGTAGGTCGCCACCGTCTCGAAGCCGAGCGTGTCGATGTCGACCTCGTTCGCTGTGCGCGCCGTCACGCCGTTGCGATACGTCCAGTCGGTGAGGTCGCGATCCTGCCGCAAGAAGACGGCCGCCTGCACCTCGAACGGACCGGCCGCGCGGCTCGCGCCGAGCTCCCAGTTGGTGCTGCGCGCGCGGCCAAGATCGGGGTTGCCGCGAAACAGGCCCGAGCCTGCCGCCGAGTTGAGCGCGGTGTAGCTGGCCACCTGCGAGTCGCCGGCGACCTGCGCATAGACGCGGGTCCGCGCGCCGGCCTCCCCGGTGCGCACCCAGGCCAGCTCCGCCAACGGCGACACGCGGCCGCTGTCGCGGTTGTCGTCGGCCCAGGTCGCGCCGGCGCGGAGATCGAGCGAGTCGGTGTCGGCGAGCGCGAACGCCCGCTCGGCCACAGCTCCGATCTTCAGATACGTACGCGAGTTGAAGTCGCCGGCCGTGAGCGAGGTCGATTCGAGCGTGTCGGCGGCCACCTCGGCGCGGCCGAGCAGCACCCAGCCGGCGGCGAGCTCGCGGCGGCCGTCGAGCGCGAACGACGTGAACTGCGTCTCGTGCTCGTAGGGATTGAAACGGCCGGGGATCGTGCGGTCGGCCTCGTAGTCGTCGGCCGTGCGCCGCCAGAGGGCCGCGGCCTGCCAGTAGTCGCCGGCCCCATCGCCCACGCGGTGGTTGAGGGCGACGAGGGTGGTCGCGAGGTCCTCGGTCTCGAGCCAGTTGAAGGGGGTGTAGAGATTCGGCCAGCCGAAGAATTTCTCCTGATGGCCGAACAGCAGGTCGGTCTGCGCCTCGCCGCGAACATACTGGATACGGCTGGTGTAGCGGCTGAACCGGTGGTCGCCGCCCTCGATCGCGCCGTCCGACTCGGAATGGGCGACCTCGGCATCGGCGGCCAGGCGCGCGCCGTTGGCCAGGTTGCGCGTCACACCTTCGTAGATACTGCCGCGCCAGGCGCCGTGCTCGCCGCCCGAGACCGAGATTTCGCCGCGGGCCTCGACCGGGGCCCAGCCGTAGGCGAGCGTCGCCACGCTGGAATTGATCCCGGCCAGCGCCGCATCGAGTCCCGTGAGCACGCGCACCGGCGTGAGCATCGCCGGCGCCACCGGCAACTCCGCCGCGTAGTGGCCGGTCTGCGGGTCGACCAGCGCGCCGCCGCCGAGCTGGAAGCCGGTGTTCTCGAAGATGCCGCCGCGCACCGCGATGTCCGCCTGCCCCTCGGCAAAGTTGCGCGCCTGCACGTCGACCGACGGCTCGAAGCGCAAACCGGAGACCGGCATCGCGAAGGTGCCCACCGGCGCGTCGTTGGCCACACGCACATCGGTCGTCACGAAGGGCGGCAGCGTCACCACTTCGGCGATGCGCTCTTGCGCGGCAAGCACCGGCGCGACACCGGCGAGGAGGATCGGGAAAACGGGGAATGGGCGAATCATGCGGCGCTGGTTAAGTCAGCGTGATTCCGCCTTAACAAGACTCTTTTCCGAAAATTCTCCCGCCGCGCACCGCGGCCGCCGGTCCGCCCGCAGAACGCAGAAAGGCGCGAGTCTCACGACTCGCGCCTTCCTGCGAAAACGTCTATGGCTGAGCGAGGATCACTCGTCGCCGTCGTTGCCGATCGCCTCGACCGGGCAGCCCTCGAGGGCCTCGGTGCACTGCGCGACCTCTTCGTCGGTGGCGGGCTGCTTCACGACGAAGGTGTAGCCGCCTTCTTCATTGCGGGAGAAGAAGTCCGGCGCCGTCTCGCGGCACAGATCGCAGTCGATGCACTGCTGATCCACGTAGAACTTACCGGCGACATTGTCCGCCCATTTTTCAGCTTTGTTGGCCATAGTGGCGGAAGAAGAAGTCGGCGATGCCTTCGTAGTCAAGTGGCGAACCCGGGGAGCCTTGATCTGGCACAAACTCCCGCGCGGGAAGGCGTTGGTTCCCGACTGAAACAGGGAACCGGGCCGGCCCCGGCCGACTCACAACGCCACGCCCGCGGCTTGACCGTTGCAAAACACCACCGACAGCTTTGTTTTCGACCAACTCCACCACCACTCCCCACCCGGCCCATGATCTCCGACCGTTACTACATGCGTGAAACCAACCCGGCGAGGGCGCTCGCTCCCCTGCTGTGGCTGATCGGCGCCCTTGTCGCCGGTTTCATCATGCAACGGATCTTGGACGGGATCGTGCCCCACGCGAGCGACGCCTGGCTGGCCCTCTCGGCGGACAACCTCATCCACGCGAAGATTTGGACGCTCGCGACCTACAGTTTCCTCCACGACCACCGCAACCTCTGGCACCTGATCGGCAATTCGCTGACGATTCTCTTCATCGGCCGCCTGCTGCTCCCGACCGTGGGCCCGCGGCGCTTCTTCTGGACCTACGGTGCCGGCGTGTTGGCCGGTGGCCTGTTCTGGCTCTCGGTGAATTTCCTCCGCACCGCGCCGTTGATCGGCGCCTCCGCCGGCGCCTCCGCGCTCTTCGCCCTCTTCTGCTGCCGTTTCGCCAACGAGCGCATGACCTTTCTGCTTTTCTTCATCATCCCGGTCACCGTGGTCCCGCGGTACCTGTTGATGGTCGTCGGCGGCATCACCGCGATCTTCTTCCTGTTCGCGGAGCTTTTCCCGATGGGCCCGGTGAGCGGCATCGCCCACTCCGCGCATTTGGCCGGACTGATCGCCGGCATCATGGCGCATCGGGCCATGGTCAAAGCCGACACCGAAGAGTCTCGCCCGGAACCCAAGCGCACCGTCGAGATCCCCGGTTGGCTGAAGAAAAAGAAGAGCGCCGCCGCCCCCACCCCGACGTTCAAGGTCAACGTGACCGCCCGCGAAAACCTCAAGGCCGAAGTCGACCGCATCCTCGACAAGATCAACACCAGCGGCTTCGGCTCCCTCACCGCCGAGGAGAAACGCACGCTCGACGACGCCCGCAACATGATGAGCAACAACTAGGCGGCTCCCCGCCGGCCCGAACTTCGGCACGATTACGAAGCCCGCCGGCCACCGCACCTTCAGTTGTTCCCCTGCGCACCGATAGCCCCCCGGAAGCACCAGCACCCATTTCCATAAGGAACAAAGACCATCCACAGGCTTTCCTTACCGAACCACTTTTCACCGTGATCCGCCGATTCTCCCGCCCCCTTCTTCTCTCCGCAGCCCTCCTGTTTGCAGGCGGACTCACCTCGGCCTCCACCTTCCAGACCTCCCCGGTGATGGTGCAGGAGACCACCCGGATGGTGCGCTTCCTGGAAAGCTTCCATTTCCAAGGGCGCGAGCTCACCGGCGACGATTTCCGCCAGCTCCTGCCCGACTTCATGGGTGAGCTCGACTCCTTCCGCATGTTCTACCTCGCGGCCGACAAGGACCAGCTGACCGCGCAGTTCGGCGAGCGCCTCGCCAAGGACCTCCGCTACCTCGGCAACATCGACGCCGCCTACGAGGCGTTCCGCCTCTACCGCGAACGCGTTGCCGCCCGCGTGCTCTGGATCAATCTCGAGCTCACCAAGGACATCGATTTCACCGTCGCGGAGGAATTCCACTGGGACCGTTCGAAAGCCCCCTGGCCCACCTCCGCCGAAGAAGCCGACAACCTCTGGCGCCAGCGCCTGAAGTTCGAGCTCCTGCAAGACCTGCTCAACGACAAGACCGGCGACGAGACCAAGGCCCTCGAAAGCGCCAAGGACAAGGTGCGCAAACGCTACGAACGCCTCGAGCGCAGTCTCGACGAAATCGACGCCGAGGAAGTGCAGGAAATCTACCTCACCAGCCTCGCCGGCATGTACGATCCTCACACCGCCTACATGTCCCCCTCGACCCTCGAGGACTTCACGATGCAGATGCGCCTCAAGCTCATCGGCATCGGCGCCCAGCTCTCCGAGGAGGACGGCGTCTGCACCATCCGCGAGCTCATCCCCGGCGGCCCGGCCGACCTCTCCAAGCAGCTCAAACCCAACGACAAGATCGTCGGCGTCGCCCAGGGCCCCGAGGACTTCGTCGACGTCGTCGGCATGAAACTGCGCAAGGTCGTGCATCTGATCCGTGGAGACAAGGGCACCACCGTGCGCCTGCTCGTCCAGCCCGGCGACGCCACCGACTCCTCCGTGCGCCGCGAGATCTCGATCGTGCGCGACGTGGTCAAACTCAACGAAAGCCGCGCCCACGCCACCCTCGAGGAAGTGCCCGCCGCCAACGGCGAAGGCACGCTCAAGATCGGCGTGATCGAGCTCCCCGCCTTCTACGGCGCCAACGACGACGAGGGCGACGGCGCGGGCGTGAGCGCCTCGGGCGACGTCGAACAACTCCTCCGCAAACTCATCGATGCCGGCGCGAAAGGCATCGTGCTCGACCTGCGCCGCAACGGCGGCGGCCTGCTCAACGAAGCCATCGACCTCACCGGACTGTTCATCGCCCGCGGCCCCGTCGTGCAGGTGAAGGACTCGCTGGGCCGCGTCGACGTGCTCGACGACACCGACAGCAAGACCGTGTGGGACGGCCCGCTCGCCGTGCTCACCTCGCGCTACAGCGCCTCCGCCTCCGAGATCGTCGCCGGCGCCCTGCAAAACTACGGCCGCGCGATCGTGATCGGCGACAACTCCACCCACGGCAAAGGCACGGTGCAGGATGTGCGTCCGATCCTCCAGGGCTTCGGCTTCTTCCAGGAGCCCCCGCGCAGCGGCGCCGCCCGTATCACCATCAAAAAATTCTACCTGCCCAACGGCGCCTCCACGCAGAACCGCGGCGTCGCCTCCGACATCGCCCTGCCCTCGATCGAGGAATTCCTCCCCATCGGCGAATCCGACCTGCCGCATGCCCTCGCGTGGGATACGATCAAGAGCTCCCGTTTCGAAGGTTCGGCGCTGAACCCATCCTTCCTCACCGCGCTGCGGGAGCGCAGTGCCCAGCGCCAGAAGGACCTCCAGGAATTCGCGTTTCTCCGCCGCAACATCGAGCGCTTCAAGCAGCACGACGAAAAGAAGGCGGTCTCCCTGAACCTCGAGACCCGCAAGGCCCAGAAGACCGACGATGACGCCTTCTCCAAGGCCGCGAAGGCCGAGCGCAAGGAACTCGCCGCCCTCAATTTCCCGAGCACCGAAGTACTGCTCGACAACGTCGAGCCCACCCCGGAACCGGCCAAGAGCGACGAACCCGCCACGGTCGAGCCGTCCGCGCCCGCCGATGCCTCCGCCGCGGCCGCCCCCGCCGTTGCGACGCTCGCCGCCAACGAGGAGGATGAGGAAGACGACACCATCAAGGTAGACATCCACCTGCGCGAAGGCCTGCGCGTGCTCTCCGATGCGATCCAGCTCTGGCCCGAGCCCCAACTCTGGGCCGGCACCGAGGCCCACGTCGCCGCCAACGAGCGGCCCAACACCTTCGCCCCGATCCCGTAGGCGCGATCCGCGAACACCCAAACCCCGAAGGCGGCCCGCGACGGCCGCCTTTCGTGTTTCCAGATCCATCACACGCCGGCCGCCGTTCCCCACGGTTCGAGGAGAACGGCGGCCGCAACCGACCTACTCCGACCGGAGCAGGCGCGACACATCGACCTTCGCCGCGCGCCGCGCCGGCAACGCGCAGGCCACGAGCGAGGCGAGCAACAGCAGCGCGGCCACCGTCGCCAGCACCCACGGATCCACTGGCGAGGTCTCGAACAGCAGGCTCTGCAGCGATCGCGCCAGCGCGATCGAACCGCCGATACCGAGCCCGACTCCGAGCAGCGCCAGCCGCAACCCGCGCCCGAGCACCAGCGCCACCAGATCCCGGCCCGTCGCCCCGAGCGCCATGCGCACACCAAACTCGCCCATCCTCCGGACCACCGTGTACGCGAGCACCGAAAATACGCCGACCAACGTCAGCACCAGCGCGATCGCCGCGAGCACCTTGAGCACCGAGTCCGCCATGCGCTCCAGCCCGAGCTGCTGGTCGCGCAAGCCCGTGATCGAAACGACCCGGCTGACCACAATGGAGGGATCAAGGGCGAAGAGGCGTTGCCGAACCAACCCCTCAAGCTCGTCACCGACCTCCGACGAAAGTTTGAGAATGCAGGTGTCGAAGTCGTTCATGCCGCCATGTTCCGAGCCGTAGACGCAGCACGCGATCCCCTCGCGCATCGAACTGCGCAAATCGCCGATCACACCAACAACCTCGCAACCCGGCGACATCGGATCAGCAAACGGGCCGACCAGGTGGAGGCGTTGCCCGAGAGGATTCGAACCGGGCCAACAGGTACGCGCCAGCGTCTCATTGACCACGACCTCGTCCGAGTGTGATTGGTCGACCCAGCGCCCGGACACCAAGCGCAGCCCGGCAGCCTCCGGCATTTCCGGTCCGAAGCCGTACAGCGCCGTCTCCACCTCGGTGCCATCCGGAGCCGCGACAGACATGAAGCCGCGCCACCATCCACGAAGTAAAAAGTCGCTTCCGAAGCCGACTGCACGCACCCCCGGCAGCCGCAGCAGTTCTTCGCGAATTCGCCGCAACTGCGTCAAGCGTTCGTCTCGGGTGGATTGCGAAGCGGGAGAGAATGCAAGTTGCACCTTGGCCCGATTCGTCGGCGAGAAACCAAGATCGACCTGCTCAAGACGCCTGAAGGTCTGGATCATGAGACCGGCGCCCACGAGCAACACCAAAGCAAACGCGCACTGGCCGACAACCAGTCCGCCCCGCAGACGCGCAAGGCGCCGGCTCTCACCATTTGTCCCACCGCCATCCTTCAGCCCCCCAAAGATCGCCGTGCGCCAGATTCGAATGACCGGAACAAACACGACCAGCAGGCTCGTCACCAAGCTCAACATTCCCAACACACCGATGGTCCGCCAACTCAGGTTCCACGACGACCATTCGTCCACCGCCCACGGCCCCCCCGCCGCTTCCAACAACAATGGAAACACCGAATTGGCGATGAACGCACCAACTCCACCCGCCAGCACCGAAATCGCCAGACTCTCGAGAACCAACAGGCGCACTACCGTTCGGCGCCCTCCGCCCACAGCCAGCCGGATGCTGAACTCGCGATGCCGACCGAGTTGTCGCACCAACAGCAGATTCGTCGCGTTCAGGCATGCGATCGCATACAGGAAAGCAACCGCCCCAACCATCACCCAGTAGATTTCCGGGCGGAACTGGTTCTTGAGTTCACCAAGCCCCAGCAGAACAGGTCGGTTTCCCTCTTCGGAGAGCAGCTCCGGCGGAACCTTCACCCTCAGGCTTCGCATCCGTTCCTGTGCCTGATCTCGCGTCAGACCGGGCCGCAGTTTCCCGAACAGACGATAGACAGGATCCCACGGTGTCGCCGGATTATCGCGAACGGCCAGCGGCCGAAACACCTCGCTCCCATCGAGGTACGGCGGCATCTGCTGCCAAGGTGCGAGCACCCCCACCACCGTGCACACCGCCCCTCCTGTGGTAATGGTCCGCCCCAAGGCATGGCCCCGGCCACCGAGATGCCTCCTGCTGAACGAGTCGGTGACGACCACCACCTGATCGCTCCCCTCCTCCGTCTCTTCCGGAAGAAAACCACGGCCGAGCGCCGGGCGCACCGCCATCATGGAGAAGAGTTCCGGGTTTATCGCGGCCCATCCCGTTCCCACCGGCTGATCCCCGATCACGATGTTGCCAGATCGCATCACAGCCTTGCCCCAGGCCTGCATCACGTCTGTGCGCTTTTCGTACGCCTGCACGGCATAGCCGAATTGAATCGGCGAAAACGGATTCGCAGGGCTGTTACCTGCGACGAACACCACATCGTCCGGTAGCTTGTTCGCCCGAAAGAGGATCCAATCGGTCACGCTGAAGATTGCGGCTGCTGCACCGATACCAAGTGCGAGGGTCAGCACCGTCACGAGGGTGAAACCGCGATTGCGGGCCAGAGAACGCAGGACAAAGCGCAGATCGGAAAGCATGGGCGACGAAAGCAGGTTGCGGGAAGCTGCCGCCGCACCACGTCAATGTCGATACACGACCCACACCAAATCGAACATGTCAACTATTGGTTGACGCGTTCGATTTGGCCGATTGGTGGAGGAACCAGGCCGTTTCGACGTCCATGCCGAAGCCGATTCCGGGCTCCCGCATCAGCGCTCCGACCGCGTAGATCCCGCCGTCCCAAACCAGGAAACCCTGAACCCGCACAGGATTCGGCCTTTCGCCGCGGCGTGAATCGTGCTCGGGTGAGGGCATGCTCCGCCGACTGATCAACGCCCCGCTGCACTGGCAGATCCTCGTCGCTCTCGGCCTTGCCGTTCTCTGCGGACAAGCCACCCGGCTCGGTCTTGGTTTCGAGCACTTCGGCTTCGTCTCATTGCTCGGCCTGCCGGTTGCCGCGATCTACAAATACCTCGGGGCGCTCTTCCTCGGCGGCCTCAAGATGCTGATCGTACCGTTGATCGCCTCGGCCGTGGTCACCGCCGTGGCCGACCTCGGAACCGGCAAGGACCTCGGCCGGCTCGGCCTACGCACCCTCGCCTACTATCTGACCACCACCCTGCTCGCAGTCGTCACCGGCTTGGTCTTCGCCAACCTGATTCGCCCCGGCGAGATCGACGGCCAACCAGCCCGCGCCCTGCTCGGCCTCGCGAGTTCGCCCGAAGCGGTGCATGCGGCGGTGGGCTCCCGCGATGCCGGCGATATCGCGGCGGTCTTCCTGCGCATGATTCCGGACAACGTTGTCGCAGCCTCCGGCGACAACGGACGCATGCTCGCCGTCATTTTCTTCTCCCTTCTCTTTGGCCTCGCTCTCGCACACCTGCAGGGGGAGCCGGCCAGAGTCCTGCGCGTTTTCTGGACCGGCGTGTACGAGATCATGCTCAAGATCACCGGCTGGGTCATGCGCCTCGCGCCGCTCGGAGTATTCGGCCTTGTGGCACGGGTCTCGTCGGAGACTTCGCTTGGCGACTTCACTGCACTGCTCAGCCTCTTCCTCACCGTGTCCTGCGGGCTGGCGGTACACTTCCTCCTCACGTTGCCCCTGCTGGTCTGGCTGCTCGGCCGGGTGCCGCCATGGCGGCTCTACCAGGCGATGCTGCCCGCCCTCACCACCGCGTTCTCCACCAGCTCGTCTAGCGCCACCCTGCCCCTCACCATCGAGTGCCTCCAGGAGCGCGCCGGGATCAGCCCCAAGGTGGTGAACTTCGTCACCCCGCTCGGCGCCACGGTGAACATGGACGGCACCGCGCTCTACGAGTGCGTGGCGGTGCTCTTCATCGCGCAGGTCTACGGCGTGCCGCTCGGCTTTGGCGCACAGCTCGTGGTCGTGCTGCTTTCGTTGCTCACCTCGATCGGTGTCGCGGGGGTACCGAGCGCGAGCCTCGTGGCCATCGTCGTGATCCTCTCCTCGCTGGGGCTGCCGGCCGAGGCGATCGGGTTGCTCATGGTCTTCGACCGTATCCTCGACATGATGCGGACCTCGGTGAACGTCTTCAGCGACTCCTGCGGCGCCGCCATCATCGCCCGCGCCGCCGGCACCCCGGCCGCAATCGCGAGCCACTGAGATAGTTCGACCAACACCGACTCGCGCCGGCATTGCCGCGAAAGAATGCCGGAACGATGCTCGCGACCGAAGCCCGCGATGCCGTCCTCCCCCACCACTCTACCCGCAACACCAACACGCCCTGAGGGCTCCGAGTTCGGCTGGCGCCCGACACTGACTGTCGTCGTCCTGACCCTGGCCACGCTGGCCCCTTACCTTGGCAAAGCCGTCCACGTCGACGACTACCTGTTCATCCGCTCCGCGCGCCAAATCATCGAGCACCCCCTCGACCCCTTCGGCACCACCGCCAACTGGTACGGGTTTCCGATGCCGCTCTCGCAGGTGACCCAGAATCCGCCCGGCGCGTGCTACCTGCTGGCCGCGGCGATCGCGATCGGCGGCGAAAACGAAATCTGGTTGCACACGGTGTTCCTGATCCCGGCGGTGCTGGCCGCTCTCGGCATCCTCGCCCTCTCCCGTCGTCTCTGCGATGCCCCGGTCCTCGCGACCGCCATCGCGGTCATCACCCCCGTCTTCTGGCTCTCCGCCACCACGCTGATGTGCGACGTGTCGATGCTGGCGTGCTGGATCTGGTCGACCGTGTGGTGGATCCGCGGGATGGACACGGGAAGCCATCGGGCGTTCGCCGGTTCGGCTCTCCTGATCGCCGCCGCCGCGCTCACCAAATACTTCGGGGCCTCGTTGTTGCCGCTGCTGCTCGCCTATTCCCTCGTCCGCCACAAACGCCCAGGCTGGTTCCTGCTCTGGCTGGCGCTGCCCGTCGCGCTCCTCTGGGGCTACGAGCATCTGATGGCCGCGAAATACGGGCGGGGCCTGCTCGCCGCCGCCGGCGAGTATGCGAACACCAGAGACAAACCCGGTGCAACTTGGCAGCGCCTGCTCACCACCGCCGCCTTTGTCGGGGGCTGTGTCCTGCCCGTGCTGTTCCCGACGCCCGGTCGATCGTCCCTTCGTCGACTGGCGCTCGCGGCAGGATTGGCGGCGGGCCTGGCTGCGCTGCTGGCCTTCACCGACAGGCTCGGAGTCCTGCCGCTGCACACCGCCGGGGGCCGCAACTGGGCCGTGATCGCCCAGGTCGCAATCCTGGCCGTCGGCGGCGTCGCCATTCTGTCCATGGTTGCGGAGGATCTTTGGCACGAACGTTCGGCCGAATCGTTGCTTCTCGCACTCTGGGTGGCCGGTACGGTCGTATTCACCGGAGTCCTCAACTGGACCATCAACGGGCGCTCGCTGCTTCCGCTCGCTCCGGCCGTCGCCCTGCTTTGGGCGCGGCGGATCGGCCAAGGCCGACCGCCCCACGCCCTCGCCCGCTGGAAATCCTTTTGGCCGCTGCTGCCTGCAGCCGCCTTGGCCGCACTCGTGGTCGCAGCCGACGCTTCCCTCGCCAACCAGTCCCGTGTCGCCGCCGCAGCGGTCCACGAAAAACTCGGCTCCCGGGCTCCGATCTGGTTTCAGGGGCATTGGGGTTTCCAGTACTACATGGAGCGCGCGGGCGCCCGCCCGCTCGACAAGAAGCGGCCGGCATTCAAACCCGGCGACTATCTGATCACCCCCGAGATCAACACCAACCTGACGACACCACCCGAGCACATCATCGAGACCTTCGGCAGCGTGGAGGTCGCGGCGCCCACTTGGATCGCGACGATGAACATCGAGGAAGGTGTCGGATTCTATTCGGACTCGTGGGGCCCGCTGCCCTTCGGATTCATCGGCCCGCACGGCCAAAGGTTCGACGTCGCCCGGGTGCGGATCCCCCAGTGGCAATTCCGCTGAAGCGGCCGCCGCCCGCGTACGCCCGCGCCTGGCAGGGCGCGGTGGGCCACCGTGGGAGACCCGGGCAACCGACGTCGTCGCGCCTCAGCCGTGATGATGCAATTGCCGCAAACCCACGAGAGGCAAGGACCACACCAAAGGTGAGACTGTAGGCCAGCGTGCTTGCACGCGCTCATCAGGCGCGTGCAAGCACGCTGACCCACGCGGCGATTGAATCGTCGCGCCTCAGAACAGCTCCCCTTGCCGGAACGACTCCCGCCGCGCCGGATCACGCGTACTGTGCTCGAGCAGCCAGGAGACGGTGGCAGCCCCATACTCGGCCCGAGCCAGAGCCGCACGCAGCAGCAGCGCCGAGGCGAGCGCGTCGTAGAGCGCCGCATGATACCGCCTTCGCTCCGGCGGACAGTACCGATCCGCTGCGGTCTCCAGTTCTGCACCGAGGCCGAACTGCCCGACCAGTTCTTCGAGTTTCGCCGAACCGATCCCGTGAAACAGCTGCGGCAGCAGGCGCCCGGTATCGATCCAGGGTCCCCACTCGTTGGTCATGTCGCCCGGGCGCGAGAAATCGCGCGACTGCCGCGCGTACGGCCAGACCGACTTGATCAGTCCATTCTCGGTGCCTGCGAAGTGCGCCGCCATCGGGCCGCGTTGGCGCCAACCGGCAAACAACTCCCAATCCTCCGCCAATGGCGCCGCCTTCGCGGTGCTCGCGGCATCGAGCCCGTGCACCGCGGTGTCTTCCGGCCGGATCGCGCCATGCGGGCGACAAAGCCGCGTCGCGGTCTCGATGATCTCGCCCTCGTGCAGGACGGCCACGCCGTACTCGATCACCCCCGCAGCATGGCTGCCCTCGAAGTCGAGGAAGTGGATCGGGACATCGCGCCAGTGCATGCGGCGATCCAAGCGGACCAATCGCGCGCCGCACTCCAAAAACGGCGTGCCGTCCGGCAAACGTTGGCCCAACCTCCCCCACCGTGGACCTCGCACCCTATCGCGCCTTCCTGACCGAACTCGCCACCGCCAGCGGCGACTTCATCCGCCCGCTCTTCGGCAGCCACGCTGTCGACATCGAGATCAAGGCCGACCAGACCCCGGTGACCGCCGCCGACCGCGGCGCCGAGGAGTTGATGCGCGCAATGATCGCGCAACGCTTTCCCTCGCATGGAGTCCTGGGCGAGGAGTACGGTGCGGACCGCGCCGACGCGGAATTCGTCTGGGTGCTCGACCCGATCGACGGCACGAAAAGCTTCGCCACCGCCTGCCCGCTCTTCGGCACGCTGATCGCACTGCTCCACAACGGCCAACCGGTTCTGGGCTGCATCCATCAGCCGATTCTCCGCCAGCTCATGGTCGGCGACAGCGCCACGACCACCCTCAACGGCCAGCGCGTACAGTTGCGCGAACCGACCGATCTCGCCGCGGCGACCCTGCTCGTGACCGACACGCTCGCGGTACCACAATACCAGAGCACCGATGGCTGGAATGCCCTCACCGAGCGCGTCCGCATGGTCCGCACCTGGGGCGACTGCTACGGCTACCTGCTGCTCTCCGCCGGTTGGGCGGACATCATGGGCGACCCGATCATGAACCCGTGGGACATCGCCGCCCTCATCCCGATCGTGCGCGGCGCCGGCGGTGTGATCACCGACTGGCAGGGCGGAGAGCCGATGGGCGCAAAGTCCATCCTCGCCGCGCATCCAAAACTCCACGCCGAAGTCGTGCGGGTGCTGAATCCGTAGTCCTCGCAGGAACCATGAAAGCAATCCCGGCCTCGCTCTTCAGGTTCCGTCCTTTCAACGCCTTCACTCTCGACGAACTGTGCAACGAGGACATCCATTACGCTGATCCCTCAAGCTTCAACGACCCGTTCGACAGCCGCCCGAATCTCTCTCTCGACTCTGATTTTCCGACGCTCGTGGCGCTTCATGCCCAAGCTGCAGCGCGGCTGAAGGGTAAGCTTCATGCAAGTAACTGGAAACACCTGGCAACTGAACATGGCCCAGAAGGCAGCAAGGAGTGGCGGGATGCCGCAGTGAGAATCATATGGGGTGACCTCGCCCGCGCGCTCCAGCTCTTCTTCTCAGAGCATCGAGTCGTCTGCCTTGCCTCAAAATGGAATAGTCCGCTCATGTGGAGCCACTATGCGGGCGAGCATCGTGGCATCTGCATCGAATATGACACGAACCAGCACGATTGCCGGTCGCTCAAGCCGGTCCGCTACGATCGGACTCGAAGCATAAATACAAGCGATCTAGCTGAATGGCTCGTCGCCGGTCGCCGAGAAGCCGAGGATCAGATCCGAGAGACCTACTTCTTCAGCAAGGCGCACGAGTGGGCCTACGAGAAGGAATGGAGAGACCTCGTATCCCCACGCGTTATGGCAGGTTCACCCTTCAGGATGAAGGCGATCTATTTCGGAATCCGTTGCAGTGAGGCAATTAGGACAACGATCGTCCGCCTATTCGGTAATCGGGGAGAAGGCTTACGCTTCTATGCCGTAAAAGAACATGAGACCGCGTTCCGCCTACGACGAATCCGCATCGATGCGGATTCGATCGACGAATACCAGCCTCAGCCTTCTGCCCGACTGATGGTGCGGGACGATTTCGGCAACGTTGAGATCTCGGCGTCGGACGATCAGTCGGACTAACCGCAGGTCAGCGCCGCGCCTTCTTGGTCGCCTTCTTCGGTGGCTGCCACTCGGCCGTGATCACCGAGGAGAACCCGCCGCGGGCCTTCCAGTCGGCGACGATGGTCAGGCTGCGGGGCTTGAGGCAGGCGCCGAGGTCGTCGCAGATCTTGTTGGTCGCCGCCTCGAAGAAGATGCCCTCATTGCGGAACGAGTGGAAGTAGAGCTTCAGCGACTTCAACTCCACGCACACCTTGTCCGGCACGTACCGCACGGTGATGTTGGCGAAGTCCGGGTGTCCGGTAATCGGGCACACCGAGGTGAACTCGTGGTGCGTGTGCTCGATGAGGAAATCGCGCTTCGGCGCGGGATTCGGGAAGACTTCGAGGATCTTGGTGTCGGGCATGGGAGAGGAAGTTGGAAGTTGGAAGTTGGAAGTTCGGCAATCCGAAACACGTGGAAAGGCTGCCGATCCGGCTGCAATCGAAGCCCCAGGAACCCGGCCGCCACGCACCAACTTCAAAATTCGAACTTCCAACTTCTCCGGTCCGCTACGTCGCCGTCTCGGTGAAGCGCTGCTCGCGGATGACGGTGACCTTGATCGTGCTGGGGTACTGGAGTTCGTCCTCGATGCGCTGGCGGATCTTGGTGGCGATCTCGCGGGCCTCGCTGTCGCCGACCGCGTTGGGCGCCACGACCACGCGCACCTCGCGACCGGCCTGGATCGCGTAGGCCTGCTGCACGCCCGGCAGGTCGAGGGCGATGCGTTCGAGCCGTTGCAGGCGCTCGATGTAGGCGGCCATCGACTCGGCGCGCGCTCCGGGGCGCACGGCGGAAAGCGTGTCGGCGAGGATGACGATCCCGGCGTACAGCGACTCGGGTTTCACCTCCTCATGGTGGGCCGCGATGGCGTTGACGATCAGCGGCGCCTCACCGAAACGCCGGGCGAATTCGGCACCGATGTGCGCGTGGCTGCCCTCGAGCTCGGCCTCGATGGCCTTGCCCAGGTCGTGGAGCAGGCCGGCGCGCTTGGCCAACTGCGGATCCAGCCCAAGCTCGGAGGCGATGAGCGAGGCGAACTGCGCGACCTCGACCGAGTGGTCGAGCACGTTCTGGGAGAAGGAATGGCGGAACTGCAGCCGGCCGAGCACCTGCAGGATCTCGGGGTGGATACCGCTGAGCTTGAGCTTCTGCACGGCCTCCTCGGCCGCCGAGAGCACGTGCACGTTGATCTCCTTCTGCGCGCGATGCACCTGGTCCTCGATGCTCGCAGGATGGATACGACCGTCGGCGATCAAGGCCTGCAGCGCGATCTTCGCCACCTCGCGCCGCACCGGGTCGAACGACGAGATGAGCACCATGTTCGGCGACTCGTCGATGAGCAGGGTGACGCCCGTGTTGGCCTCGAAGGATTTGATGTTGCGGCCCTCGCGCCCGATGATGCGGCCCTTCATCTCGTCGTTGGGCAGCTGCACGATCGTCGCGGTGACATCGTGGTTGGGCTGGCTGGCCATGCGCTGCATGATCGCGATCAGCACGCGTTTGGACTCCGCCTTCAGGTCGGCCTCGGAGCGGTCCATCAGCTCCTTGCGAAACTGCCGGAGATCGTCCTGGCACTCGATCATCACCTCCTCGCGCAGGGCTTTGCGGATACCGTCGGCATCGAGCTTGGAGACCTCCTCGAGCTTCTGCCGCAGACTGCGCGACTGGGCGCGCACGGCGTCGCGGCCGAGCTTGATCGCCGCGGCCTCGCGGCCGAGCCGTTCCTGGCGGGCCTCGAGCTGGAAATCGAGCAGCGCGAGCGACTCCTCATGGTTGCGGATCTCGCGCAGCTTCACGTCGACCTCGATCTCGCGGCGGTCCTGCTCGCGCTGGAACTCGGCCCGGCGGGCGGCGAGTTCCTCCTCGCTCCTGGCCTTCACCTCGGCGGCGGCCAACTGCGCCTCGCGCTTGCCCAGTTCGACCAGGTTCGCCGCGCGCTCATGGGCGACTTTCAGCGTCTGTTTGCGCAGATACCAAGCCAAAGCGAAGCCCGCACCGGCGCCGGTGAGCGCCGCGAGAGCGAAGGTCCATGCAGTTGATTCGCCGAGAAGGCTCAAGAGATTGCCGCCGGTTTGAAAGTCGAGGGACGCGGACCCTAGGGCGGCTCGAACAAAGCGCAATCTTTCTCCCCGCCGGAACTGCGCGGGGTTCTCGTGGGGAGCCGGCGACCGTGACTCCGGCAAACGAAGATGCATTTTCATCCGCCAGATACGCACGGGAACATTGCAGATTCTCCGGGCATCGCTTCGGATCGGCCCGCCGTTGAAAGAAGCGCTGCGCCCACACCTGTTGTCGTTCGTGAAGTTTGCCACCCGCCAGACGTGGGACTGGTGGGGTCCGTTGTGCATGCTCGCTTTGGGGACGATCGGGCTGTGTTTCATCTACAGCGCGCAGCTCTCCTCGGGCCTGGGCCAATGGAAAATCCAGCTCGGCTGGATGTGCGTGGGCGCGTTGCTCTACACCGCCGTTTCGTTGGTCGACTACGAGTTCTGGCTCAAATACGCGCACTGGGTCTACCTCGCGGCCATGGTGCTGCTGCTCGCGGTGCTGATCCCGGGAATCGGCAGTGCGCGCTACGGCGCCCGCCGCTGGATCGACTTCGGGCCGGTGTCGTTCCAACCCTCCGAGATCGCCAAGCTTTCGACTCTGCTCGTGTGCGCCAGCATCCTCGCCCGCAACAAGATAGGCTCGGTCAAGCCCTCCTGGCAGGTGCTCGGGAAATTGGCCCTTGCTGTGGCCCTGCCCATGATCTTGATTCTCGCCCAGCCGAACCTCGGTACGGCACTCGTGATTCCCCCCATGGTCGTGTCCCTGCTCTACGTGGCGAAACTGCCGCGCCGCTTCTTCATCGCCGCCATCGTGCTCTTCGCACTGCTGGGCTCGGCGGTGACTGCGGACATGTGGCGTTACTACCACTTCATCAAGGACAACAACCTGGACTTCAAGAGGGACACAGGGAGTTACGAGCCCCATTCTTGGTTACCTTATCTCCACGATTACCAGCGCAATCGCATCCTGGCCACGGTCGACCCCGAAAGCATCGACGCGAGAGGCATCGGTTGGAACCTCATCCAATCGCGCATCTCCGTCGGCTCCGGTGGTCTCTCCGGGAAAGGGTGGACGGAGGGCACCCAAGCCCAACTCGGCTACCTTCCCTCGACGGTAGCCCACAACGACTTCATCTTCTCCGTGCTGGCGGAGGAAAAAGGCTTTCTGGGAAGCCTGACGGTGATCGCTCTCTTCGGCGTCCTGCTCATGAACGGCGTGCGGATCGCGGGCCAAGCCCGCGATCGCTTCGGCACCTACCTCGCCATCGGGGTCTCGGTGATCTTGGCCATGCACGTTTTCGTCAACATCGGCATGACGATCGGATTGATGCCCATCACCGGCCTGCCGCTTCCCTTCCTTAGCTACGGTGGTTCCTTTGTGCTCAGCTGTTGTCTGCTGCAAGGCCTGGTCCAGAGCGTCTACCGGTTCCGGAGGAATTTTTAACGCCCCCCACTCCCCGGACCCGCGCGCCCGAACCGGCCAGTCGCACAGCGCCTGCCGCCCCCGGGAATCCCGTCCAATGACAGGACACCGCACCCAATGAGCGAACAATCCAACGTTCCCACTCAGGACATTAACCAAAAACACGACGAAGAACTGACCCAGCCACCCGGCGACAAAGCCTCCGAACGCGTCGATCCGGCCGCCTTGAAAAAGGATGCCGCCGAGCGCTCCAAGCAACGCCCGCTGATCCAGAAGATCCTCTCCCTCTTCCAAAAGAAGGAGAAGGGTTCGTTCCGTGAACTCATCATCAATTCCGAACCCCTCGAGAAACGCGTCGCCCTCCTGAGCGACGGCATCCTCGACAAGTTCGAAATCGAACGCGAATCCGACGACCGCATGGTCGGCGGCATCTTCAAGGGCCGCGTCAAAAACCTCGATCCCGGCCTCAAGGCCGCCTTCGTCGACATCGGCTTCACCAAGAACGCGTTCCTGCACTACTGGGACATCCTTCCCGCCGCCGCCGACTCCTCCGTCGAAGTCGTGCGCATCAACAAGTCCTCGAAACAGCAGGACAGGGCCAAGGTCACCCTCAAGGACATCCCCGGCCTCTACCCGCCCGGCACCGAGATCGTCGTGCAGGTCACCAAGGGCCCCATCGGCACCAAGGGCCCGCGCACCACGACCAACCTCTCGCTGGCCGGCCGCTTCCTCGTGCTGATGCCCTACTCTGACCAGTGCGGCATCTCGCGCAAGATCGAGGACCCGAAGGAACGCCAGCGCCTCAAGAAGATGCTCCAGGAACTCACCATTCCCGAGGGCATGGGCGTGATCGTGCGCACCGCCGGCGAGGGCAAGAAGGCCCGCTACTTCGTGCGCGACCTCCACATCCTGCTCAAGAAGTGGGAGGAGATCTCCCGCCGCATGGAGAGCGACCGCCCGCCGGCCTGCCTCTATCAGGAGCCCGACATCGTCGAGCGCACCGTGCGCGACTTCCTCACCGAGGACGTCGACCGCGTGCTCATCGACAACAAGGAGGACTTCGAACGCGTCCAGGAGATCGTCGGCCTCATCTCGAAACGTTCCCGGTCGAAGATCCACCACTACAACGACAGCATCCCGATCTTCGAACGCTTCAACATCGAGCGCCAGATCGAGCAGACCTTCAACCGCCACGTCCAGCTGCCCTCCGGCGGCCAGATCGTCATCGACGAGACCGAGGCCCTCGTGGCCATCGACGTGAACACCGGCTCCCACAAGGCGAAGTCGGGCGAGGAGAAGAACACGATCTTCCAGGTCAACCTCGAGGCCGCCACCGAGATCGCCCGCCAGATCCGTCTGCGCAACATGGGCGGCCTCATCATCATGGACTTCATCGACATGAAGGAGCGCCGCCACCGCAACCAGGTCTTCGACCGCATGGTGGACGCGATGGCCGACGACAAGGCCAAGAACCACATCCTGCCCATCTCCACGCTCGGCATCATGCAGATGACCCGCCAGCGCCAGCAGGAGTCGCTCGCCTCCAACCTCTACACCGATTGCCCCTACTGTCGCGGTCGCGGCATCGTGAAGTCGGCCACGACCATGTCGGTCGAGCTCCAGCGCCGCCTCGGTTCCATCGTGCGCCGCCTCCAGCTCCGCCACCCGGGCAAGGAGTTCTCCCTGCGCGTGCTCGTGCACCCGAGCGTGCTCGAACGCCTCAAGATCGAGGACGCCGACCTGCTCGTGCGCATGGAGAAGAACTACGGCGTGAAGCTCTCCTTCCGCGCCGACGCCGCCTACCACGTCGAGAATTACAAGGTGATCAACGCCAACTCCGGCGAAGAATACCGCTGAGCGCACACCGCGAAGCCACCACCTGTTTCACCACGACGCCGGGCCTCCCAAGGCCCGGCGTTTCGCTTTCCCACCTGCGCCACCCCTCCCAGCGGCTCACTCGGCCCGGTGCTCGCTCGCCGCGAAAGTCCGCGTCCGCAACCCGCCATGCCACAACAGCTCCGCCCCCGCCAGGCCCCGCACCGCCTCGATCGGCGGCGGCTGGTACTCGAGCGCGAAACGAGCACCCGGATACGGCACGCCGCCCATCGCCACGAACGGCACCGGCCGTTCCGGCTCCGCTTCCTTCTCGCGCCACCGGAGGGTCCAACGCGCCTGGGTCAAATCCACCGGGAGTGCCGCCGCCTGCCCCGGCTCCAACACCCGGATCTCCCCGGCCCGCGGCACCGGTTGCAATTCCTCCGGCCGCGCCCACCGGCAAACCTGTTCCCCCCAGAGCACGGAGGGCACCAGCCGAAACGCCGCGCCCGTATCCGCCGGAACCCACACGGCCACGGGCGCCTCGCTGTGGTTCTTCAACGTGACCGTCACGCCCACCACCGGCCGCTCGCGTTCCAGTGCGCCCGACCCGCCCGGCACCAAAGGCCCGAGCTCGGTCTCGAAGGTGATTCCGAGCGGCTCCCAGCGATACCCGACCAGCACGGCCAGCCCCGCCTCACTCACCGCCACCTCGGCGTCGATCGTGCGACCTTCCTTCCAACGTTGGCGCGCCGCCTCGACCTCCAGGTCCTTCGCCTTGTCCTGCTGCAGAAACAGCGCCTCGACGCCGTAGCGCACCACCAAAGGGCCATCGTTCCACGACGAATTGGCCCGCCCCCGCAGGTACAGCCCGGTGGCGGGCCGCCGGTCGGTGAGGGCGACGAACTCCGCCAGCCCGTGCGCCCCGGGCGCCAGCACCGCAAACACCTCGCGGTCGCGGAAGCGCAACCTTTGCGCATCGGCAAACCACGCCGCAAGCCCGTCGCGACACCGCTCCTCCGCGACCCGCGAAAACTCGTACCCGAGCCGTACGTACGCGCCACGCATCGGATCCGTCGGGTCGACGGGCTCGGTGCGCAGCCACACCGTTTGCCCGGTGCGCAGCACCCATTCGCGCTGCCCGGCCATGAAAGCCAGCAGACCCAGCTGCGCCACCACGATGAAAAGAATCGACCAGCGTCTCATGCCACACCTCCTTCCGTCCCGACCTGCCGACATCTCCGGTAGTAGACTCCCTCCGCCACCAGAAGCGCGCCGAGCAGCAGGAACGCCACCCCGCGCGCCGCCAAGCTGTCGAAGAGATCGAAATACCGCGCAAAGACCACCGCCACCAGCAGCAGCGAGCCCAGCACGGTCGCCTTCAGCGAACCGTCGCGGCAACCGCGCACCATCCACATCGCCGCCACGCCGAGGCACACGAGGTTGAAGACCAGCGAGACGAACAACGTGTCGCCGCCCGTGCCGGTCGCGCCGAGCAGGTTGCAGTAGGCCAGCCCGATCGGGCACAACCACTCCTCCCAGGGCACCCGCGTCGACTCGCCCCGCTCCGCGCGCATCAGCAACCGGCCCCAGAGCGCCACCGCAAAGCCGAACGGCGCCCAGCGGTACGCGAGCAGCTGGTCGCGCGCACTGCCGGCCACCTCGCTCCAGTCGAGCAGGTCGTCCGCCAACTTGTCGAAACTGAGCAGATACGCACAGACGAGAAACCCCACCCAGCCGAAGAACCGGACCACCGCCTCCAGCCGGTCGTACTCCGCGCCCTCCGGCCGCAACCGCACCGCCGCAACCAGCCCGACCGACAGCGCCATCGCGGCGGCAAACGCCGCGCTGCCCCCGCCCCAGGCGCCCGCGCTGCCGAGCAGCAGCGCGTACAGCGCCGCCAGCACCGCCGCCCCCAGCACGGCCGAACGTTTGCGCCACACCAGCGGCCCAAGCCCGGCGGCCACGAGCACCAGCGCCCAGCCGGCCGGTCGCTCGAAATCCGCGCACTCGCTCACGCCCCAGATCGCCAGCGTCACCGTGGCGAGCAACGCCTGCGGCACCGATTCGAGCGCCCACGCCAGCGCCAGAGCTCCAATCCCCCAGTACAGAAAACCGTTCGGGTAGTGCTCGTCGATGTTGTAGATCTGCGCCACCAGCCAGATGCCCGCGCCATAGACCATCGTGCCGAGCAGGAACGCCACCTCGGCCAGCCCATGGCGCCAGCCCCCGCGACGGCGCCACCACAGCCCGCCGCCATGCGCGGCCGCGATCGCGCCGAAGACGATGCCCAGCTTACCGAACTTCGGGATGTCGTCCCAGTTGTACGCCAGCAGCAGGATGATGCCCAGGCCCACGATCGCCGCGCCCAGCCCGCCGAAGACGAGCAGACCCCACGGTGCCGAGGGAGTCTCCGGATACAGGGCACGAATCTGCCCGGCCTGTTCCGGGGTGACGATGCGCTCGCGCACCCATCGTTCGCTCTCCGCTTTCAACCAACGCACCTGTTTGCTCATCGGGGTAAGGGGTTTCGTCGCTGCCCCGGCACTCCAGCGCAACCCCACCACCCCGCCAACGCTAATCCCGCGCCCTACGCCAGCACGTCCAGCAACGTGCCGAGCATCTCGTCGCCGGTCTTCAGGACCTTGGCGTTCATCTCGTACGTGCGCTGGCCCACGATCAGATCGACGAAACTCCCGGGATCGCCCTCCCCCGACGCGATCGAGCCGGCGGCGCCGTTCACCTTCTCCAGCCCACGTCGCATGCCATCCTGCGCATCAGCGAGCAGGATGGGGAGATTCGGACTGGAAACTGAGGAGAGCATCGACCCGGGAAAGGTACACCCCTCAGGCCTTCGGCGCCAGACGGGCAAACTCCCCAGGGCCGCCCTCAGCGGGCGTCGTCCACCGGCTCCACCGGCGCGCTGCGCACCGTCGCCCACCCCAGACCGCGCAAGCGCGCCAGCCGGCCCTCGCCATCCCCCTCGGCGTTGCCCCCGGGCAAAGCCGACGAACAGAGAGCCGAAAGCGCCCGCGCCCGGGCGCAACGGTCCCATTGCCCCGAGGGGCCGGAAAGTTCGGAGGGAGTGAATAGCAGATGCATCAGCCACATGAGGCCTCCAGCCTGCCCCGGCCCGGTGACACGAACGTGACCGTCATGCAACGACGCGGAAAATTCGCCGCCGCCCGGTTGGTGCGCTCCCGACGCCTCAAGGTGAACCACGCGGCGAGGCATCTCCCCTGCGAACTCTCCGTGTTCTCGTGCCTTGCCGCCATGCCCGCCGTCACCAAATGCCGGATTTGGGAGCATCGTGATCGGCGGGCAGGCCACGCCCGGGCGAAGCCGGGCGCAACCCAGCCCGGCGGCCGGTTCATTTGCAACCGGGCCATTCGGCACCGCCCCGCTGGCGGAAGCCATCGGCCGCCTGCACCCGCGGTAGCCTTGACCCGACCGCCACGCTCTGGCTTGTATCGCGTACCCCACACCACGATTCCACCGCACCCCATGTCCGGCCCAAGCACCGCCGCACGCGCGCCCTCCCGAATCCTGCTCGTCGACGACCATCGCATCCTGCGCGACGGCCTGCGGGCCCTTCTCGCCCGGCACCCGGAATTCCTCGTGATCGGGGAGGCCGGCGACGGCGCCTCGGCCCTGCGCGCCGTGCGCTCCCAACCGCCCGACATCATCATTCTCGACGTGCGGCTCCCCGACATGGACGGCATCGAGGTCGCCCGGCGCATCCTGGCGGTCTTCTCCGAGGTGAAAGTGCTGATCCTCTCCTCGGACCACAGCCACGGCCTCGTCCACGAGGCCCTGCTGGCCGGCGTCTCCGGATACATTCTCAAGGACAACGCCACCGACGAGCTGATACGCGCGCTGCACAGCGTGGCCGTGGGCCAGCTCTACCTCTGCCCCGAGGTGAGCACCGACATCGTGGCCAGCTACCGCCGCGGGCAGCTGCCCAACGTCTCCCCGCCGCAGCCCATCCTCTCCGAGCGCGAGCTCCAGGTGCTCAAGCTGCTCGCCGACGGCCTGCGCACCAAGGAGATCGCCGCGCAGCTCAACATCGGCGCCAAGAGCGTCGAGACCTACCGTCACCGCCTGATGGAGAAGCTCTCGCTCTCCTCGGTGGCCGAACTCACCCGCTACGCCATCCGCGAAGGTCTGATCAAACCCTGAATACCCATGCTCACCATCGACCCCATCCGCGCGTTCGGCGGCGGCATCGTCGCCCTCGGTTTCGGTCTCTGGCGCTTCACGCAGAAGCGCAACCGCCTGAAGACTTGGGTCCAGACCACCGGCACAGTTTCCAACATCCGCAGCGAATCCGATTCGAAGACGATCGTGCGCGTGCGCTACCTCGACGGTAACCGGGAACAGCAGGGCTGCTCGCTGCTCGTGACCGACGGCGATCGCCTCGGCCTCGGCAGCGAAATCCGCGTTGCCTACAATCCGCGCAACCCGAGCGAAGCCTTCATCGCGGACCGCAAAGACATGAACCTCGACGTGATCCTTTCCATCGCGACCGGCACAATCCTCATCGCCGCCGGAATCGTCAGCATGATCTACCTCGACGGCTGAAGCGGGAGGCCGGCGCCCTTGGCAACCTGTGGGACTTCGCGACAGGCTGCTCAACAGCGGGCTGCGCCCGTTGGGAAGATGAGAGAGAGGAACGAACACCGGCCCGGTTGCCAGCCACCGTCGAGATCGCGAGCCGACCGATCGTGGCGCAACACCTCACCCGGAGCACCAACGACAATAAAGACCGCCTTCCCTACGTCGCCGCCATCGCCCCGGTCGTCGGCAACGTGAAGGAAGTCCTCGTCGACAGCGGCTTCGTCGCCGAAGTGGCCATCACCCAGCTCGACAACGACGATACCGGCCGCCCTCGGCTTCCGCTGTTTCCTGCTGCACGGACTGGTGAAGGTGCCGCAGGAATGGTCGCCGGCACGCAGTGCCTACGACCTCGGGCGCCTCCATATCCACAAAACCGTGATTCGCCCCGCCCGACCGCACCTCGGAGCGGTGGCGCCCTCCGCAAAGACAGCCCCGGCCGACGAGAAAACGACCGCGGGTGAGCCCTCCCCGGAATACTTCCGCCCCGATCCGGCCCCACCAAACAGGCATGGCCTGTTTGCCAAGCAGCGTGCCGGCGAAGTACGACCGGGTGCTAGCGGTAGTCGCGCCGCGCCTCGAGCGCGCTCTTGAGCGTGACCGAGTCGGCGTAAAGCACGCCCGCCCCGCTCGGCAGGCCGAAGCCGATACGCGAAACCTTCACCCGTTCGGCCGGGATCTTCTCGGTGATGAAATGGCAGGTCGCCTCGCCTTCGATGTCGTTCGACAGCGCCAGGATCAGCTCCCGGATCTCGCCGCCCTGCAACCGCCGCACCAGCGAGCCCAGATTGAGCTGGTCCGGTCCGACGCCGTGGATCGGCGAAAGCTTGCCGTGCAACACGTGATAACGCCCCCGATACGCCCCGCTGCGCTCGATGGCGACCAGATCGGGCACGTGCTCGACCACGCAGACCAACCCTTCCTCCCGCTTCGGATCGGCGCAGACCGTGCACGCCTCGCCCTCCGCCAGATTCCCGCAGACCGGGCACCGCCCCACCGCGGCCGCCGCCACGCCCAACGCTTCGACGAGCTGGGCCAGGCGCTCGGGCCGCTCGACGAGCAGATGCAGCGCGATCCGCTCGGCCGAGCGGAAACCCAGCCCCGGCAGCTGCTTGAGCTGTTTCTGCAGCGCTTCGAAGGAAGGAGTCATGGATACGCGGAACGGGGAAGGCGGCGCGTCGGGTCACCGGCCCGGCACGGGAGCCGGCATCAACCGTCGCCGACCACCCTGCCGCTCCGTATGGCCGAAGCGGCGATCAGAACATGCCCGGCATCTGGAACGCCGCGGTGATCTTCTGCATCTCGCCCTCGTTGAGGGCCTTCGCCTTGGCGGCGGCATCCTGCACGGCCGAAAGCACCGTTTCCGAGACGAGCTTGGCGTCCTCCTTGAGAAACTCCGGATCGAGCTCGAGGGAGACGAATTTGCCCTGTCCGTTGACCTTGATCTTCACGGCGCCGCCACCCGAGGAGACCTCGATCTCCTTCTTTTCGAGATCCTGCTGAAGCACTTCAATCTGCTTCTGCATCTTCGCCGCCTGTTTCAACATCTTGCCGAGTCCAGCCATGGTATGAGGAGGTTTGTTGTTTGGGAGCGGGGAAGGTTCGCCCCGCCCCGGTACGTGGCAACGGAAAACTGGCCGCCCCCCGGCCGCTCACCACTTCACCATCCAAGGCCCCCAGACCACCCCGCTCGCCACCGGCTGCTCCTCCGCCAACCGCAGATCGTAGCGGATCTGCCGGCCGCCCTCCCAGCGGGCACGCGCACAAGTGAAGCCCAGCCCTTCGTAGAGCGCGGCCGAGGCCGCGTTGCGTTCGTTCGTGTCGAGCGAGAGCGTTTCGCAACCGCTCCCCCGGGCCTCGGTGATCGCGTGCTGGACCAACCGCCGCCCCAGGCCCCGGCCGCGCATCGCCGCCACGACAAACAGATCCTCCAGCACGGCAGCGCCTCCGCTCGACCAGAGCGAGAAACTCCGCCGCTGCAGCGCATAGCCGAGCAGATGTTCGTCGACCGCCGCCACGCCGATCGTGACCGCGGAATCCGCGAACAGCCGCCGGAGCCGCCCGCCGATCTCCGCCCGCGTGGGCCGCGACCGACCCAACGAGTCGCGGAAGGCGGCGACCAACCGTTCGACCCCGTCGAGATCACGTAACACGGCACAGCGGACAATGGCGCGGGTTTGCATGCCCTTCTCAACGACCGCACCACCACCCGATTCAAGCGCCTACCCGCCCGCGGTCCGCCGAAGGATGTCCTCGTATCCGGCTCTGTAGTCCGGGAAGTGGGGCACCCAGCCGAGCCGGCTGCGAATCCGCTCCGCCAGCACGATCCGGTCCGGCGCGCGGCGCCGCCCGCCGGAAGGACTCGGTCCCGCCGCCGATGCCGATCCGCCCAACGCCGGGCACGGCACACCCAGCCGAGCCGCCAACCACGCCGCCACCTCCGCCCGCGGCGCGGGATGGCCGTCGCAGACATTGAAGATCTCGTCGCGCACCGCCGCCGGCGCACACAACGCGGCCCAGAGCGCGCCGCACACGTCGTCGCGATGGATGAGGTTCATCCGATGCCCCGGTTCCCCGGGCAACACGGCCGCTCCGGCCCGCAGCCGATCGAGCATGCCGTGCCTCCCCGGCCCATAAATACCGGCCAGCCGAAGCACGAACCACCGCGCACCCGCGCCCCGCGCCCCGACCGCCAACGCCTCCTCCGCCTCGCGCAACACCGCCGCCGTCGCTCCGGCACCGGCGAGCGGGGCATCCTCGTCGACCCGCTCACCATTGCCTTGCGGATACACACCGGTGCTGCCCGTGTAGACCACCGTGCCGCCGGCCGGCCGGTCGGCCAGCCAACGCCCGAGCGAGCGCATGCCCGCCACGTAGCTGTGCCGGTAGTCCTCCACGGCGCGGCCGCCCGCGCTCACGCAGTTCACCACGAAGTCGAAGGGCCGCCGCAACCGCCCGTGCCACTCGACACCGGCGAGGTCGGCCTCGACCACCTCGCCGCACCCGGCCGCACGCAGCGCGGCGGCACGCTCGGGGTTGCGCGTCAACGCGGCGACCCGCAACCCGCGGGCGAGCGCCTGCCGCACGAACGCGCCGCCGACATAGCCGGCCCCGAGCACCAGCACCGAACGACCGGACAAATCGAGACCTTGCTCCATGGCGCGACAGAATCACCGTTGCCGCTCCGGCCAAGCCCAATAGCCTTCCGCCCAATCCAGCCCACGATGCATGCCTCACCTTCCGTCCTGGTCATCCTCATGAACGGCTTCGAGGAGATCGAGGCGATCGCCCCGATCGACCTGCTCCGCCGAGCCGGCGCCCGGGTCATCACCGCCTCGATCACTCCGGAACAGACCGTCACCGGGCGCAGCAACATCCCGGTCCTGGCAGATACCACCCTCGCGATCGCGGCGCAGCAGACCTACGACCTCATCTTCCTGCCGGGCGGTCCGGGCGTGAAGCACCTGCGCAACGACCACCGCATCATCCCGTTGCTCCAGGCCCATGTCGCCGCCGGCAAGCCCGTGGCCGCGATCTGTGCGGCACCACTGGTATTGCTCGATGCGGGGCTGTTGGCCTCGCGCCGCTACACGGCCTTTCCCGCCACGGCCAACGAGCTCCCCGCAATCCTCCACGACCAACGCGTGGTCGAGGACGGGCCGATCATCACCTCCCGCGGCGCCGGCACCGCGCTGGATGCGGGTTACGCGATGATCGCCCGGCTCTTCGGCGCCGAGAAAGCCGCGGAAATCAAGCGCGGCATCTGCGACTGAGCGGTGACGATGCAGACGAGAGTCGAGCGTCGAGTGGCGAGCGCCAATCCAATCGTGAACAAGGCGATTGCCCGAGGGTGCTCTCGATCTGCCTCCGAAACTCCGGCCCTCGACGCTCGTCCCTCGTCACTCGAATGACTACGGCTGAGCGGAGACCGGGGCGTTGTAAGCGGCGCGTAAACCTCGCCCAAAACGCCCGGTGCGTGCCTGAGTTCCAACTTCACACTCGCCGCCCCGGCCCGCCGTCCCTGCAATCCCGCCACGCCTCGCCCTCGACGGCAGAATCATGGCAAGCATCCGTATCCTGATCGGCTCCCATCTCTGCACCGCCACCCGCGCCCGCCGCGTGGCCCGCACCCTCGCCGAGGCCGGCCACGCCGTCACGATCCAGGGCGTCTGGTACGACAAGGAACTGGTGGCGCGCGACGAGAGCATGCTGCTGCGGGCGCCCTATCACTTCGAACCCGTCGTCGATCTTTTGCGACGCGGCTTCGCCCCGCGCCTCCGCCGCCGCCTCGGCGTGGCCTCGTGGAGGCAGCTCGGCCGCTTCTCGCCGGCCGGGCTCGGCTACGGGATCGGGGAGCACCTGCGGATGGCGCGCCATGCGGCGGCGGACCTCACCATCGCCCATTCGGCCGGCACTCTGTGGGTCGCCAAAAAGCTCGCCGCCGAGGGGCTGCGGGTGGGCGTCGATTTCGAGGACTGGTTTTCGGCCGTCGTCCGGCCGGAGGAGGTGCGCAAGCAGCCCGTCGCGCCCCTGCAGGACCTCGAGCGCCATCTGCTCCGCGTGGCGCGCTACCGCGTGGCGCCCTCCCGGGCGATGGCGCGCGCCCTGGGGGAATTCGCCGCAGTCGAGCCGCCGACGTGCGTCTACAACGCCTTTCCCCTGTCGGACCTGCACGCACCCGCCCCGCCGGTGAGCGATCGTCGCCAAGCCAAACCGGCATCGCTGCACTGGTTCGCCGACACCATCACCCCGGGCCGCGGTTTGATGGCCCTCTTCGGCGCGCTGCCGCGCATCCAATATCCGGTGCAGATTCACCTCCGCGGCGAATTGGCGGGCCGCGATCGGCGCTGGTTCGGCCGCCATGTGCCGGCGGAATGGCGGGATCGCATCGTCCTCCACCCGACCGTCCACAACAGCGAACTGCTCCCCCGCATCGCCAGCCACGACATCGGCCTTGCCCTCGAGTCGGGCGCGACCGTCGGCCGCGACCTCACCATCTCGAACAAGACTTTCCACTACATGTTGGCCGGGCTCGCCGTGATCGCCTCCGACACCACCGGGCACGAGGAGATCGCGGAGTCCACCCTCGGAGCCATCAAGCTCGTGCCGCCCGACAATCCGGCCGCCCTCGCGGCGGCGATCGATGCGTGGCTCGCGTTTCCCGAACACCTCAAGCTGGCCCGCAACGCCGCGACTCGGGCCACGAAAAACATGTATTGCTGGGAGCGGGTCCGCGAACTCCTGCTCGACGAGGCGGCCATCGCCCTCGCCGACGACTGATCCGCGCCGCGGGCATGACCGCAGCATACCGCCGGCACCGGTTGAAACTCCGCCCGACCGCCGCAACCTACCTCCATTCGCAGGATGAGAGTCGTCCATGTCGCCCCCCGCCGCCACCGCGGCGAGGACCCCTTCGAGCCCGCCGTAGTGGCGCTGGCTCGTGCCCAGGCGAAGGCATCGGGCTACCCGGTGCAGGTCGCCGCCGCTGCCGATGAGGCCCAATCGGTGCGCCTCGAGGATATCGAACTGCGGGCATTTGCCTCCGGCTCTCCGCGGCGGCTGGGCCGCTCACGAACGTTGCGCCACCACCTCGCCAAGTGCCCGCTGGAGCTGATCCACGCGCATTGCCCCGGCCAACGCGGGCTGCACTACGCCTTTGTGGCGGCCCAACGCCATGGCGCACCGCTGGTCATCTCCCCCGGCGGGGAATTCGGACTCGGCCCGGCCGAGCGGCTGCGGTTGCGCTGCGCCTTCCACCGCCTCGCCACCCATCCCCAGGCGCTCGAGCAGGCCGCCGGGTGGCACGCCACCAGCGCCGAGGAAGCGGCCGCGATCCACGCGTGCGGCTTCGAACAACCCGTCTGCGTGGCTCCCCGCGGCATCCCGATCCCCTCGGCCGCCGCGCTGGACACCTACCGCAAATGGTGGCGCCACCGCCTGCCCAAACTCGGGGACCGGCCGATCGCGCTCTGCACCGATCCCCTGAAAAAGGATTCCCGTTTGGTCGAGTTGATCGCCCGTTGGGGCGACTCCTTCACGGCAGACTGGCTCCTGTTGATCGTCGGCAAACCCGGTGACGTTGCGCCCGAGTTGTTGGCCGCCACTGCCCGCCGCCATGGTGCCGGTGATCGCGTCCTCGTGGTCACACCGGATGAGGCCCCTCCCTATGCGATCGGCCGGCTGTTCGTGAGTGCCACGGGCAACCCCAACAACGTCGACCGGGTTTCGATGGCCTTGGCCTCCGGGCTCCCCGTGCTCGTCGCCGACCAGACACCTTGGTCCCGACTCGGCGCCGACGGCGTCGGCTGGTGCGTGCCGTGGAAAGACTATGGCAACACGTTGAAGACCATCCTCGCCAGAGGGCCCGACGAGCTCGCCACGATCGGCCGCGGCGCGCGCGACTTGGCCCGCCGCGAATTCGACTGGGCCCACACCGCCGAAGTTCTGCTCGGTTTCTACCGACACTTGCGCGCCTGAACCCCGCGGGTATCTCGAGCCATGCCCCACTTCGACTTTCTCGTGCTCGGCGGCGGCAGCGCCGGTTTCAACGCCGCCCGCGTCGCCCGCGATTTCACCGACCATGTCGCCATCGTGGATGGCGCGCCGCAACTCGGCGGATTGTGCATCCTGCGCGGGTGCATGCCCTCGAAAACCCTGCTCTACAGCGCGGAGATCCTGCACCATGCGCGGCATGCGGCGAAATTCGGGCTGACCGTCGACGCCGCACGCGCCGACATGCCCGCCCTGCATGCACGCAAACTGGCCGTGATCGGCGAATTCGCCGCCTACCGCGAGAAGGCGATGCACTCCGGCAAATTCACCGTGTACCGCTCGGCCGCGCGTTTCCTCGACGCCCACACGGTCGCGCTCGCCACCGGCGACACCCTCACCGCCGACCGCATCATGATCGCCACCGGATCACGGGTGAGCTGGCCGGCCATCCCGGGGCTCGCCGACTCCAAGCCGTGGACCAGCGACGACGTGCTCGAACTCGATTTCCTTCCCGCCAGCGTGATCGTGCTGGGGGGCGGAGTCGTCGCCTGCGAACTCGCCCAACTGCTCCGGCGCCTCGGCTCGGAGGTCACGCAGCTCCAGCGCTCGCCCCATGTGCTGAAGGAGTTTTCGCCCGAGGCCTCCACGGTGGTCGAACGCGCCTTCGCCGCCGAAGGCCTCGAACTCCTCACCGGCACCGCGCTCCAGCAGGTGCGCCGCACCGCCGACGGTTTCGAGGTCGAGTTCCTCCACCACGGGCGACGCCTCGTGCGCCGCGCCGCGCACCTGCTCAACGCCCTCGGGCGGGAACCCGACACCGCCGCGCTCAACCTCGCCGCCGCCGGCGTGGCCGCCGACGCCTCCGGCCGTATCCACATCAACGCGTGGCAACAGACCTCGCAACCGCACATCTACGCCGGCGGCGATTGCACCGGCCCCTACGAGATCGTGCACACCGCCGTGGCCCAGGGCGAACTCGCGGCCCGCCACGCCTTCGGCCGGCCCGGGCTGAAACCGGTCGACTACGATGGGCTCGTCCAAGTTGTCTTCACCGACCCGCAGGTCGCGGTCGTCGGCCGCAGCGAAAAGGACCTGACTGCCGCCAACACCGCGTTCCGTGCCGCCAGCTACCCCTTCGACGACCACGGCAAATCCATCCTCATGGAAGCGAAGCATGGACACGTGAAGGTGTTCGCCGCCGCCGACGGGCGTATCCTCGGCGCGGAGATCGTGGGCAAAGATGCCGGCGAGCTGATCCACATCTTCAGCGTCGCTTTGGCCATGCGCGCCTCCGTGCACGACCTGCTCCGCGCCCACTGGTACCACCCGACCCTCGCCGAGATCGTGACCTACCCGCTCGAGGAACTGGCGGAGGCGATTCCGGCGCCGAGCGCCTGAACCAAACGACACTGCGAAGCGGGGTCCGCGCAGCCGCGGCCCCGCGCCTGTTTGCCTTACCGCACGGCGGCGAGGGCTACGGCCACATCCACATGGCCTTCGTAGATCGCCTTGCCCACGATCACGCCGTCGAGATGGGGGTATTCTTTCGCCAACTCCGCGAGTTTGGCGATGTCCGCGAGTTTCGAAACCCCGCCGGAGGCGATCACCCGGCAACGCACCGCACCGAGCAGTTCGGTCAACGCCGCGTAGTTCGGCCCGGTGAGCATGCCGTCGGTGGCGATGTCGGTATAGATGATCGTGCCGACGCCGAGCGCCTCCGCCTTCTTGGCCAGGTCGACCGCGCGGGTCGCCGTCTTTTCGACCCAGCCCTTGATGGTCACAAAGCCGTCGCGCGCATCGATGCCGACCGCGATCTTGTCGCCATGCGCCTGCACAACCTCGCGCAGGAAAGCCTCGTCCTCCCAGGCCTTCGTGCCGATCACCACCCGACTCACCCCGGCGGCGAACGCGGAAGCCACGGTCTCCTTCGTGCGCATGCCGCCGCCGAGCTGCATGCGCGGCGCCACCTGCGCGATCGCCGCAACGGCTGCGGCATTCTGGGGCGCGCCGGAAAAGGCGCCGTCGAGGTCGACCACATGGATCCATGCGGCTCCTGCAGCGGCGAACTCGCCGGCCACTTCGGCCGGATTGTCGCGGTAGATCGTCGCCGCGTCGGCACGGCCCTGAGTCAGGCGCACGCAGCGGCCGCCCTTGAGATCGATGGCAGGATAGATGGTGAACACGCCGCCATTGGCAGCAGCACGGGAGCGGGGCGCAAGCCGGTTGTGCGTCGCGGCCCAACATGAAAAGAGCGGCCGGCACATCGGCCGGCCGCTCTCGGGAAAAGGCTATCGCTTCGCCTCAGAATGTCGTCAGCAGCTCGCAGCGAAGAAAAGTCATGGTGTCGCTGCGATCGTAATAGTCGCCCATCACCGCGGCCTCGGCGAGAAGCAGCGCGCTGAGGCGCTTGGTGAGCTTTCGCTTCGCGATCACCTGCAGCATATGCCCGCGGAACAGGCCTCCGTCGAAACGGCTGGCGTTGGTCGCCCGGGTCGGCGTGCCCTTCGGCGCAAAGTTCGCCGTGTAGGTCGTCGTGATCGAGGTGTTCTTGTCCGGGGCGATACTCCAGCTCGCGCCGATCCGCACCAGATTGTTGTACTGCGAGGAGCGGCCTCCGGTCTCCATCGCGTAGGCCTGCGCCCAGGTTTCGCCCACACGGGGAGTCCGGCCCCAGAGCACATCGAACATCTCGTCGGTGCCGGTGGTGTCGGCGTCGTCGCCGGATAGGTACTCGGCGAGCAACGAGATCTGGTTCCTGTACTCGTCCTTGAACACATACGTCGCCTTGGCGTTCAACCCCACGGCCGAGACCTCGCGGGAGCCCGCGATCACGACCGGCTGGCGCACGAGGAGATCGCGGCGGCCCCACTGGTAGGCACCCTCGGCCGAGTATTGCCAATGCTCCGACGGGGCGCCCGAGATCTTGCCGCCGAGCGTGTAGATGTCGGCGTTCGCGCCGGCGGAGGTCACCTTGTCGTCGGCTTTGTAGATGAAATAGCCGTCGAGCTTGGTGTCCTCGGCCAGCTGGTTGGAGGCGTAGAAGACCACGCCGGTCTCGTCCTGCTCGGTGAGCGCGTAGCTGCGCTTCGCGCCGAGGATCGGCAGGCGGTCGCCGGGCCGAGCCTGTTGGTTGAAGGCGATCACCTCGTACTTGGTCTTTGAATCCTTGCCGCCGAGCGTGAGCCGTACGCCGTCGACGAAGTTCGTCCACGACCCGTCGAGCGGCGTGCCATCGCTCACCAGCCAGCCGTCGCCGAGCGTGATGTCCTGCCGGCCGGCGACGAGCGTCAGCGGAGTATCCGCCAGTTCGGTGCTCCACTTCGCATAGAGATTGTCGAAGAGCGCATATTTCCACTCCTCGCCCTCGCCGGCCTTGGAGGCGGCGTTGAACCAGTAGCGGGGTTCGGCGGCCAGGCGGCCGTAGAGGGTAAGGTCCGGCACGGGGTTGGTCGTCTCCCACACGCGGAGACGCACGCGGAAATAGTCGCGGTCGTTGAAGGGTGCAGCCGAGCTGAGGGTCTGCACATTGTTGTAGGCCTCGTAACGAACCCGGAAGTCGCCGCCCCACTGGAAAACGGGCTTCTCGGCCGAGTTCTGGGCGCAAACACCGGTCAGGCCGGCGGCAGCGATGAGAGATACGCAGAGACTGCGATTCAGTAGTGTTGCCATATCAGGGAGGATGGAGGGCCGGAGTCACCCGGCCGGAGCAGGGTAATCGGTCCCAACAAGGGGGGCTGAAGGAAAACCTCGCCCGCGGGCTTGGCAACACCGCAGGCGCCCCGATCATTCCTCGGCAGTCAATCCGGCACTACGGGCCTCGCCGAGCGCCTTGTCCCGCGCCATCGAGCGGCTGCGCTCGGCGTACGGCAGCCACTTCCACGTCCGCCAACGCCGATACATGAGCAGCCCGCGCGTCCACTCGTCGCAGGCCATCGCGCACCAGATGCCCGCCATGCCCCAGCCCAGCTTGAGCCCGAGCAGCCACGACAGGGGCACCCACACGCCCCACATCACGCACAATCCGACCAGCACGGGGAAGCGGGCGTCGCCGGTGGCGCGCAGCGAGTTGATCACCACGACGTTGAACACCCGGCCCGGCTCGATCAGCAGCCCAATGCGCAGCAGGATCACGCCGGTGGCGATGATGGAGGCATCGTCGGTGAAGACACCCAATATCCATGGCGCCCCGACCGCCAGGAGGGCGGCTCCGACCATCGCGCAGACCATGCCGAACTTCACGCTGCGCAGCAGCCCCTGGTACGCCTCCTCGAACTGGCCCGCCCCGATCAGATGCCCGGTGAGGATCTCGGTCCCCAGCCCGATCGAGACGTTCATGAGGATCACCCATCGGATGATGTTCATCACATACTGCTGGGTGGCCAAGGCACTGCCGCCCATCTCCGCGCAGAAATGGGTGATCACCATGAAGGCGACCCACCAGCTGGTATGCTCGCCCGCCGCCGGTAGGCCGATGTGCAGGATGCTCCCGAGCTTCTCCCGCTGGATCGTGAAGAAATCCCGCAGACGCACCTTCAGGCGCGTCCGCCACTCCAGCAGAAACCAGAGCGCCACGCTCGCCGCCGCACGGCTGACGATGCCCGAGATGCCCACGCCGACCACCCCCAGTTTCGGAAAACCGAACAGGCCGAAGAGAAGCAGGCAGTTGCCGATGACGTTCAGGATGTTCTGACCGGCCGTCACCCACATCGCGTCGCGGGTATGGGTATGCGCGCGCAACGTCGCCGCGATGGCGTTGTTCATCGCCTCCAGGAACAGCGTGCCGCCCATCAGGAGCAGGAACGGCTTGGCGAACACCATCGTCTCCGCCTGCAGCCCCATGACCCGCAGCATCCACTCCGCCAGCACGAACACGATCGCGCTCGCGGCGAGCCCGATCCAGGTGTTGGCCGCGATCGCCGTGGCCGAGATGCGGTCCGCCCCGACGCGGTCCCCCGCCCCGAGGTGGTGCGTGATCACCACGCTGCTACCGATGCCGACAAACATGAACAGAATGATGAACAGCGTGAAGACCTGCGAGGCCACGCCCACCCCCGCGACCGCATCGTCCCCCAGGTGGCTGACCATGATCGTGTCGACCGTGCCGATCGCCACGCGCAGCCCCTGCTCGACGAAGATCGGCCAGGCCAATGCCAACAGTTTCGATTGAGAGGACGACTTCGGTTGCATGGAAAACCGGCGAGCTGAGGGCGCCGCTCCCCCGTTAACGACACAAATCTCGCCCCCGCGCCCCCCGCCCCATTCCAACGATAGCACATTAATGCGCCCACCGGCCGCCCTCACGCTCCGCCCGGGCCCCGCCCGACGAAATTCTGTTCCGACCGTAACAAAATTTCGTCGGCCCGTGGAACCGTTCAGACCAGCCACCGCCAGACAACGGCTTGACATGCTGCATTAGTGCACTAATACACCTACCCACAGACGCGTCCCTCGTCGCCCGTCCAAATCGACAATCCGAAACCGGCAATCCCATGCCTCCCCTGCTCTCCATCGATCTCCACAACGGCGTGCCCGCCTACCGACAGATCATGGACCAGATCAAACTCCAGATCGCCACCGGGCTGCTCCCCCCGGGCTCCGAGCTCCCGTCGACCCGCGCCCTCTCGGCCGAGCTCGCGCTCAACCCGATGACGATCAGCAAGGCGTACGGGCTGCTCGAACACGACGGCGTGCTCGAACGCCGCCGCGGCCAGACGCTCATCGTCCGCGAGCGCCCGGCCGACGCCCAACAGACCGCCCGGCTCGACCCGCTCCGCCAACACCTCACCGCCGCCGCCCATCTGGCCAAGCAGCTCGATGTCTCCCCCGCCCAAGCCGTGAAACTCTTCCGCGAACTGCTCGATTCCTGAGCCACCCCAGTCATGACCTCGACCTCCCTCGCCCCTGCTTCGGTCCACGACGACACCGCCGAAGCCTCCACCTCCCCGCTCGTCCTCCGCGGCCTCACCCAGCGCTTCGGCAAGCACACCGCGTTGAGCGACGTCTCCCTCGACCTCCCCGCCGGTCGCATCATCGGACTGCTCGGCCGCAACGGCGCCGGCAAGACCACCCTGCTCCACCTCGCCGCCGGCCTGCTCGTCCCAACCGCCGGCACCAGCACCACGCTCGGCACTCCGTCCCAGAAACTGGACACGCCGCAGCTGACCCGGCTCGGCCTCGTGCAACAGGAAGGCCGCTACCTCGAGTGGATGACGGTGCGCCAGCACCTGGACTTCAACGCCTCCTTCTACCCACGCTGGGATAAGTCGCTCGAGATCCGCCTGCTCGACGCGCTCGAGCTCGATGCGAAGCGCAAGATCGTGCAACTCAGCCCCGGCGACCGCCAGAAGGTCGGCATCCTGCTCGGCGTGTGCCATCGCCCCTCGCTGCTCCTGCTCGACGAACCCATCAGCGCGCTCGACCCGATCGTGCGCCGCCGCCTGCTCGACTTCCTGCTCGAGCTGCTCCGCGACGACGGCACCACCGTCGTGATCTCGTCGCACATTCTCAACGACGTGGAAAAGATCGTCGACTGGATCGTCGCCCTCGACGCCGGCACCCTCGTCGAGAACGCCGCCTTCGACACGATCCAGGAGAGCTTCGCCGAGTGGACGCTCACCTCCGCCGAGGGCCGCCTCCCTGAGCGCTTCGCCGAGCCGTTCATCCTCCAGCAGCAAAACGACGCCCGACAAGCCGTTCTTCGTGTCCGAACAACGGACACAAATACCGCCGAGCGTTTCGCCGCCACCCACCGCGTCCAACTCCGCACCCGCCCGCTCAACCTCGACGAGATGTTCCCGCTGCTCACCCGCGCGCAGGACTGGAACCGGTAGACCCGCCAGCCAGCGCCCCGCCCCGAGCCATGACCCTCAAATCCTATCTCACGCTCCTGCGTCCGATCCGGACGTTGCTGCTCACCGCCTTCTACGGCTGGTGCATCGGCTTCACGCTCTTCGGCACCGTCGGCGGAGCCCCGAAAGCCGAGGTTCCCGTGTTAATCCTCGTGATCGCTGGTCCAGTGATGCTGGGGTTCTTGTTGACCGGACCACTCCATGAAGTCCTGCACCGGAATTTCGCCGCTCTGCTTCCTGCAATCGGGCCACAGCTCCGACGGTATCATCTCGCCACCATCACAATCGTCACCGTCCTGATTGCAGTCGGCGCCCACTTCTTGCCGCTCACGCTGCCCCTGCCTGCGACGGTTGGCCTCGTACTTGTTTTCCTTTCACTCCCCTTGCTCAACCGCCGCCGAACCGACGCTTCGTGGGCCAAGATCTTCGGCCTGTTCGCTCTGGCGGCCCTCGGCGCCGTGCCGACAACGCGGGAACTGATCCTCGGCCTCGGCCGCGATGCGCCCTGGGGCTTACTCGCCGGCGGGTTAGCCATCGCCGCACTCTGCTTCCATTTCGGGTTCGCCGAAGACTCCGTGCGCGAGCGCATGCGGCGCAACCAGCCATTTCTTTGTTTCCAAAGCATCGCGCCAATTCCGGGCTCCGGATACTCGGCCATGGTCCGCTACAACGCCCAACAGATCGGGCAACGCCAACAAGCCAAGAAGCAGAAGGAGCACGCCTTCAACTGGCCGCCAAAGCACGGCGAGGCACGCCCGCTCGGCGATTGGGTCAACATCCACCATTTCGCGTATTTCGCCGGTCAGTCCTTCCTGCGAACCGCGATCTCCCTCCTCCTGGCCACCCTTTGCGCCGGAACCATAGCGACAGCGGTGCTCACCATGATGATCAACCGGCTCGAACCAAAGGACCCCATCAGCTTTGCCGCCATCTGCTCCGATTTGGCGACAGCGGCCCACGCCGGCACCACCGCCAGCGCACCAACGCCCTTCATTTTCTACGGATTTCTCGCCCTCATGATGGGCGCACTCCCCGTGGCCTATGGTTTTCGCTTCGCCTCGGTCGTGCTCCCGCTTCCGCTCGCCCGCGACCGCTCGGCGTTGTGCGTCTTTCTCGCCCTGCTCAGGATCACTGTTGCCACAACGGTGATCCTGAGCGGAGAGCTCGTGGTGGCCGTTCTTGTCGCCTCGGCCGTCTCGCATCAGGACCTTGGCTGGGGTCTGCTCGCTCGTCCTGCGGCATTGGCGTGCACAACCTCCGCCCTGGGTCTGGTCTGCCTCGCGTCCTTCTTTCTTGTCGCACGACGACGCTGGATGCTCTGGTGCGCCGCCGGCCTCCCCTTGCTCGGGTTCGGAATGATCGGAGGAATCGGCGCCGGCATGGTTCGCGACGGCCGGCTCTCGCCACCGCTGCTCCTCCTCGATCAAGTGATCACCCCGCTCGGCCTGATGACCACCCTCGGCGCCGTGCTTCTCGCCGCCGGGCTCTGCTGGTGGGCAATCCGTCGCCACTTCCGTCGCTGCGACCTCGGCCGGCCGCTCCTGTGGTCGAACTAGTTCCCCTCGTCCCTTTCCCCACGCAACAAATACAAGACCTCAGCCAAGAACATGAAACGTCTCCTCCTCGCCCTCGCCCTGGTTTGCTCGCCCGCGTTCGCGGTCGACACCCCGCCCTCCGACGCCTCGCTGCACGAACTACTCAACATCACCGACGCCCCCAAGCTCATCGATTCCATGACCGGGCAGATCGACGGCATGATGAAGGGCATGATCGCGCAGGCCGCCAACGGACAGGAGGTCACCCCGGCGCAACAGGCCGCGATCGACAAGTTCCAGGCCGGCGTCGTCGATATCATGCGAGCAGAGCTGACATGGGAGAAACTCGAGCCGATGTACCTGCGCATCTACCGGGAGTCGCTCTCCCAGGAGGAAGTCGACGGCATGCTCGCGTTCTACAAGACCCCCGCCGGCCAGGCCACGATCAAGAAGATCCCCGTGATCATGCAGAAATCGATGGCTGAGATGCCCGCCAAGATGAACTCGATGATGCAGAAAATGCAGGCCCTCACCCAGGAATTCGCCGCCGAGATGCAGGCCGCCGAAACCGCCCCCACCGCCGAGGCAACCCCCGAGCCGGCCCCCGCTCAGTAATCAATCGCCATCATCCCCTGCTGCCCCGGTCGGCTACATGCCACCGGGGTCTTTTCGTCCCTCAAATGGCAGGTTCAAGGCCGCCGCGACTCCAGCGATAACCACCGCCGCCCGACGAAATTCTGTTACGACCGTAACAGAATTTCGTCGGCGCACGCCCGGACGCGATCCTTGACGCGGACGGCGAAAAGGTCCTGGGGGCTCCATGCGGCCTTGGGCCATCGGCCGCCCTCCGCTTCTGCACCCCCGGCCCCAGCATTCAACCTGCTGCATTCTGCCGACGCGGGCGGCTCCGCCCGTTGACGGTTCCGGCTGCGCCGCGCATACCGATGGCCGCGATTCGCTCCGCCACCATGGAAAAACCGCAGCACCTGCTCGAATTCGAGAAACCCATCCGCGACCTCGAGAAACAGCTCGCCCACCTGCGTGAGCTCGCCCTCAAGAACAAGGTCGGCGCCACCCACGAAATCGCCGCCATCGAGGCCAAGATAGAGGAGACCAAACGCAACGTCTACCGCGAGCTCACCGCGTGGCAGCGCGTGCAGATCGCCCGCCATCCGAAACGCCCGTACGCGCTCGACTACGTCGGCGCCCTGTTCACCGACTTCCAGGAGTTGCACGGCGACCGCCAGTTCAACGACGACCGCGCCCTCATCGGCGGCACCGCCTTTTTCCACGACCGCCCGGTCATGATCGTCGCCCAACAGAAAGGCCGGGACACCAAGGACAACCTCGAGCGCAACTTCGGCATGCCCAACCCCGAGGGCTACCGCAAGGCGCTCCGCCTCATGCGCCTCGCCGAGAAATTCGGCCTGCCGTTGATCTGTTTCATCGACACTCCCGGAGCGTTCCCGGGCGTCGGTTCCGAGGAGCGCCATGTGGCCGAGGCCATCGCCGTGAACATCCGCGAGATGAGCACCCTGCGCACGCCGAGCGTGGGCCTCGTCATCGGCGAAGGCGGCTCCGGCGGCGCTCTGGGCATCGGCGTGACCGACCGCGTGCTCGTATTGGAAAACAGCTACTACTCGGTCATCTCTCCCGAAGGCTGCGCCGCCATCATCTGGAAGGACCGCGCCAACGCCCCGCAGGCGGCCGAAGCGCTCAAGCTCAACGCCGCCGAACTCACCAAACTCGGCGTCGCCCACGAGGTCCTGCCGGAGCCGCTCGGCGGAGCGCACTACGATCCCGACGCGACCGCGCGCACGGTCGGCGAGGCCCTCGGCCGCCACCTCGACGCCATCTGTGCTCTCCCGTTGGAGACACTGCTCGAGCAGCGCTACAACTTCTTCCGCCATCTCGGCCAATACGCCGAAGTCGGCGCGTGATCAGTCCGCGTAGGGGCGCAGGCTGGACCCGTTGTAGGCCATGGCGCCGACTTGGCCCCCCTAGTCCGAGCGCCCGCAATCCCCACCGACGCGGTCTGAAGAACCGCGCTACGGTCCGTCCTCACGTCGACGCGGCAAACTGCCGTGCTCGCGCCACCGCCCACAAGCCACAGGTCACCCTGCTCCGCAGGCCCCTCCGTGCTCGACCGGACTGCGCAATCGGAACCGACAGAATTTCGGCTCAAAGCTCCGGTCGAGCAGAAGCCATCGCGAGCGCTTCCTCGAGCGGCGCATCGATCGTATCCGGCGGAAGGCTGGCCAACATTTCGCGCGCGAGCTGCACGACGTCGCCATCTTGCGGACCCTCGCCGTCCGTCATCAGCCGCAGACAAATCCACAACGCGCCTTTGAATAACACGTCGGCGATCTCGGGGCTGGACCCGCCGCGATAGGAAACCCCGAGCTCTTTCAGGAGGAGCGCATACGCGAACTGCCGCTCCCGTCCCTCGTTCGCGGAGTAGCTTGCAGCGAGGCGCGCGAACTGCGCGTCCATCGAATACGCGGACAGCTCGCCCATCCCCATCCCGAAGAGCTTCTCCACGGCCTGGATCCCGAGCTGGATCGCCTGGTCTTCACGGCCTGCGCCGCGCGCCTTCAACATCTGCGCGATGAACCGCCCCACCATCTCGATATGCCGGACGATGTAGTCTTCGCGACCCATGGCGGGGTTCAGGAAGCCGACTCGGTACTGGCCGGCAAACCGCGCACCGTCACGAGTTCGCACGACACCGCACGTTTCTGCTCCGGGTCGTAGCGCACCACCACGCCGGAGAGCCGCACGTCGCCCGTCGCCACCCCGAAACGACGCGGCATGCCGTCGACGAAACGCCCGATGACCGCCTGGATGTCGCGCCCGAGCACCGACTCATACGGGCCGGTCATGCCGGCATCGGTCAGGTAGGCGGTGCCCTTCGGCAGCACGCACGCATCGGCCGTGGGCACGTGGGTGTGCGTGCCGACCACCGCGAGCGCCCGACCATCGAGGTACCAGCCCATCGCGATCTTTTCGGAAGTCGCCTCCATGTGCACCTCGACGAACACCGCATCGCAGTCGGCCTCGCTGTCCTTGAGCAACCGGTCGGCGGCGGCAAACGGGCAGTCGCCCTTCAGACCAATGAAATTGCGTCCCAAAACGGTGAACACGCCGAGGCGGAAGCCGTCCTTCTCGAGGATCAAGCGTTCGCGGCCCGGGCAGGCCGCCGGCAGGTTGGCCGGTCGGCACACGCGCTCCAGCGTGCGGATCTCTGCCTCGAAGCCCTTCTGATCCCACACGTGGTCGCCCAGCGTGATCGCATCGACGCCGCGGCCCAGCAGATCGCGCGCGATGGTGCCGGTGATGCCGGCGCCCGCGGCGGAGTTCTCGGCATTGGCGATGACGAAATCCAAGCCCATCTCCGCGCGGAGAGCCGCGAGACGGTTCGCCACAATTTCGCGACCGGGCCGCCCCACGATATCGCCGATGAAAAGGATCGAGATCACCCCCGCATTCCGCACCGCAGAATCCTCCGGCGCAAGCCCGCGCCGGCCCTGAATCCGCCCTTGCCGCAGCGGGCAGGACCGCCAACGTTGGCCGCCCCTTAACGCACCATGACCGCCCAGAACGCCTCCGCCCAAGTTCCCGCCCAAGCAACCCGCGAAATGAAAGGTGCCGACTGTGTCGCCGAATGCCTCATCCGCGAGGGCGTCGACGTCATCTTCGCCTACCCGGGCGGTGCCTCGCTCGAGCTGCATCAGGCGTTCACCAAGACCGACAAGATCCGCGTCATCCTCCCTCGCCACGAGCAGGGAGGCGGGTTCGCGGCCAACGCCTATGCGCGCGTCACCGGCAAGGCCGGCGTCTGCATGGCCACCAGCGGCCCCGGTGCAACCAATCTCGTCAGCGCGATCGCGGACGCATTCATGGACAGCATTCCGATGATCGCGATCACCGGGCAGGTGTTCTCGAAGTACATCGGCAAGAGCGCGTTCCAGGAAACCGACTTCTACGGCATGACCCTGCCGATCGTGAAACATTCCTTCCTCGTGATGGATGTGAACGATCTGCCCCGCATCTTCCGCGAAGCCTTCCACATCGCCAACAGCGGCCGGCCCGGCCCGGTCGTGATCGACATTCCGAAGGACGTGCAACAGGCGAAGTTCACCCCGAGCTGGCCGGTGCAGATGGATCTGCCGGCGTACAAGCCGGAGAAACACGCCACCGACGAACAGCTTGCGCAGGTCCTCGTAATGGTCGCCGCGGCCAAGAAACCGCTGCTCTACGTCGGCGGCGGCGCGATCTCCGCCAGTGCGAGCACCGCGCTCCGCACCTTCGCCGAACGTAACCAGATTCCGGTTGTCACGACCCTCATGGGCATCGGCGCCTTCCCGGAGACGAGCCCGCTCTCGCTGCGCTGGTTCGGCATGCACGGCACCGTGGCCGGCAACCTCGCCGCCGACGAATGCGACTTGCTGCTCTGCCTCGGCGCCCGTTTCGACGACCGCGTGACCGGTGACACCAATGCCTTCGCGCACAACGCGAAGATCGTGCACCTCGACATCGACGCCTCCGAGCACAACAAGAACAAGCGCGTCGACCTGCCGATCGTCGGCGATGTCCAGGACGCCCTCGCGCGCCTCAACGCGCTGCAGGCCGCGCGCCCGGCCTCCACCCCCGACACCGCCGCCTGGCTCGCGCAGTGCGCGGCATGGAAGAAGCAATACCCCTTCAGCTACGACGAGAGCCCGCACATCCTCCCGCAGGAGGCGATCCACGTGCTCTACGAGCTCACCAAGGGCGAGGCCATCGTCGTCACCGGCGTGGGCCAGCACCAGATGTGGGCCGCCCAGTACTACGAGTTCGCCGAGCCCCGTCGCTACATCAGCTCACTCGGCCTCGGCGCAATGGGCTTCGGCTACCCGGCCGCGCTCGGCGCCAAGATGGCCCGGCCCGACAAGCAGGTGGTCGACATCGACGGCGACGGCTCCTTCACGATGAACATCCAGGAGTTGGCGACGGCCGCGATCGAGAAGATCGGCGCCAAGGCCATGATCCTGAACAACCAGCACCTTGGCATGGTCGTGCAGTGGGAGGACCGTTTCTACAACAGCGTGCGCGGCAACACGATCCTCGGCGACAAGGACAACATCGGCGGCCCCGAGAACCTCGACGGCCTGTACCCGGACTTCGTGAAGATCGCCGAAGGCTTCGGCGTGAAGGGTCGCCGTGTCGTGAAAAAGTCCGAACTGCGCGCCGCCATCCAGGAGATGCTCGACCACGACGGGCCCTTTGTTCTCGACGTGGTTGTGCCGTACTCCGAACACGTGCTCCCCATGATCCCCGCCGGCAAGACGGTGAAGGACATGATCATCAAGTAACCGTTTCCTCGGCAAATCGCCCGCGTGCGCCCTACCCGGCCCGCCGTCATGACGCTCGACAAAATCAAGGCCGATCTCCTCCGCTCCTACACGGAGGACGGCGGCATCAACCACCTCGACGGCGCCAATCTGCCCTCCGAGGCCGCCGTCGACGCCCTTGCGCGCGGCTTCATGCACCTGCTCTTCCCGGGCTTTTTCGAAAAGCAGCCGCCGTCGCGCGACGAAGTCGACAGCCTGGTGGGCGGTCAGCTCGCCGAAATCGAACGCAGCCTGCGTTCCGAAATCGCCAAAGCGCTCGCCTTCGCCGGTCACGAAGATCCGCAGAAAGCGGCCGCCAAGGAGAGTCTGTATCTCCTCGGACAGTTTCCCACGCTGCGCCGCATCATCCGCACGGACGTCGAGGCGGCCTACGCCGGCGACCCTGCGGCCCGCAGCCACGACGAGATCATCCTCGCCTACCCGTGCGTCTTGGTAATTTCGTTGCAGCGCATCGCCCATGTGCTCTACCGCCGCGGGGTGCCGTTGCTGCCGCGCATGCTCACCGAGTTCGCGCACGAGCGCACCGGGGCCGACATCCATCCCGGCGCGAAGATCGGCACCCACTTCTTCGTCGATCACTGCACGGGGGTGGTGATCGGCGAAACCGCCGTGATCGGCGACCACGTGAAACTCTACCAGGGAGTGACGCTGGGGGCCAAATCCTTCGCCCTCGATCCGCACGGCAACCCCGTCAAAGGCGTGAAGCGCCATCCCGACGTGGGCGACAACGTCACGATCTATGCCGGTGCGACCATTCTCGGCGGGGACACAAAAGTCGGGGCGCACTCGATCATCGGCTCCAACGTATGGTTGATGAACTCGGTGCCCGCGCACAGCCTCGTGACCTACGAGGGCGCCAACCTCTCGGTGCGCCACCGCCGCAAACACGAGTCGCTGGAAGTCGAGTTGCCGTTCGCCGGCTACGATTACGAGATCTGAGCCGGGGGCAGGCAATCGGCGCGAAGTGCCGCAGCGGCGGCAAGTTCGACACTACCGTCCGAAACCGCGGGATAGGGAACGACCATCAGGCGCGGCGGAGTCGGCGGACGGAGTGAACGGTCCAACGCGGGATGTTGGGATTGGCGAGTGCGGATGATAAGCGCCAACACCTATTGCCGCACAGGTGCGCCGATGCCCGAACCGAACAGGGAATATATGTACGGCTCGATACCTGGGCCTATGAGGTCAGGAACGAGCAAGTAGGCTCGAAGAAGTCGGGCAAAAAAAAGCCCCGGTGTTCCTTGTGGGAACACCGGGGCATAAATCCTGGCAATGACCTACTCTCGCGGAACCTAACGTCCAACTACCATTGGCGGCTGAGGGCTTAA